>CBDAFL010000001.1:0-2900 GCA_965195225.1 uncultured Thermoguttaceae bacterium
TTGAAGCAAGTATAGTGCTCTCGATAATATTTTCCGTGAGCGTCACCGCAACGCCCACTGAAACGGCAGCCGTACTGCTCGCTGCAACTGAAACGGAGGCGGAAACAAGCAGTGAGGTTATGGATGAACTGTCAACTGCCAGTACCTCCAGAGAACCTTCCGTATCCACGTAGCTTCCATTTACGATTGAGGCCTCGATCGAGTTTGTCATGACATTTTTCGCATACGCACCCGAACCGGCAAACGACAGCCCGGCGCTACTGCTCGCCGCCACGCTGAGACTGACTGCAGCGGCAACAGCATTGATCTCATTGTCGGCCAGGGCCGAGACGGTTACATCGCTGAGCGTACCACCCGTCGTCACTACCTCCGAATTGTCGATGGCCGCACGACTGGTGCCGGAAATGGTATTTTCGGCAAGCGAAACAGATAAGGCGAGGGAGCCGGAAACGCTGCCGCTGGAGGCGGAAACGCTTATGGCCGCCGCAATCACATTGGAATTGATCGTGGCAGTGTCATTGATGTTGAGACCGATGCTGCCCGCAGCTTCAACCGAACTGTTGTTCGCAATCAGGGCCTGGGTGGAACCGCCGATACTGTTCGTTGCCGAGGCAACACCCACGGCTCCGGAAAGACTTACAGTCCCACTGCTCGCCGATACGCTGACAGCCACGGCAACCGTATTTGCGTTGATCGAATTGTCGGCATTGGCGTCGATCGAGACGGCGCCTGAGGCAACGACATCCGAATTATCGATGCCCGCCAGAACAGCGCTGGTGATCGTGTTCGAGGTCACCGAGACCGCACCGGAGAGGGAGATGGTAACTGTGCCTGAGCCAGCGGCCACGGAGGCCGAGAGGACCGCCAGCGTAGCATCGATGGTGCTGGTGTTGTCGGCCAGCATGGTCATCAGACCACCGGCTTCGACCGTCTGAAGTTCAACTTCATCAGCGTCGGCGATAACTGCCTCGACCACACCACCAATTGTGTTGGTCGCCTGCGTGACGCCCACTGCACCGGATAAGCCGAGGGTTCCACCGCCCGCACTAACGGAAATCGACGCGCTAATGCCAATTGCGTCGATGTCCTTGTCAGATGTCGATGTGATGTCCAGCGCCCCACCGGAGATCATCTTTGAATCCAGTATATGGGCCTGAACAGTATTATTAATTGTATTGGTCGCAACCGATACGGCGGCGGTAAGGGAGATATTGACATCTCCGCCCACCGACACGCTGAGCGCTGCGCTCACCACCGTCGCGCTCACGGTCGCCGAATCCGTTGCTGAAATGCTGACGGCCCCATCGGCATCCACGGAGGATGCACCGATGACACCCGCCTCGATGGTATTGGTGGTCGTGTTGGTAACGCCGACACCTGCGCCCGCGCCGGACAGGGTTACCGTGCCGCTGCCTACGCCGACGCTCAACGCCGCTGCTACACCGTGGACGATGATATCGCCGGACGAGCTGGCATGGGCGTCAAAAGTACCGGCGCTCGTAATATTGGAACCGCCTTCGACAACGGCCCGCGTGGTGTTGGTGATGTCGTTAATGGCGACACTCACACCTACGGCCAACGAGGCGGAGTTGCTGCCGGAACTGACCGAAGCACTTAGCGCCGCCGCGACCACATCGGCGTTTATAGTGGTGGCATCGGTGGCGTTCAGGGCAACCGAACCACCGATGGAGGTCACATCCGCGCTGCGGATGATGGCCAACACCGAATTGTTTGTATAATTGCCAGCACCGGCTCCGGCACCTGTCAGCGAAATTGCACTATCGCTGCCACTGGTGATACTTACACTTGCCGCTGCGGCGACTACCACGGCATCGATATCCTTGGACGAGGACGCGGTCACGGAGACGTCGCCAGTAGCCGTAACGTCAACATTATCGATGATCGCTTCGGTTGTGCTGTTGATGTTGTTGTCAGCGGCGGACACCACAACACCACCACTGATGCTGTTGCCACCGCTGCTGATCGCGATGTTGAGCTGGGCCGAAATCGCATTGGCGCTAATGACTCCGCTGTCGGTGGCGCTCAGGGTAACCATGCCGCCGGCAGAAACCGTGTTGACCGTGCTAGGTGCGGAATCCTCGATCGCCGCACGGGTAGTCGAATTGATGTCGTTGGTGGTTACCGCCACATTGGCGCTGATGCTCGCCGCAGCGCCGTCGCTGGACTGAGAAATGGTCAACGAAACGCCCAAGGCCAAGGCTTCGATGGACCCTGTGCTGGAAGCTGTTACGTCGACGTTGCCGCCGGCATTGACGGTGGTATCATCGATGATCGCGGTTGCCGTGCTGTTGATTTCGTTGATCGCGATGGAAATGCCCAGGCCGATACCCACATTAGTCCCTTCGTCCACATTGATCGACAGGGTCACAGCACCGGCGGTCGCAGTAATGGTGCTGGCATCGACGGCCGAAACGGCTACACCCCCAGTCGCAATAATGGTGCTGGGGTCGATGAGAGCCGAGACATCGCTGCTGATGAAGTTGCCCGAACCCGAGCCTGCACCAGCAAGGGCCAGTGTCCCTTCGGTTGAAAGCGCGCCGGCAACGCCAAAGGTAAGGGCATTGATCGTTGATGTGGCATTGGCCGTGACGCTGACGTTGTCGCCGCTGGCGTTGACGTTCTTCAAGGCCGCCGTTGTCGTCTTTGTAATGTGGTTTTCGGCCGCCGCAGCGCCAGCCGCAATGGCGCCGAAATCACCGTCGCCTGCTGCGACTGCCAAGGCACCGGTACCAGCATCTGCGTCGATTTCACTCTCATCGCTTGCGGCAATCGTGATGTCGCCGCTCGCGGTCAAATTCTGAATACCACTCGGGTTTGTTATGCCGGCTTCCGTGGTTGACAGGATAAAGTTACCCGATCCGGAACCGGCACCTGCAAAG
>CBDAFL010000002.1:0-15138 GCA_965195225.1 uncultured Thermoguttaceae bacterium
ATAGTGGATAGTGGATAGTGGATAGTGGATAGTGGCCACTGGCCACTGACCACTGACCACTGACCACTGACCACCGACCACTGACCACTGACCACTGACCACTAATTTTTCAAGGAGCGTCTTGGATGCGACGACCGTTTATTGCCGGAAATTGGAAGATGAACACCACTCGGGCCTCGGCCGTTGCGCTGGCCGAGGGGGTGGCGAAAGGCGCTGAAGCAATCGATGGGGTGGACTTGGCCGTCTGTCCGCCAAGCTGCTACCTGGAGGCCGTCGGCCGGGCAATTGCCGGCTCGAACGTCGCACTGGGGGCGCAGAACATGTATCACCAGCCGGACGGGGCCTTTACCGGAGAACTCAGCGCCACGATGCTACGCGACCTCGGTTGCACCTACGTCATCCTCGGCCACAGCGAACGGCGGCACATTCTGGGCGAGACCGACGAAGAGGTCAACCGGAAGGTCCATGCCGCGCTCGCCGCCGAACTGGCGCCGATCGTCTGTGTCGGCGAGTTGCTCGCCCAGCGCGAAGCGGGGCAGACGATGACGGTCATCCGCCGCCAGGTCGATGGTTCGCTGGCCGGACTATCGCCCCAGCAAATGGCCGGCATTGCGATTGCTTACGAGCCTGTTTGGGCAATCGGGACCGGCAAGGTCGCTACCCCCCCACAGGCGGAGGAAGTGCATTCAGCCCTTCGCAAGATCATCGAGGACTGTTATAATGACTCGATTGCCGGCTCGGTGCGGATTCAGTATGGGGGGAGTGTCAAGCCGGAAAATGCCGCCGAGTTGCTCGATCGGCCCGATATCGACGGCGCCTTGGTCGGTGGGGCCAGCCTGAAAGTCGAGCAGTTCTTGGGCATCGCCGAAAAGGCCGGTTGATTTTTTTAGGACTGCAAGAAAGCACGTAGGGTGGATTTCCAGCTCCGTCCTACAACAATGGAAAAAGACACATGAATGGCTTCGTGACCTCTTTGTTGATGATCCTGCTGCTAGTCACGGCGGTTTTTTTGATCGTGCTGGTGCTGGTCCAGCGCGGCAAGGGCGGCGGTCTGGCGGGGGCTTTCGGCGGCATGGGAGGCCAGAGTGCGTTTGGCACAAAGGCCGGCGACCTTTTTACCAAAATCACGATCGGCGTGGCCAGCTTCTGGATCATCCTGTGCATTGTCACAGTGAAGGTTTTAGGCGTCGCCGGCGGCGGAGGACCGTTGGATCAAGAGTTGGGTGGCGACGTGGAGCGGAGGCCGGGCGTTTCGGCCCCGGCCCCAGACGAGAAACAACCCGCCGGCAAAGCCACGCCGGCAACCGAAAATAAACCAGCCCCGAAAACGGAATAGAAGTAGGGAGGCGGATAAACGAATTCCACGCTTCTAATCCCTAATCTTTAATCTCTAATCCCCAATCCCTTCTTCCGGAGTGACCTTGCCTTGTTGCGGAGCATGACCGGTTTCGGAGAGTCGCATTGCCGGCGGGACGGCTTCTCGGTGGCGATTGAAATACGCGCGATCAACAACCGTTTTCTCAAGCTGACCGTTCGCACCAGCGAAGGCTACGCCGCCTTGGAGCCGTTGGTCGAGGCGGCGGTGCGACAGGCCGTCCATCGCGGGACGATCCAGGTAAACGTCCGGGTCGATCGTCGGCGCTTGCCCGAGGATTACAAAATCAACGTCGATGTGCTGGAGCAATACCACGGGCAGCTACGCTCGCTGATGAAGAAATGGGATAGTGGAAACACAAACGATCCGCCGTTCGAGGCCCTCCTGCCGTTGCCCGGCGTTGTGAACGACACCTTCGACAATGCCTCCGACGCCGGGACGGATTGGCCGCTGATCGAACCCACTCTGCGGGAAGCGCTGGAAGACCTCGGACGCATGAGGGCCGAAGAAGGACGCGCCATGGCCACCGACCTCGAGGCCAATTGCCGCACGGCCGCCGAGAGTCTCGATCGGGTCGAGCAGCGGGCGCCGTTGGTCGTCGAAGACTACCGAAACCGGCTCCACGAACGGCTCCAGCGGGTGTTGGCCGAGTATAAGGTAACTCTCGAACCGGCCGACTTGATTAAGGAAGTCAGTCTCTTCGCCGACCGCGGCGACATCTCCGAGGAGATCGTCCGGCTGCGGAGCCATCTGCAACAGTTTCGCTCTACGATGGAGTTGACCGAAAGCTCCGGCCGGAAGCTCGACTTCCTCACTCAAGAGATGTTCCGCGAAGCCAACACGATCGGGTCGAAGGCCAACGACGTGGAGATTGCCCAAGAGGTCATCGAAATTAAAACGGCGGTGGAACGAATCCGGGAAATGATCCAGAACATAGAGTAAATCGTGCCGGCGTCGCAAGGAAAATTGATCGTGATTTCAGGCCCCTCGGGGGCGGGCAAGACGTCGGTTATGCGGCGCGTGTATCGGGAGTGCCGCGTGCCGTTGGTCCGTTGCGTTTCGGCCACCACCCGGCCGCCGCGCCCGGACGAAACCGACGGGGTGGACTATCACTTCTTGACCGACGACGAGTTTCAGCTACGCCGACAGAGGGGTGAGTTCGTCGAGTGCTTCAAGGTATTTAGCTATAACTACTGGTATGGAACTCTCTGGTCGGAGGTAACCCCTGGTCTTAGCGCGGGAAAATGGGTAGTTTTAGAGGTTGACGTGCAGGGCGCCGGGGAGGTCGTAAGCAAGTTTGCCGACGCAATTACGATCTTCGTGCGGCCCAGTTCGTGCGATGAATTACAACGCCGGCTGCGCGGCCGCGGCACCGAATCGGAAGAGGCCGTCCTACGCCGGCTTGCCCGGGCCGATAGCGAGTTGGCCTTGGCCGACCGATACAAATATCAAGTCATCAACGACCGCCTGGATCAGGCGGTCCACGATATCCGCGAAATCCTGACACAAGAATGGGAGAAGAGCCAACATGATTGAAGAACTGCGGGAAGAAGAGATCATTAACAAGGTCGGGGGGCGGTTCAAGCTATCGACGCTGATCCAAAAACGCCTGGTACAGATCAACGCCGGCGCCCGGCCGTTGGCCAACGCCGAAAACAAAAACAAAATGCAGGTCGTCATCGACGAGATCATGCAGGACAAGATTTTCCTTGACACCGAATTGAACGTGCAAGTGGCGGCGGGCGCCCAAGAACCCGGCCCCATGGACATGGACTTCCGCAATCTATGACCGGACGCGAAATACTGATCGGGGTCAGCGGCGGAATCGCCGCCTACAAGACCGCTGGTCTGGTGAGCCAACTCGTGCGGGCCGGGGCTGGCGTGACGGTCGTCATGACCCGCGCGGCCACGCGGCTGGTCGGTCCCAAGACGTTCGAGGCGCTGAGCGGCCGGCCGGTGTTGACCCGAGTATTCGACCGCGGCGCCCATCCGCACATCGAACTCGCCGCCAAGGCCGAGTTGCTCTGCGTTGCCCCGGCCACGGCGAACATCCTGGCCAAGGCCGCCTGCGGATTGGCCGACGACCTGCTGAGCACGATCCTGCTCTCTTTCGATGGTCCGGTGCTGATGGCCCCGACGATGAACAGCCTGATGTGGGGGAAGCCGGCGGTCCAGCGCAACGTGGCCCAACTACGCGAGGACGGCCTCATTCTGATCGACCCCGAGGAAGGCCGCCTCAGTTGCGGCACCAGCGGCCCAGGCCGAATGGCCGAGCCGGAGGCGATTTTTCAGGCGATTGCCGAGCGGCTTGAAGCAGTGGGTAGTGGGTAGTGGGTAGTGGGTAGTGGATAGCACCAGGAACCGAACATGGAAGCCGAACCAATTTATATTCCCCCTCCAGGAATGTTGATGATTTGGCTACCCTTATTCGTACTATTCGCGTTGTTCCTGGCGGCCATTCTGCATTGGAAAATATCCCGACATTGGTCACTCCTGGTATTGGCAATCGCTCCATTGTGTCTTCTTCTTGGGAACGTCGTCATCGGCGGGATACCCCTGCGAATCGCTTCCGGTTTCCTGCAGACGATCCAACCCCTTATCACCGCAAGCATGTGGTTTAATTGGGCGGGGCTCATCCTCGGCGGAATTGGTGCAATTGGTTCAATATGTAGAGCAGTAAAGCTAGGTCGGCGGGAAAAAAGGAGGGTGCAGGATAGCGTGTCAGTGCCCGCCACTGACCACTGACCACTGACCACTATCCACTGACCACTGACCACTACCCACTATCCACTACCCACTAATGTCCCGCATCCTAATCACTTCCGGTCCGACGCGGGAATACCTCGATCCGGTGCGGTATTTGACCAACGCGTCGAACATTTGAGCAGTCTTTTCGTATAGCTGGAGCGGCCTGATGGAAACCCTAATCATTACCGCACTCTACACGCTCGCCATCGTCATCGTTGTTGGAGTTGTAGGGAGCATGTTGCGGCGAATCGGATATTCTTGGTGGTTCCCCTTGCTTCTCTTTGTGCCAATTGCCAATATCGTTTTCTTGTTTTTGCTTGCCGTAAAGCAATGGCCGATAGAACGAGATCTCGCGAGGCTCAGACTCATTGCGGAAGAATCAGTAGATATTGATGCCGATATCGAGTCGGTCATATCTCATGCAATAAGATGCGAGAAAAAACGACAGTGGGATCAGGCAATTTCACTGTACAACTTTGCTGCGGAGGTCAGCAACAATCCGCAGGTCAAGCAATATGTTTTGGAAAGCGCTCAAAGATTGAAAACCGAGGCGCCTTAACAGCCCAATCCCTCGCCCTTCGCCCCTACAAATGTCTCGCATCCTAATCACTTCCGGTCCGACGCGGGAATACCTCGATCCGGTGCGGTATTTTACCAACGCGTCGAGCGGTCGAATGGGGGCGGCGCTGGCGGCCGCCGTCGTCGAGGCCAGACATCAGGTCGTTGTTGTCGGCGGGCCGGCAGACGTGGAATACGCGGACGGGACGGAAGTGCATCGCGTCAGTTCGACCCAGGAAATGCTCGATGCGTGTTTGCGGCTTTTTCCGGCCTGCGACGGACTGATTGCCGCGGCCGCGCCCTGCGATTATCGACCGCCGTCGGTCGCGCGGCAAAAAATCCACAAGACCGGGGAACCGCTCCGTTTGGAATTGGTGGAAACGCCCGACATCGTGGCCACCCTGGCGGCCGACAGGAAAGACTCGCAGTGGATCGTGGCTTTCGCCCTGGAGACCGAAGACCCGCGAACCGGGGCAATGAAAAAGCTGCAACGGAAAGGCTGCGATCTGATCGTCGTCAACGGTCCCCAGGCAGTGCAGTCGATCGACACGCAAGTCGAGATACTAGACCGACGCGGCGAATCGCTGGGCCGCTTTGCCGGCGATAAGAGCGACGTGGCAAAAGAAATTATCGGCGTAATCAATCGACAATTGATCCATCCAAAACAAGAACCGTAACTACCCCCACTACCCACTACCCACTACCCACTACTTCCCATGCGAATCGGAGTATTCACAAGCGGCGGCGACGCGCCGGGTATGAACGCCTGCGTCCGCGCGGTCATTCGCTCGGCGGTCTCCAAGGGACACGAGGTCATCGGCATCTGCCGCGGATACCAAGGTCTGCTGGAAGAAGACTTCTTCCACCAGGCCGACGGCGAACCGTTGATGCGGCTCCGTTCGGTCTCCAATATCTTGCATCTTGGCGGAACGGTGCTGGGCACCAGCCGCAGCGAACTGTTCCGCACCGAGGAGGGAGTAAAACAGGCCGCCGACGTCCTGCGCAAACACCGCATCGACGCCCTGATTCCCATCGGCGGCGACGGCACCTTGCGCGGCGCGGTCGAGCTGGCCCGGCATTGGGACGGACAAATAGTCGGGTGCCCCGGCACGATCGACAACGACCTGCTGGGCACCGACTACACGATCGGATTCGCCACGGCCGTCAACACGGCGGTCGAGGCGGTAGACAAGCTGCGCGACACGGCCGAGAGCCACGAGCGGCTGTTCCTGGTCGAGGTCATGGGCCGGCACAGCGGATTCATCGCCCTGTGGACCGCTTTGGCCGGCGGGGCCGAGGTGGTCGCCCTGCCGGAAACCCACACCGACGTCCCCGCAACCGTCGAACACCTCAAGACATTAAAGGCGCGGGGTAAGAAGTCGATCATGGTCATAGTGGCCGAAGGGGACGAACTGGGCGGGGCAGCCGTTCTCGGCGACAAGCTCCGCCGGGCGGGATGTCCGTTCGACACCCGAGTGCTCTTGCTCGGCCACCTGCAACGCGGCGGCACGCCGGTCCCCGACGATCGCATTCTGGCCACGCGGCTGGGCGATTTCGCCGTCTGCTCGTTGGATGGCGGTTCAAGCGGCATGATGGCCGGCGTAGTCCGAGGCGAGTTGGTCCTCACTCCGTTCGCGGAGACCTACGCCCGGCACAAGGCCGTGCCCGAGAGTCTGCTCGACGTGCTGCGGACAATGGCTAGTTGAAGGAAGAAGAGGGAGAAGGGAAGAGAGAAGAGAGATTGGCGGATACGGCTTTTTTCTCTCCCCTCTCCCCTCTCCCCTCTCTCTTCTCCCCTCTCTCTTCTCCCCTCCCCCCTTCCCCCCTCTGGTAATTACGCTTGGCTCGACCTTATAATGGTACGTAGTGTCCGGCGGTTGCCGGCAAGCGTTTCGACTCATCGTGAGCGTGGAGAGTGCGGCTATGCCTGTTCCCATGGAACTTTCCCGGATTATTATCAGCGAGATCAACGACCAGCAGGTAATCTACCTGAAGGAGATCGACGGCGATCGGACTTTTCCGATCCTGATCGGCATCTTCGAGGCCACGAGCATCGACCGGCGGGTGAAGGGCTATCCGTCGCCGCGTCCGCTGACGCACGATCTGATCGTCAACGTGGTCGAGAACCTCGGGGGAGAGTTCCAGGACGTGGTGATAAACGAGTTGAAGGACCACACGTATTTCGCCCGGCTGCGGGTCCGCCACGACGGCGAGCTGATCGAGATCGACGCCCGGCCTTCGGACGCCATCGCCGTGGCGGTCACGTGCGACCCGATGCTGCCGATCTACGTGAACGAAGACGTGCTGAACGACGTACTGGGAGATCAATAGGGAGGGATTGGAAGAAGGCGGAGGGCGGAAGATTTGGGATTTGCCGTGCCCCGAACCCCGAGCCCCGAGTCCCGAACCCCGTGCCTCTAATCCCCAATCCCTATGAATTATTGGAGGAAGACAGCAACCGACGTGGTTTCCGCCCTCCGCCGGCCGGCCGTGTGGATTCCGGCGGCGGTGTTGGCGGTGGGGACGACCATTTTCTGGACGACGGACCTCGATGTCGCGTTGCTGCGTCCATTCTTTTCGGACGATGCGGTCGGCCAAACTCGAGTCGCACGTTGGCCGCAGATGCACGCGCAACCTTGGCAAGCACTTTACGACTGGGGCGTGTATCCCGCCTGGATTCTCGGCGGCGGCGGTCTGATCGTCTGGATCGTGAGTTTCTTCTGGGCGAGAATCGAACGCTGGCGCGATCCGGGGCTTTTCTACGCACTGCTGCTGATCGTTGGTCCGGGAATACTCGTCAACGAAGTCTGCAAACCCTTCTGGCAGAGGCCCCGCCCACACGATACCGCGCCGTTCGGCGGTCAGCGAGACTTCATACCGGTTGGGCAACGAGGCTGCGTCGCGTCGGACGCTTCGTTCCCCAGCGGGCACGCGGCGACGGGGTTCTACCTGATGGCTCCGGCGTTCGTCCTCTATCGACGCCGCCGGCGGCTGGCCGTGTCGTTCATGTTGCTGGGACTAGCCAGCGGCGTCGTGATCGGTCTGGCGCGGATGGCCGTCGGCTGCCACTTTCCCAGCGACGTGCTTTGGTCTGGCGGGCTGGTCTACTTCACCGGCTTGGCGCTGGCCGCCCCGTTTCGGTTTGGGCGGGAAAAAGACGGATAGCCGTTGTTGAGAACGGTTCCCTTCCACCGCTATTCGATCTGTGACAGCAGGATGGCCTCGTCGGCCAACAGCACGGGGATGCTGTCGAGGATCGGATACAAGATGGTTTTGTCGGCGTGGAGCAGACCGCCTTCCAGCGGCTGCTCGACTCGCCGTCCGGAACGGTTTTTCACCCGCCCCGCCGCGATCGCCCGGTTGAGCCGAGCGATAGTCTCTTCGTCGGCGACACCGAGCGGGGTGTGGTCCGTTGGACAGGCAAGGATCGAAAGCAGTTTCTCGTCGATCATCGGAGTACGCGCTTGAATCGGTGGAGAATGCCAATTCCCCCAGGATGGCCGATCTTGCACGAATTTGCAAGCCCGCTATACGGCCCGTTGAAAAAGGGCGCCACTGCTGGCTTGTCCAGCAGTGCATGGAGGAAACTACCGGAAAAACACTGCTGGACAAGCCGGCAGTGGCACCCAAACTCCCGAAATCCGACTTTTTCAACGGCCCGCTATACGGCCGGCGTCTTGCTGCGCGATCGACGACGGGGAGGCTTCGCCGTACTCCAGTCCTTCGTCAGGGTCTCGAATACTTCCGGCGATTCGTATCGGATGACGTTCTCTCCCTCGGGCATCGGTCCGATCAAGCCGCGGAACACCGGCCGTCCCCGCAACCCCAGGTCCGTACTGCAATCGTCCACGCCAATCTGGCAATGTCGCTTCAATAGCGTCTCGCTGTTGTCGTAGTCGCGGATGCGGATTTGCCCATCGGACCCCCGGGTGACCACGCGATAGGTGTCTTTATCCATAAGTCGTAATTCCTTGTTGTTTTGGGACCGTGTCGCACGGTAGTCGAGGATGGGGTTCCGGCCGAGACCGATGCGCCTCCACCATCATTCGGCGGTATCGGCAGTCCCGAGCCGGCAAACGTAGACAATCTGCTTGCGCCGACACAGCACGAGCATCCCCGTGAACCGTCAGATTGCGCACCGCGGCCATTGTCGCTACCACCCGGTTTCCAGACCCCATCAGGGAGTGGGGATGTATGGGTTTCACCGGGCAATCATACGATCGCCTTGCTGGAATCTGCTGAAATTATGCGTTGTAACGCCTGTCGGGCTATTACCGGCTACGAAGACGAAGTCCCTTCTTGTCGGCGAGTGGCCGATGAGATAAATTATTAGTAAGCGACCGGAGGGTATGCGAATTGGTTAGCGGCCTGACTCGAAATCAGGTGCGGCGTAAGCCGTTGAGGGTTCGAGTCCCTTGCCCTCCGCTTCGTATTGTCTCGCACGTCTTCGCACAAGCCCGAAACTCGTAAAGGGTTAGGGCTTGTGCCATTTCTTGGTTCCAGGTCTTCTTCGTCGCACCCTGTCGCATCGTCCGGCGCCAAATCGCGCCCTGACTGTAGCGTGGCCCGTCGCTCACAATGCATCTGTAATCTGACCTTGCGCTGTAGAACTAACGTGGCAATATCCGACCCCTTGGCATTCACAAAAACCAAGCACGCTTCAGTCGGACACCCCCCTCTTGGATTTTTTCGGGGGGGAAATGTACAGAATTGGCCGCGAGGTGGAATTATCATAATAGAAAGAGAAGGTGAGGGTGTTTGCCCATGGACCGCGACTCAATAGTCCGGCTACTGTTCGACGAGCGGGTGAAACTGCTTGCCTGGATTCGGGCGATGGTCCGCGACGAACACGTGGCCGAGGATATTCTGCAAGAGGTATCCGTCGTGGCGGTGAGCAAATGCGAGGAAATCCGCGACGCGCGTGCTTTCCCGTCGTGGGCCCGTCAGGTTGCCCGGCACAAGGCCCTGCACGTCTTGCGAAAACAAAGGAGCGCTCCGGCCGTCTTGGACAACGAGACGTTGGCGTGGTTGGAGCCGCATTGGCGGACATACGATTCTCTGAGTTTGTCCGACTTGAAGGAGTATCTGCTGGAGTGCCAGAATCAGTTGAGCCCTTACGCCCGTCAATTGGTTTGCATGCGCCACCAGGAGGGCAAGAGCGGCGCCTCCATGGCAGAGGCATTGGGCCGTTCGTTGAACACGATCTACGTGGCTCTCAGCCGCGCTTACAAGAAGCTGGGTGATTGCATTCGGAAACGGCTGGCGGAGCAGGAGCGTAGCGCTACCTGATCACAATATGTCCACCTCCACAAACTTTGATGTCGAATCGGACGTGTTGGCCGTTCGCTATTTGGACGGATCGGCTTCCCCGGAGGAGGTCGAGCGTTTGGACGCGTTGTTGGTCGCCGATCCGGCCCGTCGCGAGTGGTTTGCCACCCTCTGTATCGTGGTCACGGGTTTGGGCGAAGTCTCCGCCGCGCCGTCTCCGCCCCAGGGGGATGCCGAGTCGCCGGAAATAAACATTCCGCCGCCCATAAACACCCCGTCTCTCTTTGGCGACGCCTATCACGGCACGATGGGATTTTTCTCCCAGGAAGTACCCTTGGCTTGGTTGATTACCACGGTGGTTATGGGCATGCTGCTGCTGGGTGCTTGGGCCATAAAAGTCACCCACTACCAACATATCGCCGAGGCGCCGTCGCAGTCGGTTCCGTCGGATGTCAGGCAGGAGATGGTGTTCGTCGGCCGCATCACCGGCATGGTCGATGTGAAATGGTCCGACGATCCCCACTATCTGCCCCCGCCGGGGTTTGCCCACGTTCCCTTGGGCCGCAAATACATCCTCTCTTCCGGGCTGTTGGAAATCACCTACGACTCCGGCGCGAAGGTCATTCTTCAAGGCCCTTGCACCTACGAAGTCGAATCCACCGCCAGCGGCTACCTCGCACTGGGAAAACTGACGGCACGAATAGGGGAGAGGGGAGAGGGGAGAGGGGAGAGTGCGAAACCGCAAGCGGCAAATCAGAAATCTCCTTCATCCTTCATCCTTCATCCTTCATCCCTATTCTCCGTCCGCACCCCCACCGCCGTCGTCACCGACCTGGGTACCGAGTTCGGTGTGGAAGTGGGCGAGGAGGGGCGGACCAAGACGCAAGTGTTTGTCGGCAAGGTGCGTTTGGCGTCAACTTCGCCAAGCGGCAAAGCGAACGAAGGACAGGTACTATCGGCCGGCCAAACCGGAGTGGTGCAGTCGGGCAACGCGGCGGTTGTTGTTGCCGACGCCGCCGAGGCGATGCGGTTTGTCCGCGTCATGCCGTCGCCGAAACGCGTCTGCCGCGGCGACGAATACGCCGCACTGGTCCTTTCGTTGCGGCCGGTGGTCTACTACCGCATGGAGAGGCCGGAGAAAGTGGAGGAAGACCGGTTGGCGCTGTTCGATTCGTCGCCCGGAGGCCGCCACGGAACGCTGCACTGGGATTTCAGGTATGGCCGGCCGTGGCTATGGGGGCAGCGGGGCCGCTTCGACGGCGCGCTCTACCTGCGTGGCCCGGACTGCCACGATTACGCCATCGTGTCCGAGTTGCCCGACGGCAAGACCAACCAGCTTTCCTTCTCCGCCTGGGTCCGTGCCGAGGCCGGAACGACGGACTTGTGCGGCCGGATTGCCTGCGAGGGCGATTGGAACGCTCCCGACCGCCCGTGCCGATTCACTATCGGCCTGCAATACCAGGGGGACGGCGATTTGGAGGCGTTGCTGGACCAAGCCGACGGCAAGCGAATTCAGGTGCGAGAAGGCCGCTCGACGCCGTTTCCGATGGGCCAATGGCAACACGTGGCGCTGGTGGCCGACGAATCGGTCCTGCGCCTGTATCGCAACGGCGTCGAGGTGGGTTCCAGCCCCAGCAACGGCGTCATCGCCGCTTTGGACGGGGATTACCTTACGATCGGGTGCGCGAACGTGTGGAGCAAAGATCGGGGGTTTAGGCCCGGTGCGTTTTGGGGAGGGTGGATCGACGAACTCGCCGTCTTCCGCCGGGCGTTGCGTCGGGAAGAAATACGCCGGTTGTTCGAGGGGTTGGTCGTTCCTGGAAAGGAGGGTGCGCCCATGAATGGTCCATGAGTTGTAGGGTGCGTGCAACGCACCATGAGCGGGAATAACCTCACGTCAAGCGATCCGAGCGGTGCGTTTCACGCACCCTACGATGGCTTGAAAAGCGGCACGGAGAAGAGAACTTGGACAACCGCGACATCGGGAAGAACTTTGGCGGCATGTCGCCGCCGGCCCGCGAGCGGTTACGACACATCTTTTCGGAGAATTGCGATGAATACGAGAAGTTTTATTATCGGATGGGCCTTGATCGTGTTGTTGGTTGGCGCATGTACCGTGCAAGCGGGAACCATCCGCTCGTACGATTTCGAGGGCCTCACCGACGGTTCGCTCCTCGGCCAAGACACCCCGGCTTGGGTGAAGGCGCACCCCTCCTGGGGCGACTTTGCCGTCGGCGACGTTGTTGGGGCGGATGGGAACACCAGCAAAGCCATTCACCGTAGCTCTGCTGTCTTCACTGGTAACTATGTCGGCAACGTGCGCGACTGGCCCGTGTCCGAACAGGTCAGTTTCACGAGCACGGATACGGCCGTCTGGCAGAGCTACCAGTTTAAGCCCAATCCCAACACCTCGACCTCGGAAAAGATCATTTGCGGTGGTGTCCAGTTTGAGAATGAAACCAATAATTATTATATGGTGTTCGGGATGGAACGCTACCCTTATGGCCCTAGTTCTGGTGGGACTAACTGCTGGTATCTGCGCGACAGTAATGGCAGTATATCCTGGGGCGACGCCACGGTTACGGATAATAGCTGGCACGAGGTCAAGTTGATCATGGATTTCTCCACGCCCGGCGGGCTTGGCACTCTTTACCACCGCGACCTGACGGGGGGCACTGGCTGGGTTCAGGACTCCGTTATCGTCAACAAGCCCCTGAACATCGCGCCGACTGCGGGGGAATATGTGGTCACCGGGCTGAAATTCTACACAAACGACGCTTGGGGATCAGATGATCCACCCGCCGGGTGGATCGACAACTACGTGTTCGACGACCCGAAGATACCTGAGCCGGGTACGCTCGTGTTGCTGGCGACCGGCCTGATCGGGCTGCTCTGCTACGCCTGGAGGAAACGTAAGTAGAGTTTAGTGGCCAGTGGCCGGTGGTCAGTGGCCAGTAAGCAAGAAAAACTCTCCCTTTTCCCTTTGGGAGAGGGGCAAATGAATGGGTGGATAGCGGATGGTGGATGTGTCCGAAGGGGCGCGTCCACCGTCCAAAATCCGCCGTTCCACGAATGTTTTAGCCGGTGTGCAAGTACGCCGGCTAAACGACACACTTGGAGCAGTATCATGGAACCAAATCCAAAATCCAAAATCCAAAAATCGGCGCGAGGCGGGCAAGCCCGCCAGCTAAACGAGCCTTCCTCTCATTCACTATCCACTATCCACTATCCACTATCCACTCGCGCCTTTACGTTAGTGGAGCTTTTGGTCGTCATAACGATCATCGGCATCTTGATCGCGCTGTTGCTTCCGGCGGTGCAGGCGGCCCGCGAGGCGGCCCGGCAAGTGCAGTGCAAGAATAACCTCAAGCAACTTGCCCTGGGCTGTCTAAGTCATGAAAACGCCGTGAAGCGGTTTCCCACCAACGGTTGGGGGTTTACCTGGACGGGCGACGCCGACCGAGGAACCGACTGGCGCCAGCCGGGCGGATGGATATACAACATCCTCCCCTATATCGAGCAGGAAGCGCTGCACCAAATGGGTGCCGGGTTGCCGCAAGCGCAAAAGTACGCCGCCCACACGCAACGGATGTCCGTGCCACTCAGCGTACTCTACTGTCCCACGCGGCGGCGGGCGATCGCCTACCCATGGGTACACACTTGGCCGACCAAAAATGCGAGCGCCATACCGACCACGGTGGGGCGCAACGACTACGCCGTCAACGGTGGCGATCGCCGCGCCGATTCCAACCATCCTATACGGGCACTTTGGCCGGGGGATAACGGGGGGCCGAGCAGCACTACCGTAGTCGAGAACCCCCCAGGACAAATGACGTCCGACGCGCGGACCACCTTTGCCAACGTTGCCAGGGTAGCCACGGGCATCTCGTATTGCGGCAGTATGATTAGAATGGCGGATATCATGGACGGAACCAGCCATACGTATCTGGCGGGTGAAAAGTACCTCAATCCCGACAATTACGCCACCGGCTTGGATCCAGCCGACAACTCGGACGCGTGGCAGGGCGACAACCATGACATCATGCGTTGGAGCGGGCTTACGTCGGCGACCCTGTGGCCACCGCTACCGGACACGGCTGGCTATACCATGGAGTGGTCGTTCGGCAGCGCGCACGCCGTCGGCTTTCACATGGCCCTCTGCGACGGCTCGGTACGGATGGTCAATTACACGATCGACCCGGAAATCCACCGTCGCCTGGCTAATCGCCATGATGGTCTGACAATCGACGGGAAAGCGTTCTGACCCCTCGCCTGGCCCACACAGTAGCAGGCACACTCCGTGTGCCGTCGGCGGTTTTTCCCGTCCGGCTTGCACCAATCACTCGCGGAAAGGAACCTTTGGAAAGTAGGCCTGGTTACAACCCGGCGCTCATTCGTAATGCATCCGCCAACACCATTCAACCTTGCCGGGTCTTGACCCGGCCTACTTCAGTTATCAAACAATGAGGAGTCCAATCAGATGAAAAGACGTGAATTCCTAAAGGGTGTCGCGACGGCGACGGCAGCGGGTGGCATTATTGCTTCCGGCAGCCCCAACTCGACTGCCGCGGCTGCCACGACCAAAACGACCGCCACGACCACGCCCGCGGTCCTGAAAACCTACACGGCTGAAGACCACCGGCGGCGGCTTGAAAATATCCGGCTCTGCCGGCGCGGCATTCGCAAGTGCTTGCGAGAGCACCTGATCGCAAGCTACCTGCCGGGCCAGTGCATGTACAATCTTGGCGAATATCCCTCCAGGAAGCCCTGGGATATTGGCGACTGGCACGAGCAGGAGCTAGACAAGTTGCGGGACCACGGCATTGGGCTAATCCAACTACATGAGGAGTGGAACGATTCGCAGCGGCTTTTCGGGGGCCACAAGTTCACGCCGGCCAATCCCGCCGCTTTCCACCGATTTGTGGACATGGTACACAAGCGCGGGATGAAGGTGATCTTGTACATATCGAGCGGTTACTTCGAGCGGCGCGATCCGGACTTCCGCGAGGAATGGGCCATGTCAAACCCAACACTCGTTGAACTGTGTTATCAGTATGCGAAGTGCTCGCCGGCAAGCCCCGGGTGGCGGGCATATTTGTTGTCCAATGTTGTGCGAATTCTGGACGAGTACGGCGCGGACGGCATCTACAACGACATGGGGTACATCCAGCCGCCGAACATTTCCGCTC
>CBDAFL010000003.1:0-10119 GCA_965195225.1 uncultured Thermoguttaceae bacterium
CCACGTCGCGGAATTGCCGATTACATGAAACGTCTCGACTTGATCCGCCAACTCGAGCAGCAAGGATGCGTGTTTCTCCGACACGGCGGGAGGCAAGACTGGTATCAGAATCCCCAAACCGGCGTTTGCCAACCAATTCCGCTTGCATAGCCTATGCGACATAGGCGGCCGTCTTATGTGGCCGTGCCGCCCCTACCGAAATCGAGCAGCATATAAATCGAGCAATCGACGGATCATTTTCTGATATTGGGTGTGGTTCCGCCGTGCTTGGGCCTTGAAAAAATCAACCGTCGGCTTGCTCAGACCGATGGTGACTTTGACCGTCTCTTGCTTCAATGCGAGTTGGTCGGGCGGCGGAAGAAAGTCTTCCACAACCTCCATCTTCAACGGCTCATTCGTGTATTTGATTTTGCTTTTCATAGAGTTTCTTCCCCTGCCGCCAATATCCGGCTCCGATAATGCGAACAGCGCGGTCTCGATACGTGAAACGCACGGTAATAATTCCCGCGCCGACTCGCCCGATGCAGTAATACCGATGTTCGGTCTCGCTATGCTTCAGGTCGCGGGCAATGACACGATTGGGATCCAAAAACGCTTGTTGGGCCAGTGCGAAAGACACCCCATGTTTGCGTTCATTCTCAGCCGCTTTTCGCTCGTCCCACTCGAACGTCGCTTTTGCCATGCCACCGGCCTTACCCGTAAGCGAGAGCCATATATATTACCATATCATTATATGGCTGAAGTGTCAACATGGAAACTGAAATTCTTTTTGTCCCGTGCCGTCGTGGGAGGGGATCGCGAAAAGGAGAATACGGGTGTTTTAATCCGGATAGATGTCAACTTCCCAAAGCATCGCGGTTCTTCTTCGCCTGAGTGAGAAAACGTAAAAGTTCGTCCTGGTTGTCGTCGCGGAGCGCGGCGTGAACGGCGGCCAGCTTCGAGCCGTATTGCTCCAACGCCGTCAAAACGTTGTCGCGATTGAGCGTAAGCATTTGCCGCCAAAGTTCGGGGTCGCCGACCGCCTGACGGGTTGCGTCGAAGATGCCCCCGCCGATCAAGCGAAAAAACTGCTCGGGCAAGGAGACCGCCAGCGCCGCCGCCGACAGATGCGGCAGGTGGCCGATAATCGCCAACGCCCTATCGTGCTCGTCGGGCGACATCCGAATGACCACCGAGCCGAGCGACTGCCAAAACTCTTCGAGCAGATCGAAATCCTCGGCCCGGGTGTTCTTCGTGGGCGTGAGGATCGTTACCCGGCCATCGAACAGGTCGGCCGATGCGTTTAGTATGCCGGTCTTTTCGTTGCCTATCAGCGGGTGTCCGCCGAGGAATCGGCATCCGCGAGCCAGATGGTCGTCGAGCGGCTCGACTACCGCCCGTTTCACGCCGCAGACGTCGGTTATCAGCGTCCGTTCGGGGCAATGTTGCGCCGCCTGATTGACCGTCTCGACGACGTTGCCGGCCGGAGTGCAAACGACGACCAACTCGGCGTCGGCCACTCCACGGTTCAGATCGATCGTGGTGTTGGTGATGGCCCCAACGCGTCTTGCCGTGCGCAGCGTGGCTTGGGATCGACCGATGCCAATAATGTTTTTTGCCAGCTCTCGTTGGCGCAAAGCCAGGCCGATCGATCCGCCGATCCGCCCGACACCTACGATGGCTACGGTATCCCACTGTTTCATGGCGATTCTCGCATAGGATGCGGCTCCCGTCGCCGACCGGCAAGAGTGAAACGGCGCATTGTACCAAATCGCCGCCGGATTGGACGGGGGGGCGGCGGTAGTTTAGCAGCCCGTTGAAAAAAGATGCCACTGCTGGCTTTCCACACGACGCCCCGCATCTAATTCACTCGCCCAGCGCGAAACTCTTTAGCTTGCGAAGGAAATTGGGCCGAGCCGGCCGGCTGGGAAAGTGCCGAGGCTGCCGTGTGCGTCGCTCGACGACGCGGAAACTGCCAGAGCAACCGTCCCGCAGAACCACCACCTCGCCCCGGCTATGCTCCAGGCCGGTGCGGAGCGCCGCTTCGTGTCCCAACGGCATTTCGTGGCGGAGCAGACGAACCTGCGGGAAATGACGGGTGAGCTCGTGGGCCACCTCGTTCGTCGCGTCGGTCGAGCCGTCGTCGATTATCAGCAACTCGAACCGTCGGCCGGAATCCGACGCCGCGTCGAGTATTTCAGCGACCGAATCGTTCAGCGTGGACTGGGCGTCCCTCACCGGAAGCAAGACCGACAACGAACTTTGCACGAACCGGCCCCTTTCGAGTTAGATTCAACTTGTTATTACGCTTATAACAAATTTCGGCCGAAAGCACTATCTCCCTGTACGGAAGCGGCCGGCGGCCGAGTTGCGCCACTTCTAACCATTGTAGAAGCCCCCCTGGCGACCAGTATCCAGGCCGGTTATGCTGATGTTCCCTTTGGCGCCGGTAATTCCACTACCCACTATCCACCACCCATGTCCATCGAAGCACAACTTTCCTCGACACTCGAAAAACTCGGCCTCCAGCTTCCGCCCGCCCCGGAACCGAAGGGCCTTTACAAATCCGTGTTGATTTCCGGCAATCTCGCCTACACTTCCGGGCATCTGCCTTTGGACGCATCCGGCAAATTGACGGTCGGCCGGCTGGGCGAGGAACTCGACGTCACCGCGGGCGTCAAGGCCGCGCAGTGGGTCACTCTGAACATTCTGGCCTCGGTGCGGGCGGAACTCGGCAGCCTCGACAAGATTAAGCGAGTGGTGAAAATCCTCGGCATGGTCAATTGCACGCCCGATTTCACCCAGCAGCCGGCGGTCATCAACGGTTGCAGCGAACTGTTCGCCGAGGTGTTTGGCCCCGAGATCGGCATCGGTGCCCGCAGCGCCGTCGGCGTCAACTCGCTCCCGCTTGGCGTGCCCGTCGAGATCGAAGCCATCTTCGAGATTTGACGGGGATTCCTTGTTCCCACGCTCCGCATGGGAACGAGAGCAACTAAAGGTCTTTGCCCTGAGAGACGCCGACCTCGCGGAGATGTTCCACCTCGTCCAACGATTCCAGCTTGAAGCGGCCCTGCTCGTCCGCGGTCAACTTGGTTATCGAACAGTTCCGCAACGAAAAGGGTGACAGCGGCCGGGGCACGTCGATCAGCCGGCGCAGCGTGGCGCCCAGCACTCCGCCGTGAGCGACGACGACCGCCGTGCGATGGCCGTCGGCCGCTATCGAGCGGATCGCCTCGCAACCGCGATCGGTCAATTGCCGCCGCGACTCGCCGCCGGGAATGGCAAAGTCCTCGTCGCCGCTGAGCCAGCGGGCCAAATCCTCCGCACATTCCGCTTCCAACTCGCTCCGCAACCGGTCCTGAAACACGCCGACGCAAATCTCCTTCAGCTTCGGATCGGTACGGACCGGCAGGCCGTGTTCGGCGGCGATGTCTTTCGCCACTGTCAACGCGCGTTGCAACGGGCTGGAGTAAATTGCATCGGCCGGCACCAGGGCCATCGCCTCGGCCACCGCCCGACTCTGCCGGCGTCCAAGCTCCGAGAGCGGCACGTCCGATTGCCCCTGAATGCGCCCCTCGGCGTTGTAGGTGCTTTCGCCATGTCGGATTAGATATAGTTTCATGTTTTAGGCTGGAGGCTGGAGGCTGGAGGCTGGAGGCTGGAGGCTGGAGACCGGAGGCTGAAGTGTAGGATGAAAGCGTGAAACTCGTGTTTCTGCTTGTTTCCATCACCTCCCGCCTCCAGTCTACAGCCTCCCGCCTAATCATCCCCCCGTCCGATCGAGCAGTTGCCGGGCCAGCTCGCCGGTCGGAAAACAGGGTTTACGGGAGAAACAGCGGGCGGATGTGACGCTCGAACAAGTTGTGCGTGACATTTTCGGCGATTACGGCGGCATGTCGATCCAGCGCGGAGGTGAAGCGGTCACCCATTTCCGCCGCCACCTTATAGGCTATGTGCAAGAGTTGGCGGAAGTTTGGATTATAGGATGCACAGGCGGGGTCGTGGCGCAGCGCCGCGGTGAAAGACTCGCTGCTCCAGCGGTCGACGGACTCCGGCGACGGCAGCGCCTCGCGGTCGATGGCGACCACCGAAGTATAAGGGGCACACAGTTCGTCGAACCGCGGCCCCGCCTCGCTGTAAACCTCCTTGGCGATCGCCAATCCGTCGCCGCCGGAAGCCGCCAGCCCGATCAATTCCTCCAGCCACGTGGTGCCGGCCGTCTTCAGATGCACGCCGGCGTGGAATTTTTCCAGTGCTTCGCGTATCGGCCGATATATGGCGAATTTGTCGCTGCCGGAATGCACGCTCAGTTTCAAGTTTCGCGGCAACTCGAATTCCTCGACCGCGAAGGCCACCACCGCCAAACACTCCTCGAAGTGCCGGCAAAACTCCGCCACGTCGCCGACGTAGTCCACCCCTTTGTGAAACCGGCCCACAAACCGCGGGGCTATGGTCTGCGCGGGAATACCCGCCTCGGCCGCCGCGGCGAGAATCAACAGCAACTCGGCGGGGGTCTGCGGCCGTTCGGTCTCGTCCAGCGACAGTTCGATTACCGGCGCGGCTTCGCTTCGGGCTTGGCGGATGCGGTCGTGTATCCGCCCCGCTTCGTGAACCGCCGCCAGAAACTTTCGCGCCGCATCGAAGATCAGCGGCCGCGAAATATCCAGCGGCCGATCCAAGCCGGGCAGTAATTGCCGACCGACCAACCGCTCATGCCGGGCCACAAACCGCTCCACGGCGTCGGTTCCCGCGTCAACGCCGATCCATTCGGCCACATCGAGAGTGAAAAAATCGCTCGCCGCCAAAAAGGCGTCCACCGTTTTCAAGCCCACATGGTCGGCGTCGACGAAGTAAGGGCCGTTCCATTGGCTGGCTCGCACGGCTTCCCGGGCCTCGGCCCGCACGTCCTCCGGCCGGCTGCCGATGATCGAATGTTCGCGGCTCGACTTGTTCCAAACCGGAGCGATATCGACCCCGTGGCGACGGGCCAAAATCAGGGCGTCCAGTTGTGCCCGCCCCTGACGGGCAAAACGGTCCCCTATGCCGATTGAATACTTGGGCAATATCAGTGTGGTCATTGTGAAACCATAGGTAGTGTGTCCGATGCCTGATACTCTGCACGAAGGATTTCCACTTCCTCGAAGATCGCCGCTACTTGCTCGTCCGTGACCTGCCGATCCATGTTGATGCAGCACACGCCCGTCAGCCACGGATTCTCGGACTGATGGACCAATCGGCGGACCGTCCGGCGGATATCATCCGGCGTCTGCTTGGCGATTTCGACCGGGCTGAGGCGGAGGTTGAGGAACGTGCGCGGCAGGCGCCGCCGCAGCAGGGCCACGTCTCCACCCCAACCGACGTCCAGGAAATCCAACTCCGGTATCTTGGCATAGGATTGGGCAAAGCGGTGCGGATCGGAACCGCAGTAGTGAATCCCGTATGGCCGCAAGCGACGGCTCCACTCCACGTCTAAAGGCAGGAAGAACCGCTCGTAAAGCTCCGTCGAAATCATCACGTTCGAGCACTGGCTGTGCAGGTAGACGGCTTGTGAAATGTGCCGCACCGTGCGGTTGACGCTGATCGAGGTGGTGCCGGTCGCCCGGGCCATTTGTCGCAGGAAGCGTTCGATGACCGCCGCTATGTCCGCAACGAAGCGCGCCGCTTCGTCGGGCGCGTCGATCAGGTCCATGAGAAACTCCTGACCGCGCAGATCCAACGCGGTGTTCAGCAGCCCACCCCAGTTGATGTCGCCTGCGACGTAGCCAAAACGGCTCTTTAGCGCCTCGATCAGGGCCTCGCAGCGCCGGAAAGCCGCGCTGACGAAGGGCGACTCGCGCGAGACTTCGAGCCGTTCGATATTCGCCGGAATGACTTGCGGCGGAGCGTCCGCGGAGAACTCTATGCGGCAGCCGAACATCGCCGGGATGATGTACCCCGCCGCCAAATGCACTGGCCCGATCTGGGGCTGGTCCCGATCGTGATGCTCGCCGAGACCGTAGCGCCCCCACCGCTCGTGAAGGATGCGCTCCATCTGCCGCTCGACCTCGACCCGCCGAACCGGGTGAAAGAAAAAATCCTCGTCGAACGTGATTCCCTCGTGGTGATGCCACCACGAAGGGTGCAACACAACGTCAACAGGAAGTATTGGAGCCCTTATGTGTTCGTTGCGGGGATGATGCATGACAACTCTTTCTCTGCTGGTGGAAACAACGTCGGGTACCGCGGGCGGGACTGGTTGGCCACCCCAAAAAAGGGTTGCGCTAATGTATCAGCTTTTCGACGCTTCGCCAAGCTAGTAGGCCGGGTCACGACCTTAGATTTACCCACATTTTTGTCCCGGAGGGACAGTCGACAATAGCCCAGCAGTTTACTGCTGGGGCGACGGGAAGCCCCCTTGTTTCCCCACGAGTCCCGTAGGGACGGCCGAAAATTGACCGCCACGGTTCGACCGTCCCTACGGGACGGATCATGGATTTGGTTGGCCCTCTTCCCCAGCGATGAATCGCTGGGCTATTGTCAAACGACCCTACGGGTCGAAATTCTCGTGTTTCCCGAAGTTCTTCAAGCAAAAATGTGGGTAAACTTAAGGTTACACCCCGGCCTACTATTGTTGCAGAACCAATCAACGCTACAGACCGGCGATGGCGGCCGTTTGGTCGAAGTCGAGCAGGCCGGCCGTTGCGCCGAGACCGGTTACGCAACACGCGCCCGTGGCGGCGGCCAGTCGGCCGGCGGTCGCGGTGTCCAGACCGCGAAGCAGCCCGGCGATCAGACCGGCCAAAAAACTGTCGCCGGCGCCGGTGGTGTCGCACACGGGGCCGGGCGGCGTGGCGGCGGTGGTCTCGATGTATTGGCCCGCGGCCGGACTGAGCAATGCCCCCTTCGAGCCGAGCTTTAGGCCCAACAGACCCGGCGAACCGCAGCCGCGGAAAACGTCGATGATCCGCCGCGGGTCGGTCTGGCCGGTTTGGCGGACGGCCTCGTCGAGGCTCGGGACGTATAGGTCCAGGTGCGGCAGGATGCGGTCGAGCGGTTGCATAGCGCCGCCGTCGCCGGCCGCGTCCAACGCGGTGCGGCAGCCCGTCTCCCGGATCGCCGCAAACACCTCGGGCAGATCGGCCTCGAGTTGCGGCATCAGCGAGTAGTAGCCGACGAGCATCATGCGGCTGCGGGCGAACAGGTCGAGATTGTTCAGCAAGAGAGTTTTATCGATCAGCTTCGGCGCGCCGACGCAATGGGCGAAACTGCGCTCGCCGCCGGGGGAGATCAGCACGGCGGTGGTGCTGGTGGCTGCGGTCGGATGGGTCAACAGCCGGTCGCAATCGACCCGCTCATCCTCCAACCGCCGGCGGATGAGTTGACCCCAGTCGTCCCGGCCGACGTAGCTGAAGGCGGCCGCCTTCATTCCCAACCGGGCCAGGGCGATGCCCGAGTTGCAAACGATCCCACCGGTGACAACCTCGACCGGATCGGTCAGCAACAACCGTCCGGGACCGATCGGCGTATCCAAGGGGACCGGCCTAACCAGCAGATCGGCCACGCAAGAGCCGCACAGGACACAGTCGAAGTCCTTGTTCATGGCAGAGTCAGTAATCAGTTGTCAGTAATCAGTTGTCAGTTATCTTCCGGAAACTGACAACTCCTAAACGTCATATAGTCTCGTTCCCGCGCGGAACGTGGGAACAGGATATTACGATCAATACTCCCGCTTGGTGACGATCCCCGGCTGGGGGACGGGGTATTTCCCGCTGGCGTCGGCCAACAACGGAGCGGGTGAGTCCATCGTCAGTTTGTCCACGTCCGGGGCGAATTCATGCTCGCAGTTGAGCATCTCGTCGAAAGTGATGACTTGGCCGGTATGAGCGGCCATCCGGCCCATCGAAGTGACCAGGCTGGCTTCCGCGCCACGTTTCACTTCGTTGTAGGGTTTGTCCCGGCGAATGGCCTCGATCAGGTCGTCCCATTCCGTGCCGTAAGGGCTTTCTTCGGGCTGAGGGAACGCCCAAACAAGGTTGTTCTTCGCTTCGTTTTGTCCCTTGTAGATGCGGCATTTGCCCGGAAAATGTCCCGAAGTGGAAATAACTCCCAATCCTTTCGTGCCGCTGGCGAAACTATCCATCTCTTGATGGCAGCCGTTGATCGACCTGCCGTAAAGGAACAGTCTGGTGCCGTCGGCAAAGACATATTCGACCGAGTAATTGTCAAAGTTCTGGTCCACGCAGTCGCCGCGATAGTGCCGGCCGCCGACGGCCTGTGCCTTGATCGGCCAGTCGTCTTTCATCCAGCAACACTCGTCGATCTGGTGGATGTAGAAGTCGCTGAACGTCCCTCCACTGGCCCAAAGGAACCCGTGGAACTTCTGGACTTGGTAGAGCAAGTCGTTCATTTTGCCGGCATTCGGGCCAATGTAGCCGACGACGGGGCCATGCATCCGATACGCCCGCAGAGTAGTAATGTCTCCGATTTCGCCATCCTTGATCCGCTTGTGCAATTCTTGTCTGGCCCTGCTGTGGCGGACCATCAGTCCCACGCCCACCTTGAGATTTTTCTTGTCGGCCTTCTCGGCCAGCGTCAGCATCTTGCGGGTGGTGGGGCCATCGACCGTGACCGGCTTCTCCATGAAAACATTGAGGCCCTTCCGAACGGCGTAATCGAAGTGGGGCCAGCGAAACGCTGGCGGGGCGGCGAAGATCGCCACGTCGCCGGGGTTCAGGCAGTCCATTGCCTTCCGGTAAGCGTCAAACCCAACGAACTGGCGATCCGATGGCACGTCGACCAGATTGGCGTATTTTTCTCTCTTTAAGAGCGCTTTGCGACTCCCCTCAAGGCGCTTTGAAAAGACGTCGGCCATCGCCACCAACTTGATCGGACCGTTCTTTACGGACATGGCATTGGCGGCCGCGCCGGTGCCCCGGCCGCCGCAACCGATCAAGGCCAACTGAATGGTGTTGTCCTCGGCGGCGTGGACTTGCGGCACGACCACGCCAGCCAACGCCGAAGCCGTGGCGACCTTGCCCGTGTTCTTCAGAAACTCTCGACGCGTGGACGAACGCTTGGTGGATGACATTGTTTTTTCTCCCGAGAAATGATGGACGTGGTGCTTCGGCTGGGGTGGCATGCCCTGCGCTGCACTCAGAAGACGTGCTGCCCAATGATCATCAAGTTATTCTGACGCGACACCTTGAATCTGGCGCGAACCTTTCGTGTAGTGCGGATACTCTCCTGAATCCTTTCATTATAATGCTCCTATCATGCGTTCACCACCCCTTGCCGGTCTCGCGGCCATGCCGTCCAGAAGGGGGTGTTGCCGACCCGCGACTGGCAGATTATTATGTTATTATCATCCTTGTGGAGCAAACGGCGTACTATGTCTGACGTTACAATCACCGCCGCCGGCCTGCGGATCGTGAAGTTGTTGGTGGGCAATCCTCCGCGGACGGTCGCCGAGTTGACACGTGCCGCCGGCGTGACGCGCACCGCCGTGACCGAACAACTTGGCGAGCTACAGACGGCGGGGTTCGTCGAGCGGGAGACCCAGCGGACGTCCGGCCGAGGTCGGCCGCGCCACCTTTATCGAGCAACAAATGCCGCCCTGTCGCTGTTGTTTGACGGCAACCAACGGTTGCTGGTGCCGGCGATTTGGCAAGCGGTCCACGATCTCGGTGGCGACGACCTGATTAAGAAAGTCATCAATCGGGTGAGCCGCTCGCTGGCCGAACACTACAACAGCAAGATTACCGCCAAGAGGCCGCGGGATCGGCTCCGCCAGTTGATCGACCTGCTTACGGCCGAGGGAAGGTTGGTTGATGTCGTGGAGGACAGCGGCGGGAAATTGACGATTCACAAACGGAGTTGCCCTTTCATCAGCATGGTCGATCCGAATCTGCACATCTGCCAAGTCGACCAGGAAATGCTCGTCGCGGTGGTCGGGCGTCCAATCCGCCAAATCTCCAGCCGTCACGAAGGCTCGCCGTGCTGCACGTTCGAGATCGCCGTCCGATGAGGGATGCCAACCCCGCCGGTGAATCGCAAGGACCGGCGAATCAATACCAATGAGGGTGGCACGTCCCTGAGCGCAGCGAAGGGCGTGGTTTGGCCGTGTACCACGCCCTTCGCTGCGCTCAGGGACGTGCCACCCCC
>CBDAFL010000004.1:0-3516 GCA_965195225.1 uncultured Thermoguttaceae bacterium
AACCGCGCGGGTGGGGGAAGACAAGGAGACAAAGGGACAAGGAGACAAGGGAAAGAAGGCCGATGCCGCGTCTCCCCATCTCCTCGTCTCCCGGTCTCCCGGTCTCCCGGTCTCTCCCCTCTTCTCCGTCCGCACTCCCACCGCCATCGTCACCGACCTGGGTACCGAGTTCGGCGTGGAAGTAAGTGATCGTGGGCTGACCAAGACGCAAGTGTTTGTCGGCTCGGTGCGTTTGGCGGCAATTGATTCCGACGGCGAAGAAGCGGGCGGAGGACGGGTGCTATCGGCCGGCCAGACCGGAATCGTGCAATCCGGCAACGCGGCGATTATTGTCGCCGACGCCGACGGATCGAAAAAGTTCGCCCGCGTTATGCCGCCGCGAAAAGATGAGCAAAAGGCCCGCGCCGATGCCTACGCCGAACTTGTGATGTCGCTCGGTCCGGTCGCTTATTACCGCATGGAGCGGCCGAACGATGAAAAAGAGTTGCTTACGGTACTGGATTCGGCGCCGGGTGGGCGTCATGGAAAATTGAGCGGCGTCGGCCGGGCCGGCGGTCTCGAACGGCTTTGGTGCGCGGGCCGGTTCGGCGGCGGGTTGGAGTTGCGAGGCGAGTTCTTCGGCGACTACGTAGTTGCGCCCAGAACGCCCGACAGCGACTCGAATCAGTATTCCTTCTCCGCCTGGATTCTTGCCGATAGCAGGGAATCGGGGGCTTCGATCATTAGCGAAGGCGGCAGCCGCAACTGGTTTCGTCTTAAGTTCGATCTGACTTATGACTGCTTAAGTACGCGGGTCGCTCCATTCAATGGTGAAGATTGCGTGTATAGTTTGTTGCGAGAAGACAAATCGAATCCGTTCCCCATTGACCAATGGGTACATGTGGCGTTTGTGGCCGACGGATCGGTCCTTCGTCTGTACCGCAACGGCGTCGAGGTGAAATCCATGCCGTGCGAGGGCGTTATTGCCGCTCCACCGGGAAAATATCTGTTGCTCGGCTGCAACAACATGGCGGAAGATACGACGGGGCTGTTGCCCGTGTCATTCTGGGACGGACGGATCGACGAAGTAACCATTTTCCACCGGGCGTTGAGCCTGGAGGAGGTAAGGCGGTTGTACGAGGGGCCGGGTACGCCGGATCAACCGCCGCTTCAACGGGAAAGGGAGGTGACACCATGAATGATCCATAAAGCCGCTGGGCGATGGTCGCGCCGTCGTTGGAGTGGCAGTGCAACTGTCGCCCCCAACGGGAGTGAGTTCAGTGTGGAACAGAGGGAAGTGGGAACCGTTACTCGGGATGAACTTTGGCAGCATGTCGCTGCCGGCCCGGCAACGGTTGCGTAGTAGCGGCTCTTTCGTGTGAGTCGCCTTTTGAAAAGGGATAGTTACATGTACCGCGCTATTCAATTTATTGTGCTGACTGCCGTTGTGTTGTTCGGGATGTCCACGGTCGCCCAGGCCGGCCACATTCCAATGCTCAAAAACACCACCACCGGCGCCGTTATCTTCGACACCGATTTTGAACTACCCAACAACGTAGTGGGAAGCCAACCGGGCACTCCAGACGTCGGCACCTGGACCATATCTGGCACTACCACCGATTCGGCATTGATCGCCGATTCGACAGTTACCGGCTACTCGGCTTACGAAGGCGGTCAGTTCCTGAACATTGTCGCTCCGACCAGCCACAGTCCCCCCCGCGTCATAGCTCTGGCAGACGGCATTGCAGGCAATAGCGGAGATAGCGAGTGGATACAGTGGACACTCGCTTTCAACATCGACGGAGACTTAAGCTTCAACCGTATAGCTATCGTACCCAAAGACGCCAATGGCACTCTCTTAGGCGGCCAATTTAGCACCCACGCGGATGGTGGGGTTATGAGTTGGCTTCCCAGCGGTAGCGGCACGTGGGTGGCCCTCAACGAGACTTACACCCCTGGCGCATGGAACACGCTGGTTGTTAAGCACCAGAACGGAACCACGGTCTGGTCGGCCTCAATCAACGGTGCGACGTTTGAAACCTTGGCGGGGGTCGCGGGTAACAACTGGTGCGGATTCAGCCTAGAGGCCGCTAGCCAAGGTGTTCGGAACGGCTCCTTTGATGCGGTGGTTCCGGAACCATCCACGCTGGCGTTGCTAGCCACGGGCCTGATCGGTTTGCTGTGCTACGCATGGCGGAAGCGGAAGTAAGTGATTTGGGATTTGTTGATTTAGGATTTAGGATTGTATTCAGGAGTGCCGACGGACTGACTTGGCCGTCTTGAAATAGATGGTCGGCAGTCCGCCGCGCTCCTGGATCAATTTTGCCCTTCAAGACAACGACGAAATGGAATTACACGGTGACTTATGAATAAACATATTGCTGCCGATCATCATCACATCAGCAAATTCCAAATCTCAAATCCCAAATTTGGTTTCACGTTGGTGGAACTTTTGGTCGTGATTACGATCATCGGCATCCTGATTGCGCTGTTGCTTCCGGCGGTGCAGGCGGCCCGCGAGGCCGCGCGACGCGTGCAGTGCAGCAACAACCTCAAGCAGATCGGCTTGGCCATTCTCAATTATGAGAACCTGCTCGGCTACCTGCCGCCGGCCGGATATTCCAACGGGCTGACCTACATGGCCTATCCGAACGGCATAGCTGTGTACGGGCTAGTGCTGCCATATCTGGAACAGGCCGCCCTCGACGAGATGGTGGGGGGGGAGGAGATCCACCATGCCGACATAATGGTCTCGGAGAAAATACGCGTACCGGTTCTTCTTTGTCCCAGCCAGCCAAATAAAGGGGGCAACCCCCATTATCTTCAGCATTACAGCCCGGTGCTGGGCCCCAGTGGCCCGGACCAGTGGAACGGCGGCGACTATCCGGTCGAGTTCGCCCCTTCGCGGCCAGAGTGCGGAGGATACGCCACCGGCGGCGCGATGCCAATGCTCCTCTGGAATTCCTCCTGTACGGAACGGACAAACGGGAACAGGGTGCTGCGCATGGCGGACATCTGCGACGGCTCCTCCAGTACGTTTTTGATCGGCGAAATGTCCTGGGACGACGGACAACTTTGGAATACCTGGCTCCGCTCCACGACTAACGGCAGCAGTGGCTGGGGGACATCATACTGCTGCCATAATCTGAAATACGCCATCCATGCTTACGATTGGCCCACGGTAATAAACAACGGCGGCGCCGGTGTCAACGACACAAGCTTCGGCAGCAATCATCCCGGCGGTTGCCATTTTCTATTGGGTGACGGTTCGGTGCATTTCCTGTCGGAAAACACCCAGCTAAAGATTCTCCAGGCCCTAGCCTCCCGCGACGGCGGCGAGGTGGTTAAAGTCCCTTAGTTGTCGAAATCGACATTCAGGAAAATGAATTTGCGACTAACTCCCATCCGCCCTGCGTGCCACCGTTTTCAAGCAAGCAGCGGTTTGTCCGGTGCGACCAAAAACGTGTGCTGGCTCCTGGCTCTGGCGTTGTTGAGCTTTGGTTGCAGCGGAGAGGCTCACCATGATGAAACGGCGCC
>CBDAFL010000005.1:0-62617 GCA_965195225.1 uncultured Thermoguttaceae bacterium
GGTTCCAAACATGGTAGGGCACGGCGGTGATTTTGCGCCCGTCCTTGGCGACGCCGACGATGACCGTCACGCCACCGAGCAAGTCGTCTCGATATTCGGCGGTGAACTTTGGATCGACGGGCAGAACGATGTCTTTCGCCGACCCGCCGTTGTCGACGGCCTCGAAACAATAGACGACCGGTCCCCGTCGGACGGCCACGCGGCCGCGGTCGGCCTCAACGTGGGGATTGGCCTCGATTCGCTCGATCGGCATAGGCAGTTCCAACTCGACCGCGTCGCCCGGCCGCCACTCGCGTTCGAGTCGAGCGTAACCTTTTTCGACGTTCAGCGGAGCCGCCGGCTTGCCGTTGACGGCCAGCGTCGCCCCCTTGCACCAAGCCGGAATCCGCAAGCAGAGGGCGAATCGTTCGCTTTTCTCCGGTTCGACCGTCAGCAGCGTTTTTCCGTCCCAAGGATAAAGGGTTTGCTGCTTCAGCCGGACCTTGTTGCCGTCGAGCGGCACGGATGCCTCGCTCGCCACGAAAAGATTCACGTAGATTTCATCCGTTTTGCCGCTTTTGCCCACGGCGTATACGTACCCCGGCAATGAAGGGATGAACCGCACGGCATTGGCCGGATATGCCGGATTTAGCGGTAACCGTTCACAGGGGACTGTCCCCCTGGCGCTGCGGAAAGGAGCGGCGAAGCCGCAAGAGGTTTTCCACGCGGGTAGCCCGCGATAGGCCGATGGCCGATTTATTCCTTCCGTTTGATCCACGCCAGATTGAACACATAGTGCTGCTTGCTGGAGATCAAGTGGATCAGGCCATCGGGCGTTTGCGTGGCGACCAAGTAGCCGCGGGGCTCAGCCGTGGTGGGACTGAGCTTAAAACGGCCCGTGTTGCCGCCGCCGTCCACGGTCCGAGAAGGACCGCCGTCGGTGATCAGCCGGCGGACGGGCCAGCTTCGGCCATCGTCGAAACTCAAGGCGGCGTACATGCCCGAGAGCTTGCGATCCTTGCCGGCTCCGTCGCTGAGCTTGAAGTTCTTTTCAAAGGAAACAAGCAAAAGCGGGCCCTCGTCGAGCCGTCGCAAGACCAGCCGCTGGCCGCGGCTAATCGGTGCAAAACCGCTGGGATGGTAGGTCCAGGTCTTGCCCAGGTCGGCCGAAAGGCTCATGGGCATTTGCCCGTCGATGTTGTCGCCGCGGCCCAGTGCCATGAGCCGCCCGTCGCTCAACTGCGTGCATCCGGTGTGTATTCCGGCGATCCAGGCGCCGCTTTTGCCGGGTAGAAATTCAGGTTGAGGTCGGCCGGCGCCGGGATCGGTCCAGGTTTTCCCGCCGTCACGGCTAATGTGAATGGTCGAACCGCCCTGTCCGCCGGACACGGCGTCGCAGGTGAAAATAATCTCGCTCGCCTTGGTTTGAAAGACGTTGGAGATCACCTGGTTGTGAAGGTGTTCCGGCTTGAACAGTCGGGCTTTTGACCAGGTAGCGCCGTTGTCGGTGCTGACGCGCATCACCAACGCCAGCTTGGCCCAGGTGGCGTCGGTACCCAGGCCGTTGAAGTGGTAGATGGTATTATCGCCGTCCCACCAGAGCGCGCTTGCATGGTCGTTGCGGTCGGGCGCGTCCCAGAACGGCGCCGCCGGCTCCCATTGCTCCGCGCCTTTGCGGAGCCGCGCGGCCGCCACGCCCAACTCGCGGCCCGCCTCGCAGTTGGTGCTGTACCAAATGGCCAACAAATCGCCGTTGGGACAGGCGGTAATGGCCGGCTGGTGGTTGTGTTCCGAAAAAAGCGGGCCGTTGGAGCCCGGCGGTATGAATACATATTGCCGCGGGCCGCGGAAGAAAGGCTTCGCCGGGTCGGGCCCATCGGCGAAGTCGTGGCGAACTTGCTTGACGTCTTGACCCCAAAGCGGCGCGGCGGTGCCGCGGGCCACGCCGTCCGCTTTGGGGTCGGGCAATTCGCCGAACACCACGCGGAAGCCGATCATGAAGTGCGAATCCTCGGGCAATGTGCCCAAGCGGTTGGCCGAGCGGAGGAAAGCGACCGGTGTACCATGGCTGCCGCCGCGGGATACCTTGAAATCTCCGCTTGCGGGCCCGGCGGGGTCGGTCGTCTCGCCGGGTTGATATGGGCCGTACCAGTCGCCGCACCATTCCTCGACGTTGCCGTGCATGTCGCGCAGTCCCCAAGGGTTGGCCGGTGTGCAGGCAACGTAGATTTCCACCGGAAACGGACGCCACTCGGTCTTTTGGTGCTTGTGGAATTTTTCGGGCAGCTTGTCGCCGATCGAAAAGGCGGTCGTTGTTCCCGCGCGACATGCGTATTCCCACTCGGCCTCGGTCGGCAGCCGATAATTGCGACCCTCGGCCTTTGAAAGCCAACGGCAAAAACGCTTTGCGTCGCGCCAAGTAACGAAGACCACGGCCTCGTCATCGTCCTTGGAAAAACCCAGCTTGCCGCGAAAGGCGCGATGGGCCGGGTCGAATTTCTCGTACTGGGCGTTGGTTATCTCGGTAACGCCCATGTAAAAAGGTCGGCTTATGGTAACCCGCCGCAAAGGCCGTTCGTCGAAATCGCCCGACGTGCTGCCCATAGTGAAACTGCCCGGCTCGATCCGCGCAAACTTCATGCCAAACGAGTTGACAAACGTCTTTTCCGCGGGCAGCGTGTCCGTGGATGATGCCGAGGCCGCGGCGGTGGAAAGAAAAAAACAGGAAACAACTAACAGCAGAGTAATGTGTTTGGTCATACCGGTGTACCGTGTTTTCAGATATTGGGGTCAGATAACCCCTTGTGTCCTGCGACCATTGCATGTCACTATATGTTGTAATCCGAGAGGCAGTCGCATACCGCACGTTGTGGCAAAACCGTCTCGCGCAACGGTCGTAGGATACAAGGAAATAGACAGATACGGGTTTATTTCCGGACACCCTCAGTTAAGTGGGAGCCGGCCACTAAAATTCCTTGCCATCGATCACCAGGCCATCATGGCGGTTGCCCAGGCGGCTGTGGGTTTCCGGATCGATCGAGTAGTTGATGAATTGCACCGAGCCGTCGCAGAAGGCCATGTGGAGGCCAGTGGCGTGGGCGCTGCCAAACACTCCCCAGATTACGCTGCCCGGCGTGTCGGGCTGCGGGGTCAGTACGAGACCGCTAATGGGGTCGTAGTTGCAAAAGCGGATGTTGTCGGGACTCCAACCCTCGTATATTCCTTGGTCGTCGTGTGGGTCCAGCCCATTTTCATAATAGTCGGTACAGAGACATTTTTCGCCCATCAAGTAGGTGCAACTGACGCCGTCGGATATGGACGCCATTGTCACCTCGCTGCGGGGAAACACTATGCCATTGGCGTCTTGACAGGGATATGGAAACGAATCGGCTGCGGCGATGGTTGTCGGTTGGAGGAAGGATGACCCGATTATTATGACATTGGTGCCCCCATTAGCCGCGTAATCGATGGCCGCTGCCATTGTGGTAGCGTCGGAATTGAAGTACCAGCGGTCCTTCGGCCGCGGATAGACGACCGCCTTGCGCCGTGTGGGGCAAATGAACATTGTAAGGGGCGTCTGGTCGCGGCTGAACGCGCCGCTGCGCTGTGCCGCCGTGATCGCGTCGCGATCGCCGTCGCTGCCGAGGTCACGCACGGCCTGCTGTTCGAGGTACGGCAGGATGCTGAAGACCCATGCGCCCGGCTGGTCCTTGCCCACGCCGCGGTCCGGGTCGCCGGTCCAACGGTATCCCCATCCGCCGCTCGGCAAGAACCCGTGTATCTCCTCGTGATTGAGAGCCGCCAGCGAGAGTTGTTTAAGGTTGTTGCAGCACTGCAACCGCCGGGCCGCCTCGCGGGCCGCCTGCACCGCCGGCAGCAACAGCGCGATCAATATCCCGATGATCGTGATCACCACCAAAAGTTCCACGAGCGTAAACGCGCCTTTTGGATGTTGAGCGGCAAACGATGGATTGGATTTCACGGTGCAATTATCCTTTGTTATTTCGCCGGCGCGTCATCGCCGACTACTGAATCTCATCAAGATAATGAACGTCGCACGTTTAACAGCCGTCGGCACGGCGGCTTGCGGTCGAACCATACGAGCCGTCGTGCCGAAGGCCGCTAAACATTGTCGAACTAAACGTCAAACAACATTCAGCGCTTCACGGATGCTGGATTTTGGGTGGCGGATGCGCCTACCAAACACATCCGCCACCCTCCATCCATTTGTCCCCTCTCCCAAAGGGAGAGGGGAATAGTTGTTTGTGTTTGGGTGGCAGTTGAACTGCCACCCAAAACGGTTCCGCGCACGAAGTGTGCGGATTACAACTTACTTCCGCTTCCTCCATGCGTAGCAGAGCAGGCCCACCAGACCCGTAGCCAACAGCACCAGCGTCCCTGGCTCGGGAACAACAATATCTAAAAACCCCGTCGAGCCCGTATAGCCGGTGGGGGCGGAGGCAAACAACTCCCACTCCGGATCCTGGGCGGACAGGTCGTACCGGTAGACATCGCCCTTCTTCAAGTAGAGGTATCCATCGTAATAGTCGATGTCTTGAATGCTGCCGTCGGCGAAGTCCGTGATGAGAGAGGAGTTTTCCCACAGGTAGTCCGGGCCCGACCATGCCCTCACTTCCCCGTACTTATACATGGCGGTATACATCGTGCCGTCCGGGCCGAAGGCCACTCCGTTGACGCCCCTGCGTCCGTCCGGATATTTCGTCAGCCATTCTCCGACACCCTCGTCTGTACCCGAAAGGTCGTAGGCCACGACGCCGCCCGGAAGGTAACTAGTGTTACCGTATGGCACACCGCCGTACAGCGTATCTCCGACGATCATTAGGTCGCTGGGGTAGTAGGCGGAGTCGGAAACAGGAGTACCCCATCTGTAATTGACGGTATTGCCGTCGGGCGATATCTTGGCAATGTATCGCACATGCGGATTCGACCCCCCCGACATCGAGGCGTACAGGTATCCGGAGGAATCGAAGCAAACCCCAAAGGCGTAAACGCCTTCGTCGCTCAGGTTGGCAAAATCAGCGCTGACCATGTTGCCCGTCACGGGGTCGTATGACTCAATCGGGCTGGATAAGTTCTCGGTGGCCATGTAGATGTAGCCGTTCAGCGGCGAAACGGCAACCCCCTGGGGTTTCGCGCTAGAGGGGCTGAAAGTCGGCGGGGGGCCAATTTGGCTGCCGGTAGCCAAATCATAGGCCCCGAGTATGCCGGTTCCGGCACCCTGCCAACCCACGTAAACCTGCTCTGCCCGCACGGTCGCGGCGAAAACCGCGATTGCCAAAACCGATGTAAGAAATGTCCTTGCCATGACTGAATACCTCCCATTCTAGGAACGCTTCGGAAAACCGAAACGCGAGGGCGTTCGTGGGTCCCAGAAACACTCCGGGAAAAAACCCTTTGAACGCCGCGAACTCCACAACTACCTTTTCTCCGGTCCGTTCATCGCTTCGCCCCTTTTCGTCGGAGCGGCAGTTCAACTGCCGCCCCAACAAGGGAACAACTCAACTTGTTTCTGCCCCTGACGCCCCCGTTTGTGATGCAAACTCTCCTTTCTTCTCTTTGCGGGGCGGGAATAACCCAAACTATTTCAAACCATATTTTTCACGCAATGTTGAATGACCTCGCCAATCAGCCGGCGTACAAGCATGCCGGCTAAACGGAGCGGGGTTGCACTTTACCTTTCGTTATCAATGTTGACATCATTAGTCTCGTTCCCGGTCGTTTCTTCCGGCTCTCTTGAAGTCGGATGCAGCAACAAGTGAAGATGCCGAAGTATTTGCTCCTCGCTCAATTCTTGCGGATAAACGGCGACGTGGGCCAACCGGCCCTTCCAAAATTGACCCTTGTTGGACATGGCGCCGATGCTCAGCCAAGCGGGGCCGACTTTTGCCGGTCCCCCGACGTCGACCGACGATCTCGGCCGGCCGTTCTGGAATAGGTGTGCGATGTTGTTCCGGTCGAAGACGACCGCAACGTGTATCCATCTGGAAGTCGGCGTTACAACGGTGTTGAACGCCGCGTCCTCGACCCCGTGAGCCGTGAACACAAAGCAAGGGAATCCGTTGGCGAAGGTATTGTGCGGCTCGACCGCGTGCATCAGACTCCATCCGATTCGCATGGTGGAGTCGGGAACTGCATTGTCGGCGGAGATGACCCGTGTTGGGTTCGTCGAATGTTCCGCGAGAATCCATGCCTCGACGGTGAAACCGTTGACCAATGAGAACCGGTCTTGGCGGCCGACGTCGATGTAGCCTTGGCCGTCGAACTCCACCGAGCACGACTTGGACGAAAGCGGACCCGGCCGTCCTGATCGAACTTCGCCGACCGCCCGGCCGTGAAAACCGTTGCCCGAGCGGTCCATGAACCGCCTCGCCTGGGCCGGCTCGTTCAAGGGCCAATAGGCCAGCGGCTCGTCGGCCAGAACGCCGCGGATGTAAGCGGCCTCGATTTTACGCCCGACTTCGGTCCGCAAGTTGCAAACGAAGCCCTTGGACGCGAACTTCACCGCGGTGAACTTGCCGCTGTTCGGCTCGATCCGCACGGCCTGACCGGCCTTGAGGTGAACCGAAGCATCGTCGCCCTCCCCGGCGATTAAAGACCGGGTAACCACCTCGCCCTGCAACACGTGGACCTCGCCCGTACCGTCTTCGGCAACTTCCACGCCGAACTCGGTGCCCAGGTCAGTTATAAGGGCGGTGGGAGTACGGACGGAGAAGAGGGGAGAGGCAGGGAGACCGGGAGATGGGGAGACGGGGAGATAGGGAGACACGGCATCGGCCTTCTTTTCCTTGTCTCCTTGTCTCCTTGTCTCCTTGTCTCCCCCTACTCGCGCTGTCAATTTGCCCAATGAAAGGTAGCCGCCGGCGGTGGATTCGACCTCGTAGGTGCAGGGGCCTTCGAGGATGACCTTCGCGCCGGAGTCGTAGGTGATTTCCATTAGCCCGGAATCGAGGATGTATTTTCGGCCCAAGGAAACGCGGGCATATCCAGGCGGCGGCGAATAGCGGGGATCGTCCGACCATTTCGCATCGACCATGCCGGTGATCCGGCCGACGAACACCATCTCCGGCATGGCTTCCGACGGAACCGACTGCGACGGCGCCTCGGCAATATGTTGGTGGTGGGTGATTTTGTACGCCCAAAACCCCAGTATCGCCACGCCCATGATCACCGTGGCGACCATGTAAGAGAACGCCCAACTGCCGACAAAGTCAGAAGTGGGTAGTGGGTAGTGGGTAGTGGATAGTGGAGGGAAAGGGGGTTCGGGGATTTGAGGTTCGAAATCAAGTTGGTGCGGCAGTTCAACTGCCGCAACAACGGGAAGATCAATGGCCGGTGAACCGGCCATCCCTCGCCCCTCGTCCCCCGCCCCTCGCCGCTGGTCCCTATCCCGTCGCGCCCAGTGCAGCGAGGCGCAGAGATCGACGTAATCGAGATATAAACGACGGGCATCAGCGTTGCCGCCTACCAACTCGTCGAGTTGGGCCAGTTGGGCCTCGTCAAGTTCCCCGTCACGCAGCCGGCCGAGCAGGACGCAGAGTTCGCGGCGGAGTTCCGGCAAAAGGCTCACGGCAACTCCTCCAACTTCGAGTCGATGCAGTTCAGTAGCTGCTCGTGGATGCGGTTAAGCGCTTTGTAGATGGCGTCGACGGATCGCCCCACAATCTGGGCGACGCTTTTCGTCGTCGCTTCAGGTTCGTAACGCAGGTCGATTAGCTGCCGGTCTTGTGGACGGAGTTGTTCGTAGCAGTCGCCCAACAGCCGATGCCGTCGCACCCAAAGTTCGCCGCCGACTCGAGTGTCGCGGTCCACTTCGTCGATAAACTGGTCGCTGAAACGGAGTACGTTCTTGCCCTGGGACTTGCGGAATTGTAAGACCTTGAAGTAGGCGATGCGGAAGGCCCACTCGCGGAAACCGGTGCCCGGCTGATACTCGTCGTACTTTGCCCAGACGGTCGCGCTGGTTTCCTGAAAGATTTCGTCGGCGTCGGCCCAGTTGGGCACCAGGGCGAAGATGTAGGCGTAGATTCGCCTGGCGTTCTCCGTCAGGTCGCGTACGAAGCGTTCCGTCTTGGCGGATTCCGACGACATGGCCGATCTCCCTCCTTCTAAAGGGATATCTCCATATTACCCAGAAATTGGAAGGCGCCGCCGAAAAAACCACACGCAGGTGGGGGAGTGCGGGACAAGCGGCACTGCGGGGGCAAAGCCTGCCCATGGTGCCCGCTACAGGGCAACAGCAGCTACGACGAGAGAAAAAGTCAAGAACCAGGGCATCCGGCCGCTCAAGTCGTCGCCAGAAGTTCTTCTTCCGAAAGATGGTAGTCGGCGATGAGTTTTTCCGGCAGTTTCACGAAGCGTCCCAGTTCCTCGAAAAACTCTTTCCAGCGTACCGGTTTGGAGAGGAACCCCGCCGCCTCGAGCGAGATAAGATTCCGCCGCACGCCCGCGTTTGTCTCGACGGTCAGGATGACGACCGGGATGTCCTTTGTAAGTGGATGGCTTCTGAACTTGCTCAACACGTAATGCCCGTCGCCTTCCGGCATTTGCAGATCGAGAAGAATCAAGTCGGGCCTCTCTCGCAGGCCAAGATGGAAGCCTTGCGTGCCGTCAATGGCCTCTTTCAGTTCTATCCCGTAAGGCTGGACCCGCAACGCTATTGATTTCGCGATGACCGGATCGTCGTCGATGCAGAGGATTTTCAGCCGTCTGGGCGAATCTTCGGACCGCGAAGATTCGCTGTGGGACAGGTTGGCAACCTGTCCTACGACTCGGTCGTCGTCTTGGTCGGGGCGTCCGGCGACGGGCGTCGCGCCCACGAGCAAATCGGGATTGTTCATGTCGCCGATCGGAATGATCTTTTCCAACTCGCGCCACAGGCCGGTCCAGCCAACGGATGACTCCAGTATTTTCAAGCTCTTCGTTTCCGGCAATCCTTCGATCAGTTCCGCCGTCTGGACGCCCTTGCTCTTAATCAGCAGCACGGGCAGGTTACGCGTTACGGGGTGTTGCGTGAAACGGTAGAGGGCCGCTTGGACCTCGGGCAGCGGAACGCCGGCGTGAATCACCACGACGTGCGGTTTTTCCGAAAAACACGTCCAAAAACCCTCCTCCAAATCGTTCGACTCCAAAACCTCCACCCCAAGCGCCGCAAGGTGTTGTTCGATCGGCGCCAATTCCCCCTTGTCGCCGTCGATGCAAAGCACCCGCGGGTGCCCGCAAACCGGCGAAAGGAGTTGCGGATCGACCTCAGGTGGAGTGGGCGGCGGTGGTTCGGGCAAGGTCTCCGTGCTGCCGAGCAGGTCGGTCACCAGCGACTGAATCTCTTCCCACGACTTGGACGACTTTTCCACGTAACTGGCGCCGAGCTGCCGGCAACGCTCCTTGGTGGCATCGTCGTTGCGCGACGTGTGGACGATCACCGGAATCGCGGCGTTTTGCGGATCGGTTGCCATCATCTCGCACACCGCCAACCCGTTGCCGCCGGGCATGTTCACGTCGAGAACGACCAGGTCGGGGTTGGTTTTCATCGCCCCCAGGAGTGCGTGGGCCGAGTCGGGCGAGCGAAGCACGTCGTAGCCGAGCCGCTGCAAACGCTTCTTCAACGCGAAGGCGATCACCGGATCGTCGTCGGCTATGAGGATGGTCTTTGACGGCTTGGCCACGGAAGCGGCGAGGCCTTCTGCGGATTGTTTTCCGGGTATCATTGCGGCGTTTTCGGCGGTGGACGGCGACCAACCCAGGGCGTCCGGAGCGGCCTCTTCGGCCTTGGCGTATTGCTTCATGCGGCTGGCGGCTTCGGCTTCCGCCTCGGGATCAGGCTCACGGGGATGGCGCGTGGCCCCTTCCCGCTCGCGCCTGGCCGCGCGCTCACGGAGTATGTGGATTACCAATGCGGACACGCCGACCACAACGATAAACGCAAACGCGACGACGGCCCAGCCCGACATCCAGTTAAGGATTTCTGTAAACATGGTTGCCCCATTTTTCAATTAATCACTTTTCTCATAAATCATACGTCGCTCGGAACCGTGGATCAGCAAGCCGCAAGGCAGAAAAAATCGCGTGTCCGGGTATGCAACCGGATTGGATCGAATTACACCTACGGTTCCGGCCGGTGCGTGGAAACGATTGCAACGATTATACCGGGCGCTGGCCGGCTCTCTTCGTGGATTTCGATTATCCGCAAAAAACACGAAACGCCTGACGAACACGCTTCCGGCCCGTTCGCCGGTGCCCCTTTTCTATGGGAAAGTATGATTGTGAAGAAACCATATCCAAGGCGTCGGTTGCAGGAGCCGGAGAAAGCCATGGCAAAATCTCTATCGTCTAGTTGCGGCGGCGCGAATTTCTCGAAGTGCTACTTTTTCGCGCTAAGCGTGATTTGCGTCGGAGTTACCCTATCGTTTTTTGAATTTGCCTCGGTCCGCAAACTGGAACGCGAAAAGGAATACGCCAACCTGGGACGCATGGCAAGCCAACGGTCCCATGGGATAAAAAGATCTCTCGACAACAAGATTCTTCTATTGGAATCGATCCGCAGTTTTTTCTACGACTCACAACATATCGATCGCGAGGAGTTCAAGCAGTTCGTCGATCTATTTACGAAGAACGCGAAAGATATTTGGACGCTGCAATGGGCGCCGCGTGTCGCCGCCGATAACAGAGAAGCATGGGAGAACGGCCACGCAAAGCGAGGAAACGGAGAACGCTTGCCGGTCGTGGAGAAGACAATAGCGGGCAGCCTGGTCCCCGCCCCCGCCCGGGACGAATATTTCCCCGTGGACTATCAGCAGCCTGCGGAAGGAAATTACGTCGGCCAAGGATTCGACATGGCTTCAGATCCGATAGTGCGAGCGGCGCTCGAAAAATCCCGCGACTCCGGCCAGCCGATCATCACGCAACGAATTGTGCTGTCGCGTGGAAAGCGAGAAGAGTACGGCATAATGATTGGGGTACCGGTATATTTCAATCCGGCGTCCATCGACACTTTGGAAGCCCGGCGAAAGAACCTCCGCGGATTCGTGGTCGGCTGTTTTCGCATCAAAGACATTGTCAACACCGCGCTGAGGCAAGGAGAGCCGCTCGGTATTGATCTGACGCTGTACGACTTGTCCGCACCGGACGGCGAGCAATTTTTGGGGTTTTATCCCTCGCTGGGCCGAAAGACCATATTTGATTCCGACGCCGATGCGATTGCGGCCCAACAGGATTCCATTGTCGACGTGACAAAACTGGATATCGGCGGGCACACTTGGGCAATCCTTTGCACTCCGACCCCCGAGTTCTATGCCACGCACGACACCCACGCGGGATGGTTTGTGCTAGTCGGCGGGCTTGCGTTCACCGCGCTTTTGGCCGGCCTGATTATGTCCAACATCAGCCGAAACGCCGCGCGAATTGCCGCCGAAGAGGCCAACGAGGCAAAAAACAAAAATCTCGCCGAGATCGTCCGCGAGAGCGCCGAGCGAAAACGGGCACAGAATGAAGCCCGCGCCGCCGAAATTCTCGCGCAACGGGAAAACGCCAAACTTTCCGCAATGATCTCGGGTATGGAGGAGGGCGTCGTTTTCGCCGACGCGGAAAACATCATCGTGGAAATCAACGATTTTTTGTGCCGATTCACTGGAAAGCAGCGGAGCGATCTGCTCGGCAAACGGATCGACGACATACACGAAGGCGACGTTCTGAAAAGGATTCTGCGTCGGATCGATAAGTTTCGTGAAAACGTAGGCTCCGAACCTTTCGTGCTCCAGCGGCCGATCGGCGATGCCGAGGTCATCTTGCGGATGCAGCCAATCTACCGCGATGGCCGGTATGACGGTGTGCTATTGAACGTTATTGACGTAACCGAGTTGGTGAAGGCGCGCCATCAGGCCGAAGCGGCCACCAGCGCGAAAAGCGAATTCCTGGCGAGCATGAGCCACGAAATCCGCACACCGCTGAACGCCGTCATCGGTATGACCGGAATGTTGCTGGACACCAAACTGGACGCGGAGCAACAAGATTGCACCGATACGATCCGCTCCAGCGGCGAGATGCTCCTGGCCTTGATCAACGACATCCTCGACTATTCCAAGATCGAGGCGGCGAAAATGAAACTGGAAAAACAGCCATTCGACCTCCGCCAGTGCGTCGAGGACGCCTTAGACCTTGTCGAACCGAGGGCCACGGACAAACAGTTGGAAATGGGCTTCCAGCTCGAAGGAGAATTGCCGTGCTGCTTTGTCGGCGACGTTACCCGTCTGCGCCAGATAATCGTCAACCTGCTCGGCAATGCCGTGAAGTTCACCGAAAATGGAGGAGTGAAGGTGACGCTTTCGGGCCAGCCGCTCGACAACGATAAATATCGCCTCCATTTCGCGGTCGAGGACACCGGCCTTGGAATTCCTCCCGAGGTCCAGGGAAAGTTGTTCCGGTCGTTCAGCCAGGTCGACGCCTCGACAACCCGACGATTCGGCGGAACCGGACTCGGACTAGCCATCAGCAAACGGCTTTGCGAATTGATGGGTGGAGAAATGTGGGCCGAAAGCACTGGAGTTCCCGGCGAAGGGACCACTTTCCATTTCACCATCGAAGCGCCGCCGGCTTCCCCGGGGAAGTGTTTGCCAAGAGGCCGTTCCGCCGGCAATTCTGGCAGGCAAGAGAGTGCTTATCGTCGACGACAACCAGATCAATCGCGACATTCTCGTTCATCAGGCCAAGCGCTGGTCAATGCTGCCGATCGCCGTCGCTTCTGGCCGAGAGGCGCTGGAGTTGATCGGGCGGGGAGAAACCTTCGATCTGGCCGTGCTGGACTTGGTGATGCCAGAGATGGACGGCCTACGGTTGGCCGAGAAGATGCGAGAAACGCTCCGGGACCGTTTGATACCGCTGGTTCTGCTTTCGTCGATGGGGGAGCATGCCTCCGGCTTGGCGGCCGGGCTGTTCGTCGCGCAGCTGAACAAGCCGATCAAGGAGTCGCGCCTCTGCAAGGCGCTTTGTTCCGCCATCGGCGGAGAGACCATTATCGAGAAGAAGCCTGTCGCGACGGATTCGCAGTACGATCTCGAATTGGGCAGCCGCCATCCGCTGCGAATCTTGCTGGCCGAAGACAATCCGGTGAACCAGAAAGTCGCCCATAAGATGCTGGCCAGATTCGGCTATCGAGTGGACGTGGTCTCGAACGGACTGGAGGTGGTGGATTCCATCAACCGGGTGTCGTACGACGTGATTCTGATGGATTGTCAGATGCCGGAAATGGACGGCTACGAGGCGACGCGACGGATTCGCACCATTCAGCAAGACGCCAATCTGCCGCCGGTTCGGATTATCGCCATGACCGCACACGCTTTGCAGGGCGACCGCGAGAAATGCCTTGCCGCAGGCATGGACGATTACCTGAGCAAGCCGGTCCGCCCCGCGGAACTGAAGCAAGCCCTGGAACGCTGTCATCCGGCCGAAAGCACCACCGACAACGTTGCTCCGGACGCTGAAGTTGGTGGCACTGGCGTCTCGCCTGTGCTTCATACCGCAACGGTCGCATCCACCGAGAAATCCACGCTCGACGAGGAATCGTTGCGCGACATCGCCGAGGGCGACCCGGAAGGAACCATTGAATTGATCCAACTCTATCTGGATCAGGCCGAGGAAACGATGAGGGACTTGCAGACGGCAATCGACGCCGGCGAGGCCGAGCCGGTGAACCAACTGGCCCACCGGCTGGCGGGCGCAAGCGCCACGTGCGGAGCAACGGCCATGGTCGGTCCGCTCAGGGAGATGGAGCGTCGCGGCCGGGAAAACCAACTGGCCGACGCCGACGAGTTGCTGGACCACATTCACGGACAACTGGAAACGAGCCGCCGCGACCTGGAAAATTACATCCAGGAACTGCAAGCTCAACCGACCGGAAAATGAACTTCCGCTGGGGAATGTCCGCCCGAATATATCTCATCGGACACGGGTGGGTAGAATCACCATCGGCACACCGGCCCATTGCAGGCGGCGCTGGAGCGAAAAGGCCGTCTGGTTGTGCAGCAGACGGTGCAGCCAGGTGTCTTTCTGGAAAACCAATTGCCCGGCGAAGAACGTGGTCTTGGGAAATCTTTTGGCGATTTCCAGGCAGCACTCCTCCAGTCCGTCGACGGCGTCGGTATCGACCGCCATGAACGACGCGGAAGCCATGCCTAGCTTTTGTCCCAGATCGACGTAGCGGCGGAGCGAGTCTTCGCAGTGCGCGCGGAGCGAATCCACCGCGTCGCTCCCCTTGAAGTTGCCCGTGTCGATCACGCCCACCGAAACGAAGATGAAGCTCTTATAATGGTCGGGGGCGAAGCGGATGGAGTTGAGCATGGTGTGGATACCCAGCCCGCTGTAGTCGCCGACAAGGATGACGGCGGCCGGCTCGTTTGGTTCCGGCTCGGCCGTGTTCGGCTCGCCCGTGGTGGGAACCTGCCCGAGCGTCTCGTTAAGCCGCCGCAGGCTCTTGCCGACTCGATAGTAGTAGCGATGGATGAGAAAACAGAGGCTGACGCACGCGCCGGTGACGATGAGGGTCCGCCAACCGCCGAGGGAGAACTTTTGATATACCGTCATTACGAGGATCACCGAGCACAACACGCCGCCAACCACGAACAAAGACAGACGCCGCCGCCACAACGGATGTTTGCCCCGCAGCGCAAACCAGTGGCGGCACATGCCGAACATCGACAGCGTGAACGTGACGAAGACGTTGATCACGTACATGACAACCAGCGTGAACAAGTCGCCGCCGGTGGACAGGAGGGCCGCCAACGCGGCCACGCCCATCAGCAGGATGCCGTTCTGCGTGGCCAGCCGCTCCGAGAGATTGGAGAACCAGCGGGGCATCCAGGAGTCTTGCGCCATGCTGGCCAGCAGACGCGGTCCGCCGATGTAGCCGACCTGGGCGGCGACCACCAGCAGCGCGCCTTCGGAGAGCATGGTGGCCCAGGTGAAGGTGCTGCCCAGCCAACTGCCGGCTAGCCCCATTTCCAGCATGAGCTTGCGGGTCAGGCCGAGGTTGAGTGTTTCCGTATCCGATTTGTGAATGTCCAAGAGCAGATAGGCAACGATCAGGCCGCCGGCGGCCAACGCCAGCGACCAGGCCATGTAACGCATTGTCCGCTGCGCGGTGGCCACGCGCGGCTCGCGCATCACCTGCGTGGAGTTCGACACGGCCTCGATTCCGGTGTACGTTCCGGCACCCAGCGAGTAGGCCATCATCAGCATGCTCAACATCCCCAACAATCCGATCGCGGGGTTGTTGTACGACGCGGTTACTTCAGTGACGATGTTTCCGGCGAGCGTTCCCGCCTCGGATATGTTCCACCCCAGCGCGCCAACGATCAGCAGGAAGTGGGTCAGTAAAAACAACAAGAAGATGGGCAACAATATCTGGATCGATTCCTTCACGCCGCGCAAGTTCAATATAATCAATAGTACAATGGCGGCGGATTCAGCGTATATTTTCCATTCTGAATCAAAACGCCCCACTAGTCCGAACAACGCGTCCCCGGCCGCCGCGATCGAAACCGCTATGGTCAACACATAGCCGACCAACAGCGCGGAACCGGCCACCGCGCCGAGCCAGCGGCCTAGCAGTTTCGAGGCCACCAGATAACCGCCGCCGCCGCTGGGAAACGCCTCGATTATGTGGCTATAACACGCCGAGATGATGAAGACCGTGACGGCCATGGCCACGGCCAAAAAGATCGCCAGGAAGCGGTGTTCTTCGCCCAGAACGGCGAACGCCTCGGCCGGACCGTATGAAGTGGACGAGAGGCCATCGGCCCCCAAACCGACCCAGGCCAAAAACGCCACCAGCGAAATGTTTCTGAAGATCGTCTTGTCTTCCAGATCGTGCGGCTTGCCGATCAGCAGCGTTTTCAGCTTGCCGGGCAGAGTCGGCTCTTCTTCTTCGTCCGGCAGCGGTGCGCCGTCGATGCCGACCGCCGCGCCGTTCGGCGTGGAATCGGCAGCGGGAAGAGACACGGCCTTTGAGGAACCATTGATGGCCGGGGGCGTCGGTTCGTCGGGAGGTACGGAGTCCGCCACCGACTCTTCCGAAGGTTTACTATGCGAAGGCTTCGAGGCGGAGTCGTTCTTAGGCAAGTCGGGTACGTCGTCCATTTATCGCTCAAAAAAGAATCGGCACGCGCGGGCCAAGCCACCGAGGCGCGAATGTACACGGCGAACGGCCGGAAGTGCAACTATCTTCTCCATCCGGGAAGAATGTTTCGCTTCTTTCCGTGCAACGTGTAATAGTGTCGTTTCCCGTGGCCTGCTATGCAAGTCCAATTAGACCGCGAAAATGCCACTTGCGTCTGCAACCGGTTGCCGCAAAAGAACTTGCGTCATCAGAAACACGGGCCGGTTAGTAGCGGCCGCGGTAGTTTTTGGCCTCGCGCAACCGGCCGCGGCCCGACGAGGTCGTCGCCGGGGCTACTTGACCCTTGCACTCGACGAACACCAACAGATCGGCCCTGGCGGGCGCGTTGCCAACCGGCAGCGGCACGCCCGGCAACAGCGGGGCGCCATCGACCGGTATCGGCAGCGGCACCATACCCATCCCCACCAACAAGACCCGATCGACCGGCCAGCGGAACCGCTCGTGAAAACGGTATTGCGTAACCTGCGGCACTTCGATCTTTGCACGCTGACGCGGAGAGGTCCGCGTGGGGACATCGACCATCACGGGAATTATCTTCTCGATCTGGTTGATGTCGCAGCGGATCGCCGCGTCGATCATCCGATGGTCGGCCGAGATCAGCGGGCTGAAATCCAAGGAGAAGCCCTCGTCTATCTGGCCGGTCGTAGGCTCGAAACCGGCGGCCACGTTAGGTCGGGCAACGACGCCGCGCACGTAAGGCCGCCCACGCATTGCCGAAACCAACGTCGATTGACCGTTGCCAACTATCAGATACGGCGAGCTATGTTCGCGGTAGTCGCGGCGGCGGCGCAGCTCGCCCAACAGGATGGCGGCGTCCTCTTTGGCCAGCACCCAAGCGTTGATGCCCGGGGTACGCACCGGAATGGGGTGCATCAGCCGTTGGGCAATCGCCCGCCAACTGGGACTGTCGAGGGTCGCCACGCGCATCGAAAACGAATACGTGGCCGCCTCGCTGCTCGTGAATCGATCGACCACGTCGGCGATAAGTTTCTGCGTTTCGGGCGTGTGGTAGACGCGGAGCGTGCGGCTGCCGGCGCTGAGGATTCCCAGCGGCTCGGTGTGCCACTTCTCGTAGCCCGTCTCGCGCAGTATCCAATCGACGATCGCTTGCTCGGGCCGATTGGTGCTGGTGACCCGCGCGGTGTAGGTGCTGATGTCGTACTCCCGCCACACCTGACCGGCGTCGTTCGGCAAGACCTTGTTTCCACGGGGAAGGCTGACCGTCGAACCTCGAACCGACTCGGCCGCCGAAGCGGGGCGAACGGCGCTATCCGACAAGCCGGGCAAAGTGGAATCGACGCTCGGGTTGGTAGGCGGATTGGCCGGCTGCGGCTGCGATTCTCCGGCCGATCGCCAACCGGAGTCTTGGGCCAGCGCGGAACCGGCAACACAAACGACGAATCCAACCGTCAAGAAAAGCCGCAACATCTCAGCCTCCTTGCTGAAATTGCCACAATGTAGACTGTTCCCACAATGTCGGGTGGGTAGTATAGGCGTATGCCGGATGCGGGACAATCGCAATTCGGGGGCGGATCGGGTGAGCCATCCGCCCACACGGGGGGCGTACCGTTTAGCCGTCCGAGAAAAAATAATTGTCGAATTTGGGTGGCACGTCCCTGAGCGCAGCGAAGGGCGTGGTACACGACCAAACCACGCCCTTCGCTGCGCTCAGGGACGTGCCACCCATCGGCGCGACCAACGGTCGCGGCTTTATGGGTCGAGCGACACCTTCACCCTGTCGGCCATGCTCCCCATCAAGGCGAAAACGCGGGGATCAATCGAGTCGGGTATGAACCGCACCGAGCCGTCGGCCATGCCGAAGTGGGCGCCGCCCGAATGTTCGCTGCCGGGCGAGCCGAAAAAACGGTTGTTCATCAGCTTTCCCTCGCCGGGCCGTGCCACGGGTTCCAACTTGTTGCTGTCGTAACGGACCATCGCCCCGGTGGTAAACAGTGTGGCGGGACCGCCGATCGCCCAGCCGTCCTTGCTGCCGGGCGTAATGTCCGTGATCCGCTGTAACTCGCCGGTCATGATGGTGTTCGACGAGCCGTCGCGGATTTCATCGAACGTGGTGCTGACGTTGACCCGCCCAAAGATGCCCCAGCGTTTTGCCTCGGTATCGTCCTCGGCGGTAAATGGTTCTGGGTAGAAGTTTGGCTCGTAGAAGGTCGAGGCGTCGCAGAGGTTGTAGCTGGTCTTGAGCGTGAACGCCGCGTGTCGACCCGCGCACCCGCCGTAGTCGGTCCCCCCGCCCGGCCACCAAGGAGCAAGCATCGTTGACTTATCTTCCGGACGAAGGTCGGTTCGCCGGGTTGGACAGTAGAATCCGTTGCAGTCCAAGACTGTCAGCCCTGGAGTATCTTGCGTCCCTGCATTGCCGGCAGGGCTCCAGCAACCCTCCGTAGTCCCAGGCAATACTCCCCGAGCCCATGGATTGGCAGTACTATCACCCTCGATATATGGCATAATGCACAACAAGAAACTGGTGCCGTGAGATCCTGGTTCAGTTTGTCCGGCCTCAGCCCAAACGTCGTACTGGTTGCCGGGCGAGATCGGTTCAGACGAGCAGATCGTTCCGGGCGGAAACATTCCAAATGCTAGATGATAGTTGTGTAATGCCAGGCCGATCTGCTTCAGATTGTTCGGGCATACCATTCGCCGAGCTCTCACGCGACTGGTGTTGACAGCCGATAGTAGCAGCATAGTCACAACGCCGCAGATAACGATCACAATCAGCGCGTCGGTCCAGGAAAATCCGCCGCGCGACGCTTGGCCGTCGAGATTTATTCGCCGATCCATGATTCTCCCTCCCTTTGATTGGATTTGTTTCAGTCGTCGGGCGACACTTCCTCACCGTCGGCCATGCTCCCCATCAAGGCGAAAATGCGGGGGTCCATCGAGTCGGAAATCCACCTTACCGAGCCGTCGGCCATGCCGAAATGGGCACCGCCCGAATGTTCGCTGCCGGGCGAGCCGAAAAAACGGTTGTTCATCAGCTTTCCCTCGCCGGGCTGTGCCACGGGTTCCAACTTGTTGCCGTCGTAACGGACCATCGCCCCGGTGGTGAACAGCGTGGCGGGGCCGCCGATCGCCCAGCCGTCCTTGCTGCCGGGCGTGATGTCCGTGATCCGCTGCAACTCGCCGGTCATGATGGTGCTCGACGTGCCGTCGCGGATTTCGTCGAACTTGGTGCTGACGTTTACCCGCCCGAATATGCCCCAGCGTTTCTTCTCGGGGTCATCGTCGGCAGTAAACGGCTCGGGGTAATAGCTCGGCTCGTAGTGGGTCGAGGCGTCGCAGAGGTTGTAGCCTGTCCCCAGCGTGAAGGCGGCGTGTCTGCCCACGCAGCCACCGTAGTCGGTCCCACCGCCCGGCCACGAAGGCGAAAGCATCATCGCCTTATCTTCCGGGCGAAAGCCGTTTCGTCGAGTTGGACAGTAAAAACCGTTTATATTCACGTTCGCCGACTCATAATTGCTGCCCCATCCCCCTCTGGAAGGCTCTGTGCTGGAAATGCCGTTGGTGAAATCCCATGTCCTCATGCCGCTTTCAATGAACGGCAAGATTCGATGCAGTAAGCTGGTGCCGTAAGACCCCGGCCCGGTTTGTGCTGCCTCGGCCCACACGTCGTACTGGTTGCCCGGTGCGATGGGATCGGTGCCGCAGATCGTGCCGGGCGGCAGCACCTTGTTCGCCTGGGCGTAGTTGTGCAGCGACAAGCCAATCTGCTTCAGATTGTTTCTACATTGAATCCGTCGGGCGGGCTCGCGGCTGGCGCCAACCGCCGGCAGCAGCAGCGCGACCAAAACGCCGACGATGATGATAACGGCCAGCAATTCCCACCAAGTCAACCCACTGCGGGACGGCTCGCCATCGAGAGTAATTCGCCGATCCATGATTCTCCCTCCCTTTGATTGGATTTGTTTCAGTCGTCGAGCGACACTTCCTCACCGTCGGCCATGCTCCCCATCAAGGCGAAAATGCGGGGATCAATCGAGTCGGCTATGAACCGCACTGAGCCGTCGCCCATGCCGAATTGGGCGCCGCACGGATGTTCGCTGCCGGGCGAGCCGAAAAAGTGGTTGTTCATCAGCTTTCCCTCGCCGGGCCGTGCCACGAATTCCAGCTTGTTGCCGTCGTAACGGACCATCGCCCCGGTGGTGAACAATGTGGCGGGACCGCCGATCGCCCAGCCGTCCTTGCTGCCGGGCGTGATGTCCGTGATCCGCTGCAATTCGCCGGTCATGATCGTATTCGACGTGCCGTCGCGGATTTCACTGAACGTGGTGCTGACGTTTACCCGCCCAAAGATGCCCCAGCGCTTCTCTTCGGTGTCGTCCTCGGCGGTGAACGGCTCAGGGTAGAAGTTCGGCTCGTAGAAGGTCGAGGCGTCGCAGAGGTTGTAGCCGGTGTTGAGCGTAAAGGCGGCGTGTCTGCCCGCGCAACCGCCGTAGTCGGTCCCCCCGCCGGTCCACGAAGGAGAAAGCAACATCGCTTTATCTTCCCCGCGAATGTCCCATCGCCGGGTCGGGCAGTAGAATCCCTTGACGTCTGTTCCGGCAATATCATAATTGCTGGACAAATCATTTTCGCTGGGATCATTGCTGGAAATGCCGACAGCGAAATTCCAATTCTTGGCTATGTTGTCCCCTTCGATGAAGGGCATGATGCGCAGCAGAAAACTTGTGCCGTGAAACCCCGGTCCCGATTGTGCGGCCTCGGCCCAAACGTCGTATTGGTTGCCCGGCTCGATGGGGTCGGTGGAGCAGATCGTGCCGGGTGGAAACACTCTGTGCGCCTGTGCGTAGTTGTGAATGGCCAGACCGATCTGCTTCAGATTGTTTCTACATTGAATCCGTCGAGGGGCCCCGCGGGAGCCTCCACGGTTAGCGGTAAGCATTGGCAGCAGCAGCATGATTATGAAACCACATACGACGACCAAAATCAACGTATCTGTCCGTGAAAACCCGCGGCGGGACGGCTTGCCATCGAGAGTAATTCGCCAATCCATGATTCTCCCTCCCTTTGAATGGTTCAGGCCCCAACCGCAACGGACCGCATTTTGCCACAACGGCGAAAAAACGTCCAGACTGGGAATGGACCTATCCCCTTCCGCAAACCCCCTCACCCCCTGCCCCTCTCCCGCAAGCGGGAGAGGGGAGTTATTCGATCCCCAGCGACTTGATCTTGCGGAAGAGTGTGCTGGGGTTGATGCCCAATTGTCGGGCGGCGGCCGCGCGGTTGCCGTCGTTGCGCCGCAAGGCGTCGGCGATCAACAGCCGCTCCATCGCCTGCAACGTCATGCCGGCAAGATTCGGCGACTGTTCCGCCGTGGCTCCGCGCAACTGCGGCGGCAGGTGGGCCGGCTCGATCAACGCGCCCCGGCAAAGCACAAAGGCGTGTTCGATGATGTTTTCCAACTCGCGGACGTTGCCCGGATAGTCGTGCTCCATCAGCAGGGCAAGCACCTCGTCCGAGAGGCCCGCGATGTCCTTGCCCTGCAAGCGGTTGAATTTGGCGATGAAATGCTCGGCCAGCAGCGGGATGTCCTCTCGCCGGTCGCGCAGCGAGGGCAGCTTCAGCCGGATGACGTGGATGCGATAGAAGAGATCCTCGCGGAACGTTCCTTTCTCGACCAGCGCGGCCAGGTCTTTGTTCGTGGCGGCGATCAGCCGGACGTCGGTCTCGATCGGCTCGACGCCGCCGAGCGGCTCGTACATCCGTTCTTGCAAGACGCGCAGCAGCCGGGCCTGCATGGCCGGCGAGACGTCGCCGATCTCGTCCAGAAAGAGCGTGCCGCCGTCGGCCAGGGCGAACCGGCCGGGCTTGTCCTTCCGCGCGTCGGTAAACGCCCCGGCCTTGTAGCCGAACAATTCGGACTCGAGCAACGTGTCGGGCAATGCCGCGCAGTTGACCGCTACGAACCGCTTCTTGCGGCGGCCGGAAAGGTTGTGTATTGCCCGGGCAAAAAGTTCCTTACCCGTCCCGCTGGCCCCCTCGATCATCACCGAGCTGCCGCTCTCGGCGATCCGCGGCACAAGCTCGAACACCTGGCGCATTGCCCGGCTGCGTCCGACGATGTCGCCGAAGCTGTATCCGGCCTCGATTTCCTTGCGGAGATCCTCGACCAGACTCAGGTCGCGGAAGGTCTCGACGCCGCCGAGGACGTTTCCCTCGGCGTCCCGGAAGACGGCGGTGGAGATGCTGATCGGCACACGGTTTCCGCGGGCGTCGAGGATGTAGATTGCCCTATTGACGATCGGCCGGCCGGTTTTCAGCGTTTCGCGCAGCGCGCAGGCGGTTTCGCAGATACTCGCGCGAAAGACCTCGCAACAGGGCTGCCCGACGGCCTGTTCGCGTTTCACGCCGGTGATCCGCTCGGCGGCGCGGTTGAAGGAGGTGATCCGCCACCGGTCGTCAACGGTGAACACACCGTCATTGATCGAATCCAGGATAACGTCTCGACTATTCGCCGCGCACATACCAGGCATATTCCCCAAAAGGCGTTCAGAACGGCCGTTTCCGCCGGCCGATTGCATACTCCACTTTAACAGAAGAACGGCGGTCGAGCCAGACACAGAAAAACTTTGACCGTCTGAGACTAAAGGCTCTGGTTAGTCTTTGAAACCGGGCCATAAATCCTCGGGCAAAACGCCGATCGCTTCCGCGAGACGGCGTACGGTACGACGTTGCGGGCGGCACTGCCGGTTGAGCATATTGGAAATTGCCGATTGGCCAACACCGATCTTCGCGGCAAGTTGTTCTTGAGTTATCCCTTGCTTCTTCATCGCGTTTCGCAACCGGGCCGCAAATATCTCCTCTTCCCGGTCCATCTCCTCCAAAATAGTTCGCGCTTCATCGGAATACCCTGCTCCGAATTGTTCAGAATCCTCAAGGTCCAAGCCTAGTTTTCCGTCGTGAGGATTTGGGAAAAGAGCATCGGCAAGGGTAGTCAAAGTCATGTTGCGATCACTTTCATCCGTGTTTGGATCGTTCACAATCTCCAACATACCGCGAATCCCTGTTTGGATTTCGTCGCTGCACTCCAAGTAAGCGCGCAAAAACTTTGCTGCTTGCAGGAGGGTTAGCTGTTCGATCTCGCAATTAAGGACTGCCATAAATTCTCACCTCTAGCATGTGGTTAACAGATTTTTCATACTTCGGTCGTTCAATTTCGGTCGATTGTTCAGAGCTTCATCGGTTCAAGGTTCGGGGGTTAAGGGGTTGTGGTAGAATCGTTCGAGGATGAGTTTACGTCTGAAATCAAAGTTTGCGATTTGTGCCGTCGAAAAATCATCGCGTTTTTTCTGGATCACCGACAAGACCCACAGCACGGGCGGTTTGGTCTTGATGGGAGGCACATAAAAAATTACTCGTAAGTTGTCGCAGTCTCCAATCCTGTCATGTATTCGCAATTCGCCAATCCGTTTGCGTGGTAGCGACCTTATCCAACTCCAATCGAGGTCCAACACCTGCCCTTCCGTGTCTTCGGGGCGACATTCCGGCCAGAATCGCAACTTTAGGGTGTGCCGCCGCAGTTCCATCCGATCCCGCGTTTTCGGAAACAATCTCTGGGCTTCCTGAAAAGCCCACCTGCCGGCCCGCACTCGATGGGTGCCCGTCAGGTTACCAGATAGCTCATCAACCATGATTCGCCTTTCTGTATATCACATACTCTGCATCGCCACCCTAATAATTATCACATAAACAGCCATATGTCAAGGGGAATATCACACAAAACCCGGCTTACACCACAGAAACGGGGGGGTGTGGCGATTATTGCGTCATGGCCACAAGTAGTATACATCGGGAGAGGTACAACCATGCCTTCTTGAAAGCCCGGGCTTGTTTTTACCTGCCTTGGCAGCTTCCACACCGAAAGGGAACGCCCGATGGCTACTTCATTAAAAACGGCGGCAGGCCACTTTTCGCAGAATCCGTTCCGCGGCCAGTTCGCCGCCGTGGATGCAGTCGGGGATGCCGACGCCGCGATAGGCGTTGCCGGCCAGTTGCAGATTGGGCAACGCCGCCGCGTGGGCCTCGATCTCCGCGACCAGCTCCTTGTGGCCGACGTGATACTGCGGCATGGTCGCCGGCCAATGGGCGATCCGGCAAAAACAAGGCTCGCCGCGAATATGCAGCAGCCGCGACAGCTCGTCGAGCACCAGCGGCAACAAGCGGTCGTCGTCCATCTCGGCCAACTCCGGCCGGCGGGCGCCGCCGACGAATACCCGCAGCAACTCCTTCCCATCGGGTGCCCGATGCGGATATTTCCGGCTGCTGAAGCTGCACGCCAGGATCGGACTCCGCTCGACGGCCGGCACCACGACGCCCATCCCGTCCAGCGGGTGGCCGATCCGGTCGGACTCGTAACCGAGCGAGACGATGGCCGTGCCGGAGTGGTCGATCGAGGCCAATCGGGCGGCGAGCGTCGCGTCAATCGGCTGCAACAGCTTCGCCGTAACCGGCGAGGGCGTGGCGAGGACGAGGGCGTCGAAGGATGAAGGATGAAGGATGAGGGATGAAGGATGAGGGATGAGGGATGAGGAATGAGCCGACGATTCGGAAGCCTTAACGGCGCTGGCGGCACATTCATCATTCATCATTCCGCATTCATCATTTTCTTCCGTCCAAACCCGCCAGCCGTCGCCGTGGCGTTCGATTCGGGTTGCCGCGGTGTTGACTTGAACCGTGTCGGCCGGCAGACGAGAGACGATTCTTTCGACCAGACTCGATAGTCCGTCGCGGAGGGTGACGAACATGCTGTAGCGCGCGCCGCTCTCGCGGCCGGCGCGGGGGCGGTTCTTCATCTGGCGTCGCATCGCGCGGATCAGGCTGCCGTGGTCCCGCTCCATCTCGCGGAAGCGTGGAAGCGTGGCCAACACGCTGAGCTTCTCCATGTCGGCGGCGTAGACCGCGCCGACCAACGGCTCGACCAGCCGGTCGAAGGCCTCGCGTCCCAGCCGTCGGCGGACAAACGCCGCCATGCTCTCGTCGGCCTCGTCGCGGCGCGGCGGAATGAGATACTCGACGCCCGCGCGGATTTTGCCCAGCGGACTGAGTATCCCGGTGACGGCCAGCGGCCAGAGCCGCGTCGGGGCCATCATCAGAAAACCGTCGGGCAAGAGATGCATTCGCCCACGCCGAACGACGAACGTGCGTCGATAGGCCGGGTTGGTCTGGACGAGTTGATCTTCCAGCCCTAGCCGCCGGCAGAGATTCAGCCCCCAGGGGACGGTCGTAATGAAGTTGTCGGCGCTCTGCTCGACCTGAAAGCCGTCTTCATGCGTGGTGGACAGAACGCCGCCGGGGCGTGGTCCGGCCTCCAGCAGCGTCACCGAGCAGCGTGGATCGAGTTCGACCATCCGGTGCGCGGCTGCCAGCCCGGCAATGCCGCCGCCGATGACCGCAATGCGTCGGGGCTGGTGTTCTTGCTGACCCATGCCGCCATTGTAACCGCGAAAGCAGCGGATGGGCAGTGAGGAGAAAAATGGATTAAGACGCGAGTCACTCGGACTCGAGCCATTCCATCGCGTCGTCGAGATCGGCGTAAGGATAGTGGCGGACTTCGGCCGAGACGAAATGCTTTGCCAGCGTCTTCGCCATTGAGCCCATCGAACTGTCGGTGACCAGCGCCACGCGTTCGACCTTCTGATGGTGGTCGCGGATGAAACGGATGTGGGCCGTTAGGCCCGCAAAACTTTCCCAGCCGGGGAATTCCTTGGAGTGAATCAACAGGCCGTGGACAGTGGGATGCTCGACCAGATAGGCGTCTACCGTTTCGCTCAGGCTGCGAAAATCTCCAGACGACAGCGACGAGATCGGCTCGACGACCACTATCCCCTTGTCCTCTATTATTCGATGCTCGATCATGATTTCGTCCTTTCCTCGGAAATAATATCATCCGCCCCCAGACCGGGAGCCGGTCCCTTTTCGCAGTCGAAAATCGGTTCACAGCCGATATCCCGTGCGTGAAAAGCGAGACGGCAAATCGTGAACGTGCGGCCATCCTACCTTGAGTATAGAGGATGTCAACGGCAAAGAATGGACACGGGGGGGCAAAAAACCCGCAACTCGTTGCTGCTCAAGGAGTTGCGCCGACAAAGAATCGGCCTCCCATCGGACTGTGGAAATCGCTACACTGCTCCCCACTTTCACTACGTCTTCTAGTCTCCGGTTCGGAGGATTTTCGCCATGCCTTCTGGTCGCTTTCCGTTGGTTTTTGTGTTGGTCGGATCGGTATGTGGGACAGCGCTGTTGGAATTGGCCGCGTCGGCCTCGGGTCAACAGGTCCCGGTGTACCCCGCGCCGCCGCAACGGATGGCGCCCAGCGTCGCGCCGGCCGTATATCCTTCCACGTATCCATCGACGGATACGTCAACGTATCCATCCACGTCCGCGGCTGCTGCGTCCGAGCCGGCACTGTCGCCATACGACAATGTGCTGCCGGGAATATCGACCTCTGGCGCGGGCGGCGCGGTACAGGCGTCGTACGAAGATTCCGAACCGCTATACGCGCCGTACGGCAGTCCAGACGCCATGACCGCCGCCGCGACCCAAACGTTGGACGCCAACGCCTACGTCGATCCTGCGCTGATCTACGACGAACCTTGGACTTGGCAGGTTGTGCCTTCCGGCCTGATGTACAAATCGTACTTGGCCAGCGGTCGCGAGCCGCGCATCGCCAGCCAGTGGGTTCGGATGCGCAACGAACAATGGATGTGGGACGCAACGCTCGGCGGTCGGGTGGGTATCCTGCGATACGGGACAGACAACGCCCTCTGGCCGCAAGGCTGGCAGTTGGACTTTGAAGGGGCCGCCTTCCCGCGGATGAACCTCGATAACGACCGCGATCTGGTCTCGGCCGATTTCCGCTTCGGCATTCCGCTGACGACCCGCCGCGGCTGTTGGGAGGCGAAGTTCGCCTACTACCACCTCAGCTCGCATCTGGGCGACGAGTTCATGGTCCGAAATCCCGGCTACCCGCGGATCAACTACGTCCGCGACGCGGCGGTCTTGGGCATGGCGATTTATCTTGGTCCCAACCTGCGCCTGTATTCGGAGGCGGATTGGGCGTTCAACACCGACGGCGGCGCGAGGCCCTGGGAGTTCCAGTTCGGCGCCGACTTCAGCCCCGCCGAACCGACCGGCGTTTGGGGCGCCCCGTTCTTCGCCATCAATGCTCACCTGCGCGAGGCGAACGATTTCGGCGGCAACATGACCGTGCAATCCGGCTGGCAGTGGCGCGGCTGCACCGGCCATCTCTGCCGCATCGGAATGCAGTATTTCAACGGCATGAGCGACCAGACGCAGTTCTACAACACATTCGAGGAACAGATCGGCTTCGGCCTTTGGTACGATTTCTAGCAGTCCGTTGAAAAAGGGCGCCACTGCTGGACAAGCCGGCAATGGCGCCCAAACTCCCGAATCCGACTTTTTCAACGAGCTGCTAAGACTTGGGTTTTGCAACCTTAACGGCCGGCTGCAATTCCGCTTTGCCGATGACGGTCGGCTCGGAATCGTCGACTTCAAACGGTCCGGCGTTTAACTTTACGCGGGCTTCATATTTGTCGGCCAACTCGGATGGTACTCGCCACGAGTACCCACAGGTGAAGCCTCAGCCATATTCAAAGTTGCCCTCGACGACAACTTTGCCTTTTGGATCGGTGATGGTGATTTTCGGCTTCCCGGGGCGATTCCCGTTGACCATCATGTAAGACACCACCTCGGAGTCCGCCCCCTGTATCACCAGCGAGAGGTAGGCGATGCCGGGAGCCGTATTCACCGTGACGCGAAGTTTGTACGGAGGGCCGAATTTCAGCGCCGTCGTTTGTTCAGACCGTACCGTTACAACTTCGCCCTTCGTGGTTCCCCGAGCGTAAACCATGCTCATGTTCGATCTGTCCCTGGGCGACCGAGCGGACGAACCGAACAGCGACTCGGCAATGGCGCCGAGCAGCGACGGCTTGACCTCGACGTCTTTCCCCTCCTTCTCGGCTTTAGGCTCTTCCTTCTTTTCCGGCTTTTTCCAATCCTTGACCTGGATCGAATAGGAAAGGACTCGCCACTGGCCCGCGGGGACCGTCGCCGGCTTCGATCCATCGAGGTTCAGATCAATTTGGCCCAATTCACCGATAAGTTGGACGTGGCACGGGGCGTGCGGGCTGGTAATTTGCCCGCGCGGTATCAAGGAGGGCGTCCAGGTCAGTTCATCGCCCAACGGCGAGACTTTAATGTTGTAGTACTTGTCATCGAGGACGGTTAATTTGGCAAGATATTGCTGATATTCGCTGGCAAAGTTGTTCCACAACTCCCCGTCGGTTTTGGCGGCTCTTTGCCGCTTGAACAGGAGCATGTCGCCGTAGTCGGGCGTGAGTTCGTTATCCGAACCGCGAATGTTTTTGGATAGAGAAACCACGTCGTCGAACCGTCCGTTGCTGTTATGATCGAGAACGACGATTTTCCATTTCTTTTTGTCCAGCGTAAGCGTACCCTGCCGATACACGGCCGATTTCAGCGTCGCCCAGACATATTGGTTTGCACCGCGTCCCCAACCGCTCGCCTCGAAAAAGAAGGAGTAGTCGAGCTTCTTGCCGTCCACGTCGATGGCGAGGTCCACCCGGGGGAACTCGCTCTCCACGCGAGACGGCCTTGACGAGAACAACCACGACCAGACGCCCGGCGGAGTTTCAGTCTGCTTGACGGTCGGCTTGTCGATCGGTTTGTCGTCGGTCAAATCTCCGTTGCCGTTCAAATCGAAATAGAGCCGATCGTAGTCGTTCGATTTTTCATCCTGCTTATCAAGCACGAAGCCGTACTGTTTTGAGCCTAGCGTGGCCACGCTGCGCAAGGGATATTTCGAGAAATACTTGGCCGGCTCTTTCTTGACGGCTTTCTTGAAGCCCTCTTCATCAACGCCCGACTGAACGCCCTCGTGAACCCGCAAGACGAACGTCTGGGACGATATGTTGCGTAACATCCATTTATCCGAGGCTATGCTGCCTCCGGCGTCGCCCGACTCCAGCCGCACGAGTTCCAGCTTGCAGTGTTCTTCCTCGGCTCCCTGGCCCGCCACAACTAGCGCCGCTCCCCACACGACCGCCACACCTACAAGTCGGCACAAATATCTCATGATTGTACTCTCCCAAGTGCGGATTACTTCTCGGCAACATTGCCGAACTGAACACTCTCGACTTACGACTTAATGTCCGCATTCTACAAAAATCCACGGCAAAGGGAAAGCACCCCCCGCACCTGCGCAATTGGGGCTGGTAGTACTACTGCGTTAGGCAGCGCCCGCTACACGGTGTTCGTCAAAACGCTATAAGTCGCTGTTATACAATCGGTTGCCACTCCGGCGATCCCGCTACGACTCGCCGAGCGGTTCCGAGCTTTCCCCCGCCATGGTCTCGCGTTTCTGGAACACCGTTTCGATCGACAGAGCCTTGCACTGCACGCACTCCAGACAGCGGATACAACGGAGATCGCTCCCCCGCCGCTGGGAAGGACCGCGATGCTTGCACAGGTCGCGGCAAAGCTCGCAGTCGTTGCAACTGCTCGGCTGAAAACGCAAGAACACCAGCGATACATAGTTGCATAAACTGAAGATCGTACCCAGCGGGCAAAAAAGCGTACACCACGGTCGCCATACGAAAAGCGTGGCCAACAGAAACACAACTAAGATGATCGACTTGCTTAGCGTCGGCCAGACGATGGTCTGGCTGGCCATCGACTGCTGGACGCTGTAGGGGACCGACGCCTCCAGCGCGCCTGCCGGACAGAGCCGGCAGAAGAAATACCAGTTTCCGTCTCCAAAATAGTAGGGTATCACCAGCACCAAGCCGACCAGCACCGCATAGCGCGTCAATCCCATCCAGCCGGGCAGCCGCAGCTTGGGCGTGGGAATCTTGCCGATCAGGTCTTGCAGAAATCCGAACGGACAGACCCAGCCGCAGATCAGGCTCCCGAACAACGAGCCGACGACCAGCAGCACGCCGATCGTCAGCAGTGGAATGACGTGCAACGCGCAAGAGTTGGCCAGGATGCCGATCGGACAGGCGAACGTGGCCAGCGGACAGGAATAGCAGTGGAACACCGGCGCGCAAATCCCGTGCCACCGCAGCATCAACGGATCGAGCCAGACCAGCAGAAAACTTGCCTGGACCCAAGGCCGCCAACGGGCCAGCCGCCACTTCTTCCTTCGTGAGTTTTTATTGACCATGGGCACCATGATCTCCGGGTTACCTCACTTAAGAATGACAGAGCGAGGGGGGCTTGCCACTATACGTCCGCCGCAACTGGCCGTTGGCCAACCGCGTCAGTCCTCCTACGGTCATCTCCCGCGTGATCGTCCATTCCGGCTCCTGGCGAGTCTCCCAGTACTTTTCCGTCACCTTCACGAAGGTAACGTCGGAGGAGGGTGGCGGGGCTTCGGCGTCCCGGGCCTGGGGAGGTAATGGCTCTTCGGGAGGGCCGCGGAACGGATCGACGTCCTCGGTGGACGAAGACTCCTCGGGAAGCGTTACTGGCTTCTCCAAGGGCTTATCTCCCAGACCAAAGAGCGTGGGAACTGGGATCGAAATCTCCCGCTCCTGCTGCTGGCAGACCAGCGCAGTGTGGAACAGCCCTCCGTAGCCGAGCGTGCCACTCCCGCACAGCAGCAATAAGATCAGGCAGATTTTTTGTTTTGCTGACGTTCTGATACTCAAGGCAGTATGAAATAATGGGACTATGGCACCCGCTTTGTTGAGCGTCGGACAATCGATGCTCCAGGTTTAGCAGCCGCCGACACTACGGCTTGCGGCACTGTTTTCCGAACGTCATAGAACACTGAACTACAACCGGAACCCCGCCGCCACGTGCAGTATATCGGCGGCACGAGTATCCGTCAAATCTCGATGGTGCTCGGTTTGCTGTTGTCGACTGGAAAGGGCCCGATTTTTAGTTTAACGAAAATCTGGAACTCGCCTTTCAACTCGGGTGACGGTACTTGCCACAAGTACCGGCAGGTAAAACCTCAGCCAAACTCGAAATCGTCTTGGTGGATAATCTTGTCGTCTTTGTCTTTAATGACGAAATGCGGTTTCGGCGGCTGGCGACCATTGATAAGGATATTCTTGCAGCGCTCGCCTGCTGGGCCGACGATTCGCAGACGGAGCGAAACCTTGGTCTTCTTCGTTCCGGCCGCGGTAACGACCGCCCGAAAGGCGCCTCCGAACGGAAGTTTGGCGGTTTCTCCTTTTTTGACGGTCACCAGGGGAGGACTGTTTCCGAACGTGGCCTCCACGACGGTGCGGCGGCTGCCGCCGGCTTTATTGGCGTTGAGAGTGTAGCAGGCGACCTTCCACGTCCCTTCTATCAAGGCGCGCTTCTGGTCCTTCGCGCCGACGATTACGATCGCTCCGTACTCGTCGTTTGAAAGTACCGCGCGGTAAGCGTGGCTGGAACAACAGATCACATTTCCCAGCGACAACTGCATGGGAGCCAGTTGCAGCTTGCTGCCGTCGGGCGAAACCGTCATGCGGTGGAAACTCTTGCCAATGCAGATCACCTTGCCGACCATGTTCCGATCGGTTCCCACGTCATTGGCTGCCAGGTTTTTCTTCGGATCGGGGTTGATCAACAGCAGATCTCCCTCAACCAGATACCCGTTGGGCCTAACGGAGACCAGATCGTCAAAGTGGCCGTTGCTGTTGCTGTCCACCAGCAGCACTTTCGTGCGTTTTTTCCCTTGCTTGAGTTGTCCTACTCGGGCCACCGCCGAGTACAATGACACTGTGGCGTAGAAATTGGCGCCGGACTGGCGGCAGAGCGCGCCCAACAGGAACGCGTACTCCACCGGCTCACCATCCGCGTCCAGAGTCACGCTCACATGTGGAAACTGCGACTGCGACATATTGGCGCCCAATTTAGTCACGTCCGTAGCCTTGGTCTCCGGGTCGTCGGTTAGGTCACCGTTCCCATTGGCGTCGAAGTACAGCCGATCGTAGCCGGTGGCCTTGGGCGCCACTGCGTCCAATGCGAAGCAGAACTGACGGCCGCCGAGCTTCACCACTCCGCGGAAAGGAATCGGGGCGATGTACTTTGGCTCTTTCTTGACGAGGCGTTGGAACTCGGCCGTATTGGTCCCGCCGCCTTTGTTCTTTTGTGTGAATTGCTGTGGTTTAGTGAGCCGGAGAACGTACGCCGCCAGCGTGAGGGACTTGCTGCGGGATTTCCGTTTGGGCGGATTCAGCCGCAGCAACTTCAACTCAATATCCTGTTCATCCACCGGCTCGGCTTCCTCCTCACCGTCCTCCGGAGGCGTTGCCTTGGCTTTCTTCTTTTTGTCCACCCCGCCCGGCGCGGCCGTTTTGGGATATTGCTTCTTGACGTACCGCTGATCCGCGGCGCTGAGCGACTTCAACGGCACTTTGATCACCTTGCCGTTCGCCTTCTTGAGTTGGACCTTCCCGTCCTTGAAGCCGACCAGTTCCGCCTCGACACTGAACCGGCCGTTGCTGCTCTTCCAGGTTCTGGAAGCCGCCATGGCGACGGGTACGAAAAACGCGACAATCAGAAGAAGGACCAGCAGACGTTTCATCTATTCGTTTCTCTCCCATGGTGGAGGTAAAAAGATAGGCGTTCAGTACTTCTAACGCCGCTTCGTTTCACGACCGGCCTCCACAGACACCGTCAAGCTACCAGTTTCCCTCGGGCTTGTCAAAAAATATCCGCCGGAGATTGAGTGCGGTAACCGTGGGGTGGTATTGGCCATGGACACCACGGCCTTTCTTCACTTCACTCACGTAGGGCACATAGCTGGCCCTTCCGTGCTGGTGGCCAGGCGGACAAGCTCCCCCTTTTCGTTTAGGGCGATGCCGCCAAAGGTCATCAAAACATTCAGGTTCCATTCAAGTTCGTCGGCGGTGGTTTCAACCGTTTTGATTTTGGTGACAAATCTGACCGGTGGTTGAAAATCATCCAGGGGCATGCCGGGGTTCATACTCGGTATGCCGAACGGCATGTCCGGCCCCATGTCCGGCGGCATTTGCGGCTCGGCCACGGTGAATTCTTCCTCGCGAGTTTCGGTAACGGGCAACCTATGGAAGAAGCCGCCGTAGAGGATCGCGCAAGTACCGACGCCAAACAGCAGCAACGGTACGAATCGGAACCCGAAGATCGACCACCGAGCCGGTCTCATTGAAAGAAATCGCAATCCGGAAAGTGGGTTCTTCATCGTACTTGCCGAAAAACCGCGTAACAGTGTTGAAAAAAATGGCGGAGGCGAATGGGAATCGAACCCACCCAGGACCCTTGCGGACCCAACACTGGTTTTGAAGACCAGGGGCGCCACCAGACGCCAATCACCTCCATAACGGCAAACGCCCCGTTTTCTTATCGGAAAGCGCTTGCGCTCAACTCGATCTTTTGAGTTCGTTATAAAACATCATCATCGGCGAGCCGCCAAAGGCAATCGCCATCCAAGCAGCCTCGTCGATTTCCTCGGCCGAAAACCCCTCTTCCCGGGCCTTGGCGACGTGATACTTTACACAAGGTTCACACTTTGCCAACACCGAGAGGGCGATTCCCATCGCTCGTTTAGTTCGGGCGTCGAGCCGGCCCGGCTTGTTCGCGGCCGCGAGAAACGCCTGAAACTTCGTCTCGATCTCCTTGATGCCGGAAGTTTCGTTGCCGGACGGCTCTTTCAGAAGTTTCTGGAGTTCCGGGTGCTCGTCCGGATTCGCGCAACAACTCGGCGCGGCCGCTTCTTTCGGGCTGGACGGTTCCGCGACAGCCGGCGGCGACGGTGATTTTCGCGCGGCGCGTTTCGCCGCTGGCAGCTGGCGGCGGCCTTCGCCACGGACGTTGATCTGCCCCGTCCCCGCGGCCAAGACGCGGCCGATCACCGCGGCCTCGGAAATTCCCTCCGCGTGCAACCGCTCGACGAACGCCTCGGCCATCGGCTCGGGCAACGAGATCAGCAGCCCGCCGGAAGTCTGCGGATCGAAAAAGATTTCCACGCACGCCGGATCGACTCCATCGACCGCCGCCAAAGCGTCGCCGGACGATTCCCGATTTCGCTCCACTCCGCCGGGAATCACTCCGCCGGCAATGCACTCCAAGACCTCGGGCAGCAGCGGCACGTCGTCCCAAACTATCTCCACGTCCACCTTGCTCGCCGAGGCCATCGACTTCAGGTGGCCCATCAACCCAAAGCCGGTAACGTCGGTACAGGCATGGGCCTCGAACTCGAACATCAACTCCGAGGCGAGTTTATTCAAGGCGACCATCGAGCGGCAGGCGGCGGCGACGCTCTCCTCGCTTGCCATGCCGATCTGTCCGGCAAAAGAGACAATGCCGGTGCCCAGCGGTTTGGTCAGCACCAGCCGATCTCCCGGCCGAGCGGCCGCATTGCTGGCGATTCGCCCCGGATCGATCAGTCCGGTGACGGCGAATCCGGCCTTTATTTCGTCGTCCTTGATGCTGTGCCCACCGATTACAGCCACGGATGCCTCGGCCATTTTGTCCAACCCGCCGCGGAGGATTTGGGCGAGGATATCGTCGGGGAGTTTTCGCGCGGGAAACCCCACGATCGACAGCGCGGAGATCGGTCGCCCGCCCATCGCGTACACGTCGCTCAGCGAATTGGCGGCCGCGATCTGGCCGAAGACGTAAGGATCGTCGGCCGACGGGGAGAAGACGTCCACCGTCTGCACCAACGCCGTCTTCTCATCCAGCAGATAGACGCCCGCGTCGTCGCCGGCCGGCATTCCAACGAGCACCTTCGGATCGTTCGGGGCGGGCAAAACCGCCATGATCCGCTGCAAGGTGGCCTGGTCGATTTTCGACGCGCAGCCAGCGCTCTCGACCAACTCGGTGAGGCGGATCGGCCCGGTGGGCGGTTCGCGCTCTTCGCCCGCACAGGGGCAAATATCTTCGTTGCGAAAGATATCGCACGGACACGGTTTCCGGGGATCGCAGATGCAGTGCCCCAACTGCATCGAGCGTTGCATCACACGGCGGCGTTTCTCGATGTCCTTCTCCGTCTTCATCGCGGTTCATCATACTGTTCGCCATCCTCCACTGCAAGTGGTGGATGGTTTTTGCTCCTATCCTCGCAAACGACGTTGCAGAGTCGCTGAGGTGGGAGTAGAATACCCCAAGTGATCGTAAGGCTCCCTTCTTGTCTGTGTCATGAGGAGGCGGTTGCAATGCAAGACCAAAATATCGAAGCGACGAGTATCGGAAGAGTCGGCTTCTGGTTGGCTTTGGCGCCGTGGCTGACCTTTCTGCTGTTGTTCGTTCTGCGGCCGGGATGAGGCTCTCCCCTCACGCTCCTTGTAGGAGTGTCCTTACTGCTGCTCCCACCGGCGGCCCTGGTGACCAACATCGTGGCGGTTTTCCGAGACGAGTCGAAAACCTATGCCATTGTCGGTTTGGTTATCAGCGGCCTGACGTGCTCTCTGTGCTTTTTGCCGGTGTTCGTGTCGCTGCTGTGTCGGTAAGCGGGGCTTGGCATTTCCGCGCAGCCAGCAGCGCTGCTCCCAGCGCACCGGTAAGCTGTGGTTGGGGAGCGATGGTTACCGGCCGGCACAATACGGAACTCAGGGCGTCGCCCATGCCGGCAACCAACGCCACGCCGCCGGTAAAGGCGATGGGCGTTGCGATCCTGGCGGCGCCCATAGCGGCAACCCGTGTGGCGATGGCCGCCTCGACGCCGGTCAGAATATCCGCCGGCGGAACGCCCGAGGCCAGCAGGCCCACAATCTCGCTCTCGGCAAACACCACGCACATGCTGCTGATCACCGCCGGGCTGCGGCTCTGCCGGACCAGCGGCTCCAACGCGGTCAAGTTGGCGCCGAGCTGTGCCGCCAACATTTCCAGGAATCGGCCGGTGCCGGCGGCGCAGCGGTCGTTCATCGCGAAATCGGCCACCGTGCCGTTCTCCTTCAGTCGTACCAGCTTGCTGTCCTGGCCGCCGATGTCGATGATTGTGCGGGCTTCCGGTAGGCAGTGGCGGATACCCCGGGCCTGACAGGTGATCTCGGTCACGGTCGAATCGGTAGAGCTAAGGAGTTTTCGGCCGTATCCGGTGCCTACCATGGCGCCAAGGTCGTCCCGCCGCAATCCGTTGTCCCGCAAGAGCCGTGCCAGCAGATCGGCGGCCAGCCGGTTCTGGTCGACGCCCTGGTCGACCACCGCCGAGGCGATCGGAGTGAGCCGCTCGGCGTCCAGCAGCACAATCTTCAATGTCCGCGAGCCTGCGTCAATACCTGCACAAATCATCGTCGCCCGTTCTCCTTTGCCGTTTCCACCAGGGCTTCCAGCCGCGTGCGCAACATCGGTTCCAGCCCGTCGCGGATCGTCTCGAACAGGGCCTCCACGCGGACCGCGATGCGGGCGGAGTCGGAAGGGGAATAATCGGTCTCGATGCGGAGATAAGGTATCCCCAACTCGTCCTCGGCTAGCCGCCGCACCCTGTTCGATTCCACGTCGTAGGTCAAACACGCCTGCCAGATCAGTTCGACAACGCACTCCGGTCGATACTCGGCGGCCAATTGGCGAAGAGTTTCCAGCCGGCGCTCGTTGGGGGTCATCACCGAACAAGGCAGATGGAAGTATTTCTCGGCCAACGCCGTTAGCGGATCGGGCGCATCGGCATCGACGTCCTCCAGGATCGGCTTCAGGCCGGTGCAGTTGTCCATGGCGACGACCAATCCGCCGCTCTGCTCAACGATGTCCAGCACTCGCTCGGCGCCGCTGACGATCGGCACGCCGGTCATCAGGACGCGAACCGGCGTCGGGGATTTGCACGGGGTGGATTGGCCGCGATAGAGCAAGACGGCTTGTTCGTACTGGGCGAGATCGGCGTCGATGCCGGATATGCTGCTCTTGAACTTGATAAGCTGACGGCCGGTGACCGACGGTCGCTCGGACTGCATCAGCGAGGCTAACTCGCGCCGCAGGCCGCGCTCGCGGTTTATTGTGCCGATGGCCCGGCGAAGCGAGCAATCGGTTATCTCGACGTTGTACCGTTGTTGTAAAAAGTCCCTGAACTTCTCCAGTTCGGCGATCCAATGCGCCATGGCGTCGGGGTCGTCGGCTTTTTGCGGCAGTTCGAGTACGTATACCGGCCGGGTCTCGCCCATCAACTCATACATCTTCTTCTTGCCGTCGCAGGTGGTTTCGGCGACGATCAGGTCGGCCATTTCCATGAAGGGATTGTTCCCCAGCACGTGGTAGCCGAAGGTGGACTTGATCAGCGGACACAAATTGGCCGGCAAGTGTTCCTCGGCGGGCGGAATGGTGTCGGCCGATCCGCCGCAGAGGCAGACCGGCACGCCGCCGGCTGCCATTATCAACTCGCGGGGCGTGTACTCGCAGAGGATGCCCACCACCGGCTTGCCCGACGAATGGGCCTCCCTCGCGTATTGCAGACAGTTCTGCAACATCGAGTCGAACCAAACCTCCGGCGAGCAGTTTTCGCCGCATACCGGCTTCGCGTTGTCCTGATTGCCGCGGCAACACTGGCCCATTATTTTTTCCTTGCTATGAAAATACCTTGTGCGATTTTACCGGCATGGGCAAGTTGTTGCATAAACTTCATTTCGCCGACCATTCCTTCCAGCAGCCCGGCAACGTACCTCACGCCGCGGAAATTGGGACAGTCCCCTGTGAACGGTTGCCCCGCCGATTCTAAAAGAGGACGGGCACAAACAGTTGGGATAAGATAGCAGAAGTGTACCGGCCCATCGTGCCACCCGTCAATGGGAGCCCGGCTCGCTTAACGCCCGACTCGACGCCGATCGAACAGACCGTTAGAATAGGCGGTTTCACGGATATCCATCATCAAAAAATCGATTGGTGAGTGCATGATAAAAGCCGCGCGACGAGTGGTCGTTACCGGAGTGGGGTTGGTTTGCCCGTTGGGGAACACCAAGAATGCGCTGTGGGAGTCGCTCTCGCAGGGGCGTAGCGGCGTGGCCCCGTTGGGAGTTGCCGCGGCCGAGACGCTGCCGGTCGGTTTCGGCGCCGAGGCCCGGCAGTTTACCGGCAAGATTGACGATTTCGGCCCGCTGCCGAAGGAGCGGAAGAAGGCGATCCGCAAAGGGTTGAAGGTAATGTGCCGCGAGTGTCAGATGGGCGTGGCCGCCGCCCAGTCGGCGCTGGCCGACGCCGGTCTGAACCTCGACCAGCCCGACCCCGACCGCAGCGGAATCGCCTTCGGCATGGACTACCTGCTTTCGGACCCGGAGGAGTTTTGCGAGGGGATCGTAAATTGCATGGACGAACAGGATCGGTTCCAATTCCCGCAATGGGGGACCGAGGGCTTGGCGAAGATGTCGCCCTTGTGGCTGTTGAAATACCTGCCGAACATGCCGGCCAGTCATTTGGCCATCTACAACGACTTTCGCGGCCCAAACAATTCCTTGACCATGCGCGAGTCGGCGGCCGACGCCGCCTTGGGCGAGGCATATCAGATCGTCCTCCGTGGCAGCGCGGATGTGATGCTCGTCGGCGCCACCGGCTCGCGGCTGCATCCGATGAAGATGATCCACACCATCGGGCAGGAGGAAGTGGCCGTCGGCCAGCGCGATCCGGCCGCCATAAGCCGGCCCTTCGACCGCAATCGGAGCGGCATGGTCCTGGGCGAAGGGGCCGGGGCCGTGGTCATCGAGGAGCTTGCCGCCGCCGAAGCCCGCGGCGCGACGATCTACGGCGAGGTGATCGCCGCCGCCGGCAGCTCGGCAATCGGCCGACGGCTCGAGGCCCGACGCGGCCAGGCGATGGAAAACGTGCTCAAAGCGCTCTTGCAAGCGGCCGACGTGGAACTCGACGACGTGGGCCATCTACACGCACACGGACTTAGCACTCGCGGCGGCGACGCGGAAGAGGCCGGCGCTATCCAGCGGGTTTTCGCCACGCGCAAAAAACCGTTGCCCGTAACTGCCGCGAAGAGTTACTTCGGCAATCTTGGCGCCGGCGGCGGGTCGGTGGAATTGATCGCCAGCCTGTTGGCACTTGGGCACGACCGGCTGTTTCCGATCCTCAACTACGCGACGCCCGACCCGGACTGTCCAATCTCGGCGGTCCACGACGGCGACGTTCCTCCGGGCGACAGCTTCATTCACCTCAGCGTCACTCCCCAAGGCCAAGCCGCCGGCGTGATGCTACGGCGATAAAGGGGTCGGGAGTCTTTAATTCTTGACGAGAGCGAAAAGCGACAATAGAATCCGGCCATGTTGGAAGCGTAGCGGCGTTCGGTTGTGCGTGGCGCTCCGTTTGGCAAAGCACCGCGGCAGGAACGAACGGCGAAGCGATCGAGGTGTCCGTGAACATCATTCCATCTCGATAATGAATTGCGTCGGGTTCACTCCCACCTTTTCCACTCTTTTTTCACTCCCTCCATTAAAGATCGCTGGACGGTGTGGGAATCAACTCGGGATTAGACTGGGGCGCCGGCGCTGGTTGCGTGCGAGGGTTGGCCGGCGTTGGGACAGGCTGGCGAAGCGGTTGCTCGTAGCCCGGCCGGTACATGTAGTCTCTGGGACCACGAACAGGTCCGAGCGGTTGCGGGACGTAGCCGTAGTATGGATAGCCGTACACGGCGACCGGCACTCTCGGCGGCAACGGCAGATAACCGTACCGTAAGGATTGCCGATATGCCCGACGCGGGTTGTAGGTGTAGCGGTAAGGCACCGCGACGTAACCGAAACCGTACCCGTAGCCGGCGACCACGACAGGGGCATGGCTCGGATAGTACCGTCCGTATGGATGCCGTGCCGAGGCGGAGGCCGTGAGCAGCAAACACAAAGCCACCCCCAAGAGGGAGGCGGCCAAGGCGATGATTGTTTTTCTCATGATTCAGTCTCCCCTACTGTCATAATGAACGTCTCATACAACGCCGTGGAAGTGTACCGCGCGGCAAAGACGACGGCAACTATCCGTTTTTCCCGGTAACCGTCCGCAGGGGACTGCCCCCCCTGGTGCCGCGGGAAGGGGACAGATCCATGTTTTCGGCCAACGGTTTGTCGGCAAAATGCGTTTTTTCGCCGAAAAATGGACCAGTCCCCAGCCGGCCCGTGAACGGTTGCTTTTCCCTGTAGTAACTCCCTGGCTGGGTAAACGGCAATCATCTGGATGCGGGAATGGGCCGCTAGATTGGCGGGGTTGCCTTGGGAGTAACGATTGTTAAGATATCGGTTAGGCAGGCTTTTCTTTTCTCGCGGGTTGTCCGCAACGTTGAAGGAGAAACGTGATGTTGGCTATTGCTCCCGGTTGCGAGTTTGACGTTCAACGGGGGCCGGATTGGCTTATCGTACGGATCAAGAATTTCGATCCGGCCGAACCGGATTCGCCCTCGCTGATGGAAGGAATCTGGTCCCTCTTGGAACAGCACTTCACCTACCGGGTGGTGCTGGAGTTGGATCAAGTGCCTTTGATGAACAGCGCGCTGGTCGAACAACTGTTTTTGTTGTATCGGCGGATTCAAGAGCACGACGGCGTATTGCGGCTTTGCGGCCTCTCGCCGTACAACCGCCGAGTGCTGCACGCCTGTCGCCTGGACGAGAGGTTGCCGCCATACCGCGACCGACAGGAGGCCGTTATGGGCCGCCCACGGCAACCACGCTAAAGCGACGCGCTATTACGTCCAACATACTTCCAACTCGTTGGCGATTTCGGCGACGCCGTCGACGTGTCGAAGCGACTCCTGAGCCATCTGTTTTTGGAAGTAGGTGTTCACCACGCCCCGTAGTGTAACGCGGCCGGAACTGGTCTCGAAACGTAAGTTGCGGCGAGTCAGGTAAGGGTTTCTCTCCAAAGCGGTAAGTACCCGATCATCCAGTGGCATGTCAATCATCTCTACTGACCAGTCTTGGTAAAAGTCTTTGGAAGAACATTCAACCTTTCAGCCGGGCTCGATCGCTGGCGTTTCCCGCCGTCGATCAACAATGCATCTGTCTACACCTATCGGCAAACCACCATGTTTACGCAGAAACCAACAAAGTGGCAGTATGGATATTCTGCGTAATATGGTTGGGTGTTGCGGATTTTTCGGGCTATTGGGGTCTGTTCCTGATAGTCCGGATCGATCCGAAATACACGGGTTGCCGAATGGTGTGTCTGCCCACGACGTAAACCCGACGTTGATAAGTTAGCTTACGCCGTGCGGAGTGGGGCGAATTGGTAGAAAAAATCTACCGGACAAGACGCGATCTAACAGCCCGTAGTGGCACCCAAGCTCCCAAATCCGACTTTTTCGGGCCTCTAAGGCTCGTCCGGTTTATCCGGTCCGTGAAGAGTGCCGATGGCTAAAACCAGCAGGAGGCAAACCAAATCGATGATCCAAAGGACGCTTCCTGCCAGGACGATTCGGCGCAGCACCACCCCGCCGGCGATGTCACCCATCCCCTCCAGCAGGGCAGTGACACCCAATACTACGCAGATGCAGACAGGCAATAGAATAGCGCCGGCGGTCAACGCCAGTCCGAATCGACGGGGGAATTGCGGTTGGTGCATAATAGTCCAGTCCGGCTAGTTTCTCTAATTTTGCGGATCGGCAGAGTCGTTGTCAAGGTGGCGCCGACTAGCGGATAGCCAATACCAGAAGTTGCCCTCAATATAGTCCGCAATTTCCACCTAGTTTATGTAATCGGGAAAAACGTTAAGTTCCACACGATTTTGCTCGATTACTGTTATGAGACTACACTGCCGGGTGGAGGGTATGTACTACGCGCATGCCATCTGACTGGCCCCCAGGCAATAGGCAGCGTAGAGAACAGCGAGCGGGCAGAGAAAGCGATCCCAAGCAGAATGCGAAGGCACGGTATCCTATCCGCAACGGCGGGTGTGCTTTGGCTCTGCGCGACGGTCGCGGGCTGTGTGCAAGGGTTTGGCTTGCACCAACGCGACCATCCCCATAAAAAATCTGTGGAAGTGGCCGTGGATCGGGCATCGGCGGGAAAGAACGGCGTACCCAGCAATTATGCCGACGTACGCCACGCCAATTTTGAGGATGCCGAGCCGATCCCCCCCGACGCGCCGGTCCAGTCTTCGCAGGGTGTTTTGACGGTGCCCGAGGCACCGTCGCCGGAAGAGGTGCCGTTGCCTCTGGGCATACCCGCGGACGAGTCACCTGGGAATGCCGATCCGACGAACGCGGCCAAGCCGTCGTTCTTGGGCAAAGGCGAAAAGCCGATCACCCTGCACGTGGACGATCTCGACGTCCGCAAGGCGCTGGAGATTCTCAGCCGGCAGGCCGACATGAGCATCCTGGTCTCTCCCGGCGTTAGCGGCAACGTGACCTTGGACCTTCGGGACAAGACTGCCGACGAGATATTGCAGGCCATTGCCCGGCTCTGCCGACTGAAAATTCAACGCGTGAACGACATGATTTTCGTTACCGCACGGTCGGAGTCGCCCGAGGGCGAGGACGGAAGATTGCCGGTGCGGGTTTATCATCTGGACTACATAAAGAGTGCCGACGTGGAGGCGATGATCGAGCCGCTGCTGAGTCCCCGCGGCACGATCAGCAGATCGCCGGACAGCGAGGTCGGCATCAAGACCGATGCTGAAAAGGCCGGCGGCAACGCGATGGCCGGCGGCGACGTCGTCATTGTTCAGGATTATGAGAATGTGCTGAAAGCGATCGACCGCGTCGTTGCCCAGATCGACGTGCAGCCGGTTCAGGTGTTGATCGAAGCGGTGATCGTCAGCGTGAAGCTGAACAAAGGAATGGAATTGGGCGTGAACTTCGCCTTGCTCGACGGCGCCCAGAACACCTTGGGCGTGGTGGGAAGCGGGGCGGCGATCAACGCGGCGACCGGATTCCCGCCGGCCAAAGTGATTACTTCCGCCGGAAAACTCGCCGGCACCACCGGCGCCGGGTTCTCCGAAGTCGCCAACGGCCTGAAGTTCGGGTTCGTCGCCGACAACACCACGAGTTTCATCCGCGCGTTGGAAAGCATGGGCGAAATCAAGGTGCTCGCTTGCCCGCGTCTTTTGGTGCTGAACAAACAGCGGGCGGAAATCCAGCTTGGAGACCGGCTGGGTTACAAGACCAGCACCCAGACGCAGACCAGCACGGTCGAAAAAGTGGAGTTCATGGACATCGGTACGCTGTTGCGGATACGCCCCTTCATCTCCTCGGATGGCATGGTCCGCATGGAGATTCACCCCGAACGCAGTTCGGGACACCTGGACACAAACGACGTCCCGCAGACCAACACCGCGCAAGTAACCACCAATGTGTTGGTGTCCGATGGCACCACGATCGTGATTGGCGGGTTGATGGACCACGAGATACAGGTGGATTACGTGGGCTTGCCGTTCTTGAGCCGGCTTCCCTGGATCGGCTCTCTTTTCCGCGAGACGACGACCAAGAGACAGAAGAAGGAACTGATCGTGATCCTCACGCCGCACATTTGGCGGCCGGACATGCCGGGACGGTTGAACCACCTGGGACAGCCGAGGTCGCTGGGATTGGAGAGCCGGGTAAGCACGCTGCCCAAGGCGACCGGGGACGATCCGCCAAACTTGTTTGAAATTCCTCCTCAGGCCACACCGAGCGATATATCACCCTCTCCAAGGATTCGCTTGGGGCATATTAAACCCAAAAGGCAGACTCCTTCTGACTTCTACGCCCTCCCTCGACTTGGCCCGGAAGGCCCGGTAGGAATGATTGAATTCCTTCCGCCGGGCGAGAATGTCATTCCGGTTGCGCCTCTGCCCGAAACGTCTTTCCCTTACTCCGACGAAACATTCTAGCCCGCATTTCTCAGTGTAGGGTGGGACAAGGTCGCACAAGTCCTTGGTGGGGCTGCGCAAACCAATCGCCCCATATATAACATCTTGTGGTTGGACATGCCTTGTTGCCGCGACCGAAGTCCCACCAGGAGGCAGGTTTGCTTGACCCACCCTACAAGTTGGTGAGAAAAGCGGACTAGCCACCCGAAGGTTTGCACTTCGGCCGTTTCTTTGTTATCATGCAGGCGTCATCGGCTGTTCCGACAGCCCTTTTCGATACCATTGTTGCATCTGTTGCATCGTAATTTTCCTTTTCTCACCCGGTTTCATTGCGGCGAAACCCGAATCCGAGGCACGACCTTGTTGAATCAGGAGCAAGCATCGACGCAACTTGACGCCTCCGCCGTGGTGTCCGGCCCCGCCGGCATGACCGGCGGGGAGCTGGCCGAGGCGAAGCGCTACGGCCGGTTGGAATTGGTCTGCACGCTGGTCGACAAGGCCATCGACGTCGTATATCTGGCCGTCGCGGCGCTGCTGCTGGCCCGGCCGTTGGACGCCTGGCTGCAAACGTATCCGCTTCTGGAGGAGAACTGGTCGCTACGTTTGGCGGCATTGTTTTTAATCGTCACCGGTCTGCACATCGTCGTGTCGTTCTCGTTGTCGTTCTACTCCGGCCACGTGCTGGAGCACAAGTTTCAGCTCAGCACGCAATCTTTCGGCAGGTGGCTTTGGCGGTACGTTAAACGGAACTTGCTGTCCACGGCGTTGTCGCTATGTGTGGTCTTGGGATTGTACTGGCTGATCTGGACGCTTGGCGGTTGGTGGTGGCTGGCGGCGACCGGAGCGTTCTTCGTCGTCAGCGTCGTCCTGGGACAACTGACGCCCGTGCTGATCCTGCCGCTGTTCTACCGGATTAAGAAACTCGACTCGCCGGATTTGACCGAACGCATCTCCCGATTGGCCGAGGGTACGGGTTTGTCGATCGAGGGCGTTTACCGCATGGACCTCAGCGAGGAGACGGTCAAGGCCAACGCCATGCTGGCCGGCCTGGGCCATACCCGTCGTGTACTGTTCGGCGACACGTTGCTCGACGGGTTCCAACCCGACGAGATCGAAGTCATCTTTGCCCACGAGATCGGCCACCATGTTTTCCGCCATATTTGGAAGATCATGGTGGCGGGTTTGTTCTACAGCGCCGCGGGCTTCCTGGTGTGCGACCGGCTGTTGGCTGCGTGGGTGTCCCGCAGTGGCGGCACGATCGACTACACCCGATTGCCCGTCGATACGTTGCCGCTAATGCTGTTGATTCTGACGCTTATGGCGATGTTGTTCGAGCCGCTTCAAAACGCGGTCAGCCGCCATTTTGAACGCCAGGCCGACCGCTACGCCCTGGAGCGAACCGGCTTGAACGACGCCTACCGATCGGCCTTCCGCAAGCTGGCCAAGCTGAACAAGGACGATCCGACCCCGCATTGGCTCGACATGTTCCTGTTCCACAGCCACCCGCCGGTTGCACAAAGGTTGGCGATGGCCGAAGAGGTGGGGAAGAGTGAAAAGTGAAGGGTGGAGGGGGAAGAGACCGCGGGCATCCTTTCACGTCGATGGCGTCCACGCCCTTCACTTCGCTCAGGGACGTGCCACCCGAGCGATCACCATACACTTGCGAACACCATGCGACGTGGTATATTGGGGCTTTTCGGGTATGTTCACGGCGGGTTGTCCGGCAGAAACCAAAGGCCACAGCATGTTAATAACCGAACAGGAACGGCTCCGCGACAATCTGGTGAAGATGACCGACCGCTTCGGCCGCGACCGCAGTGCGTTGATGCCCATCCTCCAAGAACTGAAGCGGACCCGGTATCACATTTCCGAATACTCTATGCAGGTGATTGCAGATTTGCTTGACATTCACCCGGTGGAAGTGTCAAGCGTCGTCTCGTTTTACAGCTTTTTGGAAGACAAGCCGCAGGGGCAGTTCGTAATCCGGCTTTGCCGGACAATCGCCTGCGACATGAACGGCGCGGGCAACGTCGCACGGCAGTTGGAAAACGATCTTGGGATCGAGTTCGGCGAGACGACCCCCGACGGCAAGTTTACACTCGGTTGGGCAAACTGTCTGGGGATGTGCGACCAGGGGCCGGCGATGCTGGTCAACGAGAAAATCTACACTCAAGTCACTCCGGAAAAGGTGCATAGCATTCTCGATGAATGTCGCAGTACGTTCGGGGTACACGCCACGGCCGACAAGGAGCGATGCTGATGATTGCCGAAACCACGCGCGGATCGCTCACGTTTTGCTCGATCGAGCCGGGCAGCGGCCTGAACTCGGCGCTCGAGCGGCCGTCGGCCGATGCCCTGGGACGGATCGAGGCCTCGGGGCTTCGCGGCCGCGGTGGAGCGGGCTTTCCCACTAGCCTGAAATGGGACTTAGCCATCAAAAGCCCCGGCGAGTACAAATACGTCATCTGCAACGCCGACGAAGGCGAGCCGGGAACCTTCAAGGACCGGGTGATCCTCTCCGATTTCGCCGATATGGTCTTCGAGGGCATGACGATCGGCGCGTTTGTGATCGGCGCGAAACATGGCATCGTCTATCTCCGCGGCGAGTATGCCTATCTCCGTTCGCATTTGGAAACCGTGTTGCTGCGGCGGAGGGCACAAAATCTGCTGGGTAAAAAAATCCGCGGCCGCGATGGATTTGATTTCGACATCGAAATCCGCATGGGCGCCGGAGCCTACGTCTGTGGCGAGGAAACGGCCCTGATCGAGTCGCTCGAAGGCCAGCGCGGCGAGCCTCGCAACCGCCCTCCCTTCCCGATCGACACCGGATACCTCGGCAATCCGACGATCGTCAACAACGTCGAGACGTTCGCCTGGGTCGTCTGCATCCTGGCAAAGGGCGCCAAGTGGTTCAATAGCATCGGCACCAAAAAATCGACCGGGTTGAAGCTGTTCAGCGTCTCGGGCGATTGCAGTCAGCCGGGGGTCTATGAGTTTCCCATGGGGATCACGGTCGCCGAATTGTTGAAGAGGGTGGGCGGCGAGGGGGCCAAGGCGGTGCAGGTGGGCGGGGCCGCCGGCCAGTGCGTGCCCGCCGACCAGTTCGAGCGGACCATCGCCTTTGAAGACATTCCCACCGGTGGGTCGGTAATCGTCTTCGGCCCGGATCGAGACATGCTCCGCGTGGCCGAAAACTTCCTCGAATTTTTCGCCGACGAGTCGTGCGGCCAATGTACGCCCTGCCGGGAAGGCACCCCAAAATTGATCGAAGGCGTCAAGATGCTCCAGCAAGGCCGCTGTTCGATGCACTACATACACGAGCTTTGTTCGTTGGGAGAGACCATGCAGTTGGCCTCCAAGTGCGGCCTGGGCCAAATGGCGCCAAACGCGTTTCTCTCGATCGTCGAGCATTTTCAAGACGAAATACTCGGAAGAATCGGCCGTGCGGGATAAATTGTGTGTTTTTTCATTCGCCAGTTGAGTGCCGGGACAACAATGTCGCATGTTTAGCAGCCGCCGGTACGGCGGCTTGCGGCAGAACACGGGCCGCCGTGCCGGCGGCCGCTAAACGGATCCAAAATCAGCGTTGCAGAAATCCTGCATGCTCTGACAACTGAAAACTGATAACTGAAAACTTAATCCCATGTCCGAAGAACTGCTCCCCCACGGCCATCCTACCCGCGCCCCGGCCAGCCAACGCGGCCGCACGGCAGAAGTGCTCGAACACGCCAAGGCGCTTGGCAAACAGATCGAGGTGACGATCGACGGCCGCGCGATCACCGTGCCGCTGGGGACCACGATCCTCGAGTCCGCCCAACAACTAGGCATCCGCATCCCCACGCTTTGCTATCACGAGGACTTGTGTCTGGCCGGCGTGTGTCGGATTTGCGTGGTCGAGGTCGAGGGGCAAAGGACGCTGCAAGCGTCGTGCAGCTACCCGATCACCGCGCCGATCCATGTTAAGACCCACACACCCGCGGTCCGCAAGGCCCGGCGGCACATTCTGGACCTCATGCTGGCCACTCACTATGGCGAGTGCTATACGTGTGCCCGCAACGGCAATTGCGAGTTGCAATCGCTGGCCGAGGAATACGGCGTGGATTATTTCCGCTTCGGCCGCATGGAGAAACCGCGCTACGAGATCGATCTTTCGAGCCACGCCCTGGTGCGCGACATGAACAAGTGCGTGCTCTGTCGGCGCTGCGTGCGGACCTGTATCGACCTTCAGGAAGTCGGCGTGCTGGAGGCCATCGACCGCGGCAACCGCATCAAGATCACCACTTTCGGCGACAAACCGCTCTCCGACGTCATCTGCATCAACTGCGGCCAGTGCATCAACCGCTGTCCCACCGGCGCGTTGAGGGCGAACGACAACACCGACGAGGTCTGGCGGGCGATCGACGATCCGACCAAGCACGTCGTCATCCAAACGGCGCCCAGTCCCCGCGCTGGAATCGGCGAGTGCTTCGGCCTACCCCCCGGCCAACCAATGACTTTCCGGATGAACACCGCCCTGCGCTATTGCGGCTTCGACAAGGTGTTCGACACCAACTTCGCCGCCGATCTGACGATCATCGAGGAGGGAACGGAGTTGCTGATGCGTCTGCATCGGGCGTTGACCGGCGGCGTGCCACTGGCTGAGCCAGTGCCAAACTCGCCGCACGTCGGTCCCCTGCCGCAGTTCACCAGTTGTTCGCCCGGCTGGGTGAAGTTCGCCGAACACTTCTACCCGGAGCATCTCGATCACGTCTCTTCGTGCAAAAGCCCCCAGCAGATGTTCGGCGCCCTGCTGAAAACATATTACGCCGAAAAGACGGGCGTCGATCCGCGGGACATCGTCACCGTGGCCTTGATGCCCTGTTCGGCGAAGAAGTTCGAGTGCAACCGCCCGGAAATGTGCGCCAGCGGATACAAGGATATTGACTATGGCCTGACCACCCGTGAACTGGCCAAGATGATCCGCGAAGTGGGCGTCGATCTACCCAACATGCCCAAGTCGGATTTCGACGAGCCTTTCGGCACCGCCACCGGCTCCGGGGTCATCTTCGGCACCACCGGCGGCGTGATGGAATCGGCCATCCGCACCGTGCTCGAGCTGGTTACCGGCAAGAAGGTCGAAAGCCTGTTCGACCATGCTGAAGTGAAGCCCGTGCGCGGATTCGATGGTATCCGCTACGCCGAGTTGCCGATCACCGAGGTCGGACCGGTGCCGGCCATTATCTCGCACCTATTCGAGGACTGGAACTGGCTGAAGGGCGCTACCTTGAAAGTCGCCGTCGCACACGGCACGGCAAACGCCAAGCTTGTCATGGAGGACATCAAGGCGGGCGGAAAACTCAGCGAATGTCACTTTATCGAGTTCATGGCCTGCCCCGGAGGCTGCTTGGGTGGCGGCGGACAGCCGATCCCCACCAGCCCGGAAATCCGCGCCGCCCGCGCCAAGGCAATCTATGACGAGGACCGCTCGTACACCATCCGCAAGTCGCACGAAAACCCGGCCCTGCTGCAAGTCTACGCCGACTTCCTCACCGACGGCCCTTGCGGCCACCGCAGCCACGAATTGTTGCACACCCACTACACGCCCCGCGGCAAGTACATCGCGTGATGCGACACTTTAGGACCGGCGAATCGGTAACGTGGTGAAATTCCACTGGGGGTGGCACGTCCTTTTGGAAATTTATTCGATACCCCTTGAATTGCCCCGAGCAGTCATGTTAGCATAAATAGTTGTAATACTTGAAGACAGCCTTGATTATCCTGTAAGGCCAACTATGCCTTTTTCGACGTATTTATCCAAATGCCCCGACTGCAACGAAGCCACTGAAGAAGAGCTTTTGGCACAACTCGACGACGTGCTTGCGGATTACACATCGGTACCCGGTGCTTTGATCCCGGTGCTGCAAATCACCCAAGCCATTTTCGGCTACCTGCCCGAGACGGCGCTGAAGAAGATCGCCTTATCGCTTGGCAAGCCATACAGCGAGGTGGCGGGCGTGGTCGGGTTCTATTCGTTTTTCACCACGGTTCCCCGCGGAAAACATCTGGTCCGAGTCTGTTTGGGCACGGCTTGTTATGTCCGCGGTGGCAAGGAGGTTCTTGCCGCTTCAAAAGACCTGCTGAGGATCGAGGTTGGAGAGACCAGTTCCGATCGGATGTTCTCGCTCGACGTGGGGCGTTGCTTCGGCGCGTGCGGACTGGCCCCGGTAATCATGATCGACGACGACGTGCATCAGCGGGTCAGGCCGGCGCAGATTCCCAAAATCCTCGACCGATACCGCGATAATTCCGCCACTGACGACAACGGCAACGGAGAGAGCGACTAGTGACTCAAGTAATTGCGAACCCGGGAGAACTAACGGCCCTACGCGACACTCTTTGCGAACAAGAAGCCGCGTCGTTGGCCGATGGACATCTGCGTATCCACCTTTGTCTCGGCGCCAGTTGCATCGCCTCGGGCGCGGAAAAGGTCAAAAAGGCCCTCGAACGGGAACTCACCGACCGGCAAATGCTGGACAAAGTCTCGATCGTGGGGACCGGATGCATGGGACCATGTTCCGGCGGTCCGGTGCTGATGATCGGCGACGTTTTTTATGAGAATGTCAAGCCGCAAGACGCCAAGGACATCGTTGTCGAGCACGTTGGGCGAGGGCGGATAGTCGAGCGGCTCACGCACAAGCGACCCGACGGCCGCAGCGTACCCAACGCCGCGGAGATGGACTTCTTCAAGCGGCAGAACAAAATTCTCTTGCGCAACTGCGGCGAGATCGACCCGCAACGGATCGACTCCTACATCGCCCGCGACGGATATCAGGCCCTTGCCCGGACGATTACGCGGAACGACGCCGACGAAGTGATCGAGACGATGCGGACCTCGGGGCTTCGGGGTCGCGGCGGGGCGGGGTTTCCGACCTGGCGGAAGTGGAAGTTCACCCGCGACACCGCCGGAGAGAAGAAGTTCGTCGTCTGTAACGCCGACGAGGGTGATCCCGGTGCGTTCATGGACCGCAGCATCCTCGAGGGCGATCCGAACAGCGTGATCGAGGGCATGGTGATCGCCGGCCACACGGTCGGAGCGCGGCACGGCTACATCTACGTCCGCGCCGAATATCCGCTGGCCGTCCAGCGGTTGAAAATCGCCTTGAACCAGGCCCGTGAGCGTGGCCTGCTCGGCAAGAATATCCTCGGCTCGTCGTTCGACTTCGACATCGAAATCCGCATGGGTTCCGGGGCGTTTGTCTGCGGCGAGGAAACGGCTCTGCTGACTTCGATCGAAGGCAACCGCGGCGAGCCGCGTCCGCGCCCGCCGTTCCCCGCCGTGCAAGGACTTTGGGGCAAGCCGACCGTCTTGAACAATGTCGAGACCTACGCCAACGTGCCGGCCATCATCCTTAATGGCGGCCCCTGGTTCGCCGCCCAAGGCACCGAACGGAGCAAAGGCACAAAAGTCTTCGCCATGGCCGGAACGATCAAGAACTCCGGTCTGATCGAGGTGCCCGTCGGCACTCCGCTGGGCGATCTGATCTACGACATCGGCGGCGGCATACCCAACGGCAAGGAGTTCAAGGCGGCACAGATCGGCGGACCATCCGGCGGTTGCATCCCGAAGCAACACCTGAACGTCCCGCTCGACTACGAATCGCTTTCCGAGCTAGGGGCGATTATGGGCTCCGGTGGCCTGATCGTCATGGACGAGGACAGTTGCATGGTCGACGTGGCCCGTTACTTCATCGAATTCGTCCAGGAGGAGTCGTGCGGCAAGTGCGCTCCCTGCCGGGTGGGTACGAAGCGGATGCTCGAAATTCTTAACCGCATCTGCGACGGCCACGGCGAGGAGGACGACGTCGAACGGCTCATCGAGTTGGGCGAGATGATCAAGGACACGTCGCTCTGCGGACTGGGACAGACGGCGCCGAACCCCGTCCTTTCGACCATCCGCCACTTCGGCCACGAGTATATCGAACACATTCGGGACAAGCACTGTAGGGCGGGTGTTTGCGCGGCGCTGGTTAGCGCGCCTTGCTCTAGCGCCTGCCCGGCCAACGTGGACATCCCCGGCTATGTTTCGCTGGTTGGCGAGAAACGCTACGCCGAAGCGTTGCGTCTGCACCGCGACCGGAACCCCTTTGCGGCCGTTTGTTCCCGCGTCTGCTTCCACACCTGCGAGGACAAGTGCCGGCGATCAACCATCGACGCGCCGGTGTCGATCCGGGGTATCAAGCGGTTCATGGTCGATCAGGAGGTGACGATCCAGTTGCCCGAGGTCCGCGAGGACGAATTCAGCGCGAAGCAGAAGATCGCCATCATCGGGGCTGGCCCTGCGGGCCTGTCCTGTGCCTACTTCCTTGCCCGGCAGGGATACCGGCCGAAGATATTCGAGGCCGAGCCGCGTCCCGGTGGTATGCTGGTTCAGTCCATCCCGGCCTATCGGCTGCCGCGCGAGATCGTCGCCCGAGAGGTGCGCATGATCGAGAGAATGGGTGTCGAGATTTTCACCAACATGGTGCTGGGCGAAGACGTGACGCTCAAGGCGTTGCGGGCGGAAGGCTACGACGCCGTGTTCCTTGGCGTCGGCGCGCCGCTGGGTATCGAGTTGGGGTTGCCCGGCTCGGACGCCGAGGGTATCACCGACGCGCTCAGCTTCCTGCGGACCTACAACCTTCGCGGCTCGGTCCCGGTCGGTAAGAATGTAGTGGTGATCGGGGGAGGGAATTCGGCCATAGACGCTGCCCGCACAGCCCTGCGGCTCGGGGCCGAAAAAATCACGGTCGTCTACCGCCGCAGCCGCGAGGTCATGCCCGCTTACGAGGAAGAAATCGAAGAAGCGGAGCACGAGGGAGTAGTGCTGAAACTGCTGACCGCACCGACCGAAGTCTTGTACGAGGACAAGCGGGTGACGGGCATCAAGTGCGTACCCATGCGGCTTGGCGAGTTCGACCGCTCGGGACGCCGCCGGCCGGAAGAAGGGGGCGACGCCTTCGTCATCCCCGCCGATCACGTCCTGGTGGCCATCGGACAAACGCTCGACCTGCAAAAGATCACCCCGCACGTGCATATCGAGTCCCGCAACCAGTCGTTCGTCCAAATTAACCCGGTCACTTGCCAGACCTCGGAAAAATGGATTTTCGCCGGGGGCGACGCCGTGACCGGCCCGTCGTCGGTCGTCGAGGCGGTGGCGGCGGGCGAACGCGCGGCAGTCGGCATTGATCAATATCTTACCGGCGCCAACCACGCATTTTGGCGGAAGGACCGCGAAGTGGACACGGCCTTCGACCCCGATGCCGAGCCTTCCGACACCCCGCGCGAGAAGCTGAACTTGCTCCCCGTCGAGCGTCGCCGAGGCAACTTCGACGAAGTGGAGCAGCCATGGCGCGAGTCGGTGGCGGTGTGTCAGGCCAAACGCTGCCTCCGCTGCGATTACGGCAAACGCTGTACGGTAAATCACGTTGAAGCGACGGCCTCACGTTAAAAAGTGCGTTTTCACATTACACAATGCGTTTAGTTTTCCCACGCTGACAAACACCAGAAAACACCGATGATCTCACTGACGATCAACAACAACCCCGTCGAAGTGTCCGAAGGAACCACCATCCTGGACGCCGCCAAACTCTGCGGGATGCGGATTCCCACACTGTGCTACGTGGAAGGATTGAAGGCGGTCGGCGCGTGCCGGGTGTGCGTGGTGGAAGTGGAAGGCGCCCGCAACCTGGTCGCCTCCTGTTCCATGCCCGCCACCGAGGGAATGAAGGTATTGACCAACACCCGGCGTGTGCGCGAGTCGCGGCGGACCGTTGTGGAACTGCTTCTCTCGGAACACAACGGCGACTGCCAGACCTGCGAACGGAACGAGGACTGCGAATTGCAGGCGTTGGCGGCGGAGTTGGGGATCCGCGAGATATCCTATGTCGGCGAGAAGACCCGCCGGCGGATCGATACTTCCACGCCCGCCTTGATACGCGATTTGGGCAAGTGCATCAAGTGCCGGCGTTGCGTGAGCGTCTGTCTGGAGACGCAGCACGTCGGCGCGCTGTTTCCGCAAAACCGCGGTTTCGACACGGTCATCGGTCCCGCGTTCTGCCACGATCTGAATACCGTGGCCTGCGTGCAGTGCGGCCAGTGCGCGGCCGTCTGCCCCGTCGGCGCCATCACCGAAAAAGATCAGATCGAGGACGTATGGAAGGCGCTCGACAAACCGGACAACCATGTGGTGGTGCAGACCGCGCCGGCAATCCGCGCCGCGCTGGGTGAGTGCTTCGGCTATCCGCCCGGAACGCTTGTTACCGGCAAGATGGTCTCTGCGCTGCGACGGCTGGGCTTCCACGCCGTCTTTGATACCAACTTTACCGCCGATCTGACGATCATCGAGGAGGGCAACGAGCTGCTGATGCGGTTGAAAGCGGCTTTGGCAAATGATGAATGTGGAATGATGAATGATGAATCAAAATCCCGGCATTCCGAGCAATCCCAATTGCAGAGCATTCATAATTCATCATTCATAAATCATCATTCCCCCGCCCCGCTGCCCATGTTTACGAGCTGCTCGCCCGGCTGGATCAAGTTTTTGGAGTATTTTCACCCCGATCTGATTCCAAACCTTTCGACGTGCAAGTCGCCGCAGCAGATGTTCGGCGCGGTTGCAAAGACCTACTACGCCTCGAAACTCGGCAAACGGCCGGAGCAGATCGTGGTGGTCTCGATCATGCCCTGCACGGCGAAGAAGTTTGAGTGCCAGCGGCCGGAGATGGACGCCAGCGGCACGCGCGACGTGGACGTTGTTCTCACGACGCGCGAGTTGGGTAAGATGATCCACGCCGCCGGCATCGATTTCGACGCGTTGCCGGACGAGGAAATGGACGCCCCGCTCGGCCTATCGTCCGGCGCGGCGGATATCTTCGCCAACACCGGTGGAGTGATGGAGGCGGCCATTCGCACCGCCTACGAAGTGGTCACCGGCCGCGAGTTGCCGCTGAAGGGATTGCACGTCGCCCCCATCGCCGGACTGAGCGGCGTGAAAGAGGCGTCGCTGAAAATCGAAGGCGTCAAGCCGGAGTGGAAGTTCCTTGAAGGTGTGACGCTCGAAGTGGCCGTGGCCCACGGCTTGGGCAACGCCGAGCAGGTGATCTCCTCGATCAAGTCGGGCGAGAAACAGTACCATTTCGTCGAGGTAATGGCATGCCCCGGCGGGTGCATCGGCGGTGGCGGTCAACCGCGCTACACGAACAACGAGGTCCGCCAGGCGCGGATCGAGGCCATCTATCGCGAGGACGAGGGAAAGAAGCTCCGCAAATCGCACGAAAACCCGGCCGTGATGCAGTTGTACGCCGATTTTCTCACCGACGGCCCACTGGGCCATCGCAGCCACGAGCTGCTGCACACCAGTTACACGCCGCGAGACAAGGCGTAGCGGCCCGATAAAAATAATTGTCGCGAATGTAGGGTGTTGAAGCCAGCGCGGCGTCTGGAGGGGCCTCCTGCCTCTTTTTCTACGCCAGCCCCTTTTTCTTCATCGTATAGTTGTGCAACAGAGGGGTTGTGAATTTTTGTAGGGTGCGTGAAACGCACCACAACCGGCAGTACATGGTGCGTTTCACGCACCCTACAAAAATCCACAAGCTCAGGACGTTGGCAAAACGACACGATAATCGCCTCCTACAGATGAAACATATTCTTCCCATCCTGGTTTTGCTTTTCGCGGTGCAAGTCGCATCGGCGGAAGTGTCAGTTCTTGCAACTCCGCGGAATAATGCGATGGAGGAGCGGCTGCTGGCCGACGCGGCCGACGGCCGGCTGGACGAGTTCTCGCCCCTGGATGCCGCGCTGGTGGCCAGCGGGATCGAGGACGACGATTCCTTGCGACGCTATGGGCAAAAGGCGGCCACGCTGGTCGAGCAGCTTCGCAACTCGGACAAACTAGCCGACGCGCCGCGCGAGCGGGTCGAGGCGATCTTCGACTTCATGCACAGTCGCGTGCTGCGCGGCGGTTACGACCTGAAGAATACAGACCTTCGTCGGGTGTTGGACGAGGGGCATTACAACTGCGTCACCGCCACCGTGCTGTTCAACTATCTCGCCGGCCGACTGGGGCTGAATTGCCGAGGGCTACAAATGCCCGGCCACGCGATGAGCCGCCTGCTGCTGGCCGATGGACCGCTCGACATCGAGACCACCTGCCCTCGCTGGTTCCAATTGGCGGACGATCCGCGACGTCGAACGGCCATCGTGGGCAAGACGATCGGGGCGGCGGCGGCGGCCGACCCCTCAAAGGCGAGACAAGTATCGCCGATCCAACTGGCGGCGATGATCTATTACAACCGTGGCGTCGATCTGCTGGCGGAGAAGCGTTTCGCCGAAGCGGCCGCCGCCAACACGAAGGCCCTCCGGCTCGATCCGGCCAGCGCCACCGCCCGCGGCAATCTGCTGGCGACGATCAACAACTGGTCGATCGAATTAGGCAACAGGGGGCAGTATATCGAGGCGGTGGAGCTGCTGCGGCAAGGAATGACGTTGGACCCGCGCTTCGAGGCGTTCGTTCAGAACTACGTTCACATCCACCGCCAATGGGTCGAGCATCTTTGCCGCGAGGGTCGATTCGAGGAAGCGCTTGAAATCTTGTCTTTGGCCGCGGCGGAAATGCCCGAGGTCGAGTATCTCGTTCGCGCTCAGGACGAAGTTTGCCGGTATTGGTCGAAGGCCCTCGCCGCCCCGCATTCCGCGCGGACGCACCAACTGCCTTGCGTCATTGTCCCGCCGCCGGTGGATTAGCTTCGGATTGTGCTGTTTTCGACTGGGTGGCACGTCCCTGAGCGTAGCGAAGGGCGTGTTTCCTCGGGCACCACGCCCAGCACTTCGTTCTGGGACGTGCCACCCAATTGCCCCGCCCGGTTTTTTACGGTCGCCTCATTCGATCCCGGTCGACGGATATACCGGGATCGAACCGCTATTCGACCATGATCCAGCCTGGATCGGATCGGACCACACAACCGGCGGCAATCGTCGCACTGCCTCGCGTGCAACCATTCCGCTTCCTTCGCCGCCCGAGAGGCCCGCGAAATAGACCGGCGTCAACGGCTCCTCCATCACCGGCGATGCGGCCGTCGGCCCTTCCGTTACCGGCAAGTCATCCGTCGGCGATACGTCATATTCGATCGCAGGCGTTGTCTCTTCCGGTTGCGGATCGTCCTTTGTGAACAGGTCGGTAGCTTCCGGCGTCGCAACGTGCGGGGCCTGGGTTGCCGGTTGCTCCGGCGAGGCGGTCGGCGGCGATTCGTCGCTCGTCTTCGAGGCCAACGCCGGCTCGGCCATTTGCCAAACGATCGGATAGCGCGCCGTATTCAATCCGATCGAAACCGCGACCAACACCAGCCCGAATATCGTGGCCATCGTTTTGGCCATAACACCCTCCCCTTGAGCCAGTTGAACTTTTTTTCCCCACGTGAAAACCATACACTCTCCGAGCGACGAGGCAAGCAAAAAAGGCTTTATGATTGACGAAGCGGCGCGAAACTTGAGGGAGCGAAACGATTGGGTAAACGGTAGCGAGGGGGGACTTGAAGCGTCAAGGAGGAATGACAGGCTTCTCCCCATTCGCAACCCTCTTCCTAACAATGCGCGAGGGTGGTTCCCACCGGCGCGGGCTTTTGGATTCCGTGGCTGCCGCTCGCGTTGCCGCAGCGCTGGCCGTTCTGCCATTGGGTGGCAGTCGTCGTCGATCACTTCTCACGTCGTGTGATGGGCGTTGCCGCGTTCAAGAGCCAGCCATCCTCCGAGGCCGTGCGGGCATTCTTGGGACGATCGATTGCCAAAGCCAAACAAAACTCCCCTCGCCCGTTGGGAGAGGGGCCGGGGGTGAGGGCGCCGAAATACATCATCTGTGACCGCGGTGGGCAGTTCGATTGCAGTGGCTTCCGAGCTTGGTGCAAACGAAAAGGTATCAAGCCGCCACGCTACGGCGCGATAGGAAAACACGGCTCGATTGCCGTCGTCGAACGTTTCATCCTCACGTTGAAAACCCTGCTCGCTTGCCTGCTGCTGGTTCCATATCGGCGTGAGAAGTTCCAACAGAAGCTTTCGGCGATCGTCGAGTGGTACAATCAACACCGCCCGCACGAATGGCTCGGCGGGAAAACGCCCAACGAAGTCTACTACCACAGACATCCTGCCAATCGTAAGCCTCGCCATGAACCGCGTTCGCACTGGCCGCACGGATCGCTTTGCGCCAAACCTTGGGCGTTGGTGCGCGGCAGTCCCGGCGCGAAACTTACGTTGGAGGTCAGCTACCACCGTGGCCGAAAGCACTTGCCGGTCATCAAGCTAAAGCGCGCCGCCTGAGGAACACAACGGCCGATTTACCGACCGCCGCGCTGCTCGTCTGCGCTAACGATGCACAAACGATCTGCTTTCACGTTAAGTTGTCAAAGATCAATTCGGCTCTTGGCTGTACTTCTCAAAACACTCTCGGAAAACGTCTCATTCAACGTCATTTTTCCCGCTATTCTGCGGGAATTCGTGTCCCTGCTCCTCGGGTGTAAAAAGTCGCTGGACGCCCACACCCCTTGCCAGGAATCCGTCAATCCTGGGCCGCCGCATTCTCCTTGTCGCAGTTCTTTGTTACAGTATCGAGTATTCGAGCCTTTGTTGTCTCATCGGCTACATAATGGTCCAGATACTGCTTCAACTCTGCATCCTTGAAAGGTGGCTTGGAATATGCCTGAATGATGTACCTTTCCGCACTCTTCGGGAACCTCTCCATCCAATGGCGCAGCTTATACTGCTCAGTGTGTCTTTCGATCTTCTGCTCGTTTTCTCTTAAAGCCGCTTCGTACTTCGCACGAAGCGCCGGATCTTTTACACTTTCAGGTGCAATACCACTTGGGAGTCCCAATTCGGCACCTATACTATTGGGGCCCGGCAGTATGTCGTCATCCCAGTTCGGATCGAGAGCGTCTATCAATCGCTTCCAAGCATGAAGACGTACCTCGACATTTTTTCTTCTGCGTTCCGCGAAATCCTCCCCTCTCGGCGCATTGGAGCCTGTCATCCGTGTTATTACGTGACCTGTCAGCTCAAGTTCCAGGGTAAGCGGGATCAAATCGGGGTTCTCAAGAACGGAGAGGGCATATTTCCTGGCGACTTCATATTGTCGAGCGCTGTTGAATCTTCCCGAACTAAGCGGACCACAAGCATACGACATCAAGCGAGCATAGTATTCCTTGTTCCGTTTGCTCCATTTATGCTGGATCTCATCGACAAACTTCTCGTACCGGCCAAGATCGTTTGTTGGTCCCGGAGTGAAAGATTTGTCCATAGCCATTATGCGAGCCAGTTCTTGACGGTACTCTTGTGTTTCCTTTTCCGAAGGCTCAATATTTTCAGCGCGCGCCACACCCCGGGCGAATGAGAGACACCCAAGCACCGCAACGCCGACGACGAATGTGTAGGCTACCATTTCGCACCTTCCCTTCTCTTCATGTTTTTCTAATCTGTTCGTGGTCTATTGCAACCATGTTCAACGTTGCATGGTTTTCTTCCTCTGTCTGATAGAAGTTTACGTATTGCTCAATATCCCGAGGGCGGATCGTTGACGGCAGCCGAACCCGACCGTCCGCCTTTGGCCAGTGTTGCATTGCCGTCGGCCTGATATGTTGCGACGTGATTTTGATTGCTGCCAAAAGTGTGTCGTGTTGACGTACCATCAATGTACTGTGTAGGGATACTCCACGTCAACGATCCAGCCGCATATAGGATTGCATTTCCCGTACCTGCATCATCGGATTTTTCAACCCGGCAGCCGGTAGTGATGTTACCACCCAAAATTGCACCAAAGGTGTTTTGTGTGTGCCCTGCGTGTTGCGTTCCATTTGGATAGCTATTCCATGGCCAACAGTAGAGGTAAAAACCCGACACATTTGTGGAAGGGCATGCATCTTCTCCAAAGATCAGGTTTTTGAAAGAGACATCTTTTGGATCCAGCCAGTAGTAAAGAGCGATTCCTGCGCTCGCTTGGTATTGTACATGCCACACGTTGGTGTTCACCCGCGTCATGCGGGTTCCCGTAGGGGCGACAACCTGCCTAGGATAGTTCCAGTTCTTACCTGCAGAGGGGCCAGATGTTATCGTCAGGCGAAGTGTTACGGCGCCAGCAACATGTTTCGCATCGTAATCCGCAGTCCCATCAGTTCCCGCATTGGAAACGAGGCCAACGCCGTTGAACTTGGTCCACTCCAAGTCGCCTGCTTGAGCCGCCGAGATGCCTGCCGGGTTTGTAGTGAATGCAAGCTGCACCTCCTCCTCGAGTCCATATTTAGCTTGGCTTCGCTGGTTAAAGTTGTCCGCTGGAGTTAGGGTGCCCTCAAAGTCAAACACGACGACATTCGCCGTGACCGTATTTCCGCATTCGGCGGTGACGGTCTTGTAATCGTTGGTGCTGGAAGAAATCGTGTTGAACGTCACGTTCTTTGTTTCGCCGGCGCCCGACGCGCCGGAAGTCCCGCCCCACACCGGCTTGCCGGAAGGCCAAGACGCCCCCGCCGGATCCTTGACCGCGCGAAAACTCACGGTTGTGCCCTTTGCGACGTACAGAGTGGCGGGAACGTCGGTCCACCCGCCTTGAGGATCATTATACTGTATCTTGTCGACCTTGACCACGTCCACTGAGGCAGAAGCATTTGTCTCTGGACACGTTGCCGTAACCTGCTTGTTAAGCCCGGCTTGACTCCACTTGGTGGTGAACGTCGGCCCCTCGCCGGTCGCCGGATCCCCCGCAGGGTTCGTAGACCATTCGACGCAGTCTAAGTCCTCGCCTTCGACCGTGAACTGTTGATTCGTGTCAATTGGGATGGTTGCACTTGAGGGGTTTATCCCTGTCACAGTACACGAACAAGCCGACGAATGGCTGCTCAGCGACGACTCGCTGGGTTCCGACGAAATACTGGGTTTCGACGAAATACTGGTTTCCGACGAAATACTGGGTTTCGACGAAATACTGGTTTCCGACGAAACACTAGGTTCCGACGTCTCGCTACTCAGGGATGGCTCACTAATCCGAGACGTCTCGCTGCTGATCGACGTCTCGCTGGGTGAACGAGGTTCCGTAGCTCAACGACGAATGACTAGGCTCCGACGAAATACTAGTTGCTGACGAAACACTAGGTTTCGACGAAATACTGGTTTCCGACGTCTCGCTGGTGATCGACGGTTCGCTAGCTTGCCGCTGCTGGTCACCCCGCTGCCGCGAGTCGCCTGGATGGAGTCGGTGATATTGCCGCGTCACTCTCATACATATTGGGTACCCATTGGGGGTTGCCAAATGACACCACATTTTTTAAGCTGATGCAAATTGGTAACCAGTCACGGAGATGGCGCGCCTGTCGGCGTAAATGGCTACAATTCAAGGATTTGCGTCTTGAGCAGTCATTGGAGAAACCGGCGTCGCCGTCTCGGCGTAGATCATTGTGCCACAAGGACTTGTGCTGACGGCCGTTCCATCTTCGTGACCGCTTACGGTTTTATATCGCGTAGCAAGACGGTCGCTTTCACTACATTTCAATCCAACCCCAGGGCAAATCCTTGGCTCCTTGGCACATGGAGTGTTCATTGTAGCATGGCTCAACGAAAGGTTCCGGTATCATGCAGACTCTTGATTTAATTAAATACTGGGTGTTCTTGGTCATGTTTCTGCTTTTCTCAATAACCGGATTTGTGTGGGCATGTATTTTCGCCTTACGTGCTAGAGGACGGATCAACAACAAGGAAAGTTCCAGCCCAGGACTGGCATTTTGCACACGGTTTTCTCGCCAACGAGCCGGGCGACTGGCGATCGTGGCCCTCGCCGTTGGGGTCTTGTCCCCGCTTGGTGCGGTTATTCAGTGGCGATCTATTAACTCATGCAAGGGCAACCCCAAAGCAGCATCGAGCAATATCTTCAAGCATCGCGAAAATATCCGCAAGCAGGCCAAGTATCTCGATAAGGAATCCGATTATCTTATTGGGGATCTTCAAAACACAAGCGAAGAACTCAATAAACTCGGCGATACGATGGGCCAGGGGTTGGTGAAAGAACACCAAGAAGCCCTGGACAAGGGGAGTCGCGAGCAATGGTGTCAATCGATAATCAGTTCCGGAAATAAACGGGGCTGCGAAGCACTCCTTGGAATATTGGACCGCATCAACGATTTACCAACTCGCTTGGACCTTCTTTACTGCTTTCAGCAGATCAGTGGCATCGACCTCGGAATAACGCTTCATTCACAGCTAAGCGAGAAAGAACTGACTTCCAGAATTGCCGAAGCAAAGCGGAAATGGAAAGAATCTGGCTTCTAGGTTTTGGAGCGTGTCGCATCAATAGCTTGTTGTTTGGACCAAGTCTTCCGTGTGCCAAAGTGCAGTTGATATCAACACTCAGACATAACAGAACTCAGCTTGACGATGATGAGGAACTCGACGACGATGCGGCACTTGTTGCACCTGCAGCGATCAGAGCATTGGCGATTTCCGTATACCCGAGTTCCCAAGCAGCATCTAACGGCCTCATGCCTTCATCGGTTTCCGCGTTGACGTTCCCTCCCGCGCCAATTAGTAGGTTCACGACCGTTAAGTCTCCACCTGCCACACCATAAAACATGATGAGATCACCGAACTCGCAAGCTGGTGGCGGGGAATAGCTATCCGATGACGGTGACTCAGATGATGACGACTCACTGCTGAACGACGACTCGCTGCTGAACGACG
>CBDAFL010000006.1:0-2157 GCA_965195225.1 uncultured Thermoguttaceae bacterium
CCTGAAGGGCGACGTCGTGCCCGCCGCGTTGGCAATCGCCGAGCCGGAAAAGAGACTCGAAATTACCAACGTGCGGCAGCATGGACACGTGGCCGCAATTGTCGCGATGATCAAGCGGTCCGGCCTGCTGCAGGCGATCGACCGCAAGCCGTCGCGCCGGCGCGATATCGTCGTCGCCATGATCGCCGACCGATTGCTGCACGGAGATTCAAAACTGGCCACCGCCCGACATTGTCAAAAGGAAACGGCCGCCACCACGCTCGGCCAGTTGCTGTCGCTTGAAGACCTCGACGAACACGAATGCTACCGTGCGATGGACTGGCTGCTCGAGCGGCAAGAGTCGATCCAAAAGAAGCTGGCCAAAAAACATCTTGTCGACGGCGACCCGGTTCTCTTCGACCTCTCGTCGTCCTACTTTGAAGGACACACTTGCCCGCTGGCCAAGCACGGTTATTCCCGCGACAAACGGGGCGATCTCCCCCAAGTCAATTATGGAGTGTATTGCAACACCCAGGGCGTTCCCATCGGTGTCGAGGTGTTCCCCGGCAACGAGAACGACCGTGTTGCTTTCCCGAAGGCGGTCGCCCGAGTACGCAACGACTTCGGCTGCAAGAACGTGATCTTCGTCGGTGATCGCGGGATGATCGGCGGCAAGGCGATCGACGACTACCTGCGAGGCGAAGAAGGCGTGCAGTGGATCACGGCCTTAAACAGCGCTTCGATTGCCAAGCTCCAACGACAGGGCACCATCCAACTTTCGCTCTTCGACCAGCGTGATCTGGCGAGCATCACACACCCCGATTATCCCGACGAACGACTGGTTGTATGCCGCAACCCGTTGCTCGCCGACGAACGGGCGCGAAAGCGAGAGGCCCTGCTGGAGGCAACGGAAAAGCTGCTTGCACTCGTCAAGGCGAAGGTCGATCGCAAGCGAAAACCCCTGCGAGGCAAGTCGGAGATCGGCGTTGAAGTCGGCAAGGTGGTCAACAGTAAGAAGGTGGCGAAGCACTTTCGTATCGAGATCGACGACGACCGTTTCGAGTATTCCCGCGACCAGGAAAAGATCGACGCCGAGGCGAGTCTCGACGGGCTTTACACTATTCGCAGCAACGTCAACGCGGGCCAGATGTCGGACGAACAGGTCGTCGCTCACTACAAAAACCTAGCGTCGGTCGAGCGGGCGTTTCGCTCGCTGAAGTCGATCGACCTTCGCGTCCGCCCGATTAACCATCGGCTTGCGGATCGCGTGCGGTCGCACATTTTCCTTTGCGTGCTTGCCTACTACATCGAACACCAACTGCGTCAGTCGCTAGCTGGGCTGATGTTTGTCGATGAAGAAAAGACCCCGTCGGAAATGCGCGATTCGATCGTCTCGCCGGCCCGCCGCTCCGAGTCGGCCAAGCGCAAGGACGCCACCCGTCGCAACGACGCCGGCTTTCGGCTATCGAGTTTTCGCGACATTTTGGAAAGCCTCTCGGCCATAACCCGATCGACCGTAAACATCCAAGGCCATCCGAACGGCCGTTTCACCGCAACCTCCCGTCCCACGCCCTACCAACAGGAGATCATCCGCCAATTTGGCATGGCCCGTCATTTGTAGCCAGTACCAAACACCCGTCATCGACCTAACCCCCGCCATGACCGGGGGTTATGTTTTCCTTGGCTTCCAAGTTCGGGCTAGAGCACGTACCGGTTGACGACGTTTTCGAACAACTCTTGCCGGCCGCTGGTGTTGGGCGTTGCGTCGCCCTTTTCAAGCATGTACTTCTGGAGCGAGGCGAAGCCGTGCTTGCCGGCCTCGATCTCGGCGCCGATGCCGGTGTCCCAGGAGCTGTAGCGGTCAGCGAGCATCTGTCCTAGCTCGCCATCGGCCCGCATGGCGGCGGCGATCTTGAGGCCCTTGGCGAAGGTGTCCATGCCGCCGACATGGGCGTAGAACAGGTCGACCGGCTCGAAGCTTTCGCGGCGCACTTTGGCGTGGAAGTTCACGCCGCCCGGCGCCAGACCGCCGTACTTGAGGAAGGCCAGCATGATCTTGGTGGTCATGTAGACGTCGGTGGGAAACTGGTCGGTGTCCCAGCCCAAAAGCAGGTCGCCCGTGTTGGCATCCACCGAGCCCAAAAAGCCTTGGTGCCCGGCGTATTCCAATTCGTGCTC
>CBDAFL010000007.1:0-34930 GCA_965195225.1 uncultured Thermoguttaceae bacterium
CGCCAGCAGGTATAGTATTCTCCAGAGTTCGCATTCCATGGTCTTTCTCCTTGTCAAAGGTTCTCAAAACTAACAACTGACAAGGTGGAGCGCGAACTCGTTTTAATCAAGACCCTGCTAGCACTTGCATAATCCTGTGAACTGCTGGGCTATTGTCACCCGTCCCTCCGGGACGAATCACCGCTCAATCATTTGTGTAGAACAACGAGGTGAATACACCCGGGGCACGGTGTGGGGCGTCCAACTATTACTACCCACCGTGTATTCACGGCGGGCTAAATGAATGATTCCAAATACGTTCTTGCCGCAGAGAACCTAATGCAAGACGACCTTCTCGATACGCTACGGCTTTCGATGATTTCCGGCGTGGGGCCGCGGACGCGCAAGGCGCTGCTGGAGCGGTTCGGATCGGCCCGGGCTGTGCTGGCCGCCGCGCCCGGTGAGTTGCAGGAGGTCCAAGGCGTCGGGCCAAAGCTGGTGCGGAAGATCACCAATGCCGACCACGAGATCGACGTGAGGGCGGAAATCGATCTGTGCCGGCAACACGACATCGACATCTTCGTCGAGGCCGACCCCGACTATCCGCGTTCCTTGCGCGAGATTCACGATCCGCCGGGCGTACTCTTTGTCCGCGGCAAATTGAAACCGGACGACGCCCTGGCGATCGGCATCGTCGGCACGCGGCACGGAACGCAATACGGGCTGCGGATGGCCGAACGGTTGGCCAGCTCGCTTGCCCGCGCGGGCTTGACTGTCATCAGCGGCCTGGCCCGGGGTATCGACGCCGCCGCCCATCGCGGCGCGTTGGCCGCCGGCGGCCGGACCATTGCCGTGCTGGCCACCGGTGTGCTGAACATCTACCCGCCGGAACACGACAAGCTGGCCGCGGAGGTAGCTGCCCGTGGGGCGCTGGTGAGCGAATCGTCGGCCGGCGGCGAACCATTGGTCGGCATGTTTCCGCAGCGAAACCGCCTGATCAGCGGCATGTCGTTGGGGGTGATCGTGGTCGAGGCGGCCGAGCGGAGCGGGGCGCTGATTACCGCCCGACATGCGATGGAGCAAGGGCGCGAGGTGTTCGCCATGCCGGGCAACGCCGATAGCCGCGCGTCGCGCGGCTGCCACCGGCTGATCCGCGACGGGGCGAAGCTGGTCGAATCGGCCGACGACGTGTTGGAGGAGCTAGGCCCGCTGGTCGAGGCCGCGCCGCGCGACGACGGCCAGACGATCCACCATCCGGCCGAGTTGTTGTTGAACGAGCAGGAACAGCAAGTCCTCTCGGCGGTCGGCGGCGAGGCGACCCCGGTCGACCAAATCATCGCGGAGACCGGCCTGCCCGTCCCACAGGTGCTTGCCACGCTCAGCGTATTGGAGATGCGACGTCTGATCCGGCGTCTAAGCGGCACGATGGTCGCCCGGCCGTAATAGCCCGAAGAACAAGTAGCACTTTTGGGTGGAAGGGACAGGAAATCTTGCTGAAAACGGGCGATTTCGCAGGTTTTCCGCAAGAATGGCATATTCACAGCCGAAAATCGATGTAGAATGGTGTGGATGCAGGAAACTCATGGCCCCAAACGGTGCTTCCGATGCTAATCAGTTTCTCGGTCGAAAACTACCGCTCGTTTGCTGACGAACAGACTCTTTCCCTCGAAGCAGTCAAGGATAATACTCATCCTGACAATGTGGTGGACTGCGGTCGGTTTTCGCTCCTCAAGACGGCCGCCATCTATGGCTCAAACGCCTCCGGTAAGAGCAATTTGCTCAGGGCGTTCGACTTCATGGCGAAGTTTATAGGCATTTCTGCAACCAAGATGAGTCTTGGAGATCCAATCCAAGATGCAAACTGCTTCCGTCTGGACAAAGCTCGAGTGGGAAAGCCTTGCTCATTCGATATTCGCGTGCTACTCAATGGCACAGAGTACCAATATGGGTTTTCTGTGACCAAAGAGCGCGTCTACGACGAGTGGCTTTACATCACGCGACAAGGCGCTAAGTCGACAAACCCACTCACGCGCCAATTTGACTCGTCCACCGGGAAAACAGACTGGAAACTGCGGGGTGAATTGAAGGGCGCCAACGACCTCATCAAAAAGACCCGCGACAATGGACTTTTTCTTTCTCGCGCGGCGGAAATGAACGTCGATTGCGTCAAAGCCCTTTTTCTCTGGTTCAAGAAACGCCTCTGGTGTTTCAATCTTGCATGGCGCCCCGAAGTCTTGATGCAGCAAACAGCTAGCCGAATTGAAAAGGACGCCCTTTTTTGCGCTCGTGTCGAAAAGTTGGTTCACGACGCCGATTTCGGAATTGACAGGTTGTCCGCAAGAAGGGATTCCATTGCCCTCCCTAACGAAGATGTGCCTAAAGAACTGCGTACGCTCATGCAAGGTCTTGAAGATCTTAAATCTTACGTAGAGTCGAACCTGCCCCCCGGTGAAGGTGTCGACGAAGATTTCTGGAACCAGTTCAAAGTACAAACGCTCCACAAACTTCCCGATTCCGACGACACCGTTGCGTTCTCGCTCGAAAAGGACGAATCTAATGGCACGCAACGATTCTTCGGGATTATGGGACCGATTCTTAATGCACTCGATCATGGAAGTTTACTGGTCGTCGATGAGCTTGATTGCAGCATGCATCCGCGGTTGACCCGCAAGCTGGTGGAAATGTTCCATAGCGAGGAGTTCAATCCGAAGGGGGCGCAGTTGATCTTCGCCACGCACGACACCAACTTGATGACGCCTTCGCTGTTTCGCCGCGATCAGATATGGATCACCGAAAAGGCGAACAACGGCGGCACCGAGCTTTTCTCGCTTTCCGATATTGAATCGAAGAAACGCCCGCGAAAAGAGGAGCCGTTTGAGAAGCGATATCTGGAAGGCCGCTACGGCGGAGTTCCCAGCTTTGGCCCCGCGCTCGAGGATTTGTGACGCCCAATGCCACGATCACACTTCAGCAGAAGACGGTCCGGCTCGTCCCGGAGGCGCGGCCCGAGCCGACCGCAAAAAACGACCGTGTTAATCGTTTGCGAGGGCAAAGAGACCGAGCGGAACTACTTCGATCAACTGAAAAGGGATGAACCGACACGGCGGCATTTCGACATTACGGTAAAACGCGGCAAGGGCGGCTCCCGGCAACAAGTCGCTCAATTTGCAATCGATCGCAAGAATGATATCGACACGAACTTCGACCAAGTTTGGTGCGTCATGGACACCGAAGGCCCCAAGGAGATGGATGCGACGCGACGGGCATTGGAATTGCTCAACGCCAATTCAATTACCCCCGCTTTATCCAATCCTGCCTTTGAGGTATGGGTATTGGCCCATTTCGAGAAGACGGGAACAGGATTCCTGGATTGCGATCAGGTCATCGATAAATTGAACGGGCCTTGGAAAAACCACTTCTCGGCCGACTACGACAAGGCGGATCAACGCATCTACCAACGACTCTCAACCTTCACCGATCGGGCGATTGAGCACGCAAAATGGGTGCATGAACACCATCATGGCCTCGGAAAGTGCATCATCGAGTGCAACTCGGCGACCGACGTATACCGTTTGGTTGGCAGGCTGCGAGCGCCATCCGATTAGATACCTCCCACTCATCGCAGTTCTATGCGAGAGATTACGACGTTGAGCAATGTGGAGATGCGGCGTCTGAGCGGCACGATGGTCGCCCGGCCGTGAGCTCCGTTCTCAATACTTCAAGTCGAACACGATGCCTTCTTGTATGCCTTTGGCGTCGAGGGCGATTTCCTGGCCGAAGATCGTCTTGGTGTTGTACTTGGCGGGGATTTTCTCGCCGGCTTTGGTGATTTCGACACGGTAGAAACCCGGCGCAATACCCGGTGGATTGAAGCCCGGCATGCTGATATGCACCATGCCTTTATTGTCCGTCTTCCCCGTGGCGGTTATGAAACTTTCACCTAGGAACTTTTCGGGTACGTACTTCACTTCTGCGCCTTCCAAGGGCTTACCATTGTGTAGCACTTGTAATCTAAAGGACATCCGACCGAGCTTGGAATCTAACCAATTCTGGATTCGATCGGATATTTCTTGAGCGGTGATTTCGCCGTTGCCGTCGGCATCGACATTTTCGATGGCGGATTTCAGGCCAGGGCATTTGTCCAGCTCCGCCCCGCTGAGTTTGCCGTCTTTGTTGGCGTCGAATTGTTCGACTGCCTTTCGGCCGGCCACAGGTGGATCGATTTTATGGGGCTGAATTCGTCGGGGAATGGGTTTCTCGGGTAGAGTCTCGGGGGGCGCGGACTGGTCGGGATTTTCTCCGGAAGTCAAAGCCGTGAAGAAAAGCACGACAAACAACAAACAGGGACTGATTACACGAGCGTGCATAATGAAACCTCCAATTACGTGAAATGTTCAACTTTCCCGATCGCGAGTTTCAATCAGTTGTTTCAATCTTGCGGAAAGCTGGGCGGGAAAACGGCCGCACCAGCTTTCGTCGATCAACTCGACCTCCAGCAGGTCGATGAGGTGGACCTGATCTTTCAGGCGAAACGACGTCAGCTTCATTCGGACCAGGGCTTCAAGCGTTGGTACGGGAAAGTCCGGGCCGGCTTCGGAGTCGCCGATTTCAGGCGCCGGAAGCGAGTGGTCCGGCCGCACCTTTTCTCCGGCGAACAAGACGTGAACGGCGCTTCGCACCGAACCTTGCGGTCCGTCCAGAAACAGGTCCACCCCCGCCACGTTCTGGTGGACGAAGCCGATGGATTGAAGTTCGGCAATCACTCGGGCGAAGTCCCGCCGACGAACCAGCAGGTCCACGTCCTTTGTGTTCCGCACCGCTTCCCGATCGACGCGGGCGACCCATGCGGCCACGGCGTTGCCGCCGACCACGACGTGTGGAATTCCGGCCTGCCGTAGCGCACTGGTTGCACGACATGCTCGTTGGCGAACGTCTTCCACGGCCGCAACCATCCTTTCCCAAGAAAATTCCTTCAGGACAACCACGATCACGCCTCCTCATGTCCACAACTGTCGGTCCAGCATACGGTAGTTGATCGCCTCGTTCAAGTGTTGCGGGCCGATGGCCTCGCTGCCGTCCAGGTCGGCGATCGTCCGCGCGACCCGGAGAACCTTGTCGTGGGCACGGGCCGAAAGACCAAGCTCGGTCATCGCCGATTTCAGAATGTTCTGACACTCATTATCCAACCGACAGAATTGGCGGGTCAGGCGGTGCGTCATGTCGGCGTTGTAGCGGGTCCGACCGCCGTCGAAACGAGTACGCTGCGCCGCGCGGGCAGTGGCCACCTGATCGCGCAACTCCGAGCTGGCGGTCCCAGGAGTCCCGCCCGATAGGTCGCGATACGCAACGGATGGAACCTCGATGTGGATGTCGATCCGATCCAACAGCGGCCCGGAAATCTTGCTCATGTAGCGGTCTATCTGCGGCGGCGTGCAATTGCAGTTCCGCCGCGTGTCGCCGCGATAGCCGCAGGGACAAGGATTCAACGCCGCGATCAACATGAAATTGGCCGGAAAGGTCGTGCTGTTCAGCGCCCGGGCGATCGTCACCGTGCCGTCCTCCAGCGGTTGACGCAGCACTTCAAGCGTCTGCCGGCTGAACTCGGGCAACTCGTCGAGGAACAGCACGCCGTTGTGCGAGAGACTGATTTCGCCGGGCGAGGGCGTCGAGCCGCCGCCGACCAGACCGGCGTTGCTGATCGTGTGGTGCGGCGCGCGGAACGGCCGAACCGCCAGCAGCGGCTGGCCCGGCTTCAATCGGCCCACCGCGCTGTAGATGCGGGTGGTTTCGATCGACTCGACGGGCGTCAGGTCGGGCAGAATGGTGGGCACCCGCTTGGCCAACATCGTCTTGCCCGAGCCGGGCGGACCGATCATCAGCAGGTTGTGCCCGCCGCTGGCTGCCACCACCAGCGCCCGCTTGGCCGATTCTTGGCCGCGAACGTCGGCGAAATCGACATCGTAGGTCGAAAGCGTGCGGAAAAGCTCGTCGAGCCGCGAGGGCTGCGGATCGATCTCGATCTCGCCGGTCAGAAACGCCACGGCCTGGGCCAGACTGGAGATGGGAATGATATCCACGCCTTCGACCACTGCCGCCTCGGCCGCGCTGAGGCTGGGGACGAGCAGTCCCCGCAGCCCGTCCTGCTCGGCGGCGGCCATCGACATCGACAGCGCCCCTTTGGCGGCGCGGGTCATGCCGTCCAGGGCCAATTCGCCGACCGCCGCGTACTGATCGAGCCGTTCGGCCGCGATCTGCCCGCTGCCGGCAAGGGTACCCAGCGCGATGGGCAAATCGAAGGAGGCCGCATCCTTGGGCAGATCGGCGGGTGCGAGGTTGATGACCACGCGGTTATGCGGCCGCTGGAAACCGGAGTTGACCAGTGCCCTTTCCACCCGGTGCGTACTTTCCTTGACGGCGGCCTCGGGCAGTCCGACCAGTATGGTTTTCGGCAGTCCGGCCGGCGAGACATCGACTTCCACCTCGACCGGCAGCGCGTCGATACCCAACAACGAAAAGGTTTTCAGCTTCGCCAGCATGTAGCCATCCCTTCCCGGTCTGTGTAGGGTGGGTCAAGCGAAACGCGGCCCCACCATGTATTTCCGGTGGTGGGGCTGCGCTTCGCTTGACCCACCCTACTTTTTCCGCCGGCTTATTGCCATCCCCCCATATTCTGCCGAGAAAGCCGGTTTTCCGCAAGGATCGGCAGGCGGCGCCCGTTTGCGGTTATTATTCCGTTGGAGAAGTGACCTGCCTCCGTTTTCTGCACCAAAGGTTACAAGAGTATTGGTTGGGTTGATGTGCTCCCCAACTTTGGTCCAGGTGAAAGGTTAGTCAACAGAGCTTTGCAGGGCTGGCGGAAAACTCCGCCGGGGGCCGATATCTGAGCGAACTGTGCGACCGCCGATGGTTATAATCCAATCGTCATTCCGTGCCCAGGATCCGGGCCTCGGTGGTGATCTGCCCGCTACCGACCAGGATTCCCAGTGAGATGAGCAAATCGGAGGACGCTGCCTCCTTGGGCAGATCGGCGGGGGCATACTCCCTTCGTTGAAGCGAGTCCAAACGTCCTACAATCAGCACTAACGCGGCAATATGGACCGGAGGAAGTCGAGGCATTTCGGTAGTGCAGCGGCCCGGCCGAGAACGAGCAATCACGCCGGGAACGGCTCTGCTTGGGGGGGGTGCCGAGGCTCGAAGCTGCTACTGGCTGCCACGCCTGACGTGCGATGCTGCACCCTCATTTGGCGAAAACGATTCTATCCCCACCCTTGACACGTTCTGCAACACCGCCGTAGAGTAGTAGCGTTTTGACCTCCGCTGGCCGCACCGTGCTAATATCGCTGATACTCAGATGCCCCCTAGAACCGCTGACGAAATGAGGACACTCGGACATGGACCCGATTACCCTGGCAACCGTCACATCCGCGCTCACTGTCCTGGCCACAGAGGCCACCAAGGCCACGGCATCCGAGGCCGGAAAGGAGCTTTGGGCCAAAGTGAAATCGCTGTTCTGCTGGAAGACTGAACCAGCACGTTCCGACCTCGCTCCATCCATCGCTATTCGGCTGAATAACGACTCGGACATCGCGGCGCGAGTGGTTGCATTGCTCAGAGAGTCAAACTTGAACGATGGGACAACGCTTGCTGTCGGAACGCTGGTTACGAATCTCTCAGCGGACAAGGTAATTGTCGCCAATCGCATCGACGGGACCATCCAGATGTAGGAGTTACCAGTGACTAAGCAGCAACCGGTAACGGAAAGCGTTCGGGCGAAGAAAGCCGTTATCGCCAACACAGTCAACTTCTTTGGCAATACTGGCGATCTCAATTCGACTGTGAAGCAGCTATGGCACATTCGGATCGAAGGCACCCTGAACGAATTCGATAATCATGTACTCGAAGAGGTATTTGAAAAAATCCACCAATTGTCTGAAGATGCCACGTTGGAATTGGTCAGACGGGATCGTGGAAGTATTGTCCTTGTTTTCAGGGGTACTGAGGAGGGCTACAAGAAAATTGCCGGTCTATTTGACAGAGGCAAGCTATCCAAGGCTATTGGAGCAAAGGTGCTGGCGGTAGAAATCGGCGAGCCTGAGAGAACAACCCCGGCCTTGAGCAAAGCGTCCGAAAGAGACGAAACCTTACCTATTAAGGAAAGTTCTGAGGCAGATTGCACGCCAACGAAACCAGTTGTCAGCAGAAAACTGTTTGTCGGCGGGCTGAGTTGGGGAACCACCGACGATGGGTTACACAGTGCCTTTTCTCAATTCGGTGAAATCGTCGAGGCCAAAGTCATCACGGATCGTGAAACCGGCCGTTCGCGTGGTTTTGGGTTTGTCGCCTTCGCAAATAACGAAGGCGCTACGAGAGCAGTCTCCGAGATGGACGGCTCTGAGTTGGACGGCCGCACCATTAAGGTCAACGAAGCCGAAGACAAGCCTGCTAGAAGTGGGCACCGGCCAGGAAGAGGAGGAGGGCGGCCACGAGAAGAGTGACGCAACCATCAAGCAGGTGCTTCCACTCGATACCCACATTCTTGGAATCACAGCAGCCTTGGCTTGATGGGAAGCATGGAAATCCCTTATGAGCATGTAAATGGGACACAACAACTGCATCCAACATATTGTTGCTGATCGAAGCAAGTCCTGAAGCCGGGCGTTGTGGCTCCAGACGCCGATACCAAGAAGACATGGAACCTAACGTCCCAATCGCTCTTGTCGCCGCAGTGTCAGCTTCAGTGGTCGCAGTTATCAGCCTTGTCACTGCGGTTTTGACGAACAGGGCGACTGTGCGGAGTACGCGCCAGATCGAGCTTATGCGGCAGACATTCGAGATGTCTGGAGGGCGTCGTTCAGTGCTCGATAAGGAGACTGCGGCCTCCCTCGAAACGCTTAAGGCGGCACTTGCCGCCATACAGTGCTTCAAGGACCAACTTCAGTTGTCGCTTTCTGCTATCAGGAACTCCCTGCCAGCCACAGATGCAATAAGGAACCTGGAAGAAGCCAGAAAAACCGTGTTCGCAGTCTACGAGGATCAACATCCTCATTTGATGGAAGTGGAGATACGGTCGCTACACCGAGCGAAGGGACTTGCTCTACGGGCTTGTGAAGTGGTGACCGCGAGCCTCACCGGGAAGGATTGCGCCGCCAAGATCGAAGAACCGTCGCGGAGAAAACTGTCAAGGCTTAGGCGAGAGCTTACGGACGTACAGGGGACTCTTCGAGATTCTCGAATAGACAGACTCATCCAGTTGTCCGCTGTGGAGCACCTCTCGTGATCCAAGATGCGGCGATGCTCTGGGTGGAAGATCAGTTGGAACTCGTTGAAGAGAGTGTAGAGATACTATTGCGCGCCCCTGATCTTCGGATTGAGTTCGCCTTTGCCGTGGATATAGGAACGGCTGTCGCTGCCTTGAGCACAAGGCGATTCGACGTTGTTGTATTAGACACGATGTTGCCAGCACACCCCGGATTCCCCTGCGGGAACGAAGGTTGCGAACTTGCCCGGCTCATTCGCTCTGGCAAGTTTCAGAAGGGTGATGTTGGGACGCCATCGGATGTGGCGATCGTATTCTGCTCTTCTCGTATCCAGCATTTCGCATTGGAGCGGCTTAACGAGCGAAACACGATGGTCATTGAACGGTCGCGGGCCGATCCATTTGAAGTCGCCAAACGTATTCGTGCGATGATCCAAGGAACGAGAGAGCCTTGAAATGCGAGTATAGCAATTGCCTGGAGCGTCGGATCGTACCACCAGCCTCTCCTCAGTGGTTCATCTCACCTGATTTGGGCACCACTGCTGGTCTCTCAGATTGCCGCGTCATCGTGACCAAGTGCTCCGGGGCATACTCCCGCCAGTGAAGGATGGAAAGACATCCTACAATCAGCATTGACGTGGCAATACGGCATAGAGAAAACGGATCGTTCTGGCAACGAAGATTGCCACATCAATGTGAGGAAGTGGTCCGAGGCACGGTGACCTCAACCGGAGCCATTCCGGTGCGACCGTAGACACTCCCGCAAACTGCTCGCAGTCTGCGGGAATGCTCGGGATGGCAGCACCCCGATCGGTCGTTCTTGAAGGATCACCTATCCCGGACTTTGTACGGGCTGGTGATGTGGTGTGCATTCCTTACGCAATGCGAAGTGGAATCTGCCATACGGATGGTCAAACCAGAAAGTCACTTCGCTAAACTGGCTGACCACGGCCATTATGACAACCACAACCAGACCCACGATACCAACAATACCTAATGCGACCAACGCTAACATGTCTCGGTCTCCTAAACAACTGCGCAGGCCAAAGCACCCTACCGCAGGGTAGGTTCAGTCCTGTGCATCGGAGCATCCGAGACCGAGGCCATGTGCGATTGCACACTGGCCGCGACCATGCACGGTCTCCTGTCCGTCACAAACCCAGAAGAGATAGTGAGGTGATTCCCTCTCCGAGTTGGCGATTGCTGCGGAAAACAAAGTCGTTGCGCGAGCCTCGGGCCGAATTCTTTGCTGGAAAGGCCCGAGCAAGACGCACTTGCGGGAAAGAAGCGTCACCCTAACCCGTGCGGAGTGACGACGATTCATCTTCCTTGGAGTGGGGGTACCGAGGAATATGACACCACAGAGAGGGGTCGAAAAGAGGCGATCCCCGGAAGAGGCCGACTCTACAGGATGCCGGTACAGGCCGTTGAATGTGCCGTTGCCCCGCATGGCAGTTCTTCTCCCCAGCAGCAAGCCACTCCCAAACATTCTAACAGTATCTTCGCTCCGAGGGAAGGATTCTTGAGAATAATTCGGTATTTCTACTCCAACGGGCATTCGGGCATTTGCTTCAGGCAACCGTAGCAGCCTAACCCCGGCAAGCCATCCCCATCCAGGATACCTGGTATGTCAAGATTGCCGCGTCATCGTGACCAAGTGGTCCGGGGCATTATCCCGTCCATGAAGGACGTTTAGACGTGCTGCAAGCAGCGCTAACGCGGCGATACGAACAAGCGTAAAGCAGATCATTCCGCTAGTTTTTTCCGGTGGTGGGGCCGCGCTTCGCTTGACCCACCCTACTTTTTTCGCCGGCTTATTGCCAAGCCCCCATATTTTGCCTACAAATCCCGTTCTCCGCAAGGACGTAGGACACAAGGAAAAATTGGGCGCCATGGGTAAGCGCAGCTTACCCGTGGTACGACATTAGGATACACGGGTAAGCTGCGCTCACCCATGACGCCCCTTATGGACAACCGGGGGAGGAGGGTTTCTGGAACTCGGCCCGATGTACCGGCTCGTCGGCTTTTCGCACTCGACGCTCGAAATGAGTGCGGTAGTCCATGTCGTGCTCGGCGGGTGTTTCCGGCGCCGGCAGCGGGCCGGTCAGCGAGGTGTGCGCCGCCAGCAGTTTCAATGTGGTCTGAAAATACTCCTCCACGTCGGTCCAGAAGTGGAGCGATCCGCCGGGCAGCAGCGTCCGCTCGACGTCGCGCAGAAACGACTCGCGCATGACGCGCCGCCGTCGATGCCGCTTCTTCCACCACGGGTCGGGAAAGTAGACGTGGACGGCCGCCAGCGACCGATCGGGCAACAGTTCGCCGAACACGCGCAGGGCGTCGCCGTGGACCATCAGCGCGTTTTGCACGTCGGCCTTGACCAGGCCCGACGCGGCGAATTGGGCATACGTCCGCACGACTTCGATGCCCAGGAAATCGGTTTCCGGCCGGCCGACGGCGGCGCTGCGTAGAAACAGACCTTTGCCCGAGCCGACCTCGACCTCCAGCGGCGCCTGGCGCCCGAACAGCACCGCGGCGTCCCAGGGGCACGGCAACTGGTCGAAGGTTTTAAGGTGTCCGCTCAGGTCGATCGATGGATCGATATTTCTCAGCGCGCGGCGTCCCATGAGCAATTTTCAACGTGGCGGCAACGGATAGACTGGCTGGCCGCCGACGCCCTCGGGAACCGGGATCGTTTCCGGCGCGGCCGACGGCTGAATGGCCGCGGGGCCACGAACGCTTCCAGCCGGCAGTTGCGTGGCCGTGCCCGTGGCCGAGTGCATGCCGCGGCGGAGGTTTTCGGCACGCGAGAGCAATTGCTCGGTGGGAACGACCGCTTGCGGCCTGAGTTGATAGTCCAACACCCGCTGGTCGCGGATTTGGCCGGGCACGAAATTCTCCGCCACAAAATCCAACGGCGGAATCTCGTACCACGGCGGCGGAATGTCCTCCATCACCGTGAGCGTTTCGTAGCCGTCCTTAACCAGGCGGATTTTCCGCTTCCCGTAATATGTAAAGCTGGTCGAGACGGGCGTGGTTCCTATCTCGTAATCGTCCACGTAGAGCAACGCGCCGGGTGGATTGGTGCGGACGGTCATCCGCCGATGTACGCAGCCGCAAAAGCAGACGGCGCAAATTGCCAGCCCCAGCAGGGTCCAACCGGCCGGGACGCGGATGCAAGCGGGAAATCGACCGCGACGAACTTTCAACATAACGACGTCGCCAAGACAAGATTTGAGAAACGCCAACAGCGGCGGGCGGGAGTATAATCGGCAGCGAAGGGCATGGCTAGGCCGAAATTCCACGGCTCCGCCCCCCAACCGGACTGGTGGCTCCGCAAAGTGACAGCTATACTTGCAGATATGGACCACCCGACGGACGTTTGGAACCACTGTCTCGAACATACCGCGCTAAGCGATATCGGTCTGCGCCGGGCGAACAACCAGGACTCATACTGCGTTGCGCTGGCCGGCGATCAGGGTGATTTCGAGCGACGCGGTCACTTGTTTATGGTGGCCGACGGCATGGGTGCCCACGCCGCCGGCGAGTTGGCCAGCAAAATCGCCGCCGACGTGGTTTCGCTGACTTATCGGAAGCTGCTCGATCAGTCGCCGCCGGAGGCGGTTCTTTCGGCTGTTTTGGAGGCCAACCGCCAGATACACACCCGCGGTCAGGCGAGTCCCGATTTCCGCGGGATGGGCACGACCGCCACCTCGCTGCTGTTGTTGCCCGGCGGGGCCTTGGTGGCGCACGTCGGCGACAGCCGCGCGTATCGGCTCCGCGGCAGCCAGATCGAGCAGTTGACCTTCGACCACAGCCTGGTCTGGGAGATGCAGGCGTCCGGCCATTCGCCCGAGGCGGAGGCCGCCGGCTACATCTCGAAAAACATCATCACCCGCTCGCTAGGCCCAAGCCCCACGGTGCAGGTAGACCTCGAAGGGCCTTTTCAGGTGCAGGCGGGCGACACCTTTCTGCTCTGTAGCGATGGGTTGTCGAACCAGGTGAAGGACGACGAAATCGGTATGGTGCTCGGCTGTCTGCCGCCGGCCGAAGCGGCACAAACGCTGATCGATTTGGCCTGCCTTCGCGGCGGGCCGGACAACATCACGGCCGTCGTGGCAAGGGTTTTGGGACCGCAGGTGGCCCAAGCCGGCGGGTCCGATCAACCTGAGTCATCCGTCGCGGCCAATTTCCGGCCGATCCATCCGCTGATCTGGATTCTGTTGGGCACCGCCTCGCTGGCCGCCGCCGGGATGCTCATGCTCGAGCATCCGGCGATGGCGTTGATGAGCCTCCTGGTGGCCGTCGGGGCGGGCGTGGCGGCGCTGCTGCAACGCTACGGCGGCGGCCGGAAAACCGAACTCGATCGGCGACGATTCGGACGCGGACCATACGTCAAGTGCGACGCCACGCCGAACTCGGACCTCCTGGCCCGGCTGACCGATATCGTCCGCCAGCTTCGAGACGCCTCACGGAGCGAAAATTGGACGGTCGATTGGGCGAGTTTCGACAAGCTGTTGGCCCAATCCACCGCCGCCGCCCGATCGGGCGACTTGACGGCCGCCGCCCGCGCGAATCTAAGGGCCATCTCTTCGATCATGGAACAGTTGCGCAAACAACGCCCTGCCAGCAGCGACAGCGGAGTGTTTACTGTCTAATCGTTTAACCCGGAGCCAACGGCGACGGTGGGATGGCGGGACATCTCCGTCGCCGTTGGCTCCGGGTTAAACGAGTTTCCAGTTTCATTTGCTTGACATCGCCCGGCAATCGACAATAATGGATACTTAAGTTGGGTGGTTTGTGGGCGGTTGGGATAGTATGCAGCCCCGAAGGGGCGGAATCCGCTCAGCCCAGGGTGAACCGAGGGCCTTCGGCCCTAATACGCCGCGATTTCAACATCAACAATGAATTCGCCACTGCACGCGGCGAAAAAATCACACACACGAATTTCAACTTCGAGAAAGGCCATCCCATGAGCGATTGTATCACCTGCCTGAGGCGAGCGGACGGAAAACCCGTCATTGGAGAGAAATTTACCGGCCTTGGAAAAATGGCATTAATTGCCGGGTTATTTGGCATCGTAATAATGCCCGTCGTAAGTCAAGAAAATACTGCTAATGCAGAATATATTGATGTTATTCAAGAGCCTGTTGATTTAATTGGTAATGGTGAAAGTTTTGTGTCTACTCCTGGTTCAATACAAACATATGATAATCATGCATTTACAAGTGGTTATGATTCTGGAGCAGATATATTATTAAATAAAACATTTGGAACAATTCCAGATTTAAGTAATTCTAAAGTTTTTTGCACTTATTCATCTCTTGGAACAGGTTTAGATACAAGTAATGTTGATTTAAATAAAACTTTTACTTTTCAAGATGGTGAGAGTTATACAATGCATTTTTCAATTAGAGACGGTCCTGGTGGTGGGGGTTATGTTGATATGAATATTAAATTAGCAGATTATGAGGTTGCATTAGGAACTGATGTGTCCTATAATGTTTCTATGGATACAAATGGAGATGATGTCTTTGATTCGTTTTCTTCAGGATTACTCTCTTCAGTTGGTGAAGGTAATAATCTATGGAGAGATAATGTTTTTATTTCTGACGGATTAGATGTTAGAAATACTTCAACTTCTACAGGTGTGAGTGAACATTTTGGGAAAATAGATTTTAATGTTAGTTCAATTCCAGAACCGTCAATGCTTACATCACTTTTAATTGGTGGTGGAGTAGGTGCTTTTGCATTGCGGCGGCGGCGGGTGGCACTGGCGTCTCGCCAGTGCTAATTGGGACGGGTGTGTGCGATAGTTCAGCCAAGCTGTGACAAGCTGTGACACGAAGCTGTGACACGCAAAACCAGCGGGTCAAACAGCTTGAGGCGAATGGCAGGGGAACGCCGGGGGGTTCGTCGAGGCCGGCCGATGGACCACGCCCTTCGCTTCGCTCAGGGACGTGCCACCCAACCGCGACCAGTAGTCTACTTCACCACGAAGTTCACCATCCGCCCCGGTACGATGATCGCCTTGACCACCGTCTTGCCGGCTAGCAGTTCAGCAACCTTCGGTTCGGCGCGGGCGGCCGCCTCCAATGCCGCCTTGTCGGCCTCGGCGGGAACTTGAATTCTGCCGCGCAACTTTCCGTTGATCTGCACCGGCACCTCGATCGTGTCTTCCTTGATCGCCGCTTCGTCGAACTCGGGCCAGAGAGGGGAGGCCAATGACTCGTCGTGTCCCAGCAAGGCCCAAAGCTCCTCGGCCGCGTGCGGCGCAAACGGCGAGAGCAGCAGAACGAGCTTTTCCATCGCCGCCCGAGGGCGCGACTCCTGCTTGAGAAAGAAGTTCGTAAACTCCATCATCCGCGAGATGGCCGTGTTGAACGACATCTGATCCAGGTCGGTCGTGACCGCCTTGATCGTCTTGTGCAACATGCGGTTCTGCTCGGCGGTCGGCTCGATGTCTTGCACGGCCGGATTAAGTTGCATTGCCTCGGCCCGCTCATCGACGATCATCCGCCAGGCGCGGTCGAGAAAGCCGCGTACTCCGCTCACGCCGTCCATGCTCCAGGGCTTTACCGCTTCGAGCGGACCCATGAACATCTCGAAGAGCCGTAGCGAGTCGGCCCCGTATTCCCGCACTACCTCGTCGGGATTGACCACGTTTCCGCGGCTTTTCGACATCTTGTAAGAGCGACTGTCTATCTTCGCTTTTGGATGCCTGATCCAAACGAAGCAATTCTCGACTTTCTCGATCTCTTCGCTGGAAACCTTCTCGGATGTTGTGCGTTTATCCCCACAAACATAAATGGTTCCTTCTGGCGAGATTTCTATGTCCGAAGTCCATTCACTTCCCTCGTAATAATCACCATTGGGCCATTTGTAAGCCGTGTGCTCCATCTCGCCGAGGATCATCCCCTGGTTGACCAGTTTCTGGAACGGCTCGTCGCCGCCGACGTGCCCACGGTCGAAGAGCACCTTGTGCCAGAATCGGGCGTAGAGCAGATGCAGCACGGCGTGTTCCGCCCCGCCCACGTACAGATCGACCGGCATCCACGCCTTTTCGATCTGCGGATCGACCAGTGCCCGATCGTTCTTGGGATCGAGGAACCGCAGGTAGTACCAGCATGAGCCGGCCCATTGCGGCATGGTGTTCGTCTCGCGCTTGTACCGCCGGCCGTCGATAGTGACGTAGAGCCAATCTTCCGGCGCCTTGTCCAGCGGCGGCTCGGGCTGATCGTGGTCGGCGTCGAAGGCCATGTCGACCGGCAGATCGAGCGGCAATTCGCTCGGCTCCAATGCACGGATCCGCCCGGTCGGTTGGCCGTCGTCGTCCAGTTCGTGCAGCAGCGGGAACGGCTCGCCCCAAAAATGCTGCCGGCTGAAGAGCCAGTCGCGGAGCTTGTAGTTTACCGCCGCCCGGCCGATGCCCTGCGAGTCGAGGTCTTCGGCTATCTTCCGCTTAAACTCGGCCGTCGGGAGCTCGTTGTAGGGGCCGGAGTTGATCGCCACGCCGTCGGCGATGAAGGCGGATGAGGGATGAGGGATTGGGGATTGGGGATTAGGGATTTGTTGATTTGGGATTTGGGATTTGTGATTTGATGTATCTGACCCCTGGCCACTGGCCCCCGCCCCCTCCTTCCCTGGATCGACCACCGCGATAATCGGCAGATCGAACTGCTTGGCGAACTCGAAGTCGCGGGTGTCGTGGGCCGGCACGGCCATGATCGCGCCGGTGCCGTAGCTGATCAACACGTAATCGGCCACCCAGATCGGAATCGATTCGCCGTTGACCGGATTCACGGCGTACGAGCCGGTCCATACGCCGGTCTTCTCCTTGGCCAGATCGGTGCGGTCCAAATCGCTCTTTCGCGCCGCCTGCTGGCAATACGCGTGGACCGCCTCGCGCTGCTCGGGCACGGTCAGCCGCTCGACGAACGGATGCTCGGGCGCAATCACCATGTAGGTAGCGCCGAAGAGGGTGTCTGCTCGGGTGGTGTAGATGCGCAATACATCGTTGCCGGGTTTTCGGGGGAAGCCGGTTTTCGTGCGGTGCTGTTTCCAGGCATCATATTCGGGGTTCGGGGTTCGGGATTCGGGGTTCGGGGTTCGGGGTTCGGGGTTCGGGGTTCGGGGTTCGGGATTCGGGGTTCGTAGGGCGGCTTCTTCGTTTTCCCGAGTCCCGAGTCCCGAGTCCCGAGCCCCGATAAAGAAATCGACCTCCGCGCCGGTGCTGCGGCCGATCCAATTGCGCTGCAAGAGCTTGATGCCCTCGGACCAGTCGAGCCCGTCGAGGTCCTTCTCCAGCCGGTCGGCGTAGGCGGTGATCCGCAGCATCCACTGGCGAAGCTTGGCGCGTACGACCGGGTGGCCGCCCCGCTCGCTCACCCCGCCGACGACCTCCTCGTTGGCCAACACCGTACCCAGGGCCGGACACCAGTTGACCGGGGCCTCGATCTGATAGGCCAGACGGTGCTCGTCGCGGTATCGCTCGACGGCCGCTTCGCCTTCCGACTCGACCTCCTCTGGAATCGGCAGCTCGGCGATCGGCCGGCCCCGCTGCTCGGACTGGTCGAACCAGGTGTCGTACAGCACCAGAAAAATCCACTGCGTCCAGCGGAAGTAGTTCACGTCGGTCGTGGCCAGCTCCCGGTCCCAATCGTAGGAGAAGCCGAGCATCTGCAACTGTCGGCGGAAAGTGGCGATGTTCTTCTCTGTGGTTTCGCGTGGCGGGGTGCCGGTTTTCTTGGCGTGCAGTTCGGCGGGCAGACCGAAGGCGTCCCAGCCCATCGGGTGCATCACGCTGACGCCCTTCATCCGATTATAGCGGCAGACGATGTCGGTGGCCGTGTAGCCCTCGGGGTGGCCGACGTGCAGGCCGTCGCCGCTGGGATACGGAAACATATCCAGAACGTACAATTTGCGTCCCTTAGGCAAGCTGGGGCACGCAAACGTCCGGTTCTCCATCCAAAACTTCTGCCATTTCGGCTCGATAATCGCGGGATTATAGCGGGGCATTGCTCACTCCGGCCTATACGTATTAGCCGCCGCGTCCTCGCGGCGAAAGAAACAAACAGGCTGATTGTATCGACTTGGGACGCCGTCGGCAAATAGAGAACCCGGGCCAAAGCTCGGATGTTGTATCCTCCGATCATTTCACGCCGATGGATACATGACGGAATTGAAATTCCTTTGGAAAACAGGATGTGTCGCCATAAACTGTTGCTTTGCAGGAGGTTGACGCAACGAAGGACTTCCGCTCGATACCACTTGTGGTAAATTACCCGAAATGGATAGCGCAACCCGTGAGTTATCATGGAAGAATTCAACGCGATGTTAATTATCTGGCTGATACATGCCGGCCTGGCGGCCGTGCCGTCGGCACCGATCATTTTCTTCGGGCGCAAACGCATCCATTGGCGGACTTGGGAGTTGCTCGCCCTGGTAATTCCCTTTGCCGTATGGATGTGCTTGATGTTTTCCGACCTGTCAACGGGCAGGAAGAGCCTGTCGAATCTCGCCGAACCGTTTTTCTTTAGTCTTGCCGTCCCGGCGGTGGCCCTGGCGCGTGTTGCCGTGGGAACCAAGGTCAACGAAAAGTGGTTTGCCGGATTGCTGATCGCCGCGTTGTGCGGCGTGGCCGCCGCCGTGTTTTTCCTGGTTCCGCCCTTGCCGGAATAATGCGATGTCGCATTCCGTTTGGAAATCGTAGGACTTGCGCGACCTTGTCCCAACCCTGCGGTGAGAAATGCGGGCTAAACGTGTTCGCCGGCAGCGAGCCTATGGCGATCCATGCCGGCAACGGCTGGATACGAGCGCTACCGGCCGCGGCGCGTTTTGAGATCATGGATCGCCTCCAATCCATTACGCGCCGTTACGGGCTGAATGTCCTCGTCTGCGCCTGCAACAACCCGGACATTGCCAGCAGTTCCTGCCACATTGCAGGCTGCCTGCCGCCTGCGGCCCGCGAGAGCAGACAGTTGGGGCTATTCCACATCTTAACAGTTGCCAGTGGCTACCCATTAGTTCGGCTGCTGTTGTTTGTGTATCCCGTTTCGCTTATAACGTGTCCTTACCGGGGGGGCTGCTGCCTGTATCGGAGATAGGGCCATGAAGCCGGAATATGCTTACTGCGTAAACTGGATGAGGATAATCGTTACGATATCAGTCCTATTTGGCGGATCATACTCAGCTCTCGCTCAAGCACCAGCTTCCACAACCCGCTTGCCTGCGGATGTCGAACAAGCGATTCACTGGTTGCCCGAGAACACCGAGAGCATCATGGTTGCGAGAGGGCCGCTCCAGGACGGCGTTCTCAAGGATTTCCGGGATCCGAGGCCTTCACCGTTTGTGAGCATCCCGGCTGCGCCACCTTCGCGTACAAATGGCCCGGCAAAGCTCGGTCCGCCCACAGTTGCGTTTCCGCCGGAGCCGAAACTCGGTTTTCAACAGGAGATACTGGCAAGCGCGACCTGGCTGTTCGGGCTGGCGGGAAAAGCGTTTTCTGAGAACATTTCCAAGCACAAGGTACGGCTCGTCGTGGCTGGGGCAAGGCGGTTCGGCGTGCCGGTCATCGGTCGCGCATCGACATATGAGGGTTGTGAGCTGATCCTCTTCGATACGGCCGTTTGCGACGTTGGCATACAAGCGAAGCCAAAGGAGAGGCTTAGCATTGAGCAGATGGAGAACAACCGAGTAGTCAGAATTGACACCGACGTCGAATGGGGCGATAAGGACGAAAAGATATCTATTTGGTACGCCAAGCCGAAGCCGAACATTCTGATTGCTGCCACACACGCTGGCTTCCTTAGGACAATGCTTCAACGTGTGGCGCACCTGCCGGCGGCTCGCACGCCATTGCTCGATTTTCCCGAATGGAGATACGTGGACACCCAAGCGTCAGCGTGGGGGATCCGGCATCGCCGTACCGCCACGCCGATTTGGACCGTTGCTAAGGCGTGGGAGGAGCCTCTCCCTCCTACCGCACTCAACGGAATCACTTATTATTACCGGCCACGCCCATCGAATAGCATCGTGTTGCGTTGGCACTTTTCGGAACAGTCAAGAGCTGCACTGCCAAGAGCGATCAAAAACGATCCGAAGACCAAGCTGATAACCCCGTTGGTGACGGAGCAGAAGCTGGTTATCCGTGAGCCATCAGATGCGGGCGAAGGAGAGTCGCTCACGCCAGATTATGCGTCGTTCTGGCTTAGTCATCTTATGGGCTACGTTGTTTGTCCGTGAGAATCCTGCTATCGGGCACGTGAACGACTTCGCATGACGGGCGAAGTCCTCATATGACATCGAACGCCCTTCACCTCTGCCCGAGAATCAGCCACAGCACGGCCATCCGCACCGCCACGCCGTTGGTCACTTGATCGAGGATCGCCGACTGAGGGCCGTCGGCCACTTCGGCCGTGACCTCCACGCCGCGGTTAATCGGGCCGGGGGCCAGGATCAAGACGTCCGATTTGGCCTTGGCCAGCCGGGCGCGGTCCATCGCGTACAGATGGGCGTATTCCCGCACCGAAGGGAACGGCCGGGTGTACTGCCGCTCGAACTGGATCCGCAGCAGGTTCAACACGTCCACGCGCGGGAGAATATCGTCAAGACTGTACGAGTATTCGACTCCCAACTCGGCCCAGCGGGGCGAGACCAACGTCGAGGGGCCGCAGACGATGACCTTCGCGCCGAGTTTTTTCAGTCCCCAAATGTTGGATCGGGCGGTGCGGCTGTGGGCGATGTCGCCGACCAGGGCCACCGTCAGGCCCTCGATGCGACCCTTGCGCTGGCGGATGGTAAGGATGTCGAGCAATCCCTGGGTGGGATGTTCGTGCGGGCCGTCGCCGGCGTTTATCACGCTACAGCGAAGATTGTTGGCCAGCAACAGCGGCGTGCCCGGCGTACGGTGGCGCACCACCACCGCGTCGATGCCCATTGCCTCGATGTTCTTGGCCGTGTCGATGACGGTCTCGCCCTTCGACAGGCTGCTGGTCGATGTGGAGAAGTCCAGCGCTTCGGCGCCCAACCGCCGCGCGGCCAGCGAGAAGCTGTTCCGTGTGCGGGTCGAATCCTCGAAGAACAGGTTTACGCAAGTCCGTCCGGTCAGCAGCGGAATCCTCCGCTCGCCGGCGTCCATTGCCTGCCTAAACACCTCGGCCTTGTCGAGGATCAGGGCGATTTCCTCGGCCGAAAGCTCTTCCAGCCCCAACAGGTGCCGCTGCTTCCAACTACTAGGGACCGGCCCCAGATCGACCGTCGCGTCAGACATTGAAAACTCCTGGCCGGGAAAAAGAGAGAACTCGACCGGTTACTCCTTGTGGGCATCGGCATAAATCCGCAGGGCGGCATTCATGCGGTCTTCACATCGCTGGCCTTGAGCCTGAAACCAAGCCAGGACTTCCGGATCGATATGCATGGTGACGGACACTGGCCGCCGCGGCTCGCGAAGAGTCGCCTTATTGAAAAAGGTCTCCGACAGCGGCGGAATATCCGACGTGTCGATTCCCTCATCGCCCAGTGCGCCAATCCGGTCCCAATCGGTCTTGGAGGACTCGCTCATATTTCGCGCGCTCATGGGAAAGCGCCTTCCTGAGAGATATTATACGGATTACGTCTTCGTCGCGCTCGACGTAGACCACGACGGCGACCAGCGCCTTCAGCAAACCAACCCCAATCCAGCGTTCTTCTTCGTAGTCTTCTCGATCATCGACGGCGACAAGCATGGGCATGGTGAACACTTCCCATGCGTCAACAAAGTCCAGTCCATGTTTTCGGATGTTGACTTGGTTCTTGTGTTCGTCCCATTCGAGTCGCATTAGTTTATTGTACACGCTGGGCGGAAGGGGTGGAAGATGTCCCAACGTATTTTAGCCGGCGAGGCAAGCTCGCCGCGTCGGAATTGGCCGAAAAAACAAGGAGGGGTAGCCCGCCTGTTGAAAAGTCGGTTACCGCGAGTTCGGGTGCCACTGCCGGCTAAACAAGACAATGTTGCGTTACGGAAGGTAGACATCCAGGAGAATGGTTCTGCCTTGGGCACTCAGCCGCACGTTGCCCAACGCGGCCGGCAACAAGGCGGTCCCGCCGCGCGGCAGGGGTGAGTCGGCCGGATCGCCTTCGATTCGGACCTCGCCCTCCAATACCGCGATGACGTGGCAGCGGTCGTCTCCTCCGACAGACAACCGGCAGTCGAAGTCCCAGCGGTCCATGACGAATTTCTCGCAATCGACCAACCGGCTCACCTCCGGCCGATCGGTCGCCCGAGGGCGTTGCGGCTCTACCGGACCGCGGTCGAAGTCGATCGCGTCTAGGCCCTGCTCGACGTGTAATGGGCGCGGTTGCCCGTCGGTCCCCACGCGGTTCCAATCGAACAGCCGATAGGTGACGTCGCTCGATTGCTGGACCTCGACCACCATCAGGCCGGCGCCGAGGGCATGGACCGTGCCGGCGGGCAGCAGGACGCAGTCGCCCGGCGACGGTTCGAAGGAGTGCAGACAATCCCGGCAGTTGCCCCGGCTGATCGCGTCGGCCAGCGTTTCGCGGTCGACGCCGGGTTTCAGACCGGCGTAGATCGTCCCTCCCGGCGCGGCCTCCAGCACTACCCACGCCTCGGTCTTTCCCGACTCCGGCGGATCGAGCCGCGCGGCGCGTGCGTCGTCCGGGTGGACCTGGACCGAAAGGGTCGCGGCGGCGTCGAGAAACTTCAGCAACAGTGGAAAACCAGGCAGAGGATGATGACGGCCGAGCAGTTCACTCCCCCGCTCACGGACGAGCCGGCCCAGGGTGGTTTCCGCCAGCGGTCCGAACTCGACGGCGCTCTGGTCCGGCCCATGATCGACGATTTCCCAGCTTTCGGCCCAATTTTCGCCGGGCGGCGCCTTCTTGCCGAGCGAAGTCGCCAGCCGCTGCCCCCCCCAAAGGTATTGCCGCGGAATCGGTCTAAATCGAAGTGGATAGAGTGGAACCATCGGTGGACAGAGCTTGAAAAAGTGGAACGACGGAAAAAATTACTACAATGTGTATGGAGGGGGGCAAGTCCTCCCGGGTTTTGTTGCGGCGGGTCGCCTGCGATGTTAAACTTAATCGCTTTCCACGAGAGCGCCAATGCCCGAACCGACTGAAGACGATCTGTTTCAAGCGAGCACGATGACCTTCGGGGAACACCTCGAAGAGTTGCGAGCATGTTTGTTCAAGGCGGTTCTCGGACTGGCGATCTGTTTCATCGTTGGGCTTTTCGTTGGCGGGCACGTCGTTCAGTTAATCCAGCGGCCGCTCTCCCAGGCCCTGACCACGTACTACCAGAAGGAGTCCGTTCAGCGCGTCCAAGGCGATTTGCAGGAGCTGAAGAAATCCGGCCGGCCTTTGCCCTGGACCGATGAGGAGATAGAGCATCGGATTGAAGAGGAGAATCTGTTGGCCGACGAGGTCTACGTTGACCCGACCGACTTGCTCCTGCAACTGAAAAACGCCTATCCAAAACAGTTTGCCGACGTTCAACTGCCGTCGAAACCTGAAACGGCTGAAGACGGAGCCGAACTAAAAGAAGCGAAGGGCCGCGGGGAAAATCTCCTGCGGCTGTTTCTCTGGCGTCGTAGCGAGGACGACCCGCGGCTGAGAACCAAAAGCCTCAACGCCCAAGAGGCGTTTACCGTCTATCTCAAGGCGTCCTTGTTGGCTGGTGTTTTGCTGGCCAGCCCGTGGATATTTATTCAGATATGGAATTTCGTTGCGGCGGGGCTATATCCCCGCGAACGCCGTTACGTTCATATTTTTCTTCCTTTCAGCCTCGGGTTGTTTCTCTCGGGGGCGGCATTGGCGTTTGTTTTCGTCTTCGAGCCCGTGCTGACGTTTCTGTTGATGTGGAACAGATCGTTGGGGATCGACCCCGACCCGCGGATCAACGAGTGGCTCGGGTTCGTGATGATCTTGCCGATCGGTTTCGGGATCGGGTTCCAGTTGCCGCTGGTGATATTGTTCCTCGAGCGGATCGGCGTGTTCACGGTACAGAATTATCTTTCGCAGTGGAAGATTGCGATTTTTGTGATTTTTGTGCTGTCGGCCATGCTCACTCCGCCCGACCCTTCCAGCATGACTTTGATGGCAATTCCATTGACTTTTCTCTATTTTGGCGGGGTTCTGCTGTGCAAACTGTTGCCGCGGAAATCCAGCCCGTTCGGAGAGAGCGGCGATGGATGATGTTTAACCATACTCGATAGCGGGAACGACCGCGGATATATGGAGAACCAAAACATGATTTGCGTGATAGTCACGATTGAGGTTGCGGCCGGACGCCGCGACGACCTGCTGGCGTTGTTTCGGGAGATTGTTCCCAAGGTGCGGGCGGAAGATGGGTGCATCGAGTACGGGCCGATGATCGACGTCCCCAGCGGCCTGGAAGCCCAAACCCCACCGCAAGACAACTCGCTCGTCATACTCGAAAAGTGGGAGAGCATCGACGCGCTGAAGGCACATCTGAAAACCCTCCACATGGCCGAGTATTTCCGGCAGGCCGAGGATCTGCGGCTCAGCATGAATCTGCGAATCCTACAGCCGGCCTAAAACCGCGGATGATCGAACTTCACAATTTCACCAAACGCTACGGCGACCTGCTGGCGGTAGACCGCCTGAGCCTGAAGATCGCCCCCGGCGAAGTATTCGGCTTCATCGGTCCGAACGGGGCCGGAAAAAGCACCACCATCCGATTCCTCGCAACCTTGCTCCGCGCCAGCGAAGGCGAAGGCGCCGTCTGCGGACATCCGCTCAGCAAGGATCCGCTGGCAGTCCGCCGTTGCGTCGGTTATATGCCCGACTGTTTTGGGTTCTACAATGGCATGAAGGTCGGCGAGTTCCTGGACTTTTTCGCCCTGGCCCACCGGATTCCACGCTCCCGGCGGCGCAGGGCGATCGACGACGTGTTGGAAATGCTCGATTTGTGCGACAAACGCGATTCGCCGGTGGGTAGCCTCTCGCGCGGGATGAAGCAGCGGCTCTGTCTGGCAAAAACGCTCGTCCACGATCCGCCCGTGCTGATCCTCGACGAGCCGGCCAACGCCCTGGACCCGCGGGCACGCGTCGCACTGAAGGCCCTCTTGGACCGACTTCGCCGGGCGGGCAAAACGATCCTCATCTCAAGCCACGTGCTGACCGAACTGGCCGACTGCTGCACGTCGATCGGCATAATCAACCGGGGCCGGCTGTTGGTCCACGGACCGATCGACGAGGTCTACGGCCGAATACGGCAATACCGCCTGTTGCGGATCAAGTTTTTGGAAAACGCCGAGGCGGGCGTGGCGATCCTACGCGACCTGCCCGAATCGCGCAACTTGCGGCTTGAAGGGAATCAGGTCGCCGTCGAGCTATCGGCCGACGATCGTCGGTTGGCCGCGCTGCTGGAACGGCTCCTGGCCGCCGGCGTCCGGGTGACCTCCTTTGCCGAGGAAGAACCGACGCTGGAGGACGTGTTCATGACGCTCACCGAGGGCGAAACGGGGCAGTAGGCCGGAAGTTTTTGTTTGCGACGACACCGATCGTAAACGATACCTCGCGGGGAAAGGGGGGGGGAGGTGCCAGAATTATTTCCTGAAAGCATTGTCTGTTGGATCGTCTCTGCCAAAAAATAGTTCTGATACCTTTTCCATGAAGCTTGTTTTTCAATTGCATGTAGGGGGCAAACCAGACTTGTGCTGGGATATCAGTTGACGCCTGACGAGTACGCTCGTAGAATGGATTATTGACGATGGAATCATATCTTTCGACGGGGCGATAAAGGGCTGGCGAAATGGTTGTGGTTTCTTCTCTGGTCGCCCGTTTGGCCCCAAATACAGTCCGACGATTGGAACGTGCGGCGGAGAAGCGTTTTCAGGAGGGCGAGTGTCTGAAAAGACAGAACCGCTTCTTGGGCGCGCTATACTTGTATGGATATAGCGTGGAAATGTGTCTTGCCGCTGCGTATTTTCGCAGCGCTGGATTTGGTCCGAACGAAATCATCAATCCTGAGACGAGACGCCGATGCATGGCCCAGGCCAGGCAATTGCGGCATCCGGACCGTCAACCGCTGATGAGCAGCGATCCTCATCCGCTGGATGGATGGGCGCGATTCTTGGAATGGCATCGGCGGCTTAGGGCTCTTCCGGTTCGGGAGGCGCAACGGTTAAGAGAGGCCGTGCGGAAAGCACAAAAAGTGTACAGACACTGGCGGCCCGAGTTGCGTTATAAGACAATTGACGTTGCAGCAAACCAATTTGACGAAGTACGTCAGTGCGTCCGTTGGTTTATCGATCATCGAGGGCGCATATAGGAGGATCCAACATGCCTGTTATTCGCGTAGACGACAAGATTGCACTTCCCGCTTCCGTGCATGATTCGCTCTTGGAAAGACTAAAAAACGAAGTTGAAGGTCAATCCACGGAGAATGGACCGGTTATCTTCGAGATACCGCTCGAACGCTACGAGGGGGAAGGACACGAAATCATCGATGTCCTCGTCGTTTGGGAGGAATGGCGAGGAGTGCTATCGGAATATCGCAGCAATCTGATTCTCGAAGCATACGGAGATGAACGAGAGAAGATCGCCCAGCCATTGGGCGTAACCTATGAAGAGGTAGTCCAGCAACAACTTCTCCCCTACACGATAGTATCCATGTTCGAGGAAGATAAAAAATTCCTGTCGTTGGTGTGCCAGAGTCCCACGGAAAAAGCTGATAAAATCCTAAGTGACGTTCGCGAAGCAAAGCGTTCTATAGGAGGCATTGTTTTACCGAATGGTAAGCTCGAACTTCGCTTCCCTACTTGGGCTATGGCGGAAAGCGTTTGCAATGCATTGCTTGGGAACGAGAAGTATCGCGACCTATATTGGAGAATCTTACCCGGCAACACATCATTGGGTTCCTGAAATCCCTTGTCGCTTCGTTTGCTTACAGAATGAACGAGAAGAAGATCGTGGGCCGAATTCGCCGCAGCGGGCCGGAAAGAGCAACAACGGCTGCAAGAGATTCGGGAGAAAGTTCGGCGGGAATTCCCGCCTCGCGATTCGCCTCGGCTTCAGTCAAGTAGGCCAGATACCCCGTACCTGACGCGATCGGCTATGGCGAAAATGTCAGGTATGGAATGCCTGACCTACTTCTACTCCGCTCATCCCGCTCCCACGCCGCGGTCGGAGGCGTCCTGATCGCGGCCGTAGAGGGCAAGGACCGACTCGAACGTCGCCCCCGAGATTTTCCAGACCGGCTGTTCCTCGGTGTGGGTGTTGCAGTGGGCGGTAAACAGTCGGTACATGAACTTGAACAGGTGCCGAGGTACGCGCAATGTGCCGAATGCGTCCATCAGACGCCGCTGGTCGAGATCCTCGAATAGGTCCAGGATTTTCGGCTCCCGCCCGTCGGTGGCGCAGGCGGCGATCCGCGAGTTGGCCATGTCGTACAACGATTGGCCCGTCCAATCGAGCGAGCGGATCATGTTTTGCTTGTCGAGCCGGGCACGTTGATGGAAGTCGCGGTCCTGCTGGTCGAGCATCCGCTCCAGTTCGATCGGCAGGAGCATCTTCAGCCCAAGCCCCGGATGTTTGAGGAACTTGTTGTCCAGCATCGGCCAGATCAAGGCCCGCATCAGTTCGTTGGCGCCGTTGATCAGATGCGGCTCGTCGACGCGATCGACCAGCACCAAAATCCCGTCGAATTGCATCGAGCGGAGCACGCCTTGGAGCTTGGTCAGCAGTTCGTAGCGGTCGTCGGTTCGCTGCCAGGCGGGCAACGGCTGGCCGACGATCTCGGCGCCGGGAAAGTTCAGCAGCGTCCGGCAGAGGAGTTTCGTGCTTCGGTTTAGGACGCGTGTGTTGCGTGCGATCCGCCACGCCTTCCACCACCAGCGCAGCAGCCGCCAACCACGCGGCGCCCACGAAGCCGCAATCAGCAGGTAGGGCAACCAATGGCCGAACCATGACCAACGGCCAAGGCCGACGATGGTTGCCAACACCGCCACGGTGGCCAGAACGCCCAAGGCCAGATCCCATTTGGACGTCCACGTGCGGAACCGCAGCCGATGGCGCAGGCGGCGCCAACGCCGGAACGAGCTCTCGGCGGTCGATTGGTCGTAGCAGGCCGCCAGCAGCATAACGTCTCGGACCTGCGCCTTGTCGAGCTGTTCGATCGGCGGGGCCTCGTCGCGAGCGGCCGGATACCGCGACTGTTTGTTGCCCAATATCCGATCGGTCAACTGCGTAACGGCCAGCGAGAGGATGGCGTCCATGTGGTCCCACAGCCGCCATTGGTCGAGCATCCGGTCGGCCCGCCGCCGCCGGCCCGAAAACCGGTCGCGGAAACGGTCCAAAAAGGCGTTGAAGTCGTCGTATTGGACGACGAACGCCTGATGCTCGGGATGGTCGGCGTTGTAGTCGTCCAGATGTCGGGCAATTTGCAGGCGAATGGCCGTCTTGCCCGAGCCTTTCTCGCCGAACACAACGGCCGTGGCCGGCTCCGAAGGGTCGCCGTATATTTTGTCCCAGGCGGGATGGAAGGAGTTGCGGATGCAAGAGCCTTTGAATACCAGGTCGGTCTGAGCGTCTTCGTCGGCAAAGGGATTCGAGGCGATACCGTGATGGTCGAGGAAGGGTTGTATTCTCATTGGTTCGATAAGACCCAAAGGAGGATGGCGAACAGTAAGATGACGGCGAAAGTCAGCCCGCCGATGAAGATGTACTGCTTGGTTCGGTCCTGTGTGCGGTGCTTTTTGGGGCGGGTATGCAAAGACGTGGCGGTGGGTTCGGGGAGTATGGTTTCCAGGCCGGGAAACGCCGCCGCCGGCGACAACTGCGGAAACACGTCCCCGGCGTCCCGCCAGTCGCGCCAGCCCTCGTGCCAGACGAGCGTTTCGGCGGCGATGCGTCCTTCGGCCAACCAGTTCCGCATACAATCGGCGTTGGCCGGTCCAAACTGACCGCCCGAGGTGGGCCGGACGTACCAGACGACCTCGCCCGCCTCGGCCAATGGATCGGCGGCCTCGGCCGGTGATGTCGCCGTCGAGGTGGCGGCCTCGGCGGAAGGTGTTCGTGTATGGTCGGGCGGCGGCGCGGCCGCGGCAACCGTCGGAGAGTCCATTTCATCGATCGTCGTCTCGGAATCTGCCGGATCCTCGCCCCCCCCATCTTGAGACTGCGATTGCCGTCGGTGGGAGCTGGGACGCGTACTTTCCAGGGGAATCTGCATCTTAGACCCGCAGAACGGGCAGATACCATTCCGCCCGGCCTGAAAATCCTTGACGTTCAGCTTATGCCCGTTAGGACAGTAGAAGCGTATGCCCATGATTGCCGCCGTTTCCCATGTGGTTTGGTCAATTATACCTCTTTCAAGCAGTTGGTTCCATGCGGTGGGCAGCCGAACGGTTCTCGGACGGGCACCCCTCCCATCGAGGTGGTGGCGTTGTGTCTGTAGGAGGAAACGATTATGATGACTGTTTTGGACCTTAGGTGGAGGAAGCCATGCGGATTGCCGTCGGAAGCGATCATCGCGGCGTGGAATTGCGGGCGAAACTGATCGAATATCTCGAAAAACTTGGGGAAGAGGTTGTCGATATGGGAGCCGACGGCCAACAGCCCGTCGATTATCCCGACATCGCCGCCTCGGTTGCCCGAAAAGTGGCCGGCGGAGAAGTGGAGCGGGGTATTTTGGTTTGTGGAACCGGCATCGGAATGTGCATTGCGGCCAACAAGATACCAGGCGTCCGCGCCGCGCCTTGCCACGACGATATCACTGCCGAGTTGAGCCGTCGGCACAACGACCTGAACGTGCTATGCCTTTCCGGCGATCTGATCGGCGAAAAGTTGGCCGACCGGCTGGTCGAGATATGGCTGAAGACTCCGTTTGACGGCGGCCGCCACGCCCGGCGCAACGAAAAGATTGCCCAACTCGATAGCCGCGGCGCGTGACCTGCGGGGAAGAGGCCGGGCTTTCGTCAAAGTGATTTGGCCTGAAGCGCGAGACGAGCCGGCCGGGCAGTTTGCCAGGAGCTTTGAGTCTCTCTGTATTTCCAGGTGAGCCGGTGGATTGTATAGTACACGTTATTGCAAACACACGTCGAGTTTCACCCAAAAGCACATCCGGGAGGCGCGGATCCATGCATCTTCAATCACGGCAATGGCAATTTGACAACGGCCACAAAATGTCTCGGCGTGGGGCGCCGCTGCTTTTCGTGGTTCTAGCGGCGGCGGTTGTTCTAGGCGGCTGCAAGGCCGAACCGCCAGAGAAGCCGATCCGTCCGGTCAAAACCATGATAATCGGCGACGTGGCTGCCGTGTCCAACAGACCGTTCAGCGGTCGGGCCAAGGCCACCGAAGAGGTGAATCTCTCGTTCCGCGTTTCCGGCCCACTGGTATCGCTGCCCGTCAACGTCGGCACGGTGGCAAAGAAAGGCGACGTGGTCGCCCAAATCGATCCTCGCGACTTTTCGCTTGCGTTGGACAACGCCAAGGCCAATTTGGCCCAGTCCGAGGCAAATCTCGACGCCATGAAAATCGGTGCCCGCCCGGAAGAGATTTTGCGGCTGAAGGCCGGCGTTCAACGGGCCGAGGCGGGTAAGAAGCGGGCCGACAGTGATTTTGAGAGAGCGAAAAAGCTGGTTGTCAACAAGGTCATTTCGCAAGCGGAGTATGACCGCAAGGAGCAGCTTGTGCAGCAGGCCGATGCCGAACTGACCTCGGCCAAAGAGACCCTTCGGATCGGCGAAAGCGGCGCCCGAGTGGAAGACATCCGCTCGAAGGAGGCTGAGATTCAATCGCTCAAAACGGCCGTCGCCTCGGCGCAAGACCAGCTCGGCTACACCTCTCTGAGGGCGCCTTTTGCTGGAACCATAGCGGCCAAATACGTGGAAAACTTCCAGACGGTACAGGCCAAGGAGCGAATCGTCCGGCTCTTGGATACCTCGAAGATCGAGATGGTGGTGGATTTGCCGGAGAGCGCGATCTCGATGGTTTCATACGCGAAGAATATCGTCTGCACTTTTGACGCCTTTCCGCACCACGATTTGCCCGCCACGATCAAAGAGATCGGCACCGAAGCCTCGAGAACCACCCGCACATATCCGGTAACGCTGATTATGGATCAGCCGAGCGACATCAAAATTCTTCCCGGCATGGCCGGCGTCGCCCGGGGCCGCGCGAAATTGCCCAAGAATATAGAGCAACAAGGCCTTGATGTTCCGGGAGATGCCGTCTTCTACGATAACAATAAGCAGTATGTGTGGGTTGTCGAACCCGGCGGCAAAGGGGTTGGAACGGTTAAGCGTATCGAGGTTGTCGTGGGCAACCTTACTCCGCGTGGGGTTCGCGTCAAAGGCGTTGCGCCCGGCACTACGATCGTCACGGCCGGCGTCCATTATCTGACCGAGGGGCAGGAGGTACGAGTCCTGGGCGCTTCTTTGACGGAAGAGACGAACACCTCGGCAAAGGAAGAATCGAAGTGAGCATAGCCAAAATCGCGGTCGAGAAGAAGACCGTTACGGTATTCGCCACCTTTGTTCTACTCGTGGGCGGGCTTTTTTCTTACTCTCAACTCGGCCAACTCGAAGATCCCGAGTTTACGGTCAAGACGGCCGTCGTCACAACCACCTACCCCGGCGCTTCGGCCGAGGAAGTCGAACTCGAGGTGACCGACCGGATCGAGCAAGCCATCCAGGAGATGCCCCAGCTCAAGCAAATCGAGTCTTATTCCCGGGCCGGGGTGTCAAACATCACTGTTGATATCAAACCCAGCTACACATCCGACAAGCTGCCGCAGATATGGGACGAGCTGCGCAAAAAGGTGGGCGATGTCAGTTCCAGCCTGCCGCCCGGCGCCGGCGTGCCCATCGTTGCCGACGATTTCGGCGACGTTTACGGGTTCCTGCTGGCCATAACCGGCGATGGTTTCGACTACAACGAACTGGAAGACTACTGCGACGACATTAAAAAGGAGCTTAGCCTCGTTTCCGGCGTGTCCAGGGTAGAACTCTGGGGTGTCCAGAAAAGATGCATCTACCTTGATGTCTCTCAGACCCAACTGACCCAACTTGGTATTCGGCCCGTCGATTTGCAGAGGACGCTATCCCAACAGAATCTGGTCGTCGACTCCGGCGGCGTCGAAATTACCACCGAACGGCTCCGTATTCAGCAGACGGGCGATTTCAAATCGCCCGAGGAAATCGGTGAACTTGTCGTTCGCGGCGGCAAGACGCCGGTCGGCGGCCAGGGCGATGAGCTTATTAGAATCAAAAACATCGCCACCGTGCGACGTGGATACGTCGAACCACCACGGACCATGATGCGATACGACGGGCAACCGGCCTTGGGTATCTCTGTTTCCAACGTGGCGGGCACAAATGTCGTTACCCTGGGCGAAAATCTGCAAAAAAGACTTGCCGAGATCGAAGCCAGTCTGCCTGTCGGAATCGAAATCCATGAAATCTCCTGGCAGTCGGATATGGTAACCGAGTCGATCGATGCCTTTACGATCAATCTGATCGAAGCCGTCATAATCGTAATGTGCGTGCTCTGGATCGCCATGGGTTTTCGCGTGGCCCTGATCGTCGGCATCTGCGGTTTGGTGTTCACCATCGTCATCTCTTTCTTGTTCATGTACCTTTGGAAGATCGACCTGCAACGCATGTCGCTGGGCGCTTTGATCGTCGCCATGGGCATGATGGTGGACAATGCGATCGTGGTGGTCGACGGGATCATGGTCCGCGTTAATCGGGGAATGGACCGCGCCAAGGCCGCCGTGGAAGCCGCCAGCGAACCGGCCTGGCCGCTGTTGGGAGCCACGTTGATCGCCGTAATGGCCTTCTATCCCATCTACGCTTCCGAAGAAAGCGCCGGCGAGTATTGCGTCTCGCTCTTCCAGGTCGTGGCCATCGCTCTGCTGTTGAGTTGGGTTCTCTGCGTCACTATCACGCCCCTGATGTGCATCTGGCTCTTGCCGAAGCCCGATAAATCCAAGTCCGGCTACGACGCCGATCCCTACGGCGGCAAAATGTACGCCGCGTTCCGAGACTTGCTGAAAAGGGCGATTCGATTCCGATGGCCGGTCGTGGCGGGACTCTGCGCGTTGCTGGTCCTTTCCGGATTCTCCTTCAAATACATCGACAGCACGTTTTTTCCCGACTCGGCGCGACTGCAAGTGATGATCGATTATTGGGCGCCGGAAGGCACACGAATCCAAACGGTCTCCGAAGATATGCGCGCCATCGAAAATAAACTCCTGGACGACCCCAAAGTCGAAAGCGTCAGCACCTTCCTGGGCCAGGGGCCGCCACGCTTCTATCTGCCGGTCGATCCCGAAAAACCCTATCAGTCTTACGGGCAGTTGATTGTAAACGTCAAATCGTTTGCCGAATTGAACGAACTGATCCCCGAGATCAACATTTGGATGGCCGAACACGTTCCCCAGGCACTGACAATCGTTCGTCGCTACGGCCTTGGACCCAGCGAGTCGTGGAAGGTCGAAGCCAGGATCAGCGGACCGTCGATTGCCGACGAGACCAAGCTGCGCGAGTTGGGTGAAAAAGGCGTTGCCATCTTCAAAGCCGAGCCTGCCTCGCTGATGTCGCGAACCAACTGGCGGCAACAAACCAAAAAAGTCGTCGTTGACTACAACCAGCATCGGGCCCGATGGTCGGGTGTCTCGCGCAAGGATATCGGACACGCCACCAAGCGAGCGTACGATGGTTCGGTCGTGGGGCAGTATCGCGAGAAAGACAAACTATACCCGATCCTGGTGCGTCACACCGACGACCAGCGTAAAGAATTTGCCGGCGCGATCGGCATGTTGCAAGTGCAACCGGCGACGTCGATCGAGACCGTTCCCCTGGCCCAGGTTGTCAGCCGGACCGACGTCGAGTGGGAAGATCCCATCATTTGGCGATTCAACCGCCGACGAACAATCACCGTGGAGGCTAATCCTTTCGACGGAATGCCCGCCTCGGCGCTACGCGATAGCGTGCTGGCGAACTTTGTGGAACTACGCAAAAAATTCCCACCCGAGTACCGACTTGATTGGGGTGGTGAATACGAGAGTTCGCGAGACGCACAGCAGTCGCTCATCCCCGGCATCGTCCCGGCCCTGATGATTGCGGCCCTGCTTGTGGTTGGTCTTTTCAACGCCTTCCGGCCGCCGCTGATTATCGCCTTGGTCATCCCCTTCGCTATGATCGGGGTTGCCGTCGGGCTGCTGGTCACCGGCCAGCCACTCGGGTTCCTGGCCCTCTTGGGCGTGATGAGCCTCGGCGGGATGATGGTGAAAAACGGTATCGTGCTATTGGATCAGGTTAACATCGAAAAGGCGTCCGGCAAGAACGACTACCAAGCGGTGATTGATGCGGCCGTCTCGCGTCTGCGACCCGTCTTGCTTGCCGCCGCAACCACGGTGCTCGGCGTAATTCCGCTATTGCAGGACGTTTTTTGGGTCGCCATGGCCGTTACCATCATGTTCGGCCTGGCTTTCGGCACGGTGCTTACAATGGTGATTGTGCCGGTGTTGTACGCGATCCTGTTCAGGCTGCGGAATGAGCCTTAGAACGTTGCCTGTGTTTTCCTAGAGCGGGAGACGGGATTCGGACCCGCGACGTCCAGCTTGGGAAGCAATAACGCCACCGTCGCAAGTGGTGACAGCAAAGCACTTGCGCCGACGCCGTCCGACGCTTGCACCGCTGCTTGCACCAGCGAAGCCGAAAACGCAAA
>CBDAFL010000008.1:0-11505 GCA_965195225.1 uncultured Thermoguttaceae bacterium
CGTCCCTGAGCGCAGCGAAGGGCGTGTTGTCCGGGTAACCACGCCCTTCGCTGCGCTCAGGGACGTGCCACCCTTGCAAAATCGTGGGGCAGTGTGACAGCTAGGTGTCACCTCATAGTCCGCTAATTGCTCGAAGACCGGATTCTTTCGCGTTTTTTCCTGTTTTCCGACAGCGTTTACCCGTTTTTTGCCGAACAACAAAACGGGGGGCAGCGGGAAAAAACATCCGAATTGGTATGGACTTTTCCGCCAATGTTACTACACTAATAGTTGAGTGTGTTGATCCTCCCTGTGAGTTCGGACACCTGACACACAGGAGGCTGCCGTGGGGCAAACGGCTCTCTTCCGTCGACGCGTTGATAGTCCGCCTTGGAAGCGGGGGGCTTCTGATAGGATTCCCGCCGACGTCGTTCTGCTTTGCCGCGCTCTTGATTGCATCCAAGACGGCGTGGCGATCTCCGCTTGGCCTCCGGAAAGCGACTCGCCGCTGATCGTCCATTGCAATTCGGCGTTCACGGCCATGTTGAATCACTTCGGCGGCGGGCCATCCGGCCGTGGGCGCGCTTGCCGGGACGGCGAACCACCCGACGACGATCCGCTCCGAAGAAGTTTGCGGGAGAGCCATCAGAGCGATGGCATTTATTCGGCCAAGATCGCCGGCTACGGCCTGGACGGCGCCCGGATGCTGCTCCAACTCCGTTCCGATCCGGTGCGGGACGACTCGGAGCGAACTACCCATCGAATCGCCGTCCTCCGCGACGTGACGCGGCAAGCGCTCGTGGAGGAATCGTTCCGGCGCAACGAACGGCTGGCCGGCATCGGGCTGTTGGGTACCGGGATCGCCCACGAAATCAGCAATCCCGCCGGCTCGGCGCTGTTGGCCGCCGAGACGGCCCTGGCAATAAAGGATTCGCCCGACGCAGGCGAACAGCTCGACGCCTGTTTACGGAACATCGTCACTTCGATGGACCGCTGCGGGCGGATAGTCAGGACGCTCTTGCGATACTCGCGTCAAGAACCGACCGAGAAGCAGGCTTGCAACATCAACGACGTGGTCGCACAGGCAATGGACCAGGCGCGGCCGTACGGATTATCGAACGGAGCGGAGTTGTGCGCGGACCTCGGCGTAGAGATCCCCTTGGTTCCCATGAATCCACTGGAGATTGAACTGGTTTTGCTCAACCTGATCCGCAACGCCGTCGAGGCGGGAGACGAAAAGGTGGTCGTGTCGATCCGCACGATGCGGATTAAGAAAGGCGTGCGGGTAGCGGTCTCCGACAACGGCCGCGGAATGAACGAGGAACAACTCGAGCACGTCTTCGATCCACTCTATACCACTCGGCGAAAGTCCGGTGGTTCCGGGATGGGAATGAGCATTGCACAGGGTATTGTCCAAGGCCACGAGGGGCGCATGGAGGTGCGGAGCCGGCTCGGAAAGGGCACCACCGTGATCGTCGATCTGCCGATCGCGACCGGCGCGTTTGCCGGCTGAATAATTACTCAGAATGGATACAGGTGATTCCAATGGTTACCGCGGCTCCCACCGTGTACGTGGTGGACAACGATCCACAGGTGTGCGATTCCTTGAGCCTGATGGTCCGCAGCATCGGCATGGAGGCCCGGACCTACCTCTCCGCCGAAGCGTTTCTCGACGGCTGCCACGACATGCCTGGCTCTCCCAAGTGCCTGGTTCTGGACGTGCGCATGCCGGGCCTTGGCGGGCTGGGGCTACAGAAGACGCTCGCCGCCAGAGGCTCTCGAATGCCGATCATCATGATCTCCGGCTGCGCCGACATCCCCATTGCCGTCCAGGCCATGAGCGCCGGCGCGATGGATTTTTTGGAAAAGCCGTTCGGCCGCCGGGCAATGCTCGACCGCATCCAAAAAGCCCTCGAACTGGACGTCGATTCGCAGCGGAAATTCTTCCGCAAGGCCGAAATGGCGAGCCGCATCGACAGGCTCTCGCCGCGGCAACACGAGGTGCTCGATCTGCTGGTGGCCGGAAAACACTCGAAGCAGATTGCCGGCCAGTTGGGTATCGGCGAAAAAACCGTCGCCAAACACCGCGCCGGCGTGCTCGAAAAAATGCAGGCCGAGAACGTCGTCGATCTGGTCCGTCAGATGATCGAGGCGGGCTTCTCGTAGTCGGTGCTTAGAAGCCGCAACAAACCCCTACTGCCGGCGGCATGACGGTTGACTTTCTCCCCCCAACTGGTACACTATTCTCCAGTTGCTTCGTCGTCCGTCGATTTCCCGCCTCCCGCTCATTCCCACCCTGCCGTTTTTTGGAGATGATTCATGAGGAACTTGTCTCGTTCGTGGCCGCAATGTTTCATGGTCGTTGTGCTGGTTTGCACGGTGTTTGTTTTTCTCGGCGAGATGCCGCGAATGTTTGCCGCCCCAAGAGAAGAAGCGGAAAAAGGGTTCACACCAATCTTCAACGGCAAGGATCTGACCGGCTGGCAGGGCGAGTCGGGCTACTGGTCGGTCGAGGACGGCGCCGTCACCGGCGTCACCACCGCCGAGAAACCGCTCGATCGGGCCACCTACCTGTTCTGGCGCGGCGGCAAGCCGGCCGACTTCGTGCTCCGCGCCTCCTATCGTTTCGTTACACCGGAGGGCAACTCGGGTATCAACTTCCGCAGCCGGGAACTGCCCAACCGGGACATCCGAGGCTATCAGGCAGACATGGAGACAGGCCCCAATTACAGCGGCATTTTCTACGAGTGCAATCAGCGCGCCATCATGGCCACGCGCGGGCAAAAAGTCGAAATCGACGAAGACGGCAAGCGGACCGTAACCTCCTTCGCCGATCCGGCCGAACTGCAAAAACACATCAAAACCAACGGCTGGAACGAGTATGAGATTATTGCCCGGGGACCGGAAATCATCCTCAAAATCAACGGCGTGGTGACTGCGCACGTCATCGACCGCGAGCGGGGCAAGTCGGCTGCCGAGGGACTGATTTCCCTGCAACTCCACCCCGGTCCGCCGATGAAGGTGCAATTCAAGAATATTCGTGTTAAAATGAATTAAACAAACAGGAGTATATCCCGTGAAACACACCAAACTGAATCGTCGCAACTTTCTCCACACCTCGGCCGCCGCGGCGGCCATCTCGCTGCCCGGCATTATCCCTTCCCGCGTGCTCGGCGCCCCCGGCCGACCCGGCGCAAACGAGATGGTCAACGTCGGCGTGATCGGCTGCGGCGCCCGCGCCCGCCAGATATTCAATGAGTCGCCCGACGTGAAAGCGTTTCGCGTGGTGGCCGCCTGCGACTGCATGTTTCCCAGGGCCGAACAGTACGTCAAACTCCTTTCCGGCGGCGCGAAGCGGGGCGCCTACCGCGACTTCCGCGAGATGATCGACAAGGAGAAGCTCGACGGCGTAATGGTCGAGACCACGACCCACGCCCGCGCCTGGATCACTATCCTTGCCATGCAAGCCGGAATGGACGTATACATCGAGAAGCCGATGTGTTTGACCATTGCCGAGGGTCGGGCAATGGTCCGCGCCGCGCGGAAGTACGGCCGCGTCACGCAGGTCGGCACCCAGCAGCGCTCGATGCCGATCAACAACTGGGCCAGCGATCTGGTGAAAAACGGCGCGCTGGGGAAAATTCAGACCGTGATCGCCCCAAACTTCGTCGGCCCGGAGAAGTGGCCCGACCTGCCAGCCGGAAAGATGCCCGACGGCGGAAGCGACAATTGGTGGGACGTTTGGACCAATCAGGCGGTCTATCGGCCGTATCACGTCAAGATTCATCGCGGTTGGGACCGCTGGTGGGACTACGACGGCGGCGGGCGCTGCTTTGGCGTTACCGGCTGGGGCACACACTCCTACGACCAGATCAACCGCGCCTTGGGTACCGACGACACCGGCCCGGTCGAGGTCGTTTTGGAGGAGCCGCTCAAGGTAATGGAGACCGGCAAGTTTGCCCCGGAACTCCGCCCCGGCGGACTGGTCGGCGACGACGACACCGGCACGGTCTATCACCGCATGGCGAAGCTCACCGGCCCTCGGGCCAAGGTCACGATGAAGTTCGCCGACGGTACGAAACTGAAGCTCCATCTCGACGGCGACCGCGGCCCCGGGCTGGGCGCGATCTTTGTCGGCGAGGACGGCAAGATCGAGATCAACCGCAACAAGATCGCCGGCAATCCGAAGAGTCTCGTCAAGTCGCCGGACAATCCCGGCCCGATCACCCGGCCCGAGACGGCCTACCACGTCGAGAACTGGCTCGACTGCATAAAGAGCCGCAAGCCCTGCACGGCGGACATCGAAATCGGCCAGCGTTCCAGCACGCTCTGCTACCTGGTGAACATTGCCCGCGACGTGGGCCGGGTCGGCGAAGTTCTGAAATGGGATCCCAAGGCCGAGCGTTTCACCAACTGCGACGAGGCGAACAAGCCGCTCGCCCGCCCACGCCGCAAGGGGTATGAGTTGCCCGAGATCGCCTAGCACTACAACTTCAGAAATAGTTCCAATATATCAGATGGAACGTGATTGGAGTTGTAAAGACCAGGCTGTCGACGCGGTCGATAATACCGCCGTGGCCGGGGAGCGTTGCGCCGGAATCCTTCACGCCGATGTCCCGCTTAATCATCGAGAAGACGAGGTCGCCGAACAGGCCCGCAAAACCGATCATAAAACCGACGAATGCGCAATACTGGAACGACATGCTTCCGTCCGGAAAATCGGGCAACAGCGGTACGAAAAGCAAGGACACCGCGGAAGTCAAGACAGCGGAACATAACCCGGCGGACCAGGTTTTCTTTGGGCTGACATCCGGGGCAATCCGTATTTCCAGCGCCCGCTTCAATAAGCCGTCCTCCATTCCGGCTCCGATCACCGCAAAGGACTTGCCGATCCAATACGACATCAAGTCGCGAACCTCGGTGAGAGTGAAGCAATACATCAAGATAATCGCGCCGAAGTTTATCATGAAAAGGCAATGGCCCAGGTTGTGGACAAAGAACAGCAGGCCCAGTGTGAGAATGGCCAGAGATTTGAGGCTCCCTTCTGTTCGATTTTGCAGGACGAAGAGAATCGGCAAAAGCAGGACGATGTATACCGGAATGAAAATGATGAACAACTCGTACCACCCGATGTACGCGATGTAAATGATCGCCGGGATGGAAAGATAGCAGATCAAGATCGAAACCCGATCCTTGAATGAAATTATCCGGGAGGAGACGGTTTCTTGTGCGGGCAGCAGGGAGAAATACTCTCGCAACGAGGCAAAGCAAAGCAACCCGAGAAACAAGAACGAAACGACACGGTGCGTTGCAATCGCCAGGAAGAAGACGGCGGACATCCACCACCAGGTCAACGTGCGGTCGCGGATCTCATCGGCCGTGGGCATGTTTTTCAATTTCATCAACCGCCAGACCAACGAGAAAAACAGCAATATGCCCAGCAGGGAAACCATCACCGCCAGCATCTTGACGTCTTCTTTTTGGACCAGAAGAAACAACGAGACGCCGATGGTCAGCAGTAGAAATATCGTCCGCAAGGGCTTCATCCGCTTACCTTCCTATCCAGGTGTACGACTCGTATTCCTTGTCTTTTGCCGTCAGGAGGATTTTGCGGATGCGAATGACGCTGGTCATAAACACGAAAAATGACATCGTCAACAAGTAGTAGGCGACGCCGTGGATGAAGCCGGGATAAAAGAAGAGCAGCAGCGCCAGCACCGACATCCAAACGGCGCGGTCGGGCTTGCCGCCGAGAAAGGTCTCGTGCCTCCGAACTCCGCCCGGAAATCCTTTGCCCAGCACGCCGGAAAATTCGGCCATCCAACAGAGGATCAACAACAGCGTCAGGCTCAGTTGCGGGCCGTCCGGAACGAAAAATAGGCTGCCGTAACAAACCGTATCGCCGATAACGTCCAAACTCTCGTTAAACAACTCTCCGGCGACGTTGCCGGTGCCGTATTCCCGCGCAAGCATCCCGTCCAGGGCGTTCATCGCCATCCGCAGAACCAAGAACGGCGGAACCAATAGCAGTGTCCAGCGGCACTGTTCGTAACTGAGACCGAAGTAGAAGGACAACGATGTCAGTAGAACGAACAGGACTCCGAAACAGGTGGCCTGATTGGCGGTCATCCATCTGCCGCCCAGTCCGCGCACTACTTTCTGAAAAACACCTTTTTGCAAGTAAAGCATAAAGAGTGTCCGAAAAAAGCCCCTGGGATATATGGGAAGTATTGTCGATTTAACTTCCGCTTCTTCGGTCTTCAACCGGGCCGATGCGTTCGCTCAAGCCCCAATCGCTTGCCTGAGGACAGATTGAGCCAGACACGTCGGGGGATATTGCTGGCTTATTCAGCAGAGCATTTTCGCGTTTCACGCACATGAGAATAGAACCCACCCTCTGAGTGGAGGATAGGGGGCTCGAACCCCTGACCTTCTGGATGCCATCCAGACGCTCTCCCAACTGAGCTAATCCCCCGTAGCCGGCCCAGAACGGCTCAACGCCGGCCCTCGACCGATAACGTAATCCAATAAGTTATCGGCATTCCGCCCGAGTGTCAAGAAGTGGGATGATTTCCGGCAATGGGGCAATCGCTCCTGGTTCCCACGCTCTGCGCCGGTGGGTGGAGGCAAACGTCAACGCAGAGCGTTGCCAGCCGTCCGTTCCCACGCGGAGCATGGGAACGAGGGGGGGCTGACCCCCGCCCCTCTACCCCCTGCCCTCTGACAGCTACTTTCCCGGCTTTACACACAGGGGGCTGTTTGGGTATCCTTCGCCGCCGCGGAATCGGCAGGCGGCCGCATTTCATGCCCCAGCTTATCGAGGACCATTTTTATGTGCCAGTTTTCCATGCTTGTTTTGATGGCGGCGATCGGAGCGTTGCCCAATGCCGACGCCCGGCCGGACGGCGCCAAACCGGCGGCCGCTGCCGATTTCCGCATCGACAACGCGGTCTATCTCGGCGAAAGCAAAGAACCGTTGTGCCGGAGCACCACGATCTTTCACAAAGGCGTGGTTTACGATTGCATGAAGGCGCCGTCGGAAACGATCGTCTTCGACATGTCCGCCGGCCGGTTTATTCTCTTGAACCTGAAGAACCGGACTCGCGCCGAGTTGACCACGGGCGAGGTGGCGTCGTTTGCCGACCGCATGCAAGAGGTGGCCGCCCAGAGCCTCAATCCGCTGATCAAGTTTCTAGCCGCGCCGAAGTTTAACGAGCACGTCGATCAAGCCTCCGGCGTGTTGACGCTCGATAGCCCGCTGGTCGTCTACCGGCTGACGCTGGCGCCCGAGCAAGACCCGAGCGTATCGGCGCAGTATCACGAGTTTTCGGACTGGTACGCGCGGTTGAACGCACTGCTGGCGCCCGGTTCGCGTCTGCCTTTCGGACGGCTGGTGGTCAATGCGGCGTTGGCCCAGCGGAGCGCGACCGCGTCGGAAGTAGTGTTGAGGCTTTCGTCCGAGGGCGCGTCGGGCCGTGGGACGACCACGATCCGTAGCGAGCACCGTCTGGTCCGTCCGTTGACGGCGGTCGATCTGGACCGCGTCGGCCAAGCGCGGAAGCAGATGGTCGGCTTCAAGCCGGTCGGTTTCGCGGAATACCGCAAGACGGAACTGCGCTGACTGGGCGCCACTGTGGAAGTGTGCCACCCAACGCTTGCTTGCGGAGGGTTCGGCGGCGGCATACAATGGGTGTGAACCCGCATCTGAGCCCGCATCCGGAGTTTTTCCATGCACCGCCTATCGCCGTTTGTCGCTCTAGCCCTGGTGTCGTTTTCCCCTTGTTTCCGGGGCTTTTCGGCCGAGATCACCGTCGAGCGCTCGGAGCGGGGCGCGGTGGTGAAGATCGACGGTCAATTGTTCACCGAGTATCTGACGTGCTCGGGAAACAAGCCGGTTCTATGGCCGATCATCGGTCCGACCGGCAAGCCGATGACCCGCGACTATCCGATGCGCGACAATCCGGACGAGAAGAAGGACCATCCGCATCATCGCTCCTTGTGGTTCACGCACGGCGAGGTGAACGGCGTGGATTTTTGGACAGAAACCCGGGTCGGCACGATCAAGCACGTCGAGTTCACCAAGCTCGCCAGCGGCAAGCCCGCGACGATCGCCGCGCGCAACGTATGGATCGATCCCGATGGCAAGAAGATTTGCGAGGACCGGCGCACGCTCCGTTTCGACACCGACGGAGACGCCCGTTGGATCGACTTCGACATTGTGCTGAAAGCAACCGACGGCGCGGTCACTTTCGGCGACACCAAGGAAGGGACGTTCGGCGTCCGCGTGGCCGAGACGATCCGCGTTGACGCCGGGCAGGGAGGGAAGCTCGTCAACAGCCGCCGACAGGTGAATAAGGCCGCGTGGGGACAGCCCGCCGAGTGGATCGACTATCACGGACCAGTCGACGGCCAAACTGTCGGCATCGCCATCCTCAATCACCCCGATAGCTTTCGCTTTCCTACCTACTGGCACGCGCGGACATACGGGCTGCTGACTGCCAATCCGTTCGGCTTGCACGCGTTTACGGACGGCAAGAGGAGCGACGGCGCGTATACGCTTTCGCCCGGCGGAACGATGACCCTGCGATACCGCGTGCTGCTTCACCGAGGCGACGAGCGTCAAGGCCGGGTGGCCGAGGCGTTCTCCGTTTACTCCGACGAAGCAAAATAGGCGAAAAGTGGTGCAAGGATCGGTTTTTCCGGCGGCGGTTTGACTTTAGATAAAAAGTTTTGCCGAGCTATATGGGGCCGTCGGATGTAGCCCGAACCCGTTGTGTTGCTTGGGATAAGTGGTCGTCAAGGTCGCCGATATTTTCTGCACGCCCCCGAAAATACCTGAAATACTCAGGCGAATATTTTGGCGTATATTGCCGATAGTTTTCTTTGTAGGCAGTTACCCCACATTATCCCAATCGCGTTAAGCCGCCTATCATTTCGGCTTCGCGCTCATTCAGGAGATTATACCCAACAATGTTGACTCGTTTTCAACAGATTGAAAGCGTCCATGATCTTCGAGACTTTGTCAACACAACCATTTGTAGCCGTTACCAACTCCAAGAGGGAGTCTTTTCGCTGACCGAAAGGGTATTGCTTCGGGGCGGCAAACCCTGCGGGATTTACTTCTGTCTGCACGGGCCACGTGCGACCAAGTTCACCGCCATCTGGGAAACCGACCGCAATCAGGTGCTGTTCTACGGCTGCCACGGCGAGCGGTTTCTCAAGACCCAGTTGCTCGATGGGCTGGCCCTGGAATCAGCCGCCGCGTAGAGGAGCAAAAACGAAATCGCCGGGACTTACCGGACTCGTCGAAGGATATACATTAACACGGCATAAACACGGAGGTTATAGAATGTTGGTCTTGTCCAGACGCGAGAACGAACGAATCAAACTCGGCGATTCGATCGTCGTGACGGTGGTAAGAGTGGCGGGCGACCGCGTCCGCTTGGGGATCGAGGCCCCTACGGACGTCTTGATCTTGCGGGGAGAATTGGAACCGCATCAGCCCGAGGCGCCGCTGCCGCTGATGGCGTCCGCGTAAAAGCAACAGCAGCCATTCCTTTTGCTTTTGCATGCCGTTGGGGTGGCAGCACAACCGCCACCCCAACGCAAGACAATAGCCCGTATTTCTTACCGCTCGGGGCGAATCGACAACAGTGTGCCCGGTGGGGCAGACATTCCTGTCTGCCCTATTTGCCATGATTCCTAAGGCAGACAAGAATGTCTGCCCCACCATGGTGAGAAATGCGGTGCTAGACGGGCCTCAAGCGCGAGGCCGCACCGCCCCGGTCAGACCGCTATAGTCCGACCTGTCGCAATGATGCCACAAGGGCTGTCCGTGAAGCACCCGCTCGGCCAGAATGTCGATCTTCGCGCGCGAACCGGCGGGTGCCTCGGTTTCGCCAAAGTCTTCCGTTTCCACGGGCGCGAAATCCTCATCGTGCCCACACTCCAAAATCGCTTCAAACACGTTCCTCATCACCAATCAACTCCATCGAGATACAAAAACTTTACCGGAACATTGTCGCGACCGAAGGGGGTCGCATCCCGTACCGCTACCGGCGATTGTGTTCCGTAATGCAACCACCGGCCGCAGGTTAATGCTAAACGCACAAAACTGCCTTACGCCACCTTGAAAGCCCGATTCTTGGGAGGGTAAAACATACCATTGTTACCGATAACCCCCAAAAGTCAAGGGGGTGGAAGAAAATATCCCCCCCGCGACCCGAAAAACGGCTTATCCGCCATCCCCGGAAGGGTTACCCGACGACGGCAAAACATCTTCGTGGCGCCGCGTTTCATACTCGTCGAACAATAACCGAAGGACAAACCCCTTCGACTCCGCCTTGTGGGCGAACAATACGGATTAGGTCGGTGCTACTGAGCTTCAATTAGTGGGTCTGGCAAATCCCGTACAATTCTTCGAGGTGCTTGCGGGTCACGGGTGTAATTCTACCCGATTGCCGCAGTCTTGGCAAATTATAAAGGTCTGGAAAAACATCGTTCGTTTTCCGCGGGACGGGCTGCTAGGAAGTCCGTCCTACATGAGTTATTCTTATACAGTCCCCGATCGAGGTAAACCGTGACTTGGCTTCAGCGCGAGATTCAACTGCCCAGGTATTCCCCCGGATTCCACGCGATCACCCGTACGGTGCTCGACGCCCTGCCGGAAATTGCGCAAATCCGCACGGGCCTGCTCCATCTGTTCCTAAAGCACACCTCCGCGTCGCTGTCGATAACCGAGAACGCCGATCCCGACGTGCTGGTGGACCTGGACCGAGTGCTCGACAAGTTGGCGCCGGAGGATTTCCCGTACCGCCACGTCGATGAGGGTTTGGACGACATGCCCAGCCACGTCAAGTCCTCGCTGTTGGGCTGCTCGTTGAGTGTGCCGATCCACCAAGGCCGTCTCTGCCTTGGCACGTGGCAGGGAATATGTCTTTGCGAACACCGCCATCACGCCGGCCGACGACGCATCGTATTGACCGTGCAGGGAGAGATGGAATAGATGTGTAGCGGGCGGGCTTGCCCGCCGTGCATCCGGTCCAAACACGGCGGGCAAGCCCGCCCGCTACACAATCGCGACCCCCCCCTAATCCCGAACCCCCGCCAAATCGTCCACCCAACACTCGATCAGAGTGGCTTGATTGGCGTTGCGGTCGATCTGGGCGGCGGCATCCAGGCAGCGATCAACTCGGGCAGCGACGGACCGTGGGCTATGTTGGCCGTTCCGCAACGCCCTATTCACGTGGTTTTCCAGTTCGGGGTCTTCCGACGACGCGGTGCCGCAGAGCGAGCGCAATAGTCGGCGATGGAACTCGGCGGCAAAGGCAACGACCTGCCGCAACCGGGCACGGCGGGCCGATGCCTCCTTGCCAGCCTCGTCCACAAAGGCGGCGACCGCTCGGGCCAGCCGGACGCCGTCGATCGCGGAATCGGAGAGCCGCTCGCAGAGCGTGTTACGGAAAGTCCATAGCTCGGGATCGGCCAGTTCCAACGCACGTTGTATGCTCCCCTCGCTATACTGGG
>CBDAFL010000009.1:0-1979 GCA_965195225.1 uncultured Thermoguttaceae bacterium
CTAGTATGACAGCGCTACATTAGCTCAAGACCTCCATGTGCGATCGCCGATAATGGCATACGAAACATGGAGGCATACGATGACGACTGACGAAATCAGGGCGTTGGAGCCCAGTGCGCAGCGCCGATTGGAGCAGTTTCGGGACTGTTTCAAGAAGGCGCCGGTGTTTGACTATTTGGTGTCCTATTCGTTGGGATTGATGGCGGCTTTCGAGCGGAAAAGCATCGAGCCGATCGCCTTGTGGATCGGCACGGCCGTGCGAACGCTTCAGTTGTTTCTGTCGCAGTTCGCATGGGACCACGCGCGGATCGAGTCGCGGCTGCGGCGAACGATCGTGGACGAATACGGCAGCGAGAATGCGATCGGTGTGATCGACGCTTCGGCTCATGCCAAGCAGGGCGACAAAACGCCGGGCGTCCAGCGACAATGGTGCGGTGAGTCCGGAAAGATCGACAATTGCGTGGTGGGCCAACACTTGATTTACACGAACAACGACCCGAAAAACCCGTTCAGCGCGTGTGTCGCCTCGGACCTCTATTTGCCAGAAAGCTGGATGGATGCCCCGGATCGGCGCGCGGAAGCGCATCTTCCCGAGGACGCCGTATTTCGCACGAAATGGGAAATCGCAGCGGACCAGGTCGAGGCGTGTATCGCCGACGGCGTTCGCTTTGCCTGGATCACCTGCGATGAAGAATACACCTCGGTCCCCGAGTTCATTTACCGCATGGATCGCAATGGGCAAAGGGTGATCGGCGAGGTTCGCTCGAATTTCCGTTGTTGGACGAAGCGGCCGGCTTGTCGATCTTTTCAAGGACCGCACGCCTCGAAACGGGTGGATAACGTCTGTCGCTTCAGCCCGGCATTTCGGCAGCAACCGTGGCAACGAGTCCACGTCAAGGACACCACGCGCTGCAACTGCGTGTGGGAAGTCAAGACGGCGCGGGTTCATTTGGTCGCCAAGGACGCCAAAGGTAGGGCGTGTCCGACCGATCGGCAGTATTGGCTGATCGTGGCGAGGAATCCTGAAACGGGCGAGATCAAATACTTCATCAGCAACGCTTTGGAAAACACGCCGATTGAGGAAATGCTGCGAGTTGCCTTCGGGCGATGGCACGTGGAAAAGTGGTTCGAACGGGCCAAGCAACAATGCGGCTTCGGGGCGTTCGAAGTGCGGACTTATCAGAGCCTCATACGTCATTGGCTTTGTTCGCGGATCGCCATGTATATCCTGGCTGCGGAAACCACACAGCTTCGGGGGAAAAAATCCACAGATCACTTTCGAGCAAGTCGCCCGAGCGCTCGGCCACCTCTTGCAGCGGTCGCTTGAATGCGATCCGGTTTTCCTACGACTACTGGCAACCATCAACCAATACCACCAACATCGAAATCGAATATCCTACGAAAGCCGACGCCGCCGGGCGCGAATCCTGGCAGAGCCGACTGGAAATACGTAGCGCTGTCATATTAGTTAGTGGTCAGTTGTCAGTTGTTCGTTCTCTTTGTGCCCTGACGTGACGGCGGGCGTGCGCGGCAGTGGGGAAGGGTTGGGGGTAGTGGTCAACCATCGTTCCACCGGCATGAGGCCGGTGGTGGCGTTCAACAGACTTCTGATGTGACCGAAAACTGATGACTGACAACTGATAACTGACCACTGACAACTCCTTCAGGAGACCCCAAATGACCGGTCGCGACCGCGTCTTGGCAACGCTCAATCGGCAGACTCCCGACTGCATCCCGTTGGACATCGGCGGTACCGACTGCTCGAGCATCCACGTGATCCCCTACAAAAAGCTCCGGGAGTTGATGCGACTCTCCGACGGTCCGATCCGCTGTGGATGCCTCATCCAGCTCAACGCCCAGTTCGACGCTGAAATGATGGATGCCCTGGGCATCGACACCGAAGCACTCTGGTTCGGATCGAAGGAAACCAGGCTAGATCGGAAGAGCGTCGTGGAGGGAAAGAGTGTAGATCTCGGTGG
>CBDAFL010000010.1:0-1009 GCA_965195225.1 uncultured Thermoguttaceae bacterium
GCATGAATTCACCTAAAGCTTATAAAATCAAATCAAATCAAAAAATTAATATCGAAGAAATTATCTCTCAAATTGAAAATAAGAGAATTATTTAGAGAATCTCAAAATTTTCATGTTAAATTTAATTGGATTAGCAATTCATCTAATTTTTTCCGATTTTCTACATTATCCACGTCGTTAATTAACCTTTTTTGGTAAAAAATTATATTTCCATATTTTACTTCTAACGCATTGAATAATTTTACCCACTTATTAAAGTCAGATATTAAATCTATGACTTCTGGATCGTCCTCAAAAGATTTTACATTCTCTTTTTTTTCGGGAGACAGTGATAGGGTTTTGTATTTTTTAACTGAATAACCTTGCTTTTTTAAAAGCGTAATGTTAGCCTTTCTCACAAAAGCTTCTATGTTACTTCTCCACCGAACATATTTTTCATTAATATTATCAATTGTTTCTTGAATTAGTCTAATTTCTTGAGGAAATATAGTTTTATTCTGTTTCGTTAAGACTTTTTTTATTTTTTCAAACTCTAAATTAAAGTTTTTAACATAATTATTTATCGTTTTTTCAAATTCAAATAAAACAGAGTTATAATTTTGAGCAAACAAAACATCGGTACTAGCAAAAGTTAGCGTTTCATTGTCAAAAGTTCCTTTTAGCTTTTTATTGTTAAGTAAAAGGTTAAGAATTGAATGTAAGATCTCAATTTCTTTATCGTTCAATTTTTTTCCGTAAAAAATGTCGTGGAAAGAAAACATCATACTATTTTCCAGTATTAAACTTTCGATTCCTTTTTCAGTGTAAAAAGTCAATTCACCTTCATTATTATGAAAAATACCTCTTATTTTTTCATCGCTTTGTAATTCCTTTAATAAATTTTCGACTATACTTGAGGAAACATCTATATCTCCCAAATATATCGAATTTTGAGATTTAGATTTTTTTATAAGCATTAATTTGATGTCTTTTTTAGCATCGTTAATTTTCAACTCGTTAAAAATAAGAA
>CBDAFL010000011.1:0-1017 GCA_965195225.1 uncultured Thermoguttaceae bacterium
AGCGACATCGAACGAAGCTACGGTGACGGTGGCTGTGAATGCGAAACCGGATGCAGTTGACGATAGTGATGGGACGGACGAAGACACGGCAAAGTCGGTCGATGTAGCGAGCAACGACAACGATCTCGATGGGAGTCTGGATCTCACATCAGTGGTGATCACGAGCGGACCGAGCGATGGATCTGTGGTGAATAATGGGGATGGGACGGTGACGTACACGCCGTCAGCCGATTGGTTGGGGGATGGTGAATCACTGCAGGATACGTTCCGGTACACAATTGATGACAATGATGGGGCGACGTCGAATGAAGCGACGGTGACGGTGGATGTGACGGGAGTGAACGATGCACCTGTGGCGAATGATGATACTGCCAGTGGGAATGAATCAGAGCCGATAGACATCAATGCTGTTCCGAACGACACGGATGTGGATGGGACTATAGTGGCGGGGACTGCAGCAATCGTTCCATTATCGGGGCCGAGCAATGGATCAGTAGTGAACAATGGGGATGGGACATTCACATACACATCGAATGCGAATTATTCAGGGTTGGACAGCTTCCGATACACGGTGGAAGACGATGATGGGGCGACATCGAACGAAGCAACGGTGACGGTGGCAGTGAATGCGAAACCGAATGCTGCAGACGATGGACCATTTGGCGTTGACGAAGCGGAGCCGGTGACGATCAATGTAGTGGCAAATGATACAGATGTAGATGGGACGGTTGACCCGACGACGGTGACGATAGTACCTCTATCCGGGCCGAGCGGTGGGTCTGTGGTGAACAATGGGGATGGGACGGTCACGTACACGTCGAATGTAGACTTCTATGGATCGGACAGCTTCCGGTATACGGTGGACGATAATGATGGAGCGACATCGAACGAAGCTACGGTGACGGTGGCTGTGAATGCGAAACCGGATGCAGTTGACGATAGTGATGGGACGGACGAAGACACGGCAAAGTCGGTCGATGTAGCGAGCAACGACAACGATCTCGATGGGAGTCTGGA
>CBDAFL010000012.1:0-24381 GCA_965195225.1 uncultured Thermoguttaceae bacterium
ATATTCGTCCATGATAGACCCATCTGTTGCGCTCCTTCACATTGGAAAAAGTTTCCAAAACTTACAAAGGAAGCGCAACAGATTTCAAAAAACCTAACAAGCCCAGTTTGCCAAAATTATTGGGTTTTCATCAGACCAGGCTGGGGCTGGCCGGGTGGAACTCCCGTTCCCAGTAGAGTTTGACTGATCGGAACAGCCTTCTGAGGGATTCGCCACGCTCGCGGGCTTCCAGCTTCGGCCACTCGGCCAGCAACTGCTCCCGCTCCGCCTGCCGTTCGGCCTCCGCCCGGTAGAGATGGCTGAGGCGTTGCGTGATGGTCTGCATCTGCGGTTCCAACTCCCGAATGCGGACCTCTAAACTCTCGATCTCCCGCTTCAACACCGTCTGCATGTTGTCCGTGGCCCGTGCCCAGTTCAAGGTGAGTGTACGGTGTTCGGCCTCCAGGTTGGTTAGTTTTTTTTGGCCTGCTTGACCGCGTTCCTTTCAATTTCCCGCAACGTCCGCTTGAATGTACCCAGTGCAATGGGGAGTCCCTTGAATGAGTAGTCGCCCGGCTTGTCCCCGAAGTAAACGCCCAGGGCGACCTTCCTGAGACGTTTTAGCACACGGTAATCGGGACGATATAACTCGTTGACGAAATCCGCCAGATTGTCGATTCCTTCCCGCACCCAGGCTTCCCACCGCTTAATTGATTCCTCGTCCTCATTGCCGAGCCGGGCGAGGCGTTCTTGGAGGTTTGCCCGCGCCCCGTCGCTCGTAGCTAGGTCCAGGGGCATGTTGAGTTCCTTCATCTTATCGAGCAAGAGCCGTTCGGCATCATCATGCGCTATGCGATGATATCCGCATTGAGGCGGACTGATATTTGCCGCCTGGACAGGCCAACTCGGGTGTATAAGTCGAACGCCAGCCGTACCGCCCGCACATAGTTCTTGTTGCTGTTTGGCACCAGCTTGATGATGTCCCGCCGATCCTTTCTAGGAATCTTCACGTCGGCTGGGCCGGGAGCAAGCCCTTTGGAACGCGGAAAGAAAACCTGTCCCTTGGAGCGGTTGACGGGTTGCCAAACCCACTTTATCGTCTTCCCGTCCGGCCCATAGCAAACCTTTCCAAAGCCAAAGGGATGGGTGCCTGTGGGCCATGAGCCGGTCGCCTGGAAATTGTTGACCCGTGTTCGGAGCGACCGATAGGCGATGTCTTGCAATTCTTTTTCGGACTTGATGCTCCCGACGAAGGCCAAAAGTTCGGTTGCCAAGTCCCTCTCGGTCAAGTCCTTCTCAGCACGCAGGTCGTATAGTTGTGTGCCGTGTTTCCGGAGTATGCCCAGCAGGGAGAAGAGTTCAGGCCGGTCCTTCGTTCCCCAGCGATCTTGTGACTCAACGTAGACGGTGCGGATGCGGTCGGCTTCGACCAGTTCCATCAGTCGAAGGAAGTTGACGTTAGCTCCTACCTTCCGCCGACTCACCGTTCCGGTGAACCAACGATCTTCGGGAACATGTACGGCGATGTTCTTGAGCATCGACTCGACATTGGCGATTTGCCCGCCCTCGTCTTGTGTCGGTCCGCTCTTACGGATGAAAACCGCGTCTCTTCGCCCCTTTTTTCCGGCGGATTTTATGCCGGGTTTCTTTCGGGTAGAATTGTGTTTAGCCATGACTTCCCCTCGACTGTTGTTGAAAGAGCGGACGGCGTGGCTGCCAGTCAAAGCAAAACAGCCCGATTCGGGGGATCAATCCCGATGCCGTGCCACCATCCATACATAATTCTACCGTGGTGATTGGGCCGGTATGTCTGAGCCTTCCTTCGTTTTTCCCTGGTTTGGCTTTTTCCATTGCCTAGTGTGAACGGCGGGCCAAAAGGCCAGCGCCTGGGCGGTTGAAAAGGCTAATCGGACTGTGGTCGGTTGCTTCGGTCAGAGTTGCGTAATGAGAGGAGTATAGTGGCCCCGTGGTCGCCGACACTTTCGGGAACGTCGAAGCGCTTACTCTGCGCATCCGATCCAGGGCAAGGCAATTGCTCGATGAGGCAGCGAGATCGGTCGGCGAGGATTTCCAGCCCGCCTCGTTGTGGACGGAGTTTATTGTAGAAAAACATCGACCGCTGCACTTCGTATCCGTCTTCGTCGTAAGCGGCCGCCTGGGGGAGGTAGCCGATCATGCCGTTGGCGCAGCCGAAGGCATAGACCGGCCGATGTTGACCGCGGCCGACGAGTTCGTTGAAATGCGAGAATATCTCGGCGTTAACCGCCACGAACACGACCTGGCCGAGCCCGACGGCGAATACCTCGCACGGCACACAGCAGTCGTCTTCGCTCTGGCCTCGCTGCACCATGGAGCTGCGCCAAGTTTCCACGGCCAAGGGGAATTTCCCGCCGAACTCACGGTGGCCCACCGCGTCGGCCAGGCAGCGATCGGCATATTCCGTTATTTCCGAGGGGGACCATCTTTCCAGCGGTAGCGGCACGGTGGCGGTATCGATCGTGAGGGCGGCTTCGTCCGCCGGAAGCGATGCGCTTGCCGCCAACGCTGGCCAGACGCTCTGAGCCACTTGCCGACCCCAATCTCTCATCTGCTCAGGCGAGACGTCTAATGCGGGCGGATTGAGATTGCCGCATGCCCCGGCACAAACCAAGACGAGCGGATGACCCCGGAGGGCGTTCGAAACGACGCGGGCGGCTTCGCCCGGCCAGTCGGCGCTGATCTCGGTGCCGCACAGGCACACGCCGTGCAAGGCATAGTTCAGAAGGACGGCCTTGAACATCCCGTCCGCCCGCCGCCAACCCACCGCCGCCACGCGGGGGTCAGAATGCGCCGAGGCGCCTCCCCGCCGGTCGACTGCCAAATCACAGTGGCCTTCCACGGTCACAAGGTCACAGAATTCGAGATGGCTCAATGCCGATCTAGCAGCCTGGAGGAATCGCTCCTTCAGCCAGTGAACATAGCGGGCGTCGTACTTTCCGCAACCGGTCAAGTGAATTGTGGGGGGACCGCTGTGAGTGTGCGTGGTGGAAATCAAGACGCACGAGGCGGGGAGCCCCAATTCTCGCTGAATGCGGCAACGCATCTCGGAGACCAACGACTCCTCGACGGCCAACAGGTCGGCATGGAGCCACAAGAGCCGCTCCTGCTCGTCCTCCAAGTACAACCCGCGAACGGCCAGTGCGTCGAGAACGCCCGTCGCCGGTTGTGGTCGCACCGCGAACCCAGCCAGCTCAATTCCCGGCTGCGGGGTAATATCAAGTTGTGCAGTTCCTACACGCATTGCTTCGTGGGAATTGTCCGGCTTGAGGAGATCGCCAAGCGATCGCGGTTGTCGTAGACTTTCTCAAAGGCAGCAACAATGTCACTGATGTCTTCTTTGCTCCCCAACAGAAGGCGCTGTTCGAGCCAGGCGCCTTGTTTCGAGCAGATCGTCTCGCAATTGGTGCAGCAAGTGCGGCGGTAGTCCAGCTCCGGCCGTGCATTCTTATAGCCCGTATAGGGGCCGAAAGCCAGGTTCTCGAACAGCGGCTGACGGTAGAGGGGCATGACGTAGCCGGCAGAGGCTGGAATACCCTCGGCCGCCAGGGCTTCGAGAAATCGCTCGCGCGGCACTCCCAATACGGTCGGATCCACACGGAACAGGAATAGGTGATAACCGTGCCGCGTGCAATCGGGGCCTTGACGTTGAGGGAAAATGCCGGGTATCTGCTCCAGCCGTTGGGCAAGGTAACGGCCGTTGCGCGCCCGGGTCTCGGCCTGCTCGTCGAAGCGGTCGAGTTGGGCATTGAGCACCGCGCCCTGGAACTCGCCCAGCCGGTAATTGGCGCTCATGACGTGATGTTCATACCAGGCCCCGCCGGAAATGCGGCCACAATCGTGGATCGACCGGCAACGCTCGGCCAGCTTGTCGTCATTGGTCAGGATGATACCGCCCTCGCCGCTGGTGAGGTTTTTGGACGACTGAAAGGAGAAGGATCCCAACTGTCCGATGGCCCCTACGCGCCGTCCCAGGTACTCCGCCCCATGTGCCTGGGCAGCGTCTTCAATCACCGTCAAGCCGTGTTGCCCGGCAATCTTCATGAGGGCTTCCATGTTGACCGGCAGTCCGCCCACGTGGACCGGAATGATCGCCCGAGTCCGCGGCGTAATAGCCGCTTCGACGGCTTTGGGGTCCAAGTTAAAGGTATCCAACTCGATGTCGGCGAAGATCGGCGTGGCGTTGGCTTCGGCAACCGCCGTGGCCGTAGCGAGGAACGTGTAGGGAGGCACGATCACTTCATCGCCGGCTTCGATTCCGGCCGCCATCAGCGCCACCCGTAGCGATACGGTACCGTTAACCACGGCAATGGCGTGCCGAGCCTGGTGGTAGTCGGCAAAACGGCGCTCGAACTGGGCGACCTCATGGCCGTCCAATCGTCCCCACTTGCCGCTCCGCAGGGCGCGGGACAAGGCTCTTTCTTCCGCTTCGCCAAAGATTGGCCAAGCAGGAAATGGCTTTGTTCGAACAGGGGCGCCCCCATGAATTGTCAGTGCTTCGGTCATTGGTTGTCCAGTGCCGTTTTCAGTTCAAGAGTTTTGCGTTCCAAGAAGCAACGATCCCCGTTGAGGAAAACTTATGTTATACACACTCTGCCCGGACTGCTCAATTTGACCCTATCGCCGATGCAGTATACCTTGGCCATTGTCAATTCTCCTTGTCACTGCCCAGACCTGCCGCATCCATCTCAAAGGAGGCAGCAGCAAGCTGTTTTTGCCGCCGCTGAATCAAACCGGTGGCGCGTTCGGCCGAGGCCTGTAGCACTCGCCTGACTAACCACGCGCCCAACAGCGCCGCTGCCGTAGCCCCTCCAATCGTTCTCGTCCAGTCGCCGACGAACACGGCGTTGGTTGCCAGCACCAGCCCGAGGCACGCGAGGACGCCCAGTGCCGAATCGCCGAGGAGCCGGCGGATCGATGGAATGTCGATCAAGCTGACTTTTGCCTGGTCGCGGACAGGCCCCCACAGCCCTGGCGGCCGGCAACGCTGGTAGAACCGCCGTAGCGTCTCCGGCGATTCGGGCGGCGTCAACAGGGTCACGCTTATCAGCACCAGGAAGCTCAGGCCGAACAGCAGGGTTAGCCCTTGCCACATTGGATGCACGGCGGTGTTCTGGAAGTCCAGCACAAACCAGACGAGGATCGACAGCGGCAGGCCCAGTACAATGGCCGCCAACTCACCCCAGACGTTGAACCGCCACCAGAAGAAGCGGAAGAAGGCCAGAGGCAAGAGGAAAATGACCATTGCCGAGTTGATGAACATGAACCAACCGACCATCTGCTTGACGAAGAGAATGGCCACCAGGCTGGCCGCCATGAAGAGCACGAGCGTCGTCAGGCGGCTCACCCAGATTTCGCGGCGGACCGTGGCCTTGGGGTCCAGCGGCCGGTAGATGTCGTTGATGACGAAGCTGCTGCCCCAGTTGATCAGCGCGCTCAGCGTCGACATGAAGGCGGCCGCCTCGACCGAGATCAGCAGCCCCACGAAGCCCACGGGCAGCGTGCATCGTTTGATCAGTTCCGCCCAGGCGTAGACCGGGTCGTCGATGACGATCATCCCTTCCGGCGGCGGGACGGCCTTGGCCAGGCTGGCCGGCCAGAAGATCGACAGCGCCACCAGGCCGATCCCGATCAGCGGCAGCGTGCGCAGCGTCAGGGCCAGGAAGCAATTGAGCAACTGGCCGGCCATGGCATGCGATTCGTTCCGCGCGGCCATGAAACGCTGAGCGGTTGAGCCCTCACCCGCCGTCGGCGAACCGGCAAAGAAGATCCCCAACAGGACGAGGATCATGATTGTCGGCAGCTCGATCGAGTTGACCGGCGTGGCGGCCGCGACCGGCGGCACCTGGGTCAGGGCCTCGGGCCGAGTGGCCGCGATCCGCTCCAGTATGTGCGACCAGCCGCCGTGCTGCGCCGCGGCCATGAACATGAAGACGGTGCAGCCGACCAGCAGGAGGGCAAACTGCAGGATTTCGGTCACGACCACGCCGATCAGGCCGCCGAACATCGTGTACAGCGCCGTCGTGGCCCCGAAGATCAGCAGGATTTGCACCTCGGAAAGTTCCACCACGGGCGCAATCGTCTTGGCGAAAAAACCCGTGATGTAACCGATCAACAGCACGGAGAAGCCGAAACAGCAGACCAGGGCGTAGATTTTCCGGGCGACGACGGCCGGGCGGCCGCCATAGCGCAGGGTGATCAGCTCGGCGGTGGTGATGATCCGCATCCGCCGCCACATGGGCGCCCAGACGATCGCCACCAGCGGCATCCACATGATCCAACTGGCCCACCACAACCAATTGGCCGCCAGCCCGAAGACCACGATCAGCATCACGAAGGCACCGGTACCCGACTGGTACGTGGCGGTGTTGGAAATGGCGATGGCCCACCAAGGCAGGTTGCGGTCGCCGATAAAAAAGCTTACCGCGCCGTGGCGAGAGGAAAGGCGGACTACAGCCGTTCCTGCGACAATCGTCGCCACGATGACCACAGCCACTACGGTCCAGTCAATCCAGGTCACGTCAACTTCCTTTAAAACCGCACATCGACAACCGCGGGCTTTTCTATCTTAGTCAAAATCACCGTGTCCGCGGTGAAATCCTTGCTCTCCAGACCGTCAACCATCACCGCCTGGATCGGCTTGCCCGCCGGATGCCGCAGGCGGACGTGGATCGCCTTGGGTGGATGTTTTGTCGGCGGATCGACGCGCACGGTCATCTTCCGCGCGCCATTGTGCGACTTGATGGAGTATCCAACGTCGCCAAACAGCGTGGGCGCATCCTCCACGCGGACCTCCTTTCCATCCTCGAGCCAAGCCCGAGGGATCGCTTGGCCGAGCATCAACGTGTCGCCGCACTCGCGCAACAGCATGTTCCGCAGCAGCAGGAGTTGATGCGTGCCGGAGTACAGGTGCGGGAGCGTTGCGGCATTCTCGCCGGTCGACATTATTGTAGTTTCCACGCCGGCGTACGTGTCGCGCGACATACCGTAGGCCAGAGACGTGTAAAAGCCCAAGATCACCCGCTTTACCTCATCGCGTTGCAGGCAGTTCATCCAGTAGCCATAGGTGTAGGCATGATCGATGCCGCTCTCGGACGCACCAGGCCAGCGAAACGCACAGACTCCCAGCGATAGCCCGTTCTTCTGCTCCAATAGATCAGTGATCAGCCGGAAGCGGCGGTCATCGGGTGGGAGAACATCGGTCTCAAGCACCATGCAGGAAATCAAGCTGTAGTAGTCGGCTCCCGTGTAGCCAGCCCGCTCCAGCAGGGCACGGGTCTCAGGAAACATCGGCAGCATCTTCATGCCTCTGCGCGTGATGACGGCCTTATCCATCGAGCGGAGGATGTCTTGGCGATATGCCTCCGCTTCGGCGGCCAGTCGGTCCGCCTCGTCCGTCATGCCGATTCCCCGGAGCGCGGCGGCGGTCTCCTCAAGGCCCAGCAATAGATAGGTATCGGTGTGATAGCTGTTGGCCGCCTTCACCTCGTCGCAATAGGGGCGGTACTTGATCAGCCCGTACCAGAGGTCGTCCTTGGCTTGTTGGCTCATGTTAAATTTCCGCGCGGCGATAATCCAGTTGCACATTTTAAGCGTCGTCGGCGCGACCTTGCGGAGCCAGTCCGCATCGCCGGTCATCTGATAGTGCCGGCACATGGCCCAAAGCTGCGCGCCCGTATCGGGCAGCCCGTAGTTGACCACCAACAGCCCCTCCGGGTCGACGAAGCTCAGGATGGAATCGAGGTACTGCCGGGCTTCGGCGGGGTAACCCCAGAGGTCTAACGCGTAGCAATACCGCGACGCGGAGTACCCGAAGACCGCTTCGTAGAATCCGCCGCCGCCGTCGTGCGGCTCGTACACCTCGCCGCGTTTATCGACGTCGATGAAGTTCCAGGCCAACCAAGCACGGTAGGCGTCGTTGACCAGCTGCTCGGGCGTATGGACTTTCATGCCCTTGGTGACCAGGACCTTCCAGTACGTCGCCACCTCGCTGAGGCGCTGGTCGAACTCGGCGGCCTCGATCTTGCTCGCGGTGGCCGGCTGGTCGAAGGGGATCTTCACGTAGACGCCGTGCTCACCTTTCGCCGGCAGGTCGAGGGTCCACGTCAGGGCCGGGGTGTCGACCGCGAACTTCACTTCGACCTTTCGCGGTTGCGCAGCCGGATTGGCCACCTTCAGGTGCACCAGCCCTGCCAGCGGCGTGTCGGGGCTCATCTGTGGCGACCAACCCAGCGCCGTCTGCTCGCACTTCAGCCCGTCCGACTCCCATTGGGCCACGACGATCGGAAGGTAACCTTCGAGCAGCCGCTTGACGCAGCCCGCTGCGCCGGGCGAGGACTTCGCGCCGACGGTGAAGCGGGCCTTTTTGTCGGCAAAGCCGAGCGTCCCATCGGGCAGGACCAGTATCTCCTGCGGGCCGTCTTTGACGCCAAGCACTTCGCGCGGGTGCTTCATCGGCGGGTAGTGGCGGGAGACCGACTCGAAGCTCGGATCTCCGGGTGCGGCCAGTTCCTCCTCGCCCAACTCATCGCGGCCAAGCTCGGCAGGACTCCGAAAACGCTTTTTCTCCTGCTCGGATAGCCGGATCTGCGACTCTGGCAGGCGAACAACCGAGACCTCTCGAACCAGCGAAACGGTCCGCGGAGGAAGGTTCCACCCTGCACCGGTGGGATAGTCGTTATCGAGATCAGGGGCTGCGTAACGAGGAGGGGCACTGTAGCCTTTACCGACGATCAAAAGAGTGGGCGCCTTGCCCTTCCACGGATCTGGCCGCAAGAAGGTCCGCACTTCGGTCCAGGACTTCCCATCCTGACTCACTTTGTAGCGGACGGAATCCTCGGCCAACTCGATCGCCACGTGATACCACTCCGCCACGGCGGCGGCAGGGAATGGGAACCGGTGTTCCTGCGACGTTCCATCGATCAACTCGGCGACATAATGGTTGGGCTGATTGGGATTATGGTCCAGCACTGAGATCTGACAATAGTTTTTTGTATCCCAGTAGAGAAACAGCGAACTAGTCCAGCTTACCCCTCCTCGTGACTTGAGCGTACAGGTTACCCGCACCCGGTCAACGCCCAACGGCCGCTCGATATGGGCATAGGTGCTGTCCAAAGCCTTGACCTTCAGCACGCCGCCGCCGACGGCGATCGAATTGCCCGGCGACACATCCACCTTCCAGCCGGACTGCGCCGGCGGTTTTTTGAACCGTTCGTGGAAGGGAACCGCCAATGGGGGTTTCTCAGCCGCTCGGGCGAGACTGGCGGGCAAGAATACCGAGGCAAGTAGGTAGCCGAGTGTAAGGATAGATCGACCGGTGGGACAGATGTTCATTGGTCCTCCTTTTCTTCATCGGAAGATGAAGCTCTCTCAGGGTGTGGTGGTTAGACGAAACTCGAAATGGTTCTTTCTATCGGCGACGACCTCGGCCTCGAGCGGCATGGTTTGGGCGAAGACGATTGGCACGCGCTCGGGCACGTCGCCCTTCAGCATGTCGTGAATAATCCGCCCGGTCTCCCGAAACGCCTGAACGATCACCCGGTACTTGCCGGGCTGGAGTCCCTTTGTGGTCGAGATATAAAACTTCCCCTCTTGTATGGCCCCACCAGAACTCGGGCCGGTCCGGGCCTTGGCAGGTCGGAAGTTGATCGTGCCGACGGCCAGGGGTTTGCCGTCGACGGTTACCGTGCCGCTGACGGTTTTCTGGTCTCCGTGACGGAAGCAACCGCCGAGGCAGGCGATTGCCGTCAGCAACACTGTCGCTCGTATGATCTGTGGTGCTTTAGACACGGTCAAAACCCCCCCATAATTACCTCGCCCCCCGCCGGCGAGCCTAAGGCATGCCAAACCTCCAGCGAAATCGTCTGGTTGACGAATTGCACACTGCCGTCGCACATGCTGACCGCTACCCCGCCGGGATGGAAGCTCCGCGCGGTGTGCAGAACCTTGTTCTGCCCTGTCGCGCCGGCTATGCAGGGTGCGGGGCCGGTGTTCAGGTCCGTGCTATCGCACCAACGGACCAAGTCCGGCGTGAGGTCGTTGGGCGAATAGTCGACCATGAAGGCCGGTCCCTCGTCGTAGCCGTGGACGCCGCGGATGGTGCATACTCCGCCGGGAATAATTTCGGCCGTCAGCAGGGTATTCGACGTGCCGTCTTCGATGTCGCGAATCGCGGCGCCATAGTTGTAGCTGAAAACGCCCTGGATTCTTGGCGGACGAGGCCCCTCCATAATCCCCTGCCCAAAATTGCCCGCATAAGACCCGCGGCTGTGCCCCAGCGGCGTGTACTGGTTGCCCCAGCACTTGTTGTCCTCGTTCCAACTCGTCCTCACCGTGTCATCCGAAGGGCACATGAAGATCGCGAACTTGGTGGTGAGGACGTTCATTTGACCTGGCGGATATCCCGCCCCGCCCTTGTTGTCGGTGCAGATGGGACAGCCGGGATTCCAGTCCCACACAACATCTTGGTAAAGCGCCATTTGCTCGATAAAGGCGAAGATCCTTGGCGTCCACGACCATTCCGATTCCCAATTCGCTTGCCCACCCGACCCGTAAGGATGAGACTGGTAGCCGTAGCCGGGCGGGAACTGGCCGCTGACCTCCTCATACATCATAATCGCCAGAGCGATCTGTTTGGTATTGTTGCCGCACCGGATCCGTCGCGCCGCCTCGCGGGCCGCCTGCACCGCCGGCAACAACAGCGCGATCAGGATGCCGATGATCGTGATCACCACCAGCAGCTCCACCAGCGTGAAAGCCGAGGATCGAACACTGCGCATCGAAAAACGCCAGTCAGTCGTAAGGGGTTGGTTTCCGCACATGGGTTATTCATCCTCCATTTTTCTGGTCCTTCAGTTTCGCGCTGACCCTCACGGTTCTCCGCGGGGACACACCTATCCCACCGCTCCGTGCCGTCTCGGGAGAACGACGAGGCAGAGTGTTCTACTTCGCGTCCCCGCGCGAACCGTTGAAACAAAACCAAATTATTATCCCGGGCACTGTGACGTGCTTCCTACCCACAGCTTACGGCCTTCTTCCATAACAGCCCCGGACACGCCGTTAGGGCGACAATCCTGCTCGTCCTAACGGGAGCTAGGCATTTATTAACTATCTCCTTCTCTTCCAGGCGTAGGCCAGCAGGCCCATTCCCAGCAGTGCGAACGTGCCGGGCTCGGGAATGGGAAATGGTTGCAGGGATACTTGGTCCACGATCGTCGTCCCAAAGCAACTCTCGTTCGGCGGAGTACCGTACCCGCCGAGGTAACCAAAGGCCAGGTACATGTAAGCGACGTCCGCAGTAGAACCCGTTGTGGTCACCACCACTGGCTCTTCCTTCATCGTGGCGGTGATGGTGCTCCCGACTCGCTGGATCGAGAACACACCAGACTGCTTGAGCCATTGACTATCCGCCCAAACCGGCGCGGGCGTGGTCGGCTGAACTTCGGTAAAGGTCCACATGCTGTACGCGCCGGGCCCAAAGGAATAGCCAAAGCACGTTGGCAAACTCAATTGGCTATCCTTAAGCCCCACAGCCGCAATGATGTTTTTACCGCTGTCCAGCAACCACATCCTGCTCCAGTCCATGGCCTCGTTGGGCTGATCCCACGCTATGTCCATGCTGGCCGTGAAATCTCCGGACTGTGACACATTGCGAACCAACGCGCGGTCGGGCCAACCAGTTCCCGACACGTCTGTGACCGTCAGTTTGCCACCCGACACCGTGTACACCAGTGCCGTGCTGCTTCCCAGATCCAACTCGCTCCAGGCCGGATCGAGGCTGGTGCCGTCGAAGTTGTCGATGAAGCCCGCTTGGGCCGTCCCGACAAACACCATTGCCGCGACCGCCGCGGCGATACCCAGTAATAATAGTGAAAACCGGTTCATCTTGCGTCCCCTTAAGTAGAAAGTGTCGGAAGAAACGAGCTACCTCTTTCTTCTTTGATCTCTGCCCCGATTCCAGGACTCCGACGAGTCGGGAACCCAATGTTGCTTGTGTTGAGACCGACGCCCCGTGCGGCGGTCGAACGACGCAGTGAAACCTTGAAACCCCGTTAGACAAATCCTGAAGTATACATAACTCCCTCCACGCACTACGAGGACTCGCGTTGAATCAAGACCGGCTCGATCCGGACGGCGCGGCGGTCCTCGGGCACCGCGCCGTGGTCGAGCAGGTCGAACAACATGTTGGTCATCGCTTCCGCCAAGTCGTCCAGGCGGAGGTCGATGGTCGTCAGCGACGGGTCGATCATCGTGGCGAGTTCGAGATTGTCGCAGCCCACCACGGCCACGTCGTCGGGCACGCGGCGGCCGCGTCGCCGCAGCGCGGCCACGATCCGCGCGGCGAAGGTGTCGTTGACCGCCACGATCGCGTCGGCCTTCCGCCGTACCACCAACTCGTCGACCACCTGCAAAGCCCGCTCCGCCGTGAACGGCTCCATCCAATGCGCGCCGGGCTGCTGGTCCATCACCCACACCAGCGGCGAAAAAGAGGGTCGGTCCAATTTGCGGGATTGGCCCGACCGGCCAGCGATCGGCGCCCGGCGCTTCGCTCGAATCGAACCCGTCCCCTTTTCCGCCGCGGCGGCGCGAAGCGTATCGCCGTACGCTTGGTGCCGCATCCGGGCGTAGGTGAACAGCAAGTCGTTCAGCACCAGCGCGATCCGCTTTCGCCCGCGTTCGAGCAGGTGCCGAACGCCTAGCCGGCCAACTTCGTAACAGTCCGGCGCGACATAGCAGACTTCCTCCTGCTCCGTTGAAACGCCCTGCGGCTTCTCGTAGTAAATCACCCGTTCAAACTGCGCCAATTCCTGCAATATAACTTGGCCGTAGTCAGGATGGTCGTGAAAAAAGCTGATGACGGCGTCGACGCCGCGGGCGTGAAAGTCGTTCAGGTATTCTTTCACCTGCTCGTGCGTGCTCACGGCGTGGCCGACGATGAAGCGAATGCCCCGCCGGGCCGCTATCACCTCCATCTTCTGAATCAAGCGTGGATCGGCGATGGCCTCGGTGTTGATCAGCACGCCCACGGCGTTGCTCCGCTTGCCGGCGAGTTGCCGAGCGACAATGCTGGGCTGGTAGTTCATCCGTTTGGCCTCGTCACGCACGCTCCGCGCGGTCGTGGTGGCAATGCCATATTCGTCCGCCCGGCCATTGAGCACCAATGAGACCGTGGCCGGTGAAAGCCCCAGTTGCCTGGCAATCTGGGCGCCGCGGGCCCGCCTCGGTCTCGATCGAGTTCGCGTTTTTGGCGTCGCGTCCATGTTTTTACACAGCCTTCCTTGAAGAAAATCGCTTCCTTCCATCTAAAGGGCTTTAGGCCAAGCGCCTAAAAAAACCACCCCTTATCTAAATCGCTTCAGCTTCCGTAAGTTTACTAGTTTCCTTCGCTCTTGCCAACAATTCGGCAACTTTTTTCCGGTGACGTCAAACTCTCAAATGCAACCCCCCTGTGTGCGGCTGACCTGAAAAACCGGCATTGGCTGATCCTTGTTGCGCTAGGAAACTGCGGGGAAATAGGGCTTTTATCTTCGACCGGCCTCCGCCGTCTGTCCCCTTCCACCAGCTCAAAGCCCCCCATCAGAAGCAGAATACGGCCTTCAAGCCGCGAGATGAGTTGGCCCCGTGTCCTACACTTGTTGCACTTGGGAGTTTCAGCACAACGGGTAGTAGCTCCTCGTGTCAGGAGCACAACAGGTAGTGGCTTGCGACAAGAGTAGGTGTGAGCGTCAGATTTGTGGGTGGCGATGTACGTTCAATTATTCTGACCGTCACGGATTTTAGGGGACGCTGATGGGGGTCGGGCTAGAAGAGAAACGCGAGAAAGATACTTCGCCAAACAATCCTGCCTTCCCAGTTTGTGCGGTTCATACTTCAATCTTGTATGCTTCGGGGGCGTGAAGAGCCATGAGCCAAGGCACGTCGGCCCCCGAAATATGCCAAGTCGCCAATTGCCAAACCATTCGCCCCCCAAAATCCGTGACGGTCAGCAAAATCCCACCTTGACGAAAGAGCAGTTATAAAACAAAGCCAGTATTGTGTCCCCGAATTTTCCGAATTTTCGTCCTCGCCAGTACCGAGCCCTCCGGCCTCTCCCTCGCCAAGCTCGTCAAAGAATTTCCCCTCCTCTGGACCGACCAACGCAAGAAGTTCGGCTTCCCGCTCCCGGGGCAGGCCACTTGCTGAACGGTACGGACCAGGCGCGGCTACGTGCCGTCGCCTGCACCCGGTTTGTTCGGCTCTTCTGCTCACCGTTTCGCGTCGCGTAGGATCTTGTCGAAATCGGTGTCGGGGGCGAAAGCGCCGCCGCTCAATTCGGGGCACGCCACGCGTATAAGCTCCGCAGCCGCATGTGCGCAGTCCTCTGGTGGCCGGTCGCGGCCCCGTACCACGCTCTCCTTGCTAGACGGCAGCCATTTCCGCCCCGCCGGCGTTTCAATCTGAATCTCCGTCATTTCGGTGCGCACGAAACCTGGTCCCATGATGAACGCAAGTACCGAGGATCCTTCGTGTTTCAACTCCTTGGCTAGCAGTTCCGTGAAACGGGCAACACCGACTTTCGAGCAGCTGTAGCCAGTTCCACCTGGTATCTGGTTGCCGCCGCTCATGTTGATGAGAATCCCGCTGTCGCGTTTCAGCATATGCGGCAGGACCGCGCGGCAACATAGCATAGTACCTCGGAGGTTCACGGTCACGTCATGCCACCACAACTCCGGATCGACCTCCCACACTGCCCCAATCGCGCCGAAGCTTCCGGCGTTGTTGAAAAGTACGTCGATCTGACCGAAGGCGTCCAACGACTGTGAAACCAGGTGCTCGACCTGGACAATGTCGGTCACGTCAGCCTGCACGGCAAGTGCTATGCCATCATCTGCGTCAATGATCGCCGCAGTCTCTTGGATGCGGTCAGCTCTTCGTGCCGCACAGATTACACGTGCTCCCCTGGCACCGAACTCCAGCGCAAGTGATCGGCCCACGCCGCTTCCCGCTCCCGTGACGATCACAACTTTGCCCTTTAGGTCCATCCGTTGCCTCCTGTCTTGGTTCAGCGTGAATTGGACAAATGACGTCTTGTGAACGGCGGGCCAAAAGGCCAGCGCCTGGGCGGTTGAAAAAGCCAGCGGCCGAAGTGGGTCGTGTATTATAGACCTCCAGTGGTGGTTTGTCTTGTGGGGCTTAGCGGCCCGCGAGACCTATTCCAAAGGTCTCGTGTGGAAGCGGGATTGATCGATCGTATAAGTAATACATCTAATACTAAAGGTGGATGGGCCAGTCTACCCATGCGGGGGCCTTCGGTTCGTTCGGCTTTGGGTGCAAGACGCGAGAAGCACCGCCGTTAGACCGGCAGCAACTTGCCGAATCTTCGCCTCCACGGCCAAGGGCGGTTTTTTGGCCCGGTTCAATCCACATCGTCACCATCATCATTGTCTCTCGGCAGGAACTCACGGCAAACGTGAGCGCGGCCACGGCGGTCGTACAATCGCCACTTGCCATTCTATTGCATCGTCCAAACCAGATCAGCACGGCCGCAGGAACGGCATGACACACCCCCATCCGTTGGCCTGCCAGGCGTCATCCCTTCTAATCCCATCGGCATCCCGCCCGTAACACCGGGAGGTACGGGCCGTCCCTCGAATAACTCGTCCAGGTCGATCCACGGGGAAGTTTGACCGTCATGTAAGTAAAATCAGAGTCGATCAACCGGTCGCCGAAAGTGGACTTCTTCATCGCACCACTCCAAAGCTGTTTTTTTATAGAGCGAGTTCATTTGCTATCTTATAGTGGGATAGCCCAAACGCAGTGACTACGAATCGGAACATCTTGTCACACACACAGTCATCATACGGAATCACACACAAACAACCACCCACAAACCACAACTTACTCTCCAATCTCAATTCTACTTAGTTAATGGCCCGTGTGCTTCCTTGGTTTGGTTGTGGGTGGTGGTTGGGTTGGTTGGTTGTTGGGAAAGAAAGAGGGGGGGGTGAAAGTCGAAACAATCGCTCTCTTCTGGGACCACGGGTAAAAATCCTAATTTTCGTTCGTACACATTCATCATCGTTTCCCTTAATTTGCTTTCTGCATGTTTGGGCACAATCCAGCTGTCGTGAACGCCAAGGCACGGAATAGAGCGCTTTGCAAAGTGGTAAATCACGTCCAGGGCGATCTTCCCATCTAACGACATCAATTCCGTCCCCGCTCCGCTTCCGAACTTGTCCGCTATTGGGCGGTGTTTTTCCTGCGCTTTGTCATACGCTTCCGCGAAGCTCACTCTTGTCCGACGCAGTGCCTCGCGGAGTTGTATGGCCTTGTGGAGGGCCTTCCCGGTTTTCCACCCGCCCGCTTTCGATTTGCTTCGCATCGCCAGATTGCAGGCGGAGAGGGCCGTCCGCCGGTCGCGTGCGTTTATTGCCGCGTTCAGCACCATTTTTGCGATGTAACGGAGGTCGGCGGTCGTTTTCCTTCCCCACAATCTGTAGGGATCGTGCCGGAAGTCGATCCCTTTAAGATGATAAATCATCCTCGGATGCAGGCCGGAATAGTCAAGCTCGATAGATGGTTCGCCGTCGAAAGTTATCGTGCTCCGCTCGATCTTCGACAGGTTCTGATGCCCGTATTTGCCTGTGTAAATCCGTCCATGACGGCCCCAATCGTCGTGAAAAATGGCGAAGTGAAAGGGACGAAGTTGCCGCGTCGTTACGTTGCCCCAGGCGTCTTCCACCTTGCACTCGATTCGGTACTGGGCGTTGATGGCGTTGACCCGTTCCAACCGACGTACCACCGGGGCGATTGCCGGGTTCTCGCGGTCGAAAGTTATTGACAAGTCGGTTTCCGAATCGCGTAGCTCCACGGGGACGGGGGGCGTTGCGTCGGGATCGAAAGCCCAGGGGTCCGCCTCGACGTACTCGGCCAGTTGGGGCGTGGGGATCAGTCGGCTCATGTGGGAACTCCAACCGGGGCGGGAACGGGTATCGCGGAACAGTCCGGCCAGCACCGCCGCGTCGATAACCTGCTGCCGGATCGAACTCCATTCGGGATGGTTGCTGTTTCTTGGATACATGACGCAGCCCGCGTGGTGGTGGGCGAGTTTCGCGGCGTTGAACAGCCTATGCCAGAATTGTCTTTTCTCATTCAATTTGTAGCCTTTGAGTTGCAATCGCGAAAACAGGGCGTCGGCTTGCCGCCGGGTCTCGGTCGTTAGCTTAGCTTCCGCGTCGATGGCGAACGCGGGCAGGTTTTGGAATGTTTTTCTCCGACGCTCCTCTTCGGCCTTCGCTGCCAGGCGTCGGTCGTAGGGTGGGCGGCGTCGGGGTTTACCTTCGGCCGCGGATCGGGTACAATGCATTAGAGACTCCTACGTTTGGTGCCACTCGTTGTTGGAGCTGCTTGAACGACTCGGTTCCCGCTTTTGGAACGGGCGGGGACCGTGCGGTACGCTTGCTGCGTCCGCCCAATTGGCCCGCTCCTGTAATGGGTGTGAGGCGGGTTTTCGTCATGCCAATCCTCGGTTCCCACGTGTCGATAGCTGGCGGGTTCCACAAAGCGGTGGAACGGGCCGCTTCGGTCGGGTGTGATTGCTTGCAGGTATTCACGGCAAATCCTCGCTCGTTTCAAGGGCTTCAAGCAAGTTTGCGATTTGGTAAGTTCTTAACGAAGAACAACAACCAATGGGCGGCCAAAGATATTACGTCCCAACAGGCGCGACGGTTCCGCGAGGCCCTGGACTCTCTCGGTTTGACCCATCCGCTTGCCCACGATTCCTATCTGATCAATCTTGCCAGCCCCGATCCTCCGTTGTGGCGGAAATCGGTCGATGCCTTCGTCGTCGAACTGCACCGGGCCGAAACGCTTGGGATCCCGTTTGTCGTGACCCATCCCGGCGCGTATACGACCGCCGACGAAGAAACCGGCCTGAAAAACGTGGTCCGGGCGATGGACGAAATCCACTCCCAATCGCGCGGCCTGAAAGTCCGATGTTTGCTGGAAACCACCGCCGGCCAAGGTACTTCGCTCGGCTGGAGGTTCGAGCAACTCGCCGCGGTCCTCGACGGCGCGAACGATCCCGACCGCCTTGGGTTCTGCTTCGATACCTGCCATGTGTTTGCGGCCGGTTATCCACTGGCGCCCGAGAAGGAATATCGGGCCACCTTGGCGGCGTTCGACCGATTGTTGGGGCTCGAACGGATCAGGGCGTTTCATCTGAACGACAGCCGACGCGGGTTGGGTAGCCGGATCGACCGTCACGAACACATCGGCCGCGGCGAGCTTGGACTCGAACCCTTCCGGCTGCTGTTGGCCGATGATCGGTTCCGCGATGTTCCCATGTACTTGGAGACCCCGGAAGGACAGGAGGACGGGGTAGATTGGGACGCGGTGAACTTGGATACGCTTCGCTCGCTCACATATCAGTAGGTCGTTTTCGATTGGGGGTGGCACGTCCCTGAGCGTAGCGAAGGGCGTGGTACACGACTAAACCACGCCCTTCGCTACGCTCAGGGACGTGCCACCCAAATTCGACAATTATTTTTTCCGGGCCGCTAAACGGCAGTGAATTGTTGCTTGCGAGTGGGGGGTGCTGGAATGGTGCGAAATGCGTATTTTGCCGCCCACGCGACGATAATCGGTTTGACAATTGACCCCCCCTGCTTTCCCCGATAGATTAAGTAGATATGGATCTCGTCTATTACAAACGGTTCCGCATGGAAATCAATCTGGTGGGGCGGAACCTTACCCCTAGCCCACTGCCGGACAGTTTCTTCTTCCTGCCGTGGGAGGAATCGCTGTTGGACTGTTTCGCACGGGCGAAGTATTTGAGCTTTCGCGACGAGATGGACACCAACGTCTTCCCGTGCCTGGCCGATTATGCAGGGTGCCGGCGGCTGATGGCGGATATCGCAGGCAAGCCCGGTTTTCTGCCCGAGGCCACTTGGCTGCTCGTCCGTCAGGCGGGCAAACAGAAGCGGCCGGAATACTGCGGGACCGTGCAGGGGGTCCGCGACCGGCACGGATTTGGCGCGATCCAGAACCTGGGCGTCGCCGGCGAGTATCGCCGCCGCGGCCTGGGTACCAATCTACTGTTGCGGTCGCTGGCCGGATTTCGGCACTCCGGCGTCCGTCGTGTGTTTCTCGAAGTTACCGCCGATAACAGCGATGCCGTCCGTCTCTACAGGGGAGTCGGATTTCACACCATCAGAGCCGTCTATAAAACCGTCGAGACGGCAAATATCCCGTGACGCAGTCAATCTTCTCTCACACATATCCGAACGGACTGGTGCTGGTCGCCGAACCGATGAACTGGCTGCAATCGGCCGCGTTCACGTTTCTGCTGCCGGCCGGTTGTGTCCACGATCCGGCCGATCGCGGCGGGCTGGGCGGCTTCACTTGCGAGATGGCGCTGCGCGGCGCCGGCGAGCGAGACAACCGACAGTTCATCCTCGATCTGGACAATCTCGGCGTCGAGCGGAGCGAGTCGGTTTCCAGCACCCACGCCGGATACAGCGGCGCCACGCTGGCCGATAACTTGCCCAAGGCGCTGGCGATTTATGCCGACATGCTGCGCCGCCCGCAACTGCCGGAAGACCAGTTGGAGGCGGGGCGGCTGGCCATGTTGCAGGAGCTTTGGGCGGTCGAGGACGAGCCGGCGCATAAGGTGATGATCGAGCTGCGCAAGCGGCACTATCCGCGCCCCTGGGGCCAGTCTTCACATGGCGATCGCAAGGCATTGGAGACAACAACCATTGACGACGTCCGCCGCCACTTCCACCGCCATTATTGCCCAAACGGCACGATCCTCGGCGTCGCCGGACGGGTCGATTGGGAGCGGTTGAAAGACTCGGTCGGCCAGTTGCTGGGCGATTGGCCTTCGGGGAGCGACGACGGCATCGACGAGTCGCGCTGCGTTGCCCGCTACGAACATATCGCCCACGATTCGCAACAAACGCAGATCGGCATCGCGTATCCGAGCGTACCCTATCGCCACCGCGAATACTTTCAGGCGTGGGGCGCGGTGGGCGTACTCAGCGGCGGAATGAGTGCCCGGCTGTTTCACGAGGTCCGCGAGCGCCGCGGACTTTGCTACAGCGTCTACGCCACGCATCATACGCTCTGGCATCGTGGGGCGGTGTTCTGCTACGCCGGCACCGGCGCCGATCGGGCACAAGAGACGTTGGACGTTACCGTCGGCGAGCTGACCCGTTTGGCCAAAGGGATCGAGGAATCGGAGCTTGACCGTCTGAAGTCCCGCATTAAGAGCGCGTTGATAATGCAGCATGAGTCGAGCACGGCCCGCAGCGGGTCGTTGGCCCGCGATTGGTATCACCTCGGCTACGCCCGGACGTTGGATCAGGTGGGCCGGTTGATCGACGAACTGACCAGCGGCAGCATCAACGCTTATCTATCCGAGCATCCTCCGTCCGACTTCACGGTGGTCACCCTCGGCCCGCGCCCATTGAAGGCGCCGGACGGAGTAGCGCGGTAGTTGTATGGGGGTTATTTCCGCAGATGATGGACCCAGGCGGGCGGGACGTTCAGCCACACCGCGTCGCGGCGGATTTCGTGGTGCTTAAGCACCGACCGCATGGTCCGGCCGATGGTCCGCAGCCGCGTCCGTTCCGCCCGGCCGCTTAGCAGCGCCCGCGCCGGACGCACGGCGATGTACTCGAAGAAGGAGAGCATCCCCTCCGGCGCCAACCGATCGGTCAGCACCGCTAGGATCCGTTCCACGTCGGCCGCGGAAAAATTGTTCAGCGGCAAGCCGGAAACAATGACGTCGTAGCTCTCGCCGCCCGGCAATTCCTCGATAGGGCAATGATGGATCCGCGCCCGGTCGGCGACTGCCCGAAAGGCCGGCTCGGTCTGAAAACGGCGCTCCAATTGTCTGACGAACGTCCCGTTAAGCTCGACCAGATCGAGTTGGTCGTCGGCGCCCATACCGCCGACGATCCGGCGAGTGACCGCGCCGGTGCCGGGACCGACCTCGAGGATTTTTCGAGGTTGAGGTTGGGAAAAGGGGACAGGTTCAATTTGTGCGCAGCACCCTTCGGGCCGTTCCGGTAAATTGGACCTGTCCCCATTTCCCTGAACGAAACGGGTCAGCGCCGCTGCCAGAAACCGCCCGCTGGGCAGAACGGCCCCGGTGTAGTGGAAGTTCCGCAGGTATTCGCGGAAGAACAGCGCGCTTTCGGCCAGACGTCGTACCATCCGCGCGATTTTACCGCACGGGACCGATCAACGCCATCCGGTCGGGCAAAATCGCGCCGGCGGGAATGACCGGTCCCAACGACGGTCCCGCTGCCGGCTTTGCCGTGGGCCGTGGCTTGGGCGCCGGCTGCTTTCGGGCGGTTTTTACGGGCTGTCGCGCGACACGCTTTTTCGGAGGCGGCGATACCCGGTTCAAGGCCCGCTTGAATATCCGGTATTCCTCGGGATAGAGGATATTTTTTGCGTCGATGAGAATTACAGTCCGCTCCTGGGCGTTGATTCGCCCGTCGGCCATCGCAATGCAAACCATGTCGCAGAGGTCTTGCCGTGCGGCCAATGCCTCCAGGCGGCTAGGTTTTATCTCAAACGCGGCGGCTGGACCGGCGGCGATAATCGCCAGCAGCAACGCCGCAATGCCCATCGGCAATTGATTTCGCATGTTATCCCCCTCGTTGAACGCCCCGTCACGATCCGCAAACCTAACAATGTCATCGGAACCGGATTCAGCGGAACTTGACGCACACCTTACCCGAGCGGGAGAGTTTAGCATTCAGCGGGCCGAAGAATCGGCACAGCCGACAAGGGTTCTCCAAACACCTCAATTTAGCATGGCAGCACTACATGACCTTCCGTTGGGGTGGCAGTACAACTGCCACCCCAACATGTGGCTTTTTCAACGGGCGGGTCAAATGGAATTAGTTCCGGACACCCTCAGCTATGTTTCTCGATCGGGTTCGGCCAGCGAGGCAGGTTTGATCGAGTCGAGCGAACCGATCTTGAGAATCTGCGGCCAGATGCAGATCGCCCCAATTACGACCAGAATAGTTCCCACCCCGCCGCTGACGACCGAAAACACGGGCGTAAACAACCAGGCCACCAGTCCCGATTCCAGTCCGCCGATGTCGTTCGAGGCGACGATGAAGATGCCGTTGACGGCCGACACTCGTCCGCGCATTTCGTCGGGCGTGAGCATCTGCACGAGGGTATGCCGAACGACCACGCTGATGTTGTCCAGCGCGCCGATGATGAACATCATGCCCATCGAAAGCCAGAAGTTCCTCGATAAGCCGAAGACGATCGTCGCCGCGCCGAACCCGACGATTGCCCAGACCAGGGTAACTCCGGCCCGTTTCAGGGGCGGGCGATGGGCGAGCCAGAGGGCCATGCACATTGCGCCGACGGCGTCGGCCGCGCGGAGGAAACCGAACCCCGACGCCCCCACTTTTAGTATGTCATTGGCGTATATCGGCAGCAGATAAATCGCCCCGCCCAGCAGAACCGCGAACAAGTCGAGGGTGATGGTCGCCAGGATGAGTTTGGTTCGCCAAACAAAACGCGCGCCGGCCGCGACGCTTTTCCATGACACAGGTTGATCAGTGCGGGCGGGCGCTCGGTGTCGAATCATGGAGACGGCCAGCATCGCCGTCAGACGGCAGAGGACGATGAGAACGAATGCCGGGACTGCGTTTACCGAAAACGCCGCCATGAAGTTGCCGACGACCGGGCCCAACAAGCGGATAAGCAGCTCTTGTTTTTCGGACATGGCCACAATTAGGCCGCCGACGACAGGTCCGGTGACTGTGGCGATGTAGAAGGCGGTGCTGTTCCAGGTAATGGCGCTGGAGAAGATTTTTGCCGGCACGAGTTGCGGCAACAGGGACGCCCGGGAGGGGCTTCCCAGCGCTCGACCAATCGCGCCGATGGTCAGGCAGATGTAAATCCACAACACCGGCGTTTCGAGGACGATGACCGTCAGCAAGCCGGTCGAGCTAAGAACGGTGATTGCAATCGTGGAGAGCAAGATCAGTCGGCGGTCGAAGCGATCGGCGAGTTGCCCGCCGGGGATGGCCAGCAGCATGACCGGCAACGCCTGCACCAGCGCCATCATCCCGATCGCCAGGGCCGCCTTTTCCGGCGAGTACATTTTCACGAAATGGAAGGAAACTGCCGCAAACTCGACGTGTTTCGAGAACATCATCAAGAACCAACTAAAGGCATACCGCCTGAAGTCGGGGATTCGCCAAGGAGCGTAGGGGTCGGGCGTGTTTGCGGGGGAGGACATCGGCACCGTGCATTTTGACCGAGAAGACCCCCGTGTGCAAGGGCGGCGGTTATCCGCCGTCCTACGATGAACGCGACTTTTCCAGCACCACGTGGTTGCCGCGTTCTTGGAACTCGACCCGCGACATGAACGCCCGCATCAGCATCACTCCGCGGCCGCTGGGACATTCAAGTCGATCGGGAGTGGTCGGGTCGGGAAGGGCGTCGGGATCGAAACCGGAACCCTCGTCGGTGATCTCCACCCGGATTTTCCGGGGAGAAATCCGACACGAAAATTGCACGTGCTTGCTGGCGTCCGACCCGTTGCCGTGGGCAATGGCGTTGACCAACGCCTCGTCTACCGCCAGATGGACGCCGAAGATATCGTTCCGATTCCAATGCAAACCTTCCAGCCGACGGAGCACATCGTCCAACAACCGCCGTCCGACCGCGGCGTTGTTGGGAATCTTCTGGTCGCATTGCCAGGTCCATTTCTCTTCGGACATGGGCATGAGATGGCGAGATGTTCCGGCGTTTGGCGCTGGCGTGTCGCGTTCAGAAGGCCGCCAGGGCCTCGGCCTCGTCTTTGCGGATGTCGAATAAGCGGTTGAGCTTGGTGATGGCGAACACCTCGTATATTTCCGGGCGGATGTTCGACAATTTCAGCGTGCCGCCGTGGGCCTTCATCTTCTTGTCCAGAGTAATCAACTTGCCCAATGCCGCACTCGACAGGAAATCGACCGAAGAGAAATCCAGCAGCAGCCGTTCGCAGCCGTCCGCTTCCACGAGCCGAAACAGTTCCTGCCCGAGTTCTTGGATGTTGATGTCTTCGATGATCTTCTGGTCGCGGAAACGGACCACGGTCACGTCGCCGACTTGGGATAGATCCATGTGTCGGTATGCGGTCGTCATCCTAAGACGCCTCCGGGGAAATTACGATTTGCGGTTATCGCTGCCAGCAACGGCGCCGGCACGTTCATGGTACACCCGAAAGGGGTGGACGGTCAATGGCCGCGCGGTTGCGTTCCGGCAACACTAAGGGCCTGAGGAAAAATAATTGTCGAATTTGGGTGGCACGTCCCTGAGCGCAGCGAAGGGCGTGGTTTGGTCGTGTACCACGCCCTTCGC
>CBDAFL010000013.1:0-1479 GCA_965195225.1 uncultured Thermoguttaceae bacterium
TGTCAGGCGCCAACACCTACACCGGCAAGACGGTCATCAACGCCGGTACGCTGGTGATCGACGGCGAGGGTCGCCTGGGCAACAATCCGGCGAGTTTCACGGCCGATTAACTGACGCTCGATGGCGGTACGCTTCAGACAACCGCTACCTTCGCAATCGACGACGGCAACCGAGGCGTCACCCTGGAAGGCGGCGGCGGTACGTTTAGCCAGGACAGCGATACCACTCTTACGGTTTCAAATGCGATTGCCGGCAACGGTGGTTTAACAAAGATCGGAGACGGCACATTAGTTCTCTCCTCCGGCGCCAACACCTACACCGGCAAGACGGTCATCAACGCCGGTACGCTGGTAATCGACAGTGAGGGTCGCCTTAGCAACAATCCGGCGAGTTTCACGATCGGTCAACTGACGCTCGACGGCGGCACGCTCCAGACAACCGATACCTTCGCAATCGACGACGGCAACCGAGGCGTCACCCTGAAAGGCGGCGGCGGTACGTTTAGCCAGGACAGCGATACCACTCTTACGGTTTCAAATGCGATTGCCGGCGACGGTGGTTTAACAAAGATCGGAGACGGCACATTAGTTCTCTCCGGCGCCAACACCTACACCGGCGACACGAAAATCGGCGACGGCACACTCATATTGGCCAACGCCAACGCACTGCAAGAGAGCACGTTGGACCATAACGGCTACGGCGGATCTCTCAGCTTCGGCTCGCTGACCTCGGCCACCTTCGGCGGACTAAAGGGCAATCAGAATCTGGCGTTGATCAACGGGGCCGCCGCGAACGTCGCCCTGACCGTTGGCGGAAACAATGCCTCGACAACCTATTCCGGCGTCCTCCGCGACGGCGCTGGGCTGACCAAGACGGGCAACGGCTCGTTGACCCTCTCCGGCGCCAATACGTATAACGGCGGCACAACGCTCAGCACCGGCCGGCTCAACATCAACAACGCCCAAGCCCTGGGTACGGGTACGTTTACCATTTCCGGAAAAAGCACGATCGACAATACATCGGGCGCTGCAATCACCTTGTTGCCCAACAACGCACAAGCCTGGAACGCCGACTTCACCTTCGCCGGCAGCAGCGATCTCGACCTTGGCAATGGGGCCGTCACACTCGGCGGCAACCACCGAGTGATCGTCAGTTTCAACACGCTGACAGTCGGCGGCGCGATCGGAGGAGACTACTCTCTGACCAAGGCCGGCTCGGGCGCGTTGACCCTCTCCGGCGCCAATACATACACCGGTGGAACGACACTCAGCGCCGGTCGGCTCAACATCAACAACGACCAAGCCCTTGGCACCGGCATGCTGGCCATCTCCGGCACGAGTACCATCGGCAACACCTCGGGGGCCGCGGTTACTCTGGCCAACAACAATCCTCAGTCGTGGACCGCCGACTTCACCTTTGCCGGCGGCAGCGATCTCGACCTTGGCAATGGGGTCGTCACACTCGGCGGCAACCGCCAAG
>CBDAFL010000014.1:0-14209 GCA_965195225.1 uncultured Thermoguttaceae bacterium
CCTGGTTTTAAGCGGTTTGAACGCATCGGCGGCCCTCGGCGAATCGACGTAAGAATTAGTTGGCGATTTCAGAAATTTTTTCCAGTTAATTCAGGTCGGAAAATCGACCTTAACTTGAATAACAACATCGGGTTGTAGCGACGATACCCAAGACTTTTTCGCACCCACCCTTCCTGCGAGGTATGCGTAACGAGGTCATTCTACCAGCCGAAAACACCTTAAAAAAGGCTGTTTTCTGGCCGCCGGTATTTACGCACTTTTTCGCTAGGGGCTATGGCGGGTGCAAAAATCGTTTTTCAGGCCCGAAAATCAAACTCTTTAGGGCACCATAGGCAGGCGCAGCTTGCCCGTGTGCCCTAATGTTGCATCACGGGTAAGCGCAGCTTACCCACGGTGCCCTTTTTTGCGAATGAATTGTCAGGGCTATGCGGCGCGACGAACGACGCCAGCGGCGGCCAGGCCGTCGATCGTTTGCCGCGACATTACGTCCAACTCGCGTCGGCCGTCGGGCTGCTCTCGCTCGATCAATACGATCGACTGCTGGTGAAGCATCCGTGGGACAAAGAACCAAAACCTCGCAATCGAGGGCGATTCCAGTTTCGCCGGCAGGATCAGCAGATCGATCTTGCCCAACGAGTTGGCGATCCGCACGATCGACTCCGGCGGGTTGCCTGGCACAAGCCGCACCCGACCGCCGGCGTCGCCGAGGAGTCGATGCGCTCCCTTGAGCGTCAGCCTCGGCCCGGCCTGATCCTCGAACCGGTCGAGGCCGCAGTATTCCACGTCCATGCCGGGCGAGGCCCGCTTTGCGACGGCGATCATCCGCATCGCCCGGCTGCCGTCGCCGATACCCAGTTCGACGATCTTCAGCGCGCGGGACCGGCGGATTGCCCGATAGATTGGGCGGTTGGCGGGTGGATTGGAAAAATAGCAGGAATGAAACAGCCGCAGTTGACCGATAAGTGACAACGGACCCTCCCTGGCACTATGTTTGGGACACTTCAAGAGGACGTGTTGGGTTGGCAATTGAACTGCACCCCATCTTTGGCACTATCATCTATGAATAAGTTTCGACCGGCGGCCGGTGGGAAGTACAGCCGATCCGCCGCGGTTAATTTGCGGAGCGTGGAATGCTCGCCGGCAGCCAGACTCCCCCCCACAGGCACCGGCAGCCGAAATCTTCGGCCTATTCATTCGCCCCGCAATCATGTATTCTGGGAGCTTGAGTTTGGGGTAATCGTGTTAAATGGCTAGGCGCTAACGGCACTCGGAGTGTGGTGAGCAAGGTTTCAGGGACAAGGACGGCTTGATGGCGGCCTTCTGGGGATTGTCGCCCCCCCGGCTATTTCCAAGACGCGGGCACGTGGGAAGAGAGCGGAGATTGCTAGCGATGAAGTATGCCGCGATCGGCCCCGTGGCAATCCACTTGCCGGAAAAGGTCGAAGACAACGATTTTCTCGGGTCTCAGTTCCCCCGGTGGAACATGGACCTGATCTACGCAAAGACGGGGATTCGTCAGCGGCACATAGCCGGAGAGAACGAGTGCTCCTCGGACCTGGGTGTGGCGGCGGCAGAGAAACTCTTCGCCGAACACAATATCGACCGGAACTCGATCGACTTCCTGCTGTTCTGCACTCAGACGCCCGACTACCCCCTGCCGACGACCGCCTGCCTGATGCAAAACCGGCTGGGATTGCCCAAATCTATCGGGGCCTTGGACTTCAATCTCGGCTGTTCGGGTTTTGTCTACGGGCTTTCGCTTGCCGACGGGCTGATCCGCGGCGGCACCGCCCGGCGCGTGTTGCTGATTACGGCGGAGACCTACTCGAAGTACATAGACGCGACCGACCGTTCGCTGCGGACGATCTTCGGCGACGGCGCGGCCGCCACGTTGATCGAGGCCTCCGACTCTCCGTCGCTCGGCTCGTTCGTTTTCGGCACCGACGGCAGCGGCGCGGACATGCTGCTGGTGGCCAAAGGGGGCACGCGGCCCGAGGCCAACGCAATCCAACCGCGAAAACGCCGCCGCTGGCCGAGCAGCCTCTACATGGACGGACCCGAACTGGTGAAGTTCAGCATCGACGTGACACCTCCGCTGATCGAGAAAGTGCTGGCCACCGCCGGGTGGCGCCGCGACCAGGTCGATATGTTCCTGCTGCACCAGGCCACCGTATTTCTGCTCGACCATATCCGCGAGCGGCTTTCGCTCGACCGCGACCACACGCCCGAGGCCCTCGAACAATACGGAAACACGGTCTCTTCGACGATTCCCATCCTAATCCACGACTTGCGTCGGTCGGATCGGTTGAGGCCGGGCAAGCGCACGCTGTTGCTCGGCTTCGGCGTGGGGTTGTCGTGGGCCGGCTGTGTGTGGACCGAAACCTGGGACGCCCGGCAAATGCAAGTGGCCGAAAAAACAGGGGAAAAGTCGGACGCCAAGCCGGCCACGGATTCTTCCGACGAATCAGACGAAGCGGCTGCCGACGGCGGGGACTCAAAAGTACCCGGCGAAGCCGCATAAGAACAGCCCATCCCTACTTGGTTCCTGTTGCGGAAGGGTGGGTGCCATGGGTAAGCGAAGCTTACCCGTGTGGGGTTTCCGTGTTTTCCGGCTCACGGGTAAGCTCCGCTTACCCATGACACCCGGTCCAAAGGCTTTCCGCAACAGAAAGCACTTGCCCGTTTATCCCCGGCGTCCACGCCAGGGGCACAACGAGCGGCACACTCCCAATTCAGAAGCGAAGCTCCAGCCCCAAGTTCAAGCCCTGTGCCCAGAAAGAGGACGTCTTGCCCGGAAACGCCGGGAAGGGCAACGCCGCACCCAGGGTCGGCGGAATGTTGCGCGGATCGACGTTCAAGTCGATCTGTTCGGCGGCGTGGACCACGGCTCCCCAGTAAAGAACGTTGTAGCCGACGTACGCCCGCCAGTTGTCGTTGACCTGGTAGCCCAATTCGAGTTCCAACTGGGGAATCATTGTAAACGTGTCGCGGGTATACGTGCCTTCGTTGGTGCGGACGGCGAAAACGCCGCCGTCGTGGACTTGCGTCGCTTGGCCGGCTGGCGTGATGATCGTCTGACCGTCGATATTCACAACCTGATGGGTGTTGCCCAACGCAATCTTGGTCAGAATCTCCAACGACCATCGCCCCCGATATATCCGGTTGCGCAACCCGAACTCGCTTCCGTGGAAATCGTTCCTCGCGCGGAAACCGTCGTCCACCTGGAACAGCCAGTTTGGAAACGGTTCGACCAAATACCGCAGATTCTCACGGATCGCCACGCTGTCGCTGTATCTATAGTGGCGGTAGCCGACCAACAAGTCGGTCCGGCAGCAGAACAACATAGGTAGACAAGGATCGGCGCAAGGATCGCACGAGTCGCCGCCGCAAAGGTTGTAGCTCAGCGCCACGCCGGTCGATTGGAAGTAGTCCTTGGCGTTGACCGTGATCGTCCCTTCGACCACGTCCGGGTAGGCCACCAACTGGCGGCTCTGCTTGATGTTTTCGACGTCGTAGAGCGGCCGGGTGAGGATCGGATTGCCGGTCGAATACAGGCTGTAGTTACTCGCCCCCGCGCCAAGCGCGAAGTAATCGCCCTCGATACCCCAGACGTGGCAATTGTCGAGCCACATCCCGAACGACGTGCGGAAACCGGAACGGCCGTAGTCGGCAACCGTGCTGTTGCCGTATAGTATCGTAGCGCCGGGCAACACGCCGGCGTCGGCAAGGGGCGTACCCTGGGGACTGGTGGTCACCAGCGGCGGCAACCGCATCCCATTGGTCCACCACATCAAGTAGTCCGCCCTCAGCCAAAACCGCCCCGGAGGGCTGCAATACGGAACGCCGAAAAACTCCACGCCGTCATCTTCCTCGGCAATCAACGATTCATCTATGTAGCCGTACGTCTGCGACTGGCTGTTGTCCGCCAGGGGGGGTGCCGCCGCCGATTGATCGGGGATCGGCTGGAGTTGTCCGTTGGCAGCCGGTGCATCGGCGGCCCAAGTTTGATTGCCGCCCAGAAAGAGCGTTCCACCGACAATAAGAACGCCGGCACACCAAAACGAGATACGCTTAGCAGCCATGATTCCCCTCTGAAGTGTTGTTTGACCTGAGCGGTCAGCGTGGAACTACGGAACACAACGATTATTCGCCCTATAGAACATCGGCAAGATTTGCGGGCTGCATTAACTATGACGGTGAGTATTACGTAAAGACAGGGAGACTAGGGCAGCTAGAGGGCGGTTTTCCGACGTCATGCAAACTGAAATGATCCACTTCCTGGATTTCGGTGGATTACCGGCCATCTAGTCGGAACTTATTTCACCGTGGTTTAGCGGGCGAGCTTGCCCGCCCGCTACACATTGATTGCTGATAAACGCCCTGAACCATAAACACCTCGCATATATCGAAGCGCCACGACTTACATAAACTCACTTTCTGATAGAATAAGGGGTTTGTCCTAATTCGCCCGTTCAGCGACGCTGCCATAATATGCATACTTCCGACATCCTTGTCCGAGGCGCCCGAGAGCATAATCTTCGGGACATAGACGTGCTTCTGCCCCGGCACGGCCTGATCTGCTTTACGGGCGTCAGCGGGTCGGGCAAAAGCTCGCTGGCCTTCGACACCCTCTACGCCGAGGGACAACGGCGCTACGTGCAAAGCCTCTCCAGCTATGCCCGGCAGTTCCTCGGGCAGATGCCCAAGCCCGACGTGGACCTGATCTCGGGCCTGAACCCGGCAATCTCGATCTCGCAGCGCGGCGCCGGTCACAGTCCTCGCTCCACCGTCGGCACGATCACCGAAATCCACGACTATCTACGGGTGCTTTACGCGCGGGTTGGAACAGGTCACTGCTCGCAGTGCGGCCGCCCCATCACCGCGCAGAGCCGCGAGAGGATCATCGAGCGCATCCTCGCCCAGCCGACGGGTACGCGGCTGATGGTCTTGGCCCCCTTGATCCGCGGCCAGAAGGGGCGGTTCAAAGACCTCTTCGACGACTTGCAGAAACAGGGGTTCGTCCGAGCAAGGGTTGACGGTCGAGTGGTTCGTCTGAGCGAAGACCCGCGGCTCGACCCCCAGATGCGCCACGACGTCGAAGTGGTGATCGACCGGCTGACGATCAACTCGAAGGCCCGCGGCCGGCTGGCCGAGGCGGTTGAGTTGGCGTTGCGGCTCGGCAACGGGAGTCTCGTCGTGGCGACGGAAGAAGAGGCAAGGAAACAGGGAGACGAGGAGACAAGGAGTCAGGGAGAAGGCCAATCGCCTGCTTTCTCCTTGTCTCCTCGTCTCCCTGTTTCCTTGTCTCTTTCCGCCCACTACGCCTGTACGCACTGCGAGCTGAGTTTCGAGCCGCCGGAGCCGCAGTTGTTCAGTTTCAACAGTCCGCGAGGAATGTGTCCCGAGTGCAGCGGCCTGGGGCAAATCTACTCGTTCGATCCCGAGCGGCTGATCTCCAGTCCAAGCCGGTCGTTCCAGCAAGGCTGCATCGAACTGGTCGGTACGTGGCGCGAGATGGGCCGCTGGCGAAGGCACGTCTATCGCGGCGTGGCCGAAATGCTGGAGCGTGACGAGGGCCTGCCGCACGGCGCCGTGCTGGAAACCGCGTGGGAGGAACTCGACCCCAAGCTCCAAAATGCCCTGCTCTGGGGCACCGGAGAGGAGCACATCACTTTCACCTGGCGGAGCGGACCGTCGGGACACAAGTGGGGCGGCAAGTTCGAGGGTATCATTCCCAAGCTGCTCGCAAAGTATCGCACCACCAACAGCCGGCCGCAGCGCCGCCAGTTGGAAAAGTACATGCGCGTCCTCGATTGCGGCCATTGCGGCGGCGCGCGGTTGAATCCTCAGGCCCGAGCAGTCACGCTGACGACCCGAAATCCGAAGTTCCACGATCGCCCCGAGCGCAGTCTGCCCGAGGTCTGCGCCTTGGCCATTTCCGACGCTGGGGGGTTTTTTAGCGATATCGAATTGGACGCCACGGGCAAGAAGATCGCCGCCGAGGCGTTAAAGGAGATCTGTGGCCGGCTCCAATTCCTCGAAAACGTGGGGCTGGAATATCTCTCTCTGGACCGGACCGCTCCGACCCTCTCGGGCGGCGAGATGCAACGCATCCGGCTGGCCGGACAGATCGGCTGCGGACTGGTCGGCGTGTTGTACATCCTCGACGAGCCTTCGATCGGGCTGCATCCCCGCGACAACGACCGCCTGCTCCAGTCGCTCGCCAGGCTCCGCGACCAGGGCAACACCGTGATCGTCGTCGAGCACGACGAGGACACGATCCGCGCGGCCGACCACGTGGTAGACTTCGGCCCCGGGCCGGGTGTGCGCGGCGGGGAAATCGTCGCCGCCGGAACTGTCGATCAACTCGCCGCCGCGAAAAAAAGCGTCACCGGACAGTTCCTTTCCGGCCAAAGGCGGATCGAAATACCCGACAGCCGTCGCCCCGTCGGCAAAGCGAAACTCGTGGTCCGAGAAGCCACCCACAACAACCTCAAGGGGATCGACGTGGAGATTCCGTTAGGGGTCTTCATCTGCGTCACGGGCGTCTCCGGCTCGGGCAAAAGCTCGCTGATCAGCGACATACTGGTCGAGGCCCTGCGCCGCGACCTCAACTGCGGCATCGGTAACCCGGGCACGCATCGACGGATCGACGGCCTGAAACACCTCGACCGGATGATCGCCATCGACCAGTCGCCGATCGGACGCACTCCGCGCTCGAACCCGGCCACTTACATCAAGGTCTTCGACGATATCCGCCGGCTCTACGCCCAATTGCCCGAGTCGAAGGCGCGCGGATACAAGGCGGGCCGGTTCAGCTTCAACGTCCGCGGCGGCCGCTGCGAGGCCTGCGAGGGGAACGGATCGACGAAGCTGGAGATGGATTTTCTGGCCGACGTATGGGTCACCTGCCCGGTCTGCGAAGAGCATCGCTTCAACCGCGAAACGCTGCAAGTCCGCTACAAGGGCAAGTCGATCGCGCAAGTGCTGGAAATGGACGTTCAGGAAGCGCTGCAACACTTCGAGAACGTCCCCATCATTCGGCACAAGCTCCAGACGCTGCACGACGTGGGCCTCGACTACATGAAACTCGGCCAGCCGTCACCCACACTCTCCGGCGGCGAGGCCCAGCGGGTGAAACTCGCCCGAGAGTTGGCAAAAAAAAGCACCGGCCGAACGCTCTATTTGCTCGACGAGCCGACCACCGGACTGCACTTCGCCGACATCGAACTGCTATTGAAGGTCTTGCACGGCTTCGTCGATGCCGGCAACACGGTGTTGGTCGTCGAGCACAACATCGAGGTCATCAAGACGGCCGATTGGATTATCGATCTCGGTCCCGAGGGAGGGGCGGAGGGCGGATACCTCGTCGCCGCCGGAACGCCGGAAGAAGTCGCACTGAGGGCTGGTCGCTTCAGCGACCAGTCATCCGCTTGCGGCTTCGCATCATACACCGGCGAAGTGCTCCGCAAAGTATTGGATAACTCACACACCGATCAACCCGGCGTGGCCACCGGGGCCAAACCCTCACCCCTCGCCACTCGCCCCTCGCCCCTCATTGACACCATCCGCGTCCGCGGCGCCGCGCAACACAACCTGAAAACCATCGACGTCGATATCCCCCGCGACCGGCTGACCGTCTGCTGCGGACCCAGCGGGTCGGGCAAAACATCGCTGGCCATTGACACGGTCTATGCCGAGGGCCAGCGGCGATACGTCGAAAGCCTCAGCACCTACGCCCGGCAGTTCATCAGCCAGATGCAGAAGCCGAAGGTGGACCACGTCGAGGGTCTCTCGCCCGCCGTGGCGATCGAACAGAAACGGGCCGGCCACTCGCCGCGGAGCACCGTCGGCACCGTCACGGAAATCTACGACTACCTGCGGATTCTGATGTCGCGGCTGGGGCGGCCGCACTGCCCGGCCTGCAATATCCCCATCGGTAGCCAGTCGGCCGACGAGGTCATCGCCAAGGTAATGGACCGGCCAGCCGGCACGAAGTTGTACCTGATGGCCCCGCTCGAACTCCGCCACGGCGAGAGCTACGAGACTCTGTGGGAAGAGACCCGCGCCTCGGGATACGTCCGGGTCCGCGTGGACGGGCAAACGTATTCCATCGACCAACCGCCCCAGATCGACCGCCGGCAAAAACACGACGTCGAGGTGGTGGTCGATCGCGTGACGGTCCGGCCGCAATCGCGCTCGCGAATCGCCGACAGCGTGGAGAACGCTTTGTCCCTCGGACGTGGCGTGCTGCGGGTGGCCGTGGCCGACGACAAACTGCCCGAGCCGCAATGGGCAACCGAAACGCACAGCCAGCATTTTGTCTGCGACGGTTGCGGGCGGAGCTTCGAGCCGCTCTCGCCGCACAACTTCTCATTCAACAGCGCGTTGGGATGGTGTACGGCCTGCGAGGGGCTGGGAACCCAAACGGGCACGAACCCCGCCGCCCTGCTGCGCGATCCTAAGCTCACGCTTGCTCAGGGCGCGGTGGCCTTGTGGCCGGAGGCCGACAACCGGATGTTCGCCGCCATGCTCGATGCGTTTTCGCGCGGCACGGGTGTCCCGCTCGACGTACCGTTCGACCAGCTCGGCGGCCATCATCGGCGGATGATCTTCCACGGCACGGGCAACCAATGGTTCGACGTGAAAGAAAGGGCTGGCCGCTTCAGCGGCCAGTCGCCCGCTTCCGGTTTCGCATTCCGTTTCCAATACAAGGGCCTCTATCCCGCCCTGGCCGAGGGGAGCCGACGCTCGCCGGCCATGCGGGCGAAGCTGGAATACCTGGTCGACGACGTTGAGTGTTCGGTCTGCTGCGGCAGCCGGCTCCGCGACGACGCCGCGGCGGTGCGGCTCCAGAACCGAACGATCGACGAGTTCTGCCGCCTGCCGCTGGGCCGATTGCTGGGAGAGTTGCAAAGTTGGAAGCTGAACGACACCGAACGGAAGATCGCCGGCGAGGTCGCCCGCGAGATCACCAACCGAGTGCAATTCCTGGTCGACGTTGGCCTGGAGTATCTGTCGCTTGCCCGGCCCGCACCGTCGCTTTCCGGCGGCGAGATGCAGCGCATCCGGCTGGCGGCGCAGTTGGGCAGCGGGCTGTGCGGCGTGCTCTACGTACTCGACGAGCCTACGATCGGCCTGCACCCCCGCGACAACCATCGCTTGCTGGATGCGTTGAAAAAACTCCGCGACCTGGGCAACACGTTGCTGGTGGTCGAGCATGATCGGGAAGTGGTCGGTAGCGCGGATCAATTGTTGGATTTCGGTCCGGCGGCCGGCAACCGAGGCGGCCGGATCGTCGCCCAGGGCACACCGGAGAAGGTCGCCCGACGCCGCGGATCCGTGACCGGACCGTATTTGTCGGGGAAGAAGGCGATCCCCGTGCCCAGCAACCGGAGGATTCAGGGTTCAGGGGTCAAGGTCCAGAAGACGAAAGGTGGAAAGCCAAGGGCTGGTCGCTTCAGCGACCAGTTGGCCCCCGACGGTTGCTTGGAAATCGTCGGCGCGCGGCACAACAACCTGAAAAACATCGACGTGCGGATTCCGCTGGGAACTCTGACGGTGGTGACCGGCGTGAGCGGCAGCGGGAAAAGCTCGCTGGTCGAGGACGTATTGTTTTCATCGTTGGCCCGCAAGCTACACCGCGCGAAGACTTTTCCCGGCGCTCACGATGCCATCCACGGCGTCGAACGGATCAACAAGGTAATCCGCGTAGATCAACAGTCGCTGGGCCAAACGCCGACCTCGAACCCGGCCACGTTCACCGGCGTCTTCGACTTGATTCGCGCCCTGTTCGCCCAATTGCCCGAGGCGAAACTCCGCGGCTACACACAGCGGCGGTTCAGCTTCAACGTCTCCGGCGGGCGGTGCGAGCGATGTGAGGGGAACGGACAGCTACGGGTCGAGATGCACTTCCTACCCGACGTGTGGGTCGAGTGCGACACCTGCGGCGGGCAGCGATACAATCCCGAGACGCTCACCGTCCGTTACCACGGCCGGTCGATCGCCGACGTGCTGGACATGTCGTGCGGCGAGGCGGCAAAGCTGTTCGAGAACATCCCCAAAATTCGCCGCCCGCTGCAAACCCTGTGCAACGTCGGGCTGGACTATCTCAGGCTCGGCCAGCCGGCCCCGACACTCTCGGGCGGCGAGGCGCAGCGGATCAAACTGGCCGCCGAACTTTCCCGACCCGATACCGGAAGCACGCTCTATCTGCTGGACGAGCCGACCACGGGCCTGCACTTCGACGACCTGGCCAAATTGCTGAACGTGTTGAACCGACTGGTCGATCTGGGCAACACCGTGGTGGTGATCGAGCACAATTTGGACGTGATAAAAACCGCCGACTGGATCATCGACCTGGGACCGGAGGCCGGCGACGAGGGGGGCTACGTCGTCGTCGCCGGAACGCCGGAAGAAGTCGTTGAGGGAAGAGGGGAGAGGGGAGAGGAGAGAGGGCTGGCCGCTTCAGCGGCCAGTGAAGAGAAGGCGAAAGGCAGTGTACTCTCCCCGCCCTCCCACACTGCCGCGGCACTGGCCCCGGTGTTGGCGGCCGGTCCACACGTCGAGCGGAAAATGTTCGACTTCGCCGCCGAGGCGGCCGAACGGAAAACCGACCGCGACATCGCCGAAGTGGGAAAAGAAGCCAAAATGCCCTGGCAGGCCAACGGCCGACACTGGCACACCGTGGACCGGGTCGGCCGGACCGGCAACCCCTGCCGCTGGGACGGCCGCATCCTGGCTGAGGTCGTCGATCGCATCGAGCAACGATCCGATCTCTTTTCGGCGATCGATTGGAGCGAGCGGACGGTGGTCGAAATTCGCGCGGCCAAGAAATCGGACGGCTGGTTCTTCCACGCCATCACCGGCGAGGAGTGGCTGCTGAAGATGAAGTTCCGCACGACGCGAAATACCTTCCGGCGGGAAGAGCTGATCGAGCAGCTCGACCTGAAGCCGCTGAACGACGTGCCCGAACTGCCGCTCTACGGGACCGAGCCGCGAGTGCGGTGCAAAAACCTACGCGGCCCGTGGCAGGAGATCGAACTTAGGGTACACGGCTACAACGAGATCGACCGGCCGGAGTTTTGGGATTTCGTCGATCGGGCGACGGCCGGTTTCGGTTCATACGCCGAGAAGGTCCAGGCGAAGCCCAACATCCTTCAGCCGTGGAAGCAACTCGGCCGGACGTGGCATCTGGCCCGTCGGGGGTTTCCGCTTGGCAAAAAAGTCCGCTGGGAACCGGACGTGCTGCAAAAACTGCTCGATCTGCTGACTCAGGCCGCGCCTCAGGCCGAATTCAACTGGAGCAACAAGCAGGTGGTGCCGGTCTGCTTGCCCGGGCGGCGCGATCCCTGGGCGGCCGTACAGACGAAAAAACTAGACGCGGTCTATCTGCACCTGACCGGTCCCAAGGGCCGATTCCCGCTGGGGCGAATCAACGGCCTGGGGCACGATCCGGAAGTGGACGGTCGGCAGTCGGACACCGACGTCATTCGGCTGAAGTTCCGCTCGGCGGAAGACTTATCACGCGGCGACCTGCACGGATTCCTCAAGGAACACCTGGCGGCGGGTACGTAGGCCGACGCATCTTTCCCTTTTACCTTTTGGCGGTCGATGTCCCCGGTTTTAGTGTCGCAAAATGGTCGATTCTTGCGAGTCTCAGGAAACGGTTGAGTTGCCGAAAATGATGACCCAAGCGTGTTCCAAGGCTGACCGAGTATTGCTGGATAAGAAGCTGAATGGATGACAAGCGCATCGGCCAAAATCAAGGACTCCCGACCCCGTTCTTCTCATGCTTGTCGGATGCGGGCACCTGTTCCAGTTGTTTTGCGGGGTCAAGCAGTCTCGCCGCGCGGAAGATCTTCTTCCAGACCGGCGGCCCCCCGCTGTAATTTTGGACGTTGATCTCGACCTCGTAAGCCTTCTGGCGGCGCGGCAGGACGAAGACGCCCCACGGCCGCACCGCGTTGGCCCCACCCAACGTTTGATAGTGCTTGTGCGCCGCGCGCAGGAGTATTCGCTTCTCATCCTCGTACGATTCCACCCAGGCGATCCCTCGGCTGTTCCAAGTGTCGCCCGCTGATACGATCAGCACAACCTCGTTCTCAACCGCGCCGAGCGGTTTCGACTTCTCCGGCGAACGCATGAAGGAGATCTTCCCGAAGTCAGCCGGTACGCCAACAAATATCCGAGCCATCACCTTCTCCCATACCTCGGCTGTCGAAATGAGGGCTTGAAAGGGCTTCCCGACGCCACAGGTGGCACCGCTCCATTCCGCGCGCGGCTTGAACGGACGGCCCGAAGGTTTCCGCACCAGCCCCGGAATGTCTAGCTTCTTCCCTGTCCGAAGATCGTGGTACTGCACCGTGTCAACTTCGAGATTGTCTCGGGGGGTCGCTTTGAGTTCCACCGCCCAGGTCTTCTTCCCTGGACCGACCTCGACCAACTTGAAGCCGACCCGCGTCCAGAAGGCCCCGACCATTTGTGACCAGAGCGTCTTGCCCGTCTTGACGTCCACGGCGACTAGGTCAAAGGTCAGCGACAGGTACACCTTAATCCCCTGCCACTCGACGCCCTTGTCCACGGCGACCTTGCCGATCCGCGTCTCGACCCAGGTTGACGATTCCCTGCTGCCTCCGTACTCGATCGAAGGCGGTTCCCGGTTCTCCTCTGCCCCGACCAGCCCCGCCACCATAACAAGCACGACAATTGCCTTGCACATTGCCAGCCCTCCGATAGAAAATCCCTATCTCCTCAACCCATTCGACATTTCGGGCGGGTGGCACTGTGGAAGTGTGCCACTGGCTCTGCCAGTGTTTGGTGGACCTCGTGAAAAATCTCACTCTATCTTCCAATGTACTATTCGCCACTTCTACTCGTAACACAGTGAACCGTCAACCCACCCACAGCACTGGCAAAGCCAGTGGCACCCGGCGAGCCAAGACATCAGCCGGGCCACGAACGCCCCGTTGGCCGCGGTTCACGACGTGTATGCAGATCATGGTGATACGGATGTCCTTGCGGCCCAAAACCTGATCCATATGTATATGAGAGAATCCAGAGCCCCGGAGGGGCGAAAGAAGACTCTCGATGAAGTGGGCGACTCGTTTTGGGTCGGGATGCCGGAGGCCATGCTCCACGACCGCCAGATCGCTGGGCATGAAGTCAGGTATCAGCAGAGCTTTTCTACTCCGGAGTAAACTTCTTCCACCGTCAGAGCGGCGGCGGCGTGGCCCGGATGCTTCTCAGGGTTCCACGTTTTCATGTCGTCGAAGATCTCACCTTCCGTATGATAAGAAAGTGTCCCTTTGACCTGATAGGCCTTGTTATCCTTCGTAATGAAAAGTATCGAGCCCTTGGGGTTGCTCAGCAGGTTCTTACGTGTCTTCTCGAAATAGTTGTCCGCGACGACGAGCTTGTCATCGCCGAAGGCGGAGACGCAGGTGGCGTAGATGATGTTAGGAACGCCCAACTCGCTCACGGTGGCCAGGATCACAGGGCCTTCACGACCTTCCCATGCCTCACGAACGTTTTGAGGTAAAGCTGCCATGGTTTGCCTTCCAGATAGATGTTGTGATGAAGTTGGGCAAGTTTCTGTTTCATACAGCGCTCCCGACTTTACCATAGATGGGGCTCGTGTTCCACTGACTGGCCGAGATATCGAACCGATTTCGTGCTGTGAGCGTGCAAAACTACACGCTATACGTCCCGGCGGGGGTGTTGCGCCGGTTTTGGGCCTAGATCGGTCCGATCATGCAGGAATCGCACCCGAAACCTTAGTCCTCGGCCTTCACACCGGCCCGTCGGCGCGCACCGCCAGCGCGTCCAGGATTGCCGGCGGAAAGAAAGGGGCGACTTCGCCCCCGGTTAGAGGAACTCGGGATCGAGCACCAACTGCAACTCTCGCGACGCTTCCGCCTGGGCGTCCTACAAGTCGAGAAGTAGCGTGTCCGGAGAAAGGTTCCTTTTCCGGCATCCGTCCCATCATGTCGCCCTTCGGCTGACTCTCCCATCATGGGAGTCCGAAATTGCGGTCTCTGAATTCAAGACGCCGAGAACCCGTCAAGAAAGTAAGCGTCCGGCCCATCCATGATAGGAACCATGAGGAGCCGGCGTCACTTGCAGTGGGCGCGGCGATGAGCGCGGCGGGCTCGGGTGCGAGCGGCTTTGGCTCGGGATTCGTCGAGCCGATGGGTGAGGACTGCCTCGG
>CBDAFL010000015.1:0-46240 GCA_965195225.1 uncultured Thermoguttaceae bacterium
TCGGCGAAGCCTGCCGAGCGATGCTGAACGAGACGCTCCGCGCCACCCTCACCTGGGTCGTCCAACAAGTCCGGGAACACGAAAAGGATCTTGACCATGTGTTCGCTAAAATACGGTTAGCCTAGTTTGCAAAAGTCCAGGTGTAACTTACGTTCGTTCGGTTTCCCGCCGCGTCGGTGGTGACTTGAACTCGGGTAGTCGAGCCGTCGAGGGCCTTGAAAGTTTCCAGCCCGCTGCCGGCGCCGCTTACCTTGCCGGCCAACACGGCGGCCATTACTCGCATCGCCTGACGGACGGTCATGTCGGTCTCGATCCCGTCATCTTGATCCAACAGTGTGTCGGCGATGTTGTCGGCGTCGAGCACTTGCCTCGGCGTGACGGTCACGTCCACGTCGGTATCGTTGCTGTTGTTGCTCTGAAGCGTGGCGGTGATCGCCTGTCCGTTGGCGACGAAGATCGGCCCGGTGCGCAGCGCCGCCCGCAAAACGGCCGCGTCCTTCGCCGTGGACGCACTGCCGCCGGTGATGGTCGCCCCGCCGACAGTGACCGTCAGCGTCAAGGTGGCCGCGTCGGTGTGGAGGTCTTTCGACCCGTCGCCGACGCGGATGTCCAATTCCCACTGACCGTCGGCCGCGGCCGTCTTGTTGTAGACCGTGGCCGCCGAGGTGTAGAGATTGTAGTCGCCGTTTTGTTGTTCGATTGCCATGATGATTTCCAGACTGGAGGCTTTAGGCAGGAGGCTGGAGGTTTTTTCTTCCTCCCGTCTACAGCCTCCAGCCTAAAGCCTCTCTCACGCTCCTATTAACGGTTGAACCAATTTCCGCGCAATCGGTCGAATCAGCCGTTGCCCTGGCTCGCACTCTTCGCTACCGCGGCCGAAGTCGTAAATCGCCTGAATCTTCCACTCCGGCAACACCTCGTTGTAGATTCGCACGTCGTCCATGTAGCCATGAAACTCATAACTAGTTGAGTACCCGTAGTGACCGCTCAAACGCACTTTTCCGCCAATTGCTCGCGGTATGTAGGCTACCTCTGAACCAGATTGTACGCCGTCTACGTAACAATTAGCCTTGCCTGCATCTGCGTCGCAAACAAACGCGACGTGATGCCATTCGTTTGCGTTGGGAGTAGCCCCAAAGTATCGGTAAGCCGTACCGTCATATACTCCAAGTTTGACCTGACTTGCTCCATTCAACCAGAAGAAAAAGGTTCGGCCTGTTTGGATGTCCAGGATTATGCGGAGCATGTCGTAAGAACCAATGCAGTAGAACCAGCCCATGAAAGTTATAGAAGTCACGCCGGTAGTTATCGGCAACGCAATCACACTGTTCCAACCATTAAAACTCGCCGCCTGCCCGATCTTGCCCACCACCCACGACACATCGGTCGGCGTACCGTGGTTGCCGTTGCCGGTGACATCGTTCGCGTCGCCGTTCAGCTTGTAGTGGGCGATGAGGGACATAATCTACATCAGTTCTTTCAACCGAACGGGAATTAAGGAGCAGAGGGTGAGGGGCGGACGGTCCGCCCCTTGCCCCTACTACGATCAGGTTCCGGCGCCGGTGCTTTTGACGACATAGCGCGGATTGATGACCGCCGCGGCGCCACGTTCGCTGGCCTTAAAACGCAGCACGATGTCCTGGTTGAACTCGGCCTCGCTGTTCGGCGGTGATTGGGCTACCGTGATCGGCCAGTTCTCCATGTAGGCGAAGGCCTTGCGGAAGTCGCCGATGAACCAATACTTCTTGGCGTCGCCGGCGGCGTATCCGGCGGCCAGCAGACGACGGTAGGCCAGCCGGCTTTCGGCCACCGTGTAGTTGCCCAGCGGGTTGGCGGCCACAGTGGTCGTGGAGTTACCCGTCGGGCTATAATTTATCTCTGCCGCGTTGAAGACGCGGTGCGCGGCGTGGCGATAGGCCGGCATCACCAGCACGGTGGTCGCCTGAATCAGCACCGGCTCGCTGGTGTTCGGGTCGAGGATGTCGGCAAACAGTTGCTCGGCGGCGTCCACGTCGGTCCAATCGACCAGCTCCTCGGTCATCTCGTTGATCCAGTCGCCGTCGGGGGCCACGCCGGTGCCCGCGTTGCTGTAGGAGTTGTAGGCGGCGCCTTTCCACTTGTAGTTGTTCGTCACGCCGATCAACAGATCCAGGAGCCGCTTCTCCTTGTTCAGGCCCAACACCTCGCCGACTTCCGATGCGCGCTGGAGGATCAGGTGCGTGCGGTCGAAAAAGATCGCCTCCCTGGTCACCGGGACGATGAACCCGCGCTTGGTCGTCTGCGGCGTCTCGATGTAGTCCTCGGCGAAGCCCAGGCTGGGATAGGGCATGCCGGGGTGGACTTCGGCCACCTCATCGCTGATCCGGCCGATGCCGGGGATCAACTCGCCGTCGAGCCGCGTGGGAATGGTGTCGACCAGCCGCGAGAGGACGAACGCCTCCTGGGCGTAGGCCTCCATGATTTTCGACTGGACCACTTGGCCGGTGATGTTCGAGAACGCGGTCACGTCCACGCCGTCGCCGGCTTCCAGCAGGGTAGCGCCGCCCTGGCGCGGGTCCATCTGACGCACTTGCTGCGGGCTGAGGGTCGCCTCGGCCAGCTCGCGGACGCTGAAATCTTCCGGCTTCAGATCGCCGTTTTGCAGGGCCTCCTGCAAATGCCGCACGGTCTTCTCCGGCCCGTTGGCCTCGTACATGCGTTTCAGTTCGCGGTATTTGATCGCTCTCACGATATGGTTCTCCAAAAAAAGGGGGTTCGGGATTCGGGGTTCGGGGTTTGGGATTCGGGGTTTGGGATTCGGGGTTCGGGGGTCGGGATTCTCCCTCGCCCCTCGTCCCCCGCCCCTCGCCCCTATGTTCACTACGCGCTGGGCGTGCTGCCCTCCACTCCGCCGGTCATAACGGTGGAACGGATGTCGATCAGGACGCTGGTGACGGCCACGACCTGGCGCTTGGCGATCCGTCCGATCGCACAGGCAGCCGTGGCAACCGACGCCACTTGTTGATTCAACAGGGCGTCGCCGGCGGCGTTTTCGTCCGCGCCGATCAGGTCGCCCAACTCGAACGTGCCGCTGGGACAATCGAACTCGAACACTCCGGTGGCCGCCACGCGGACCGGGGCGGTGTCTCCGCTCCGGCTGCGCTGCATGGCCACGCCCAGGAAGGCGTCGGCCAGCGCCTCTTGATTGGCCGGCTCGGTTCCCTGGTCGGTGATGTCCGAGGCCGGTTTGGCGTCGTCGGTGTCTTGCCAGAGCAAGTCGCCGATTTCGATTACGGTGTCGGAGTCCACGGCCGCCACCACCGGGTTCGTGTCTCCATAACGCCAACGCATTTTGTCGCTCATTTCAAAATCTCCGGTATTTGAGGGTTGTATTTAGCCCCGGGTGAATACACCCGGGGGAAATGTCTTGCCGCGATCAAACCGCCCCGCCGTGTATTCACGGCGGGCTAAATAAATAATCCACGATTTCACGTAATCGCCTCCACAAAACTTTTCGCGTTGCTCGGAACGGCGGCGTAGACCAGGTGCTGGTCCTTCGACCGCGGCCGCGTCTCGACGTCGGTCAGCGTTCGCACCAGTTGCGCCCGTTCCTCGACCATCTCTCTCATCACTTGCTCGTCTGGCGCGGCCAGGAGCAATTCCAGGAACCGCTCGCTGCCGACGGTTTTCGATAAGGGATCGGCCGCTTCCACGTCGGGCAGGTCGAACTCGCGGAGCAGCCGCCGTGCCGCGTCCCGCTTTCGCAGAAGGGCGTCGGCCGCCCGGAACCGTTTCAGTTCCTCTCGGAGACTATGCAACTCGTCCGCCTGTTCCCGGTCGAGGCCTTCGGCCAATTCGGGATTTTTTTGCGCTGCGTTGTCTGGATCGGGGGACTCCTCGGATTTGACCGGTTTGGCGGCGGCGCCCTCCGACTGATCGGGCTTCGACTCGAACAGCCCGCGGGTAGTGGCCGGATCGGCAACCAGATCGACGCTCTGTACGCGGGTGATCGCTTCGACCACCACGCAATCGCCGCGCCTGACACAGCGCGCCTCGACGTTGTGGGAGAAGCCCACGTTTTCCGGCGAGTGCTCGGCGTCCCAGGCGAGTTGTTCGGCCAGCGCGTGTTTGGGGTTGAATTGGAAGTCGGCGAAAAGCCCCTCGCCGGGCCGCACCACGACGCTGCGGATCGCACCGATGCGGTCCCGGTAGTCGCGCGGGCCACCGGGGTTCCCACGGGGATGGTTCACGTTTACCTTGGCGTCTTCGTAGAGCCGGGCGGCCTGGGCAAGCGCCTCGGGCAGATAAGTCCGCCCGTTGCGAGATTTCAGCCCCAGCACCTTAACACCGCGGATTATGCCCGCGTGACGGTCCACCCGCATCGCCACTCCACGCGAATCGCAATACTCCTGCAACATGTCCTTCATGGCGGTTCCTTTCGTAAATCGACAAAAAAAGCCCGCAGGGAACCAAAGATGGTTCTTGGCGGGCTCTCGCGGATACCCGTCAAACGACGGGCTACGCTAGATACCAGGGGAAAAAAGGGTCAAGGTCAAAGGGTCAAGGTCAAAGGGTCAAGGTCAAAGGTTCAAGGTTCAAGGTCAAAGGTTCAAGGACCGATGCTCGATGTCTGATGTCATTTGAACCTTGAACCTTTGACCTTGTACCTTCACTTCTCAATCCGCTCCACCTTCCGTCGGATATTTTGGATCGTACCGTCCTGCACGCTCAACTCGACGGCCGCGGTGCCGAAGAAACCGCGTCGCAGCGCCTCGGTCAGGATCTCGGCCATGACCGCTTGTAGCCGCGCCACTTTCTTCGCGTTGCCGGTTGTTTTGGCGTGCGTCATCATCGAGCGTTACTTTACGACATCGCCGCCGGATTTGCAAGATTTGTTTTTGGGCCACCGGCGATTTTTTTCTTCGTCCGCACGTAGCGGCTCAGCGCCCGTTGCGAGCGGCTTCCGCTGTCCAAATCGAACGCCACGCGAATCGTCGCGCCGTGTTCGCGCCACCAGCGGCGGCCCCGCTCGCATTCCATCAGCCCCAACACGGTACGTTCGTTTTCAAGTCCCGGCGGCAAGACGCGACGGATATCGGCGGGCAGCGCGGCGTCGAACCCGAATCGGGGCCACGTATAATATCCGTTCTCGCCGCCGTGCCGGCCGGCGACCGTCTCGATGCGCCGAATACCCAACCCCACGGCGTTTTGCACCTGGCGATGAAAGATGTGCAATCCCAGGCCGCGGCCGCGCAACTCGTGGGCATAAATATGGAAGCCGTCGTTGATTAAGACAACATCCCGCCCGGCGCGACGAAGATAGTAGTGCGCGCGATAACCGGCGGCCGGCGCGCCCATCTCGATGTAAAGCATTCCGCGCAAGGCCCCGATCTCGACTCGGGCGTCATCGGGAGCGCCCGCCAGTCCGGCGTATTCGTACGGTTCGAGCGGTCGGCGGAACAATCGCCTGGCGATCCGTTCGGCGGTCGTTCGTTCTCCGAGTAAGAACTCCACGTCCGCGCAACTGCGCGCCGGCCAAGGTTTCCAAGCGACCCCAATGGGGGCAATAGCGTCGGCCGGGGCCATTTCCGACCATGGACGAGGCGCAGGCCACTCGCACCCTTGACCCCATACGAGTGCAACCGATCAGTATAAGTCAGATGTAGTTTACCACGGCGTGGTGACAGCCAGTTGTCACCCCGTAAGAAATCGCATCTGGTCAAACGCCATGGCGCTACGGACGATTCGGCTTGGGCGGATTGCGAATTCTGCGTCGGCTTTGCGGCGGATTTGACCGGCAAAAAACAGCTATTTAGCCCCGGGTGAATACACCCGGGGCAATGTGCGTAAAATGTACCCAACACTCCCCGCCGTGTATTCACGGCGGGCTAAATGGAATTATTTCCGGACGCCCTCACTTACTTGGCGGGCTTCAACGGCGGCTTCTTCTTGGTTGGCGCGTCTGATTTCCCAACGGGCTTCGGCTGGAGTTGATCGTCTCGCAGCTCTTGCACGCCGAGTTTCACGAACAGGTAAAGCCCCGGTTGGCCCTTCTTCGGCCGGGCCTGGAAAGTCATGCCGCCGACCAACATGCGGCGATCCACCGGAACGCGGAGCGTCGTCTCCAGGTGGCTGTTCGACACCTGGGGGCGATCGATCGTGGCGGGTATGCCTTGCACGGGATAAACCATCCGCATTCCGTTAACCGTCGGGTACGGTGATCTGGTCTTTTCCTCCTGGCTTTCGGGTTCGTCGCGTAGTAGAACCACGCGGCTATGAACGTCGAGTACGACGTACTTTCCCGCGGTGGTGGTCATGGGCGTTACCTGCAAGGCGGCCCCTTCCTGAAGCGTGGCGACAACCGGCTGGTAGCCGACGCTGGAACTCGATTCCTCGCCGCCACCGACGACCGGTATCATGCCGACGATGAACCGCCGCTGTTCGCCCGAGACAGTGTGGACCGTCTGTCCGTTGTAGCAGGTAACGACGGACTGATAGCCGACCGGCGATTCATCGTCCGCCTTGCGAAGCTCCTTTGCGTGGGTCGCCCAGGCGTCGTCGTCGACCAGGCCGAAGACTCGCGGCTCGCCGGCGTATGACTTGGCGTCGGCGACAAGCAGGCCGTTCAACTGCGGCTCGGTCAGCCAGAGCCAATGGGCCTGGACCGTGACGGTCCGCAATGTTCCCCATCGCTTTCTGAACGTATCCAGCAGGGCGGTAATCTGCTCGTGGACATTCCGCGTGTTGGAAACGATCAACGAGTTACCCACCGGAGCGATCGTACCTGGCCCGCCAACCTCACCCCAAGAGGTCGGTTCGATGGTGGATGTAATGGCGTCGATCAAGCCGTCGAGGTCGGTGCGGGCGGAGTTCATGCCGCTCGGCCGTGGCGGGTGGGAATTAAAATGCGGCGCGTTCATCTGGAAAAGGTGGTTGCCCGTCGCTCGGCGCGGCGCCTTGGTGCGTGTATTTGACGGCACACTCATCGCGCCGCCCATGCCGCCCATGCCTCCCATGCCGCTGATGCCGCTCAGTCCGCTCAACGATACATCGGGAAATAGCGGAACATTCGACGAATTGAGGTCGCTGAAAACCATGGCCGGGTAGGAACAGATCGGCGCGAGCAGATCGCTGAGGTCGTAGACTCGCACGACCAACACGTCCTCTTTTTCTTCCTCGCGGATCCTCGATCGGCCGAGCTGCGTGGTCCGTTCTCGGGTGCTGGAAGGTTCTTCGCTTTCCAACGACCGGAGCCTCTTTTGCAGATATTGCATCTCTTCCTGCAAACGCCGCACTTCCTCCGACCGCGTTTGGCCCCAGCCGGGCGAAACGAAAAGACAAACCAACGCCAACGAAGCGACGATGCAACGGCATTTCATGACTACGCCCTTTCTCGATGCGGACAAGGTGACGGAACCGGTTCCAGCGCCGTTCCGAAAGCGCCGGACCACAAAACATGAGAATCGAGGACCGTGCCAATCCGTGTGTCCTCAAGTGGCCATGATACCCCGTGGGGCAGTATTGTCAAGCAACGCACGGGGGGGGCGCCGGAACGTCAGATCCTTCCCCAAAAAAAGTCCCGGGGGGGCGGCCAAAAATCGACAGCCACGGTTCGACCGTCCCTCCGGGACTTATGGGGAATAAGCGGGGCGTCACGTCGCCCCAGCAGTAAACTGCTGGGCTATTGTCGGAACGTCCCTCCGGGACAAATCGGGGTACCGGCGTACCGATCAGTCGAGTTGGCTACTCAGCTTCGGTCCACAACTCGATGCAAAGTCAAGCAAGCCCAAAGCACTGGCAAGGCCAAGTGGCACACAATCTCAGCCCGTTTTGTCAGTGTCACCCGCCCATCAACGAGAAAATTGAGCCACTACGTCCGGTTAGAATTGTGTATGTGATGCGGATGCCCGTTTCAGCCCATATTTAGACCGAGGTCGTCTAAAAGCTTCAAGGCATTTTCTTCATTTCCTTCTTCACACTTCGAGCCCTTCTTGCGGTGAAGCCGAGCTATCGCTTCACGGTGATCCGATCCCATTTCCCGGAACGAGTCATACGTTGCCGCGAGTTCTAGCACCACGGGCGCGGCATCGCTCATTGTATTAATGGCAGACTGGTAGTCTGCCAACTCGGACAATACTGCCTCCGGAGTGGCTCGCAATACGTAGTAGGGAGTCTCGTCCTGCGAGTGCTCAATATCTTCTTTTACCAACCCAAACGTCTTTAATAAGCCGATTTCGGCTTGCAGTCCCTCACTGTATGGACCATAGAAATGTATTGTGTAACTGTAGTCTGTGGAAAACCCCAGCCGTTGTAACAGCTTAATCGTTTTCTGCAGCCGGGTGCGTCCGTGGACCTCCCGGTCAGGGTGGGCGGCGATAACGCCTGCCAGCCAACGGAATCGTTCCTTGGTCATTTTTTATCCTTTCGCAATATGTCCTTCGCCAGAGCATCCATTTCATCGCGAAGTGACTCCGGGAAATAGAATCGCAGCAGGTCATAACCACTGGTTAGTTGTTGAATGGCCCCCGACAGCTTACTGATTTCCTTGATTTCGCCAAGCGTGTTCTCCACATAGATTTGCATCGCCGGTTGATCCACGTCAGGATCATAGGGTTTGTATGGGATGTCTCCAGGCTCATCGTGGGCGAAGAAGTAATCGGTGTCGATCCCTTTATTTTTCAGCAATACGATGGCCGCATGATTGAAGTCTGCACTCTTGTGGGATTGGGCTTCGGTGGCTTCGACTACTTTGTATAGCTTGCGGCCAAGGAGACCGGCCCCCAACATTTTTAGCGTTTCATCATTAGAATAGTTGCAGGCTCGAAGAAATTCGCTAACGGCGTGGTCGTCGAGTGCCAAGTAGGTTGCCAAACTCATCTTGGTAGAAAAGGCCTCCAAGATGGCAGGTGGTGCATGAGGAACAACACTCCTCTTGGCCTCACTCGATTCAGCGTTGTCAAGCAACTGCTTGTAACGCTTGAAGAGCAACCGTAACATGACCTCCGCGGATCGTGTGGTCTTGTGGAAGTACACGGTACGGTACATGTGATACCGAGCGAAGACATACGTCTCGGCAGCCATTAAACTCTTGTGGCTCAGGTAGAAACGCTTCTTGGCGTTGTCGAGGTACAGATGCTCGATAATCCAGTTCAAATCAAAGCGGCCGTAATTCGCGCCTGTAGCGTAACTGTCGCGCAGAAGGTAGTCGAAACGATCCGCGTCCAACTGGCTTGAAACAACCTGCGTCAGGTATGGAGGAATCTCGGCATCGCGAGATTCTTCCGGGTCTTCTTCAAAGAAGGCCGCCAGTATGTCGGGCAACTTACGGTCGTGTTCTGAAAGACGCTTGTGAACCTCCGTAGAACTATCTTGGATGACCTCCAGTGTACGAGCCTCATGATCCTCTCCAGACACCTTCTCAAAGGTATGAGAGAACGGACCGTGCCCGATGTCATGCAGGAGCGATGCCGCCAACACTGCCACACGGTGCTCTTTTGGAAGTTTTTCACCCGATATTTTCTCAATCTGATTGAGAATTCTTTTTGCCGTGTTCATTACTCCAATGGAGTGCGAAAATCGGCTATGATTGGCTCCCGGAAAAACGAGTTCACTCATGCCTAGCTGCTTAATCCGTCGCAGCCGCTGAAACTCAAGGGTGTTTATCAGTTTCAGCAAAAGTCGGTCACAAGCGGAATCGTCGAATAGAATGATATCGTGTACCGGATCGCGGATGACTTTCGGCCAGGTATCGCTCATTTCCCTTGGTCTCCATCCCGCAGGTCTTTAACTGGAGTGTCCCTTCCATCGCCATAGATGCCAGGATAATTGGTCGTCAAGTAGAGTTCATGCCTACGCCCACTGTAATATAATGTACAAAAGCACACAATGGACATTTATCCTTTTTGGCGACTTCAGTCTCCACGCCACAAAACCACCCCCGCTGGCAGGGAAGAATGCGTGTTCGGCATAACCACAAGCCAGACAGAAAATAACGTTTAGATCGGAATGGCACAAGACCGCCGATAAATGCTACCGGTTTAAAGCTATTTCCGTCCTACCGGAACGTCGTGACGCAATTGTCGCTAATAAATGGCCCCCGCGCAGTCCTACGGCACACATTTTTGCGCTGACTTTTCCTGAATGCGTCTCGGGCGGAGTTTTGCGCTCGAGCGGTGTTTTCGGGGCCAATTCAACCCCGCGGAGGGCTGAAACTGGCGGAAGACCCGGCCGGCCGGAGCGATTCACTGGGATATTTCGCAGCGCGGACGCGGAGCGCTCCGGGCAGTGCGTTCCCATGCGGAGCGTGGGGACGAGTGGAAAGTGCCTCCAGTCTCCGCCACGCCCTCACCCTCGGCCCCTTTCCCAAAGGGAGAGGGGAGGACTTGTTACTCGACGGTGACGCTCTTAGCCAGATTTCGCGGCTTGTCGACGTCGCAGCCGCGGGTAACGGCGATGTGATAGGCCAGCAGTTGTAGCGGGATCACCGTGATGATCGGTTGCAGGTATTCCTCGACCGCGGGTATCTCGATGATGTCGTCGGCCAGTCCGGCCGCCTCGGTGTCACCCTCGCAGACCACGGCGATCACCGGTCCGCCGCGGGCCTTGATCTCCTGGAGGTTCGACATCACCTTGTCGTAGACTTGTCCCCGCGGCATGATAAAAACGCTGGGCGTTTTTTCATCGACCAGGGCGATCGGGCCATGCTTCATCTCCGCCGCCGGGTAGCCCTCGGCGTGGATGTAGCTGATCTCCTTCAACTTCAACGCCCCTTCCAGGGCGGTGGGGAAATTGAACTGCCGGCCTAAATATAGAAAGTTGTTGCACTCGGCGTATTTCTCCGCTATCGAACGCACCTGATCGTTGTACTGGAGCGCCCGGCGGACCTTGTCGGGCAGTTCCTGAAGCTCGGCGATGATCTGCTTGCCGGCCGAGAAACTCAGGTGGCGCAACCTACCGAAGTAGAGGGCCAACATCGCCAGCAACGTACACTGCGAGGTGAATGCCTTGGTCGAGGCCACGCCGATCTCCGGGCCGGCACGGAGATAGAATCCGCCGTCGGTCTCCTGGGGAATGGTGCTGCCGACGACGTTGCAGATACCCAGCACGGGGCAACCTTTGCGCTGCATCTCGCGCAGGGCCGCAAGCGTGTCGGCCGTTTCGCCGCTTTGCGTGATGGCAACCACCAGGGTGCCGTTGTCCAGCGGCGGATTGCTGTACCGCAATTCGCTGGCATATTCCACTTCGACCGGCAGCCGGGCAAGGGCCTCGATCTGGTACTCGCCGACCAGTCCGGCGTGCCAACTGGTGCCGCAAGCGGTCAAGATGATCCGGTTCAGGGTGCGGAGCTGTTGCGGAGTTAGATTGAACCCGCCGAACTTCGACGTGGCCGCGTCGTGGTCGAGCCGACCGCGCATGACGTTTTCGACGGCCTCCGGCTGCTCAAAAATCTCCTTGAGCATGAAGTGGTCGAAGCCTCCCTTGGCAACGTCGGCCGCCTGGAAGTCAAGGACGTGGACGTTGTGGTTTACCCGTCCCTGATCGCGATGAATGACCCTCAGCTCGGAGGCGGTCACCACGGCCAGTTCATGATCGGCCAGATAGACGATCCTGTCGGTAAACCCGGCCAAGGGCGAGGCGTCGCTGGCGATGAAATGCTCGTTGTCTCCAACGCCGACGATCAACGGACTACCCAGCCGTGCGGCGATCAGCACCTCGGGCCACCGACGGAACAGGACCACCAATCCGTATGTACCCCGAAGCTGCGTCAGGGCCGACTGGACCGCGTCGACCAACGGCCCGTAGTCCGCCGCAGCCATGTCCTCGACCGGCGGCTGGCGCCGCAGACAACTGTCGATCAGGTGTGCAATCACCTCGGAGTCGGTCGCCGATTGGAATACGTATCCCTCGTTTTCGAGCCGCTGCTTGATTACCCTGTAATTCTCGATTACTCCGTTATGGACCACGGCCAGTTCGCCGTCTCCTCCGAAATGGGGATGCGCGTTCTCGTCGCTTGGATTTCCGTGAGTTGCCCACCGGGTATGACCGATTCCCACACCTCCGGGGGCAGGGGTATCGTCCAGTCGGTTTTCGAGTTGACTGATCCTACCGACCGTTTTGACCAAAGCGAATTGACCGTCTGGAGCGATTGTTGCCACGCCGGCACTGTCATAGCCGCGGTATTCCAGCCGGTGGAGTCCCATGACCAGGAACTCCGTTGCGTCTCGCGGTCCGATATATCCGACTATTCCACACATTATGGGTGATTACTCCTGAGAGCGACGCCTTATGGCCCGATATAACCCTGCCACACACGGAAAGGGGTGCAGAACGCCTGCTACCCCAAACCGTAGGGAGTCTCCCAAACATAGCACGCCCATCAGATTGGGGGAAGATGTCAAACACTTGACATTTCCGTCGTCTTCAATCATGCTGAAATGTTACCAAGGGGACGTTGATGCTTCTTGTCAACGTGAGTGTTTCTAAAATGACGCTAGGTCGATCTTGCCGGGGACAGCGCGGCTGCTCATAGATGTCGCGTTCGGCATATTCGGCGCGAATACGTCGGAAAAGAATGGTTTGGCATGCCCCTTGCGGGTATCAAACTTCGCTCAAGGGGGCATTGTCGCTCAATCCGGTAACGCATGACAACGACACCCACGAAAAACCGTAGCTTCTCCGAGGAATTGCAGCGCCTGCTCCCCGGGCCAAAAGCACTGGCGGCCTGGCTGGTGCTGTTGGTCGTCTTCGTGTGGTTTTACTGGCCGTCGATCGAGAAATTGGTGCGGATATGGTACACGGAGGAGGATTACCAGCACGGGTTCTTCGTGCCGATCTTCGCCGTGGCCTTGTTGTGGCTTCGGCGGGACATGATTGTGCCGTTCACCGGGCGCGGCAGTTGGTGGGGATTGCCGTTCTTTGCCGTTTGGGCGGCGATGCTTTGGACAGCGGTTTACTTCCGCTTTGAAAGCCTGCCCGAGATGTCGATGATTCCGTTTTTCGCGGGCATGGCCCTGTTCGTGGGCGGCTGGCAAGGATTGCGTTGGGCCTGGCCGGCCGTTGTATTCCTGGTCTTCATGATCCCATTACCCGGCGCCGCTCAAGGACTTGCCAGTCAGGAACTTCAACGGGTCGCCACGAAACTGAGTGTTACTACGATTCAAACCTTCGGCATCCCCGCCATCGCACAAGGCAACGTGATCCTATTGACGGACATTCCGGAAAAGCCGTTGGAGGTAGCCCAAGCGTGTAGCGGATTGCGGATGATGATGCTGTTTTTCGCGATCAGCGTGGGCATGGCGTTTTTGTCGAAAAAGCCGTTGTGGGAGAGGCTTTTCCTGATCGCCAGCGCGGTGCCGATAGCGGTGGTCTCGAACGCGACGAGAATCGTGCTGACGGCGGTCCTATGCAAGGTTGCTTTTCATTGGCCGTCAATCATATCCGTCGATACGGCATTCAAATTCATGCACGACATGGCCGGCTATCTAATGATGCCCATCGGTTTGATATTGCTATGGATCGAGATGTACCTGCTGTCGAAGCTGCTGATCATGCCCTTGCCGGAACGGCCTCTGGTGGTGGGTAGATTGGCGACGGAGGAAGCGGTAAAAACCGGCGGTAAACGTATTGCCCGGAACAAGAGGCGGGGTTAAAGGAACAGGCCGCCGGCATACAATCTTGAATACCGGCGACAAGAGCACCAGCGAGGACCATCATGGCCGACGACTTTTCACGGTTGCCGAACGATCAATCCGACCCACGGTCGATGGCGTTGCTGCCGGCCGGCGCGGGGGAACAAACCAACGGAGAATGGAGCGGCGCCGCCTTGAGCCAACCGGCCCAGACAGGTCCGGACCCAACGGTCTACCTGCACGCACTACGGCGGCACTGGCTGATGGTGTCCGGGATCGGGCTGCTGATCGCGGCCATCGCCGGCCCCGCGGTCTGGTTCGGTATAGACAAACAGTACACGGCCACCGGATATTTGCGGGTGGCAATGATGGAAACGCCCGTGGCCTTCCAAACCGAGTTGAATCAGACGAACGTCAGCCATTTTGAAATCTACAAAAACACGCAACGGCAGTTGATCCTCAGCCGGTTTGTCCTCATGGCGGCACTACGCAAGCCGGAGGTGGCCAGGATCCCGGTCATTCAGAAGGAACATCGCGATGGCGACGCGGTGAAGTGGCTTTCCGGCTGGCTAAGCGTCGGCTTCCCCGGCAGGGCGGAAATGATGACGGTGAGCCTCGGCCTCGACAATCCCGACCACGCTCAAACCCTGGTCAGGGCCGTCGTGGATTCGTACATGAAGGACGTCGTAAACGACGAACGCGACCGGAAACAGGAACGATTCAGCGAACTGGAACGGGTCTGCGCCGCCAAGGAACAGGACACCCGCACGAAGCGGGAGGTTTTGAGGAACCTCGGCCAGGATTTTGGGACCACGAACACCGCGACGTTGAACACGCGGCAAAGGCTCGCGTTGCAGGAGTTGTCCCTGTACCGCAACCAGCACGCCAAATCGCAGTTTGATACGAAAAAATTGCAAGGCGGGTTGGCCGCCCAAAAAGCCCTCTTGGCCAACGTGGATAACATGGAGATTCCGGCCCTCGATTTGGACAGGATCATACAGCTCGATCCGGTGGCGAAACAGCTAGGCATGGAATTGGGCTGGAAAAAAATGGATGAGGTGTATACCAAGGACCGGGTTCTGGAGAACGCCAAGAGCCGATACGCAGGCCGCATCTCCACCGAAGTTCAGATGCTCCAGCAACAATACGACGAGCGAGTCGCGGAACTGCAGCAAAAGGCCCAGGACAAGCAGCGCGCAGAAATCGGTATGGAGATTCTCCGCTTGGAGACGCTCCTGGCCACCACCCTGGAACACCAGGAAACCGCGGCGAAAGACATCGCCATCATGCTTGAGCGGGCTAGGGAGTTCGGCAAAACAACCGTCGACATCGAGATGTTGCGGGCAGACCTTATTCAGCAAGGGTCATTGTTGGCCAGGTTGGCAGGCGAGCGGGACAAGCTGAAGGTAGAGTTGCGGGCCGCGCCGCGGATCACGGTGCTGGGACCGGTGGAAGAGCCGTTGGTTCCCTCCAATACCATGATACGCGCCGCGTTAACGCTGCTGGTCATGTTGGGGGGATTTGCCTGTCCGGCCATCGGGATCGCTCTCCTCGACGTCCGCGCCGGGCGGATCAACACCAGCAACGACGTGTCGAAGAAGCTTCGGGTGCCGGTGATCGGTTCGGTGCCGCGGATTCCCGCGGGGGTGATTCACCGGTTGGCGTCGCCCTCGAAACGGCACCGTAGCTGGCATTTGCGGCTGACGGAATCGGTCGACGGGATTGCCGCCCGTCTGCTACACGACGCCGACCTCAAGCAGCGCCACGTGATTATGGTTTCCAGCGCCACCGGCGGCGAGGGCAAGACCACCCTGTCCGCCCAGTTGGCGCTAAGTTTCGCCCGGACCGGACGGCGTACCGTGCTGGTCGATTTCGATCTGCGACGTCCGTCGTTCGACGAGGTGTTCGGAATTCCCTTGACGCCGGGAGTCTCGGAAATGCTTCGAGGGCAGAACGCCGTCGCCGAACTGGTGCGTCAGAGCGCCACGGAAAACCTCTCGGTGGTAACGGCCGGCCAATGGGACCGGCAGGCCTTGGCGTCGTTGTCCAACGGCAACGCGGCGCCCCTGTTCAAGGAACTCCGCGAGACCTTTGAGTTCGTGGTGATCGATACCAGCCCGATTTTGCCGGTGGCCGACGCCCGCTTCGTCAGCCAACTGGTCGATACGGTCGTGCTGTCGGTATTCCGGGACATCAGCCAAGCCCCGAAAATCCAGGCGGCATGCGACATCCTGACGGCGTTCGGCGTGCAATCGGTGGAAGCCGTGGTTACCGGCCTGAACGAACACTCCTACGGCAAACACATGGGGTACGAATCCACGGTCACTACCTGATAGCGGATGGTGTATTTTACGATGGGTAACACGGCAATACGGTTGTATCTTCTGTCGGCCATCATTCTGGCGACTTACGGGGTCGCCAAGTGGGAAAAGTACGCGCTGCAACCACCCGAGGTGCAACTACCCAGTTGGACTTTCGACGAATTGCCGACCCAGCTTGGCGACTGGCGCGGCGAGGACACCGAACTGGACCCCAAGATCACCAAGGCAGTCGGCGCGGAGCGAATCGTGGACCGCATTTATCGAGATGGATTGGGGCATGGAATCTCAATGCATACCGCGATGTTCACGGATCCCGTTGAAGGCGTGTACCATAGCCCGTTGAATTGCTATCGGGCAAATGGTTGGGAGTTGACGGACAAGACTCGCGAAGAACTACGTCTGTCCGACGATCTGACCATTCCGGTCAGCTTGACCACTTGGCGGCGTGAAGGGGACCGCGCGCTGGTCGTTTATTGGTATCAACTTGGCGATCACGTGCTCTTCGGCCGGTTGGACCTGGGGCTTAAGGTGCGTTGGTCTCTGGCGGGACAGCCGAAATGGCCGCCGCTTGTCAAAGTAATGTTGCAGATCCAGGCGACCGAAATTGAAGAGTCGAAAGCCACCATCCTGAGCTTCGCGGAACAAGTCGCCAGATGGGAAAATCAGCCCGAACGCAGAAGGGAACTGCTGCTCGTTGGAGACAGTGCCGAAAGTCAAAATTCCGAGACCTCGCAATAAACTACGGCACCCGGTACGGCTGCGGATTTCCGCATTGTGACGGAGACATCGCCCGCTTCATTTGACGAAGCCGGCAATTACGGATAGGATAAAGTGATCTTCTCAGTTTATCTTCTCGTGACGGTTGAGGAAGGACAGCGGCTTCCATGATGTTAAGCAAATCTCATCATCCTGTTGAACAACGTGAGCTTTTCGATGGCGGTTCGGACACGCAGGACCGTTTTTCGCGGGGCATCATCCGCCCCGTGCTATACGGCGGACTTCGTCGGTCCCTTAGGCAGTTGGCGAACCCCCGCTCTTGGCTTTTGGCGGGAATGCATTTGGTGGTGTTCGTGGCGGCTTACTGGGGGGCTTATTTGCTCCGCTTCGACTTCGATGTCCCGCCGAATAGCTTAAGTCTATATTTGTCCAGCCTTGGTTGGGTGGTTGGAATTCAGTTGGCGGTCTTCTGCCTCTTGGGGCAATTCCACGGTTGGTGGCGATATGTGACCTTCGCCGATTTCGCCGCCTTGATCTACGCCGCTTTGATCTCGTTGTGCATGTTGACCACGGCAACCTATTTCATCCATCCGGCGCGATTGATCCCGCGCGGGGTATTGGGGATCGACTTCATGTTGATCGTCGGCATGTTGGGGGCCTTGCGGGCAAGTTGGCGAATGTTCCGCGAAATTTTTCGCCCCATGCTCAACGGCGACGATTGCCGCCGTGCCCTGTTGGTTGGCACCGATCTTTCCAACGGAATTCTCGCTCACCAGATTCAATCCCATTACCACCTCCCTTACCGGGTGCGCGGGTTCTTGGCCACCGACGATCGCCCCGCCGGAGGACGCTTGGGACAAATCCCCGTTCTGGGAAAACTTGAAGACGTCGAAGAGATTGCCGCCGCCTATCGCGCCACGGACGTGCTGGTGGTCGCCGGCAGTTTGCCGGGCGCACGGCTCCGTCGCCTGATGGAGACCTGCGGGCAAGGCGACTTGAACCTTAAGATCATCCGCTCGCTCGAGGACCGGCTGGAAGGCGACAATCGGATGCCGATCCGCGACATCGAAATCAACGACCTCTTGCGCCGCGAGCCCGTGACCCTCGACACCGACAACATCGGCAAACTTATCGAGGGCCGGCGAGTTTTAGTGACCGGGGCCGGCGGCAGCATCGGCTCCGAAATCTGCCGCCAAATAATCGGTTTCAATCCGCAATCGTTGGTCCTGCTCGGCCGCGGCGAGAACCGCATCTTCGCCATCGAAAAAGAACTGCAAAGCCAGGAAACGTCCACCACGCTCCATGCCTGCATCGCGGACGTGACCAATCGGCAACGGATGGAGCAGGTTTTCAAGACCCATTGTCCCGAGGTGGTGTTTCACGCGGCCGCCCACAAACACGTGCCCCTGATGGAGGCGAACGTCGGCGAGGCGATCAGAAACAACGTCCTGGGAACCAAGTGCGTGGCCGATCTGGCCGACCAGTTCGGCGTGCGGAGTTTCGTGTTGATCTCCACCGACAAGGCCGTCCATCCCACCAGTGTGATGGGAGCCACCAAGCAGATCGCGGAACGCTACGTCCACACGCTCTCACAGGAATCGGCCACCCGCTTCATCGTCGTCCGCTTTGGCAACGTGTTGGGTTCCGCCGGGAGCGTGGTGCCGCTCTTCCAAGAGCAAATCCGCCGCGGCGGGCCAATCACCATCACCGACCGGCGCATGACGCGGTTCTTCATGACCATCCCCGAGGCTTCCCAGTTGGTCCTCCAAGCCGCCACGATGGGCGCCGGCGGCGAAATCTTCGTATTGGAAATGGGAGAACAGGTCAGAATCGTCGATCTCGCGTGCGACCTGATCCGTCTCTCCGGACTCCCCGAGGACGCCGTCGATATCATCTTCACCGGCGTCCGGCCGGGTGAGAAGCTGTACGAAGAACTGTACTTCGACGACGAACAGACCCTGCCTACTTCGCATCCTAAGCTGCGGGCGGCGTATCATCGCCCCTATTCATTGGTGGAAGTTCGCCGCGCGATCGCACAACTCCAGAGGTTGGTAAATGACCCGGAAGAGCTACTCCGACGGAAACTTCGTGAGATCGTTCCCGAGTTCAACTCGCCGCGGGACGGCGTCGAGGAGAAAGAGGTCGCTCCCGTCTGCTTAAATAATCACGAAGTGAAGGCCAGCGCGTGACCCCGACGTCCCCGGTTAGAATTGCCTCCACGAGGACAAGTTCTCTCTTGCCCGCGCATTCGCGCCAACCCGCATACCCCACACCACTCACCCGGTGGTGCCCGCTGGGCCGCGAGACGCCCTCGGCAAATTTTGCTCAGCTTCCGCAATGCGATAATCGACACTATATTATGGTATTGGCAATAGGGAATTTTCTGGTCCCCATGCTCTGCGTGGGAACGAGAGGTTTCGGGAGGTTCTACCCACCTTAAACCGGTTTGGGTAAGTTACGCGCGATGAGGCGCTGCAAGTACATATCGAACGACCCGTGTAAAGGGGACGTCACGTCACCCACGGGGACGGAGTCCGCGCTGAACCCCCTTTTGGGAGATGTAGGCCGGGTCGTGACCCGGCGAGGTTGGGCGACTGCTGATGTGGAATGATCGCCGGGTTGCAACCCGGCCCACTACTGAACCCGTTTCGGGAGACATGCCTTGAATAACTCAGTTACAGTTGTGGGATGCGGATATTGGGGGAAAAACCTGGTGCGAGTGTTTTCGCAACTCGGCGCGCTTAAATGCGTCTGCGACACCGATGCCGCCCGGTTCGACAAGCTGAGCATCGAAGGCGATCCGCCAAAGTTTACCGACAACCTCGCCGACGTTCTCGCGGACCAGAGCATCACCGCCGTGGCCATCGCCACTCCGGCCGCCACCCACCACGACGTCGTCCGGCGATGCTTGGAGGCCGGCAAGGACGTGTTCGTCGAAAAACCGCTGGCGCTGAACGCCGATCAAGGGCAAGAATTGGTCGCCCTGGCGAAAAAGCATTCGCGGATACTCATGGTCGGACACATCCTCCTCTACCACTCGGCCGTAATCAAGCTCCGCCAACTCATCCAGCAAGGGGCCTTGGGACGCATCTTGTATTGCTATTCCAACCGGCTGAACATGGGCCTGATCCGCACCGAGGAAAACATCCTCTGGAGCTTCGCCCCGCACGACATCTCGGTGATGTTGCACCTGCTGGGTGAGGAACCAATCTCGGCCGAAGCCGAAGGACAAAGCTACTTGACCCCCGGCGTCGTGGACGTGACCCTTAGCCGGCTGCGGTTCCGCAGCGGAGCTACCGGACACATCTTCGTCAGTTGGCTCCATCCCTCCAAGGAGCAGAAGCTCGTCGTCGTCGGTACGGAACAGATGGCCGTCTTCGACGACACCGCCGAGAAGAAGCTCCTGCTCTATCCCCATCGTGTCGATTGGGCCAGCCGCGCGCCAAAGGCCGTCAAGGCCGACGCCGTGGCGGTCGAGCTGGAGAAAGCCGAGCCGCTGAAGGAAGAATGTCAACATTTCCTCGATCGCGTGGCCGACCGCCGCGAGCCACGCTCCAGCGGCGAGGAAGGGCTGCGGGTGCTGAAAGTCCTCGGCGCCTGCCAGCAATCGTTGGAGAAAAACACCCACTCGGGGCTTGATGCAAATACCACGACGGCGGAATCCGCGCCCCAATGCGAATACTTCGCACACGAAAGCGCCTACGTCGATCAGCCCTGTTCGATCGGCAAGGGAACCAAAATCTGGCACTTCTCGCATATCATGAAAGGGGCCACGATCGGCGAGAAATGTTCGATCGGCCAAAACGTGGTGATCGGCTCGGCCGCCGTTATCGGCAGCGGCGTGAAAATCCAAAACAACATCTCGATCTACGACAAGGTGACGATCGAGGACGGCGTGTTTTGCGGCCCTTCGATGGTCTTCACCAACGTGATCAACCCCCGCAGCGAGATCGTCCGCAAGGACGAATACCTCCCGACGTTGATCCGCCGCGGCGCCACGCTGGGGGCCAACTCGACGATCGTCTGCGGCCACACGGTCGGCCGCTACGCCTTCATCGCCGCCGGGGCCGTGGTGGCGACCGACGTACCCGATTTCGCCCTCATGGTGGGCCTGCCCGCCAAACAAAACGGCTGGATGTGCCGCTGTGCCGCCGCAAAGCTCGAGTTCGACTCCGCCGGCGCGGCAAAGTGTTCGGTCTGCGGCGAGGAATACCGTCTCGAAAACGGGCACGTGAGGGAGGCACGTAATTCGTAGTGAAGAGGAAACCAATTTTTGAACAGGAGGAAACAGAGATAACAGAGATCGTTTTGCGATCCCATTATTCCTCTCTGTTGCCTCTGTTTCCTCCTGTTCAAAAAAATGAGTGTTATGCATCCACTATACCAACAGGCGGCCGGAATAACTCGCGATGTCATCGGCGCGGCTATCGAGGTTCACAAGGACAAAGGGCCGGGACTGCTCGAATCCATTTATGAATGGTGTTTCTGCAAGGAATTGGAACTCCGAGGTTACGATGTTCGGACCCAGAAGTCGGTGGTCATTCGTTATAAGAATTTCAAACGTGAAGAACCGCTAAAGTTCGATATCCTTGTGAATTCCTGCCTCTTGATTGAAACTAAAGCCGTGGAAAAGGTTCACCCTATCCACAAGGCGCAATTATTGAGTTACATGAAATTGTTGGATATCCCTCTTGGTTTGTTGATCAACTTTAATGTCGAAAAACTGACTGACGGAGTCTCGCGTCTAATACTTCCTCAAGCGAACTCTCCAAATTGAAAAACAACTCTCCGTTCCCTTTGTTTCCTCCTGTTCAAAAAACCCCAAAATCATGACACAACCCATCACCGTTCCCCTGCTCGACCTGAAGGCCCAATACGCCACGATCCGCGACGAAATCCGCCCGGCGGTCGACGCCGTGCTGGAATCGCAAATGTGCATCCTCGGGGCGACCGTGGCCGACTGCGAAACCAAGCTGGCCGAGTATTGCCGCTGTCCGCACGCGGTCGGCGTTTCCTCCGGCAGCGACGCCCTGTTGATCAGCCTGATGGCCGAGGAGATCGGCTCCGGCGACGAAGTGATCACCACCCCCTACACGTTCTTCGCCACCGCCGGCGCGATTGCCCGGGTCGGCGCCAAGCCGGTCTTCGTCGATATCGACCCGCAAACCTACAACATCGACCCCGCCGAAATCGAGGCCCGAATCACTCCCAACACCAAGGCCATCCTACCGGTACATCTTTACGGCCAGTGCTCGGATATGGACCCGATCATGGCCATCGCCGACGGGCGTGGGATACCGGTCATCGAGGACGCCGCCCAGGCGATCGGATCGGAGTACAAGGGACGCCGGGCCGGCTCCATCGGCCGATACGGATGTTTTAGTTTCTTCCCCTCAAAGAACCTCGGCGCGGCGGGCGACGGCGGACTGGTCACCACCTGCGACGATGCGGTGGCCGAGAAACTGCGGATCCTTCGCGCCCACGGCTCGAAACCAAAATACTACCACGCCATGATCGGCGGCAACTTCCGCTTTGACGCCCTGCAAGCGGCAATCGTCGCCGTGAAACTACGCCACCTCGACCAGTGGACGGCCGGGCGTCAGTCGAACGCCGCCCGCTACCGACGCCTCTTCGAGGCCGCCGGATTGACCGCGGAGGGCCTTGTCCAACTCCCCGTCGAGATGGAAGGATACCGCCACATCTACAACCAGTTCGTCATCCGCGTGCCACGCCGCGACGAGTTGCGGGCATACTTGAAAGAGCAAAAGATCGGCAACGAGGTCTACTACCCGGTCCCGCTGCACGTGCAGAAGTGTTTCGACTATCTCGGCTACAAGGAAGGCAACTTCCCCGAGAGCGAACAGGCGGCCCGAGAAACCATCGCCCTGCCGATCTATACCGAACTATCCGACCAACAGGCCGAATGGGTGGTCGAGTGCATCGGACGGTTCCTGAAAGATTGAACCCCGAAGTTGTGAATAACTTGATCAATCGGGTGGCACGCCCAGAACGAAGTGATGGGCGTGGCCCCGCGGAACCACGCCCTTCGCTGCGCTCAGGGACGTGCCACCCACCCGATCCCCGATCCCCGCCTTCTTCCGAACGCCACTTGCCGATAATGTCCGATTCTGGTATGCTGATTACTGGGCCGAGGCGGTGCTGGGCACCACCATCGAGAAGGGCATTCTACCTGCTGCAAGACGACAACCGCCGTCGAAGGGTAGCAATATGAAGAACCATCACTCCATGTCCCCTGTTTCCCGCCCTCGTGGTTTTACGCTTGTCGAGTTGTTGGTCGTAATAACGATCATCGGCATCCTGGTCGGGCTGACAATCCCCGCCGTCATATATGTCCGCATCATTGGCAAGCAGGCCGCCGTCACGCTGGACCTGAAGCAGCTTGAGATGGCCTGCCAAGCCTACAAGGAAAAGTTCGGCAAGTACCCGCCGGACGGAACCAATCGCAGTGCTGTTCTAAGGCATCTTGCCAAGGCGTTTCCGCGTTTTATGATTGCCGGAGCAGATGACATTGAGAAATGGGACAATCTGCGGGCATGGATTCAAGATTCGTCGCGGTGGGGAGCCTCGGTCGACATCAATACGCTTTCGCCGTTTAATGCGTTGACATTTTGGCTCGGAGGCAGACCGGCCAATGGGCAATTGACCGGATTTAGCGCCAATCCAGCCGATCCCTTTGACGCCAGTACAAGCCGCATTGGCCCGTTTTTTGATTTCGATTTGAACCGACTCCACGCCACCACCGGCCGTTACTGGCCGCAAGGCGCCGTCGGTAATATGACCACCGGCGCAATCGCTTACTTTCGGGCAGAGAATGGAAACTACACTGTTGATGGTTCTGATTGCACAATCAGAGACGCATCTGGGAACATCACAGGTACAGACTTTAGTAGAATAAAATGTATTCCCGACAATATTGAATCTCTTCCCGCCGCCACAACATATGAGTTAGTTCTCCCCGCAGCCGATTGGCGGATCGCTAATACACCTCCATATTCTTGGGTGAACTCGAAATCTTTCCAGATATTCAGTGCTGGTTTATTAGCAGATGCATCTTACGCGCTGGTTCCAGGCGGCACGAATAGAGAACCGCTCCAATATCCTACCGGCGACAATTATCAAGAGCAGACCTACGACGACATCACGAACTTCAGCGGCGGGACGCTGGAGAACGCCATGCCGTAACGGCTGAACCCGCGTTGCGATTATTTCCCATCCATAAAGCCGCGACCGCTGGTCGCGCCGATGTGTTCTCGGTCGCCGGCCGCGCCATTGACACGTATCATGCGCCATTCCCGCGTCGTCGCCCGGTCGCGACCAACGCCAAGCGGCTTTATTATTGTCTGAATGACGGAACCGTTTGATCCATATCGCAAGTGGCTGGGTATCCCGGCCCAAGATCGGCCGCCGCACCACTACCGGCTGTTGGGAATCGAGCCGTTCGAGTCCGATCAGGAGGTGATCTGCAACGCCGCGGACGCCCGGATGGCGCAGATCAAAACCTTTCAGACCGGCCGGCACTCGGACCACTCGCAACGGCTGCTGAACGAATTGGCCGCCGCCAAGGTCTGTCTGCTCAATCCGGCGAAGAAGGCGGAGTACGACCGGGGGCTTCGGGAGAAGAGGGAAGAGGGAAGAGAGAGGAGAGAGGAGCCTGTCGAGGACGAAATCGCGCCCGTCGTGGTCGTCTCGACGAAGCCGTCGGATTATCTTGCCCGCGCCCGCCGGAAACGACAGCCGACGTGGCTCATGCCCTCGATAGTGTTCGGCGTCATGGTGTTGCTGGCCGTGGTGCTGGCCCTCGTGTTCCAAGAGACCGTCGCCGATCGGCATGGCACGAAGCGAAGCGGGGTTGCCGAAAAAGAGCATCCGCCTGTTCCCTCGAAAAGCCCTGCCTTGAAGCCTGAGAAAAAGCCGTCCGAGCCGCAGCCGGCCGAGTATGTTCCTCCTCTGCCGGTCCCTGAGCCGCGAGAGGAGCCAAAACCCGCGCCGCCGATAATCCACAAACCGGTCGAGCCGCAACGCCCGAAGCCGACACGTCCCAAACCGCCGGTCCGCAGGCCGCCGTCGGCGCGAAAGAAGCCGCCCGTCCCCGACGCCGCCGCACAGCGGGAGGCGGAGTCTGAGATTCGCTCGCTTTTTGCCAAGAAGTTTGCCGCCGCCGACAATGCCAAGCGGAAATTGGCCCTGTCCGCCACGTTGCAGAAGCAGGCCCGCGGGACGAAAAACGATCCGACGGCGCGATTCGTCCTCTACCGGCTGGCCGGCGAGTTGGCCGCCCGGGCGGGCAATTTGGCCAAGGGCTTCGCGGTGATCGACCGGCTGGCCAGATCGTATGACGTGAATCCGTTGACCATGAAGGCCGATCTGGCGGCGGCGGTAGCACCCGATTATCGCGTCGGAATCAACGACACAAACTCGCTCGCGAACCTGTGGATTCAGACCGACACATTGATGGTGTTGGCCGATCTGGCGGCGAGGAAGGACGATTTTTCGACGGCCGTTCGCGTGGCGAAGTTGGCCGTTCCCCTGGCCCGGGCGACGAAAAACACGCAGTTTTTGCGTGAGACCGTTGCCCGATCCCGCGAACTGGAGCATCAGAAGTCCCGCTTTCGGCCGGTCGAGACGGCCATTGGAGTTCTGGCCGAGAACCCCAACGACGCGGAGGCGAACCTGACGGTGGGCAAGTGGCGATGTTTCACCAACGGCGACTGGCATCGCGGGCTGCCGCTTTTGGCGAAGAGCAGCGACGCGGAATTGGCCGATTTGGCCCGCCGCGGTCTCGCCCGACCGATGGCGGTTAAGGACCGGGTGGCGCTTGCCGACGCTTGGTACGCCGCAGCGGCGAAGGAGTCGTCCCCGGCGAAAACAGGGTTCCAATCCCGCGCCGTGCATTGGTACGAGCAAGTGTTGCCAAAGCTGTCGGGATTGGATCAAACCCGGGTGGGCAAGCGGCTCGATGAGTTGTATGCAAAGGACATTCGCAGCGAGGGTAATCGTGGCTTGGTCGTGAAAGGCAACGTGGCCCTGGCGCGCAGAGGAGCCACGCTGAGCGGCATCAAGGACCATCCCGAATATCTTTTGGACGGCAACACGACCAATTACGACACAGAGGGTTCCTCGATCACTCCGATAGGAAAGCCGTTTACGGTCACCTTGCCGCGGGCATACCGGTTGCGGGAGATTCGGCTATTGCTTTGGGACAAGAAGCCCCGCTCGTACAACTACGCCGTGTCGGTTTCCAGCGATGGGGAGAAGTTCTCGCTTGTGGCCGACCGGAGCCAAGGGGCATGGTCCGGTTGGCAGCGGATAACCTTCCCACCGCGTCCGGTCAAGGCGATTCAGGTGCTGCCGATTGGCAAGGTAGCGCTGGATACAATGAAGGCCCACACTGTGTTTACGATCGTGGAGTTGGAGGCCTATTGCGTACCGCCGTTGCGATGAGCGCCGGCGGGGAAATGCTCGAATGATGATCGAAGATATGGAAGATCAACTGATTGAGCAAGAGTTGGAAGGCGTTGGTGTCGAGAACCTCGTCGCGCCGCCCCCCTCCCGACCGGCGCCGAAGCGGGGACGGTTCCGCACCAACCTGATCTCCAATGGGGCCCTTTTCGGCTTCAACCTGCTGATCGGGCTTTGGTACACGCCCTACCTCATCCATCATCTCGGCATGGCCGGTTATGGTATCATCCCCTTGGTTAGGCAGATTGTCGGATTTATGACCGTGATTACCGCGGGATTGAACGCCGCGGTCGGGCGATATATCACGATCGCCCTGGAGCGGGGAGAAGAGGAGTCCGCCAATCGCTACTTCAACACGTCGCTGTTCGGCAGCGTTATCCTCGCGCTGCTGTTGGTGATTCCCGCCGGCTGGGCGTCGCTGCACGTGGAACTGCTGATCAATGTCCCGCCCGGCGACGTCTTCCAGACGCGTTGGCTGTTTGCCTGCGTCGCGGTTGTGTTCTTGCTAAATGCGGTCCGAACCCCCTTCGCCATATCGACTTATTCCCTCAACCGCTTCGATCTTACGAACTACCTCTCGGCGATAAACAGACTCGTAAGCATCGGCGTCGTGGTGGTTTGCTTCAACATTGCGACCCCGCAGATTTGGAACGTGGGTCTGGGGCTGGTGATGGCGCTCGTGTTCACCTGGATCGGAACGGTTTGGTTTTGGCGCCGGCTTACTCCGCAGTTGCGGATAGCCGTTTCCCATTTCGACCTCGGCACGTTGCGATCGCTGGTTTCTTTGGGCGGCTGGGTCTCGATCAACATCATTGGCGCGACCCTGTATCTGAGCATCGACTTGTTGGTGGTCAACCGCATGATTGGACCGGAAGCGGGTGGCCGCTACGCCGCGGTGGCACAGTGGTCGGCGCTGCTGCGGACGATGGCCGGTACGATCGTCGGGCTTTTCGGTCCCACCATGCTCTACTACTATGCCCGGCACGACATCGACGGCTTGGCTCGCTACGGGCAGCAGGCGGTAAAGCTCGTGGGCCTGATGATGGCCCTGCCGATCGGGCTGATCTGCGGTCTGTCGGTCCCGCTGCTGCAAACCTGGCTGGGACCGGACTTCGCGGACCTCAATTGGCTTATGTCGTTGATGACGATTCATCTTTCGGTGAACCTGGCGGTGTCGCCGCTATATTCGGTCCAGACGGTGACAAATTGCGTGCGGACGCCCGCCATTGTGACATTGGCAACGGGAGTGGGAAATCTGGCGTTGGCAATTTTGCTCGCCGGTCCAATCGGCTGGGGAGTCTATGGCGTGGCGGCCGCCGGGGCGATCACCTTGACAGCGAAGAACCTGATCTTCTCGCCGATTTATGCCGCATACGTTTTGCGGATTCGTTGGAACGCGTTTCTGTCCAAGATATTCCCGATCGTGCTCGCGACGACCGGGCTGGCCGGAGTCGGCAAAGTCCTGAGCACCACGTGGGATATCTCGGGTTGGTTCCATCTGGCCGCTTCCGGAGCGGTAATGTCGGTTGCATACGCCGTCGTCGGTTACTATGTTCTGCTCAATCGCGAGGAGCGTCTCCTGGCATGGAGCATGATTCCCAAAAGTGTCGCTATTGGCCGCGGGAAGTAGCACTCGTATGACGGAAGCCGAGACGCTGTTGGAGAGAGTGATTCAGAAAGTGCGGAACGACACCATCCTGCCGCGACAAGCAGAATTCACCAGGTTGTCTTTTCACAAGCCCCAAGTTCATGTGGAGCAGAATGCAGATGACGAAGTTATATACCGATGAAGAAAATGCCCAGATTATAATTGCCCTGTTGAAAGCGCACGGTATTCGCAAGGTCGTTGCAAGTCCGGGAACTACCAACATTCCCATTACAGGTAGCGTTCAAAACGACCCGTATTTCGAAGTGTATTCCTCGGCCGATGAACGCTCCGCGGCTTATATAGCCTGCGGTTTGTCGTATGAGTCCGGCGAGCCTGTCGTTTTGAGTTGCACAGGCGCCACCGCCAGCCGAAACTACCTGCCAGGGCTTACGGAAGCCTGGTATCGCAAACTCCCCGTTATTGCCATAACATCAACACCATCACTGGTCGCGGTTGGACATCTTTTGCCGCAGTGCATAGACAGAAGTGCCTCTCAAAATGACATTGCAAGAACAAGGGTCACTATTCCGTTCGTCAAAGACAAGCAAGACTTCTGGGAATGCGAGGTCAAAGTCAACAACGCGATCCTGGAAGCCAGGCGCGCGGGCGGGGGGCCTGTGCATATCAATCTTGCAACATCGTCCAAAGGCACTTTCAACACCCGGGAGCTTCCACCCGTCCGCGTTATCCGTCGGATCGGGTATGCTGACGAGATTCCGACAATAGATCCTTCCAGAAAGGTGGCTGTCTTTGTCGGCTCTCATAAACCTTTTACCGGTTCCGAGACAGAATCTCTTGAGCGATTTGTCAACTCTCATAATGCCGTGGTCCTTTGTGATCACACCAGTTCATACGGGGGGGCCGGCAGGGTTTTGAGCGCGCTGGCTTGTTCGCAACATCTTTCAAAGAAGCCGAACTTCGCGACGCTGAAACCGGACTTGATTATTGACCTGGGCGAAGTGTCCGGCGATTACGCGACACAGGGATTTGTAAAAACGTCCGGCGCTAAGGTGTGGAGGATTAGCGAGGACGGCGAACTGCGCGATAGATTCGGACGATTGGAATATGTTTTTGAAATGCGCGAGCAGGACTTCTTCCAGAGGCTATCAGAGAACTTGAGTCCGCGAGACAACAGCTATCTGCCCACATGGCAGGAATACTCGCGACATGTTGCGGATATGAGCCCAGACCTTCCATTTTCAAACACATGGATCGCTCGAGAGTTGTCGCGCGCATTGCCTCCGAATGCAACGGCGCATATTAGCATACTCAATAGTCTGCGCAATTGGAACTTCTTTGAAGTCGACAAGACTATTCAGACTGCATCCAATGTCGGCGGATTCGGCATTGATGGCTGTGTTTCGACGCTAATAGGCACGTCACTCGCCAACAGGGACAGGCTGTTTTTTGGAGTGATCGGTGACTTGGCTTTCTTCTACGACCTCAATTCCCTTGGAAATCGTCATCTCGGCAGTAATGTGCGTATTCTCTTGATAAACAACGGGTGCGGTGGGGAATTTAAGTTGTACAGCCACATCGGCGCTCAATTCGGAGAACAAACTGGGGACTATATCGCGGCGGCGGGTCACTATGGCAACAAGTCTCCAACCCTTGTCAAGCACTTTGCGCAAGACCTGGGCTTCAAATACCTCTGTGCGAAGAACAAGGATGAGTTTCAGCAAGCCGCTCAAGAGTTTACAACGGCCAACGCGCAAGACAAACCCATCGTTTTTGAGTGCTTTACCAACTGCTCCGACGATTCGGACGCGCTGGAAGCCATGGAGAAGCTCGACACCACGGTTAGCGCGAAGTCAGTCGCCGTCAGTGTGGCCAGCAGAGTTCTTCCGCAAGGCGTAAAAGACGCCATTAAGAAGTCATTGAGGTAGATGAATGAGCAAGACGTTAGTAATGGGCGGAACAGGCGCGATAGGGGTCTACCTTGTTCCCGAGCTTCTAAAACACAACCACGAGGTCCATGTCACCACGAGAAGCGACAGAAAGTGCGACAACAGCCAATTTCGTTACATTTATGGCGATGCGCGTAGCGCTGAGTTCATTAATAGGATTACTTCCGACACGAGATACGACGCCATTATAGACTTGATGTCGTATGGGACGAGTGAATTTAGAAGGATTCATGGAATCTTGCTCAATAGGACCGAGCATTACCTCTTTGTGTCAAGCTACCGGGTGTTTGCAGACACCGGAACGACTCCTATTACCGAGCGGTCCGCGCGACTGCTGGATGTGTGCGATGACAAGGAGTATCTGGCAACGGATGAATACGCTCTCGCCAAAGCCCGGCAAGAGGACATCCTCAGAGCCTCAGGGAGGAGCAACTGGACGATACTGCGACCTTGCATAACATACTCACGAGGTCGGTTTCAATTTGGGACGCTTGAAGCGAATACAATTTGTTATCGTGCTCTGCAGAATATCCCGGTAATAATGGCGCGAGAGATCCTGCCGAAAAGCACCACAATGACTTGGGCTGGAGATGTGACGCGGCTTATAGCGAAGCTGGTGCTGAATGGAGAAGCTCGAGGCGAAGATTTTAATGTTGTGACAAGCGAGCATCACACATGGGCGGAAGTCGCGAGTTATTACAGGGAGTTCATCGGACTTGAGGTTGTTGAGACAGATCTGGACATATATACAAGGGTTGTTGGCAGGCCGTATCAAGTGAAATATGATCGACTGTTTCACCGAATTCTAGACAATAGCAAAGTGCTTCGAACGACCGGTGTTGAGCAATCCGAGTTTGTTGCCTTAAGAGAGGGACTGAAGAGAGAACTGAACGAGTTTAAGCGGAATCCGTATTTTCAGTATCCTGATCTTCTAGTAAACGCAAGAATGGACAAGGTGGCAAGATCAAGAATCTCACTTGAAGGGCTTGGTTTCAGAGAGAGGATGAGGTATTACGCTGAACAGCACGGTCTTCTGCGAAGCGTTCTCGATGCGCGGGCAAAGCTCATTGCTCTCTTAGAACGCTGAACGCTCAACAGCCCAGTTCCGCTGAAGTGCCGAGGTCTGCGGTTTTCAAACAAATGGTTCACGTTGGCCGGTCAATGCCTTGGCAATCGCCTCGGCTGGAATGCGGAGTATCCTCTTTCAAGAGCAAATGGCTTCGTATGTCCAGCATTATACAGCTTTTGTATCGCGCGGCTTTTGGCGGCGAGTTCTGCCAGGAAATCGCTCGATGCAATTTCCGTTGAGGAATTACCATTATGCGTGTTGGAATTCTGACATTTCATGCGGTTGACAACTTCGGTGCGGTGCTCCAAACATATGCACTTTGTCAAACGCTTAAGTCACTCAAATGTGAACCATGCGTCATCGATTACCATCAGGAGTTTTTAGCTCGCAACTCTAAGCGTTTGGGATACCGTCCTTTGACAATTGCACGGAACGCATTGCGGAAGTGGCGATATCGACGCTTTCGGAAAATGTTCATCCCGACAACCGATCGTATCTATCGGAGCCGGGAAGAACTGCTCGCCAATCCACCCGATGTGGATGTATGTGTGTGCGGCAGCGATCAAATATGGAATGTCGGTTTGCTCGGCGGGCGGCTGGACACCAGCTTTTTTTTGGATTTTGTCCCCGAAGGAGTCCGCCGCGTCGCCTACGCCCCAAGCATGGGTGGCGACGTCTTTCCCGACGTCCTCCACGGCGAAATCGCAAGACTTCTGAACGGCTTCGACGCGATTGCCGTACGGGAAAAGGAACTTTGTGCCATCATCAAGCAGATGACCGGTCGAGATGCGCCGGTCGTGCTGGATCCATCGCTTCTTATCGAGGACTATTCGGCGGTGATAAGAAAACCAAGACGATCACCCGGTCAGTGCATTGTCGTTTATCCCATGGAATACTCTCGGCCATTCGAGGAATTTGTAAAAAAGGTACAAACTCTGCTTAAACTACCGGTAGTCAACATCGGCAAGCGTTCACTATCCATTGCAGATTTCAACTTGAACTGTCTGGGACCCCGCGAATGGCTGGGTTGGATGCAGACAGCATCATTTGTCTGCACCAACTCCTTTCACGGAACCGCATACGCGATCATATTTAAGCGGAATTGCGCCGTTTTTCCACACCAAAAGATTCCACCCCAAAATGCCCGGATGAAAAATCTCCTTGAACAAGTCGGTCTGACCGATCGTTTTGTGGCGAATCTCTCGCAGTTGAACAATGACAGTCGCTGCTTTCAGTCCATAGACTACGGTGCAGTTGTGCAATTGTTGCAGGTTGCCGTTTTGAAGTCGCGAAATTACCTTAAAGATGCCATCTTTGGACCTGCACCGTCCAACAGTGGCCACCTCTCCCCGCATTGGGCCGAACACAAATGAACGTTTCCGTCGTCATTCCTTTGTACAACAAGGCCGCTTACGTCGCCCGGACGATTGAGAGCGTTCTGGCTCAAACGTATCGCGATTTCGAGTTGATTGTCGTGGACGACGGCTCGACTGACGGCGGCGGAGACATTGTCCGCCAAATCGTCGATTCGCGTATCCGCGTGATTACCCAGGAGAACGCCGGCGTCAGCGCCGCCCGGAACCGCGGCGTCGCGGAAGCCACAACGGATTGGGTGGCGTTCCTCGACGCCGACGACGAGTGGTATCCGACGTTTTTAGAGCGGACAACCGCGTTCGTCGAACAATATCCCGACGTGGGCGCCGTTATCACTAATTTCACTATTGACACGACAGGCAAGAAGTATGTGCCTCCAAGTGCCGCCCAGGAGGGCATCCTGCCGGACTTCTTCGCCACGGAGCTGGAAATGGGCGCGTGCCCGGTTTTCTGCTCGTCGATTCTCGTCCGTCGCAAGGCCCTTATGGATATCGGCGGTTTTCCGGTCGGAGTGTTGTATGGTGAGGATGTTGACACTTGGAATCGCTTGGCCTGCGAAAATGCCATCGGATTCATTGCGGAGCCCTTGGCCCTTTTTTGTTGTTGTGTCGAGCGGACGTGTGCGAGGTTTCAAGAGGAACCATTTGCTATTCCGTGCGTCGCCCGGACTCTTCGGGGCGATTGGGCGTCGCGTATTCCACAGCACCTGAAACGGAGCGCCGACGAGTATGTCAATCTCGCAATCCTGAAGCATGTTAGTCTTTGCTTCAGCGCCGGGAGAATTGGCAAAGGCTACTGCATTCTGTTGACTCAGTGTCGGCCGACGCAACGCACCTGGCGAAAATATTTTCGGATGTGGTACAGTGGCCTTCAATACTGTGTGCCACTGCGGCTCCGTTCAATCTATCGGCGATTTGTACCTCGGAGATAGCGTTTCGGACCTTTTTCAGACAGGCACGGTATCCAGGAGCACGTATCCATGACAACGAGACGCCTTAAGGTTCTGTTCGTGACGCCGTGGTATCCGAATCCAGACCACACCTTCCACGGCGTCTTTGTGCGGGAACATGCCACGGCCGTGCAACTATACCACGACGTCACGGTATTGCATTGCCAATGCCGATCCTTGGCTGCCCACCCTTTGCGTGCATGGGAACTCGTCCGGGAAGAGGATCCCAAGTGGACCAACGGTATTCCGACCTACCGACTGTACTATCGTGGACTCCCTTGGTTCGGCGACCGGGGGGCGATCAGCCTTACGTGGTCCGCATTCTGGGGAATGCGACGCTTGATCCAACAGATCGGACGTCCCGATGTGATTCACGCCCATGTCTGCACTGGCGGTTTGCCCGCGGTGATGATTGGGAAGTTGTACGGCATTCCGACCGTCATCAGCGAACACTGGACCGCATTTCCCAAGCGCTCCCTTTCCATGTTTCAGCGTGTTCGGGCGAAGATTGCTTTCGGACTTTGCGATCTGGTGTTGCCGGTTAGCCAGGCGTTGAAGCGGGCGATCGAGAACTACGGAATGCACCCGGCGTTTCGCGTGGTGCCGAACACGGTCAACACGGAACTCTTTGCCCCCACAGAACGAAGAGAAAGGCGTGATTCATGCTTTCGGCTCTTGTTTGTTGGCGGTCTCGTTGACAATAAGGGTTTGCCCTGGCTTTTTGAAGCACTAACGCAATTGCAGGGATGGGACTGGCGTCTGGACGTTGTCGGCGACGGCCCGAACCGGAGTTGCTGCGAACGCCTCGTAGCACGGCTGGGCTTGGCGAGCAAGGTGGTCTTCCATGGGGCGAGGTCGAAAGAGCAGGTAGCGGATTACTTCCACAACGCCGATCTCTTCGTTCTCCCAAGCTTGGTGGAGACGTTCAGCGTGGTGACCATTGAAGCAATGGTGTGCGGTGTGCCGGCGCTGGTGACTCGAAGCGGCGGCCCGGAGGAATTGGTTTCTGAAGAGACTGGAATGGTTGTACCGCCGAGGGATGCGACGGCCCTGGCCGCGGCATTGGATACGATGTTGGAACGCTTGGAAACCTACGACCGTCAGGCGATTGCCGCCTCGGCGCGGGAGCGATTCGGTTACGAGGCCGTCGGCGCCGCACTGACCGACGCCTATTTTCAAGCCATTGACTTGCAGCAGAAAGTGAGATACACGTGCGAATTGTAACCATTGTCGGTGCCCGGCCGCAGTTCATCAAGGCGGCTCCTTTAAGCGCGGAACTACGCCGTCGGCATGAGGAGTATCTGGTCCATACCGGCCAACACTACGACGACAACATGTCGGACGTGTTCTTCCGCGAACTGAACATCCCGCCGCCCGACCGGCACCTGGGCGTAGGTTCCGGCTCGCACGCCGCGCAAACGGCCGCCATGCTGGAACGGATCGAAGCGGTTTTGCTGGAAGTGAAGCCGGATGCGATGATCATCTACGGCGACACCAACTCGACCGTGGCCGGCGCGCTGGCCGCGGCAAAGTTGCACATCCCCGTGGCACACGTCGAGGCCGGGCTGCGGAGCTTCGACCGTCGCATGCCCGAGGAAGTCAACCGCGTGGTGGCCGATCACCTCTCGACTTGGCTGTTCGCCCCTTCGCAGGTTTCGATGCGGCAGTTGGCGTCCGAGGGGATCACCGAGGGCGTACACGACGTGGGCGACATCATGGCCGACAGTGTGCGGCTGTTCGCCCCGTTGGCACGCGAGCGTTCAGACGTACTGGCGCGGCTGGGCATCAAGCCGGGCGAGTATTTCGCGGCCACCGTGCATCGCGCGGCGAACACCGACGACGCCGAACGATTGGCGGGCATTTTGGAGGGCTTGTCGAGCACGCCTCGGCCGGTGGTCTTGCCGTTGCATCCCCGCACTCGCGCCGCCATCCGGCGTCATGGACTTCAGGCCGCCGTCGAGAGTCAAGACGGAAAATTGACGATTACCGAACCGCTTGGCTATTTAGACATCCTCCAACTCCAGCAAAACGCGGCGGCCATCCTGACCGATTCGGGGGGTATCCAGAAAGAGGCTTACTATTTGGGTGTTCCTTGCATTACGTTGCGGGACGAAACAGAATGGGTAGAGACGGTCGAGGCCGGCTGGAACCGGCTGGTCGGCGTAAATCCAGAACAGATAATTGCAGCCACGGAAGATATTGGAGCGGTTGCTCAGCGGCCGCATCCAACGCTCTATGGAGACGGACACTCGGCGGAACGGATTGTCTCCTGCATGGCAGATACAACTCGTACCGGCAACATTGACGTATAGAAAGAACGGTGAAACAGAAAAAGGATCGTCGCATCGGTCGGAAAATGGCGCACCCTACAATAGTTTTTCTTACACATCCGTGGTCGAACCTGACGAACCTGATTCGCCAGGGAAAGCTGCCTGCGGGGACGGCTTCCGTGTACAGAATCTGGCAGCGCTGCGTGAAGAGAGGCTGGGACGTCCACGTCGTGGTTCTCGGAGACGATCCTTGTCCCGAGAAAGGCTGGCGCACACTGGAACTTGACGGCGTACACTTCTACTGGGTGCGTCCGACGGCCGAAGCGTTACAGCAATGGTGCCGTGCGAAGCGGCTGCCTTTGGTCAGGTGGGTGTTTACCCTCATGGACTGGGTCAAAATGTGGTGGATCGTCCGGCGCGTCGTGCCGAGAGCAGATGTGTATTATGCAATGCGTCACACGTTTGGTCTTCACGCTTGGGTCGCGGCCCGCGCGACGGGCGCCAAGGTCGTTCTGCGGCATTACGGAACATGGCTCTACGACGTCTGGACCAACGAAGCGTGGTTTCGGCTTGTCAAGTACATCCCCAGCGCGGTGGCGATTCGCTGTCCGGCGGATTTAGTGATTATGACCAACGACGGAACTTGCGGTGATCGCGTGCTGAAAACGCTTCGAGTACCCGCGGGGAAATGCCGTTTCTGGCTGAACGGCGTGCGCAAAGACCTGCGACTGACCGACTTCGATCGACGGGCGGAAAAGGCCGGGCTGGGCCTACATCGAGACTGCAACGTGCTAATGACCATCGGCCGGTTATCCGACTGGAAACGTCAGGACCGCGTCATCCGGGCGTTGCCGCGGATAGTGGCCGAGTTTCCCAACACAAAATACCTGCTCATCGGCGAAGGGCCAGAGAGGGACAGACTCGATGCCCTTTCACGCGAACTTGGAATGCGAGAGCATGTTGTTTTTACCGGGGCGGTGGCCAACGAGTCGCTTGCCTCGTATCTCAACCTGGCCGACGTTTACCTTCAGGTGAACGACTGCTCCAACCTCTCGACGACGCTCATCGAGGCATTGGCCGCCGGGTGCCCCTGCATTACGCGCGACGTCGGAGCGACGACGGATATTATCGACGCCGGCGAGAACGCGATCCTTCTCTCGCCCGGCGAGGCGGAGGACATCGCCAAAGCCGTGCTGGATTTGCTGCGCAACCCGGACAAGCGACTCGCCCTCGGGCAGCGTGCTTACGAAGACGCCATGCGGCGTTTCCAGACGTGGGACGAGCGGATGGACATGGAAGTCGATGAGTTGTCCGCACTCGCCGGGCTGGAAGAACCGGCAACCGTCTGCGATTCGATAAAGCCTTGCTCGCCGAAAAACGAGCCAAAGCCGGCGCATTCCAGCGACAGCCACGGCTCCGTAGCTTGTCGTCAGCTTCCGCAAAGGGGAGGTCCATGCTCTTACTGAAGTTTCGTCTGCGCGACTTGTTAAGCTTTGAGATGTGTTTCCTGCTGTTTATCTTGGCGGGTCAGTACAAGGACGCTCCCGCGGTCATCATGATCAACCAGTACATGGACATTACGCTCGGCATGGCTGCCTTGAGCATGATCTTCGCCGCGATTCGCGTGTGGCGTCAAGGAATTCCGAGCGATGGGGCACGCTGGCGCTACTTGGCAATTTACCTTGCTTTCCTGTCGTGCGTGGTGGCCACGTACCTCATGGCAACGCCGAGCTTGTACGCCACCGAGAAGCTGAAGCGGACCGTGGTTTTTAATAGTTGGGCAATTCTTGGGCCGTTGTTGGCTGTCACAACTCGCGAGCAACTGGAACGTTGGTTGCGCGTGTTTATGTGGTTTGTGATCTTCGCAAGTATTACTGCCTTGATCACCAGCCTGACGAAATATCAAGGGATGGCGGCTGGAATGTTCGGCGGAGGCAGCAGTCACTCCCTGGGCTATGCCGGTGCTTTCGGCTTGACCATCGCCATGGCGGTGATCCTTTTTTCTCGCAATCCATTCGAGCGTCTCGCGCTGGTTGCGGTTGGGGGCTTATTCGCCTTTGCGATTCTGCTTTCCTCGACGCGTCAGACCCTCGTGGCGCTGATGGTTGTTGGGTGCTACATGTTCTATGCGTTGCTCAGATCAGGGATTCCGAAAAAGCAACTGTTTTGGTTGATCGTTGCCCCGGTGTTGCTGATTATTTCCTTCAATTTGGTGCGGTCGCAGCTCGCGCCCACGGTTGATGTACAACGGACAGAGGCCAAATTGAGCGAAATATTCAGCGCGGACAAGGGTGAAGTCTTCGAAAAGTCGCACCGTCCCGCTCTTTGGATGGGAGGATTGCGCGAATGGTATCAGCATCCGATCCTTGGCGTGGGATTCGGCAACTACGGTGTGCATTATACTGAGAAACACACGCGTTATCCCCATAACTACTTCGTGGAACTGTTGGCCGAAATGGGAACGATAGGGTTTGTCTTGGGTACCGCCTTGATGTGGATACCTGGCCGGCTGATCATGAAGGCCCCTCTCATACGTAACGATTGGATATGGTATGCGCTTTCGGGATTGTGGGTATTGCGGTTCACTTGCATGATGTTCAGCGGCGACATCTCTGCTCATCGCGTAGGTTTTGCCTTTTCGGCATTGTTGGTCGTCTATTCTTCCGTGGCGCGGCGGCACAGCCAAAAGGCTCCGCGGCCGAAGGCAGCCTTCGCAGCTAATGTTGCCCGCTCATGATAAAAGTCACGCATATCACCTCGGTACATCATTCTCGTGACATCCGCATCTATTGGAAGGAATGCGCCAGTCTTGCCGCAGCGGGATACGACGTTACGCTTGTCGCACCTGCTGAGGCTGATGCTGGAAAAGACGGTTGTTTTTGACATGCACGAGGACCTGCCGCGAGCGATATGCACCAAGTCGTGGCTGCCGAGGTAATCGCGGCCGGCGATCATGATCTTGATGTGTTTGATGGAGCGTGGATTCCTCAACGGTATCCCCGTGGTATTTGCAGAGAATTATTACGTCCAGTATTGACAATATGTCCATCGCCGTCGCACAGCATTCAAGCCGTTATGTCCATGGCTTGAATCATGGAAAAGGAGGGAGTACGTGAGCGCACCCGCCGCCAAGCCCACGGTCTGTATCTTGACTACGTCGCACAACGTCAAGGACGACCGCATATTCCACAAGGAGGCACTCAGTCTCGAACGGTTCGGCTATGAAGTTATTATCGTAGCACAGCATTGCAAGGAGGAAATCATAGATTCGATCCGGGTGTTTCCTCTGCGGCCGGCGAAAAGACGTTTCGACAGGCACGTAAGGAGTGTGTTTCGGGCGTTTTGGCTAGCCATGCGGCTGCGTGCGGACGTTTACCACTTTCACGATCCCGAACTATTGCCGGTGGGATTGATGTTGCGAATTCTGGGAAAAAAAGTCATTTACGACGCCCACGAGGACTACCAGCAGAAACTCAAGTCAAAGCAACTCCCCCGTGGAATCAAGACTTTGTTGCCTATGTTATGGCGGATTTGGGAGCGTTTCGTCAGCCGGAGAATGAGTCACAATATCGTGGCGGACTCCCACACGTTAACCCTGTTCCCGCGCAAAAAGACCACGGTGATTTCCAACTTCGTCCCCCTTCACTTCAGCGAGGTCCACCAGCGCGAGGATCATGATGATCGGTTTCGCATCATGTACGTGGGCGGCATTTCCGTTGATCGGGGAATTGCCAAGGTCATCGAGGCGATGGACCGCCTCAACGTGCCGAACGCGGAACTTCACTTGGCAGGTCGCATCCTTGATCCCGAGTTGACGGAGGTGATAGCGAAGCACCCGAGGGTCGTCTATCATGGTATTCTGCCTTGGGAGAAGGTGAACGAACTGCTGGTCGCTGGCCACCTCGGGCTCGTACTGTTGCAGCCGGTGCCCGCGTATTTGTATTGTCCAGGTGAGAATTGCGTCAAACTCTTCGAGTACATGGCCCTCGGATTGCCGGTGCTGATCTCGGATTTTCCAAAACTGAAAGCATTCATCGAGTCGGTCGGCGCGGGAATGGCCGTGAATCCCACCTCGCCGGCAAAGATCGCCGAAGCGCTTCGGTTTCTGTATGAAAATCCGGCCGAGCGACAGCGGATGGGTGAAAACGGGCAGCAAGCCGTCCGCGATCGTTTCTGCTGGGAACGTGAGGAAGAGAAACTTCGCGATGTTTACCGGAAAGTGTTGACCGACGGAACACCGGTGTGCCCAAAAGAGAGAGGGACCGCAAGTTGAGCAAAAACGATTGCTGCGTTCACCGGAGATTGAAGGAGATGCAATGACCCAATCGTCTTCCCAAGCGTCTCGGGGTGCCCAACATCCTGTGTGCCGAGTCCTCTCTGCCGTGGAACGTGAGAGATGGGATGACTTTGTAATGTGCAGCGAGAACGGCACGCTTTTTCACACGACGTGGTGGTTCCATGCGTGGGGCATCGAACCGGTGGTCCATGCGGTGACCGACGAGCAGGGCAAGATCGAAGCGGGAATCTGTTTCTCTCTCGGACGTCAGTTGGGGGTCGGAGGGCTTGTCCGCCTTCCGCTGACGCCGCGCAACGGTCCGTTTTTTCTCCCCCCTTCCGACGACAGGCGCCATAAACGGAACACAAGCGTAAAGAAGATGACGCTCGCAGTGATTTATTCACTGCCCAAGCTGGAGATATACGATATTTTCCTCGGATCCTGCGAAACTGACGTGATGCCATACATCTGGAGGCGCACGCGTGTTCCGATCGGCCGCATTGATAGCGTTTGTGCCTACTTGACGGCCTCGGACATATCGAGTGAGGTTGAATTGGAAGTGGAATGCCCCAGTTTCGGGTTGAATCGGTGCGCAAGTTGTCGATCTGATCCTCCTGATCTTTTTTCTGGCATCGGCGGAGAAAACTCCAATGGTTCGATCTCTGGTATTTGTTTCTACGGGTGAACTTGTTTCCGAACCGGAACTCGACGAACGGTACAACTTTTTCCTCTGGCGACCCGGCATGCTCCGCGTTATTCCCCCGGGAATGTCCCGGAAACACGGCGTGATGTGGTTAAAACATTATTTGCGTTTTTTCCGCAACCGTGGGTATTCCGTTCTGTACATTATGCATCAGAAAGTCATCGTTCATCGCTGCTGCCTGATCCCCGGGTACTTCCGTACGCCCTATATGGAACGAGAGGATCTGCAAATTACCATGACCCACACCTACGATCGGTACAAGAATCAAGGATTCGCCAAGGTTGGCCTGCGGAAGGCTCTGACGCTAATGCGGAAACCCGGTCGTCGGTTCTGGTATCTGGTGCGCGAAAACAATCTTGCGTCCATTACCGTCTGCACGGGAGTTGGATTCGAGTGTATCGGATATCGGAAAAACGTTGGATCGTGTTTCGAGAAACACATCATCGAACGCCAAGCGTAGTGCCGCAATATCGTGACCGATGGCGATCACGTCGCCATGAACATCCTTCTCATCAACCACTACGCGGACTCGCTGAGACACGGCATGGAGTGCCAGACCCGTTTCACCTAGCCCGCAAGCGTGTCCGTCTGAGACATCAAGTATGGCATTATCTTTCGGAATCTCCTTTATTGTTTCCTGTGCAGCTAATGAAGTGGCAGTTGTACTGACATCCCGATTTGCGGGTGCGGCAGGACAACTGCCGCACTAACGGATCCTTTGACAAGTTAGGGCTCAATAGGACGTTCAATGATTATACCCTCAATACGTCGAGCGCCGAACCCAAGCATGAATGATTGTCCCGTTCACCGGAGATTGCAGGAATTGCGATGACCGAACCTTCCTCCCAAGCATCTCATGGCGCCCAACACCCTGTGTGCCGAGTCCTCTCTGCCGCGGAACATGAGAGATGGGATGATTTTGTAATGTGCAGCGAAAATGGCACGCTTTTTCATACCACTTGGTGGCTTACCGCGTGGGGCGTCAATCCAGTGGTCCACGCGGTGACCGACGAGCAGGGCAAGATTAAAGCGGGAATCTGTTTCGCTCTCGGACGTCGGTTCGGGGTCAAAGCGATTATTCGTCCCCCCTTGACGTTGCACAATGGTCCCGTCTTCGCTCCGATGACGGGTCAAGGAACATACAGAGCGGTTACGCACGCCAAAAAGACAATGCTCTCGGCCATTCATGGCCTGCCAAAATTGGGTATGTATGATTTCCAGCTTCGCGCGTGCGATTTTGACGCTATGCCATTCTTGTGGAATGGTTTTGATGTGCTGCTGAGTTACGTTTATGTCATCCCTTGTTCTGTTCGTGATGTTTGGGATAAGCAGGCGTCGAAAAGTGCTCGCAAGGAATTGCGGCGGGCGGCTGCGGAGTTTAGCGAGCAGCATTATCGTATTGACGATAATCCAGAGCCTGATGAAATGTTATTGATGTTCGAGGAGACGGCTCACGTGAAAAATTTTCGCATCCGCCGGCTGCAGTCTCGTTTTGGGAAATGGTGGGAGGCAATGCGCGCCCGAAGTCAAGCACAGGGGTACATCCTCCGCGACGGTCAGGGAAACCCCTTGGCCGCCAAAGTATTCGTTCACGATCAGCATTCGGCTTATAACATCATAGGGGGAATGCGAGCTGATTTGCGAGCCTATTCCCACGTCAACACAATCCTGCTTAACCGGATGATTCGTGACGCTCATGCAATGGGCCTGGATTTCAACTTCTCCGGTTCGATTCTCCCCGGCGTCGAGCAATTTATGCGCGGTTTCGGCGGTGAACTCCGCGTTCACTACCGCGTGGTTAAATTGCCCTCGTTCTGGGCTTCACTGGTTTGGCAAGGTTACCGGTACTGGACAAGACATCGCAAGCGCCGCTGGATATGGCATGACTGACCCCATCCACACGATGGATAATCCCGTGATCGAAGCACTGCTAAGAGTTTCCGACCCCTCACAAATCGTTCAACGACGCTTCGCGGCCGAAGCCCTTTTGGCCTCTGGGGAAATACCCGCGATCCTGAAAACCGAATCAGCCGCGCCGGGCGGATTGATGATATCCGGCGACCTTGTGGCTCCCGACGTCTTGCTGGACGAGGTCTTCGCCAGTCTGAGTTTGGAGCGGGAGTTGGCCACCGGCCGGCGAGACCGCCTCGGACGGTTCGACGAAAACTCGCTTCAATGGGACGTTTCGCAACCGTGGGTCGACCTTTGCGCCGCCAAAATTGTCCGCACCCTTGCCGACCGTGGCATTTCACTTCCGCCCCGGTCTCAACGCTTCCGCGTGGTGATTTCCCACGACATAGACCATACGACGGGCTTCGAGCCGACTTCCCTCTTTAAGTCTCTCTGCCGGACGCTTCGATTGCGACACGGCAGCGCGCTGCCGCTTGCGAATGTCGTCTCGCGGCGGGCACTGGTCAAAAACCTGGAAAGACTTTTGGACTTCGAGGTCCAACAAGGAATCCACTCCCATTTCTTCATGCTCTCGGGGCCGTACGGGCTGGGTCGCCACTCTAGCCGAACCGACATTCGGTGGCGATGCTCGCGCGAAATAGCCACAATGATCCAACGGGCCGGGATGACAATTGGTTTGCACGGCAGCTTTTACGCGGCGGAGCGCAACTTGCTTCAACGCGAATGCAAGTATCTTGAGGACGCAATCGGCCTGTCGGTGACTAGTCACCGGAACCATTACCTCCATTTTGACACCTTGAAATCACCTGCTCAGATTGAAGCGGCAGGCATCCGCCACGATTTTTCCGTGGGATTCATCACGCACATTGGATTTCGCGCCGGTTCGGCGAAGGCATATCAGATATTCGACCTGCTCGGGCAACGGCCGTCGCGGGTCATCTCGGTTCCGCTGCTATACATGGACACGCCGCGCCTCGACGAGTCCCCCGAGCATCTTCTTGATCGGCTCCGCGCGGTGCTGATCGAGGCAAAGGGGGTGAGCGGGTGCGTTTCGCTCCTCTTCCATCCGGACATGTTCCTTATCGACGATAAAGCGTGGGGATTCTTCGAACAGGCTGTCTGCTTATGCCGGGAACTCGACGCCGACCTTTCAGGAGAATTACCCCAGTTGCAGATTCCCGCAAATTCCGAGCGTATAAACGACGGTCCTTCCAGCGGAGACCACGACAAATGAACATTCTCTTGGTCAACCACTACGTTGGCTCCACGCGCTACGGCATGGAGTATCGTCCGTTCTACATGGCCCGGGAGTGGGGAAAGCTCGGACACAACGTGACGATCGTTGGCGGTTCGTATTCGCACGTACGTACGGAACAGCCCAAAATCACCGGCAGCGTTACCGAGGAGAACGTCGAGGGCGTCCGCTACGTCTGGTTGAAGACGCCGAAATACTCCGGCAACGGAGTGCGTCGCGTCCTGAATATGTTCAGCTTTGTATTCCGGCTTTGGTGGCACTCCAGGCGCGTCGTGGGCGACTTTCCTCCCGCGGTAGTAATTGCGTCTTCCACATATCCGCTGGACATCTTTCCGGCAAATCGCATCGCTGAAAAATATCGGGCGAAATTGCTCTTCGAGGTCCACGACCTTTGGCCGCTGACTCCGATCCAAATCGGCGGCATGTCGCCCAAGCACCCGTTCATAATGCTCATGCAGTATGCCGAGAATTATGCTTACCGCAAGTCCGACCGCGTGATCTCGATGCTTCCCAATGCGTTTGAGTATATGCGCGAGCATGGGTTAGTGGAGGAAAAGTTCGTCCACATTCCCAACGGCATCAACACGTCCGAATGGGAGGGGTCACTAACACCGTTGCCTCCCCGACATGCCGAATGTCTGCAATCATTCCGTAACGATGGCCGTTTTATCATCGGTTACGTGGGCGGACACCAGCCATCGAACGCACTAGAGGCGGTGCTTAAGGCCGCGGAACTGTTGCGCAACTCTCCCGCAATTTTCGTGTTGGTGGGGAATGGCTCCGAGAAGAAACATCTTCAATGTAGCGCCGCCAAGCGAAACCTTAACAACGTGGTTTTCTTGCCGCCGATTTCCAAGGCATGCGTACCAAGTATGCTGACCAACGTAGATGCGCTATATCTAGGACTGAAAAACCAGCCGCTTTTCCACTACGGCATCAGCCCCAACAAACTAATGGACTATCTAATGGCGGCCAAACCGGTGATCCACTCCGTCAACTCGGGCAACGACATAGTGGCCGAAAGTGGCTGCGGCATTTCTTGCCCCGGTGAAGACGCCCGCGCCATTGCCGACGCGGTCTTGCGGCTCATGGAGCTCTCGACGGGAGAACGTGCCGCCATGGGCAAACGCGGAAAAAAGTACGTCGTCAAACACCACCAATATTCCCATCTGGCACAACGGTTTCTGAAAGCAATGCAAGAAGGATAATTCTTTGCTTAAACGCGCACTGGACATTTTCGCGGCGGGCATCGGATTATTGGTTCTCTTGCCTCTGCTGCTGTTGACGGCTATTATGGTTAAACTCACCTCGCATGGCCCGGCGCTCTTTCGCCAAGAACGCATTGGCCGCAGCGAGAAGCCGTTTTTCATCCTTAAGTTTCGATCGATGGTCGCCGACGCGCCCAACCGCGGCGGACAACTCACACATGGAGCGGACCCGAGAATCACGACCATCGGCAGGCTGATAAGGAAAACAAAGATCGACGAATTGCCGCAGTTATTCAATGTGCTGCGCGGAGAGATGAGCCTTGTCGGGCCACGGCCTGAAGTGCGAAAATACGTTGATATGTTCGCCGAGGATTACAAGGAGATTCTTCGCGTGCGGCCTGGCATCACCGACTTGGCGTCGGTGAAGTACCGCGACGAGGCGGCGATACTCGGCGCCGCGGCCGATCCCGAGCGCGAATACGTCGAGCGGGTACTGCCCGAGAAAATACGGCTGGCCCGCGAGTACGTCAAACGGCAATCGCTGCTGCTGGACCTGGGGATTATTTTCGGCACGTTGTTCCACATCGCCCGAGACGCCGTGGTAAGGCGTCGCGACAGCACTGCCGACGACTAGAACACCGCTTGACTTGATTTCTGGAGTAGTTTTTTGAGACCGATCGACACCCGACAATCACCCATTCAGGTTCCGTTCTTTCGCCCCTCGATCACCGAGGCCGAGACCGACGAGGTCGTCTCATGCCTGCGATCGGGTTGGCTCACGACCGGTCCGCGGACCAAGCGGTTCGAGTTGGAGTTCGCCCGGCAGGTGGGCGGAAAGCACGCCGTGGCGGTCAACTCCTGCACCGCCGCGCTGCATCTGGCCGTTGAGGCGTTGGGACTCGGGCCGGATCAGGCCGTACTCGTACCCGCCATGACCTTTGCCGCCACGGCCGAGGTGGTCCGATATCAGAACGCCGTCCCGCTGCTGGTCGATTGCGATCCGGTCACGCTGAACATGGACCTCGATGACGCCGCTCGGAAGATCGAACAGCTTCGCGCGGGCAACACTCCTTTGGACCCTTCGCTCCGCGTCGTGGGGATTATTCCTGTACACGTCGGCGGGCTGATGATGGACATGGACCGGGTCCAAGCGTTCGCCGCCGAGCGTGGGTTGTGGATAGTCGAAGACGCCGCACATAGCTTTCCGGCGGCGTATAGGTCCAGTGGCCAGTGGCCAGTGACCAGTGGTCAGTGGTCAGTGGCCAGTGAGAATCCACAAGCGGCCGACCCCCGACCCCCGACCCCCGACCCCCGAACCCCGATCCCCGATCTTTCCTGGCGCCGCTGCGGCGAGAACACGGCGGCGGTCTCCTGCTTCTCCTTCTACGCCAACAAGACGATGACCACCGGCGAAGGTGGGATGGCCGTGACCGACGACGAGCAGCTTGCCGCGCGGATGCGGCAGATGTCGTTGCACGGCTTGTCGCGCGACGCCTGGAAGCGTTTTGCCGGCAATCACGCCTGGGACTATAAAATCGTCGCCCC
>CBDAFL010000016.1:0-1487 GCA_965195225.1 uncultured Thermoguttaceae bacterium
ACGTGGAGCTTAGCCGCCACAGCCACGAAGGCCCCACGGCCGCGCGGCGAGCGTTCGAGTTCTTACAACCGATCGTGGAGCAAACGCGAGGTTGACTCACATGAAAACGTACATTCAAGAGGTTCTGCGCTGGGCGACAATCGCCGTCTTCGGCGGTTTTGGCGCGTGGGTATTGTACACCGGCGGGCAATGCGTTGTCAGGAATTGGGACGACGGCTGGTTTTCTACGCTTTTTGTGATCTTTATCTCCCTGCTCATCTCTCTTCCGTTCCTTGCTGTCGCGTATCTCTGTCTGCAACGTCAATATCGAAAGATATTTCTCGTTGTGGGAATTGTCGGTGGTATTCTCGTGTTTAGCGTTCTCATTTCACTGCCCGAGTGGTTTGGTTATCATGAGTATCTTCGTAACCATCGTGAGCCGGGAAATCCGTGGATAGGCATTCTCGGTTTGCCACTTTCAATCTTGTTCCTGTTTGGGCCGATCTACGCGGCGGCGTGGTTCTTTCGTCTTTGCTATTATTTGGCTTACCGGGGCACGGATAAAATCAAACCGGGGCAAAAAACCCGCGCCACCGGATGGCTCGTCGGATTGGGCTTTTGCCTGTTTTTTGCTCCGACGATTGCCTTGCTTTACCACAGCGTCATCGCGGTTCAATCACCGACCCCATCCTCGTCACCCGAGTTTGTGAACAACTGGATTCTCTGGAGCATGGGTTTAATCTCGCTAGGCGTTGTTGTGATGTTTGTCGGATTGGTGTGGCGTCGGCCAATCGCCGAACAGCAAGACGAGCCGCCTTCAACGACTGACAACGGTCAACTCCCGGATGCCCATAATCAGTGAAGATCAACGGTGATTAGCGTTCCTGTCCTCATGCCAGAATTCCGGTTGCTCCATCATGCCCAAACCAGTCATCCTGTTATCCGTTCCCGCATTGCGTGAAAAAGACGTGGCCGCGATGCCTAAACTGCAAGAGCTGATGGCCGCCGTCGGATCGACTTCTACAAGTACGCCATCGACCGCGCCGCCGAACTGGGGAGCGATTGCGTTTCGCTCTGGTCGGGCGTGCCGCGCGAGTCAATCTCCCACGAACAGGCTATGGACCGGCTCGTCGCAGGGCTGCGGGAGGTGTTCGACTACGCCGCCGAGAAGAACGTCGTCGTCGCCTTCGAGCCGGAGCCGGGCATGTTGATCGACACTACCCGTGCGTTCGAGGAATTGCTCGAACGGATCGACTCGCCGAACCTGCGGCTGACGCTCGACGTTGGCCATCTGCACTGCCAGGGCGAAACGCCGATCCCGGATGTAATCCGCCGCTGGGCGCCGCGGCTGGCCAACGTCCACATCGAAGACATGCGGCGGGGGCGGCACGAACACCTGATGTTCGGCGAAGGAGAGATCGACTTCCCGCCCATATTGCGAACCCTCGAAGAAGTCGGTTACGCTGGTGGCGTGTACGTGGAGCTTAGCCGCCACAGCCACGAAGGCC
>CBDAFL010000017.1:0-2921 GCA_965195225.1 uncultured Thermoguttaceae bacterium
TTGAAGCAAGTATAGTGCTCTCGATAATATTTTCCGTGAGCGTCACCGCAACGCCCACTGAAACGGCAGCCGTACTGCTCGCTGCAACTGAAACGGAGGCGGAAACAAGCAGTGAGGTTATGGATGAACTGTCAACTGCCAACACTGCCACAGATCCGTCTGCGTCCACTGTCGATACATTCGTGTCCCCCAAATTGCTATCCACAATCAGAGCTTCGATCGAGTTCGTTGTGACATTTCTCGCGTACGCGCCCGAACCGGCAAACGACAGCCCGGTGCTGCTGCTCGCCGCCACGCTGAGACTGACTGCAGCGGCAACGGCGTCGATCTCATTGTCGGCCAGGGCCGAGACGGTTACATCGCTGAGCGCACCACCCGTCGTCACTACCTCCGAATTGTCGATGGCCGCACGACTGGTGCCGGATATGGTATTTTCGGCAAGCGACACGGATAAGGCGAGGGAGCCGGAAACGCTGCCGCTGGAGGCGGAAACGCTTATGGCCGCCGCAACTACATTGGAAGTGATCGTGGCAGTGTCAATGATGTTGAGACCGACGCTGCCCACAGCTTCGACCGAACTGTTGTTCGCAATCAGGGCCTGGGTGGAACCGCCGATACTGTTCGTAGCCGAGGCCACGCCCACGGCTCCGGAAAGACTTACCGTCCCACTGCTCGCCGATACGCTGACAGCGACGGCAACCGTATTTGCGTTGATCGAATTGTCGGCATTGGCGTCGATCGAGACGGCGCCTGCGGCAACGACATCCGAATTGCTTATGCCCGCAAGAACAGCGCTGGTGATCGTGTTCGAGGTCACCGAGGCTGCACCGGAGAGCGAGATGGTAACTGTGCCTGAGCCGGCGGCCACTGAGGCCGAGAGGACCGCCAGCGTTGCGTCGATGGTGCTGGTATTATCAGCCAGCATGGTCATCGGGCCACCGGCTTCGACCGTCTGAAGTTCAAGGACATCAGCGTCGGCGATAACTGCCTCGACCACACCACCAATGGTGTTGGTCGCCTGCGTGACGCCTACTGCACCGGACAGGCCGACGGTTCCACCGCCGGCACTAACGGAAATCGACCCGCTAAAGCCAAATGCGTCGATGTCCTTGTCAGAAGTCGCTGTAATGTCCAGCGGTCCGCCGGAGATCATCTTGGAATCCAGGATATGCGCCTGAACAGTATTATTAATTGTATTGGTCGCAACCGACACTGCAGCGGCAAGGGAGATATTGACATCTCCTCCCACCGACACGCTGAGCGCTGCACTGACCACCGTTGCGCTCACTGTCGCCGAATCCGTTGCTGAAATGCTGACGGCCCCATCGGCATCCACGGAGGATGCACCGATGCCCGCCTCGATGGTATTGGTGATCGTGTTGGTAACGCCGACACCTGCGCCCGCGCCGGACAGGCTTACCGTGCCGCTGCCCATGCCGACGCTCAACGCCGCCGCCACACCGTGGACAGTGATATCGCCGGACGAACTGGCATGGGCGTCAAAAGTACCAACGCTTGAAATAATATTGGAACCGCCTTCAACAACGGCGCGCGTGGTGTTGGTGATGTCGTTGATGGCAACACTCACACCTACGGCCAACGAGGCGGAGTTGCCGCCGGAACTGACCGAAGCACTTAGCGCTGCCGCGACCACATCGGCGTTGATGGTGGTGGCATCGGTCGCATTCAGGGCAACCGAACCACCGGTGGAGGTCACATCAGCGCTGCGGATGATGGCTAACACCGAATTGTTTGTGGTATTGCCGGCACCGGCTCCGGCGCCTGTCAGCGAAATTGCATTATTGCTGCCGGAGTCGACACTTACACTTGCCGCTGCGGCGACTACCACGGCATCGATATCCTTGGACGAGGACGCGGTCACGGCGACGTCGCCAATGGCCGTAACGTCAACATTATCGATGATTGCTTCGGTTGTGCTGTTGATGATATTGTCAGCGGCTGACACCACAACACCGCCACTGATGGCGTTGTCGTCGCTGCTGATCGCGATGTTGAGCTGGGCCGAAATCGCACTGGCATTGATGACGCCGCTGTCGGTGGCGCTCAGGGTAACCATGCCGTCGGCGGAAACCGTGTTGACCGTGCCGGGCGCGGAATCCTTGATCGCCGCGCGGGTGGTCGAATTGATGTCGTTGGTGGTTACCGCCACATTGGCGCTGATGCTCGCCGCAGCGCCGTCGCTGGACTGGGAAATGGTCAACGAAACGCCCAATGCCAGGGCTTCGATGGACCCCGTGCTGGAAGCTGTTACGTTGACGTTGCCGCCGGCATCGATCGTAGTGTCGTCGATAATCGCCGTGGCGGAGCTGGTGATTTCGTTGATCGCAATCGAAATGCCGAGTCCGATACCCACATTAGTACCTTCGTCCACATTGATCGACAGGGTAACGGCACCGGCGGTGGCATTAATGGCGCTGGCATCGACGGCCGAGACCGTTAAATTGCCACCGGCAATCACGGTACTGGGATCGACGACGGCTGAAACGTCGCTACTGATGAAGTTACCCGAACCCGAGCCTGCACCAGCAAGGGCCAGTGTCCCACCTGTTGAAAGTGCTCCGGCTACACCAAAGGTAAGAGCATCGATCGTTGAGGTTGCATTGGCTGTAACACTAACATTACCTCCGGTAGCGTTGACGTTTTTCAAGGCCGCCGTTGTAGTCTTTGTAATGTGGTTTTCTGCCGCCGCAGCGCCAGCTGCAATGGCACCGAAATCACCGTCGCCTGCTGCAACTGCCAAGGCACCCGAAGCAGCATCGGCGTCGATTTCACTCTCATCGCTTGCGGCAATCGTGATGTCGCCGCTCGCGGTCAAATTCTGAATACCACTCGGGTTTGTTATGCCGGCTTCCGTGGTTGACAGGATAAAGTTACCCGATCCGGAACCGGCACCTGCAAAG
>CBDAFL010000018.1:0-2083 GCA_965195225.1 uncultured Thermoguttaceae bacterium
TGAAGCAGTTGGCCGCCACCGGAGGGTTGCTCCCCGACGACCTTGTTTGGCGCAAAGAGATGACCGAATGGTCGGCCGCGCGGAACGTGCGGGTGTTGTTCGATGAATCGGTCACGCCGGCGGCCACTACACCCGACGCGGCAGCCGGATCACCGACGGAAGCCGTCGCTCCAACGCCCGCCGTATCGGCCGTGCCGCATGTCCCCGCCGCGCCGATGCGTCATCCGTTCGACTCGCTGATGGACTGGTCCCGGCTGCGGTTCGATGCCCGACTGGTCGATTCCATTTCCCGATTATTTCGGGCATGCGGCTCATACGGATTGCTTGTGGCGATTGTCCTCAGCGTGGCCTTCAGCGTCATCATGGCCTTTAAGGCCGATCCGGTCGGCAGCCTTCTCTCGGGCGCGATCATGTTGATGGTGCTGGTCATTCTGCAATACGTCGCCGGAAAATTCTGCGACGCCCTGGACCGGCTCAACGCGGCCACCGCCGGCAGTCTGCCATCGACCCTGTTTCCAGACGGCTTGGCGCTGCTGAGCAAGGCGTTGGGCGTGGCCGTGTTGCTTTCGTCGATTATCGCGGCCGTGCAGATTTCAGCCTACGCAGTGCTTCCATTCGGGATCGTGGCGTTTCTGGTTCTCTGCTATCTGTCCTTGGTGGCAATGAATCCGGCGATGCTGAACTTTTCGATCGGCGCCCAGTCCGACGCCGGCGAGGAGGCAATCGGAGTCGTCACGTTTCTGTTTAAAGCTCTGATGCGTCTCGTGCCGGTGGCGTTCGGTGCGGGCGTAATCTGCGGTACGCTGTTGCTGGGCTTCGCCTGCTATCTGCCGTTCTCCGGCGAGGGAGGGCTTTCTGTTGTCCAGCCCACCTGGAATATGGCCGCATACAGCCTGATATTATCGGCCTTATTGCCGTTGGCCGCCTACTTGATCTTTCTCCTCTACTACCTCTTGCACGACCTCTGCCGCGCGATCCTGGTGTTGCCGTCGAAGCTCGATACGCCGGCCGGGAAAAACCAGAAGGAAAACAGCGACCAGTAGGGCGAGGAAAGAACCGCGTTTCATTTGTTGTTCCCCTAAAGTGAATTTTTAGAGTTTGACCCCGACCTCCCTGGGCGGACTCTGGAGCATGAGGTAAAATGGGAATAGTCTCGAAAACAGGAGGTGTCGCTATGGATTGGCGCGATCGCATTACCGTTGACCCGGCCGTCTGCCACGGACAGGCGTGTATCAAGGGGACACGCATCATGGCGGCAGTGGTGCTCGACAACCTCGCCGCTGGCCTGGGGACAGATGAAATTCTGCGGAGCTATCCGCCGTTGACGGTGGAGGATGTCCACGCCGCGATGGCCTATGCTGCTGATCTTGCCCGCGAACGTATGGTTCCCTTAGGTGCATGATGCTCAAGTTCAAGGTGGATGAGAATCTGCCAACCGAGGCGGCTGGATTGCTTGCCAGCGCCGGCCATGACGCTGTAACCGTCGGAGACCAACACATGGTTGGGCAGCCCGACACCAACGTAGCGACGGTCTGCTTACATGAAGGGCGCGTGGTGGTAACGCTCGACCTGGACTTCGCCGACATTCGCGCTTATCCACCGGCCGACTACGCAGGGATCATCGTGCTTCGACTGACCTTGCTCAACAAGTTCCATGTGCTGTCGGTTCTGCAACGCTTGCTGCCGGTCATGGAACGTGAACCGCTCGTAGGCAAGCTGTGGATCGTCAAGGAAACATCTGTTCGCGTTCGTGGCTGATGCAACTTGCAGGTCCATAGGTATCCATACGCAAACTCAACGATAAAGGGAAGATTTGGGGGGAGGACAACTACATCCGTCGGGCGCCACTGGCGTCTCGCCAATACATTTGATATTTCACGAAGCAAACCTCAGCACCAGCGCCACCCGTCCGCCGCCTAATGACTAAATGCGCTCTGACCCCAATTCCTCAGTCCTCACCCATCGGCTCGACGAATCCCGAGCCAAAGCCGCTCGCACCCGAGCCCGCCGCGCTCATCGCCGCGCCCACTGCAAGTGACGCCGGCTCCTCATGGTTCCTATCATGGATGGGCCGGACGCTTAC
>CBDAFL010000019.1:0-2703 GCA_965195225.1 uncultured Thermoguttaceae bacterium
TTTGGGATAGGCGCGGCTCGGTTTGGGATAGGCGCGGTTTGGCGTTGGGCGCGGCTCGGTTTGGTCGATTGGCCGGCAAGGAAGGGGTGACGAAGCCGCAATTCCGGCACCCGCGCACTCGGTTCCGCTACCGGCTGCAAAACTTCAAGACCGAGAAGGGCGATCCGGTTACCGTGCCGCTGACGATCAAGGAGCACGTCGACGGCGAGTGGATCATCGAGAAGATCGTGCTGAAGCAGCTCACCGGCGAGCGGAACGATTTGACCGAAAAGGAGATTCCCTACGCCGATCTCTTCACGGTCAAGCGGATCGACGTGGGCAACGTCGAGTTCGAGATGCAGCTTCCGCCGACCACGATCGAGACGAAGTACGATCTGTACGTGACCATTCTGCGGAAGCACCGGCGGTACGGAGAGGTGCCTAGTGCCTCAAATCACAATTGAGGGTACACCAAGAGATCGGTTTGCCTAAATTCCGGCGGGCATTTCTTTCCTAAACTGCATGAATTACCCGGTTTCTATCGACATGAAAAGACCTTCCCCCTCTAAGAATGACCGTGATTGTTCACGTCCCGGTCTTCAAACAAGGAGGAAGGTCATGTCTGGCAAGGCGGCCAAGATTATGCTTACGGAAAAACAGGAGCGCATTCTGCGGCGGATTCATCGTTCGACAACCGCCTCACAACGACTCGTTCAACGGGTCCACATTATCCTACTGGCTTTCGCTGGATCGCTCAATGTAGACATCGCCAAGATCGTCGGATTGGCGCGAAAGCAAGTCGGCCTCTGGCGGCGACGTTGGCAGCAGTCGTTCGACGCGATGGTGTCTATCGAATGTCGCGCGGCGCAGGCTGAACTTCACCGTGCGATCGAAGACGTTCTCAGCGACGCCCCTCGTAGCGGGTCGCCCGGCACATTCACGGCCGAGCAGGTGACGCAAGTTCTGGCCGTGGCCTGCGAAGAGCCCGAACAATCAGGTCGGCCCGTCGATCGCTGGACTCATCGCGAACTGGCCGACGAAGTCATCCATCGCAAAATCGTGCCGTCTATTTCGGTCAGTCAAGTCGGCCGATATTTAGCCCAGGCCGAATTGCAACCGCACCGCAGCAAGTATTGGCTCAACACCAAAGAGAAAGATCCCGAGGTTTTCCAACAACAAGTCGAGACGGTTTGCCAAACCTACTTGGAAGCTCCGGCCCTATATTTCCAGGAGAATACGCACACGGTTTCGGTAGACGAGATGCCCGGCGTTCAGGCGTTGGAGCGGGTCGCCAGGACAATCCCGATGCAGCCTGGTCAACCCACGCGGATCGAATTCGAATACAAACGCCATGGGACGTTGTGCTTGACCGGTAATTGGGACGTGGTGCTCGGGCAGATGATCGCCCCGACGATCGGCACGACGCGCACGGAAGAAGATTTTGCCTGGCACATTCACAACACGGTCGCCACCGACCGGACGTCGGCTTGGGTATTCGTGGTAGACAACTTGAACACCCACTGCAGCGAAAGCCTGGTTCGATACGTTGCCCGACTGGAAAAGATCGACGAGAATACGCTGGGCAAGAAAGGCAAGTGCGGAGTCCTCAAGTCGATGGCGAGCCGTCAGGCCTTTCTGACGGAGCGCAGTCATCGAATCCGGTTCGTCTACCTGCCGAAGCACACATCATGGCTGAACCAGATTGAAATCGTATTTGGGATCGTGGGACGACGTGTAGTACGGCATGGCAACTTCAAATCGTTGACCGCCTTGAAGGAGCGTTTGTTGGATTTCATCGACTACTTCAACCGCACGTTTGCCAAACCGTTCCGTTGGACATATACCGGACGCCCCATCACCGCCGAGACGGTCAAACGCCCTGCGACATGGAAGGAAAACTGGGCAAGCTACCGAGCAAATGGGCAAACTTTGGCGTTGGTGGGCTAACAACTGTGATTTGCGGCACTAGTGTTCACCCCCGACGTCCGCGCCGAGCTGCCGCCATTCTGCGGCCGCCGTCTCTACCTCTCGCCAGGCCCGCAGGAAATTCTCGCCCCAGATCTTCTTGATCTGCTCCTGCGAATACCCTCGCCGGAGCAGTTCCACCGTGACGTTGAGCGCCTCGGCGTGATCGTTCAATCCGGGGATACCCCCGCCGCCGTCGAAATCGGACCCGATCCCGACGTGATCCACGCCCGCGATGCGAACCGCATGTTCGATGTGATCCACGTAGTTGCTCAGGTGTGCCGCCGGGTATCGCTGGTTGACTTCCTTCATGCCCTCTCGATATTGTTGCCGCTGCGCTTCCGTGACTTCTTCAAGATTCGGACGTCCTTCTTTGATGGGAATGCGGATCCGCTGGGCAAGACTGCCGATGGCCTGCTCTCGCTGCGGCGAGGGCGCGGCCAGAAAGGTGCCGACGGTCACCACCTGGATCACGCCGCCGTTTGCCGAGAGCGACTTGAGCTGCGCATCGTCGAGGTTCCTCGGATGGTCGCGCAGGGCGCGGCAACCCGAATGCGAGGCGATGATCGGCGCTTTGCTCAGCCGGATCACGTCCCAGAAGGATTGCGGCGCCAGATGGGAAACGTCGACCATCATGCCCAGCCGATTCATCTCCGCCACGACTTCTCTTCCGAACGGGCTGAGGCCCTGATGCTCGCTCCGGGCGTCGCCAAGCCGTGCCCCGGGCTGGCTCGAGTCGCAGATCTGATTGTGGCCGAC
>CBDAFL010000020.1:0-1555 GCA_965195225.1 uncultured Thermoguttaceae bacterium
AGCCGACCGCCTCTTCCAGGACCACTTGCGAAGCGCTATCGGCGGCCAGTGCCTCGGCCAACCAACCACCGGTTCGGCCCTGCGTAGCGATGTAAAGCACCCTCATTCGTGGGGGCAATCCACGCCAAGCGGACGACGACAGTCGAGTTTCGGACATCCTGTCCAGTAATGTTGCGACCATAAGACGCTCCCGCTGCAAGAAATGTGGGGCGGTACTCTACAGAACCTTGCCGACTGGGTCAAGCCACAAAGGTAAGCCCCGCTACGTTCGGGTGCAGGAACGCACTTCTTATCGGTTTTGGGCTGACTGGGTTGGGATCGGAGATTTTGGGTTCGGATGGTAGAATTACTGATGGGTTGGGCAATCTGGCATTTTTAGAAAGGATTCTACCATGGGAATGGACTCCCGAAACGAGATGGAAAAATCAATGCTGTCGACGGAAGCACAGCAAAAGTTTGACGAACTGGTGGCCCTGCTGGCAGGGGAAAGGTACGGCCACGACGGCCCGCCAATCGACACGACGTTCGCGGAGATTGAACAGTTTGGCCATCAAGCCGGCCGGATGCTGGGCCGCTCGCTGGACGAACATCTGACGGACCGGCATGCCGAGCATTTTCAGGAAGGGTGTTGCCCGACGTGTGGTGCATCCGGCGAATCGGACGAGAGGGAGACGAAGACGCGTCCGCTGCAAACAGTCGACGGGACGATACCACTGGCCGAGCCGGCCTTCCACTGCCCGACATGTAGTCGGGCTTTTTTTCCCTCAGCGGAGCGCACTTGCGATTGACGGCGGGTCGTACAGTCCGCAAGTCTTGATCAAAGCCATCGTCGCCAGCGCCCATGTTTCTTCGTATCTGATCGGTGCGAAGTTACTGGAGCAGTTGGCCGGAATCTCGATTTCCAGCCGGCATTTGAACAACTTGACCGTGAAGATCGGCGCCGAGTTGGGCGAAGATCGTGATGCCCGCACCGCCGGCTATTCTGAACAGCCCTTACCTCGAACACACCGCTGTGCGGAGATGGCGATTCATCTTGCGACCGTAAGTATCGACGGCGGCCGGATGCAAACACGGCTCGACGGCGGTGGAACGGGTGTGCATGATCCGCATTGGCGAGAGACGAAAAACGCCTTGTTTTTAAGGATGAACGGCGTTTCGTTCAATGAAGACCCGCACCCGGAATTGCCGGAGTGTTTCGCTGATCGGCATTGCATGAAGACGTTGTTGCCGGGCGTCGAGTCGCCGGAAAACAACCTGAAGAAAGATTGCCAGGCGGTTTCTCGAACTCGGGGTGAAGCTCACCGGTGGCGTCCGGAAGCCTTGTTTCGCACTTGTCTCAGTTCGTTGACCACAAGCGAGAAGTTCGGTCCGATGATGGCCGCCGAGGCCGACTCGCGTGGTTTCTATCTCGCCTCGAAGCGGGCTTTCGTTGGCGATGGTTTGCCATACAACTGGACGATTCAGCAAACGCACTTTCCAACATTCACGCCGATTCTCGATTTCGTCCACGCGGTGGAACACGTCTATGCAGCGGCGCGTTGTGTGCGAAACAACG
>CBDAFL010000021.1:0-30411 GCA_965195225.1 uncultured Thermoguttaceae bacterium
CCGTTTCTCACGGTTCCCGCCTCGGCGACGACGACGTTAGAGATCGTCGGTCCGACGGCGGCCGCAGCCGTTACGGAAAATGTTCCCGTCTGGCTGGACACCGCACCGTTGTTGTCGGTAACGGTAATCGTGTAATTGTGGTCTCCGGCTGCCAGCGGTCCGAAAACGCCGGCGTAGTTGTCGCCGTATGGGCCGTAGATCGTCGAGACGGCTTGGCCGTCCACGGTCAACGATTTCGAGGCGATCCCATCGTCGCCGGTCGCGGACCAGGTGACGACGAGTTTTTCGTTCGATTCGAGCGTACCGTTTCTCACGGTTCCCGCCTCGGCGACGACGACGTTGGATATCGTCGGTCCGAGAACCGGGGCCGCGGCCACGTTGAACGTGCCAGCATGCGTCATGGAAGCGCCGTTGACGTCGGTTACTTCGATCGTGTAGTCGTGGTCTCCGGCTGCCAGCGGTCCGAATACGCCGGCATAGTAGTCGCCGTATGGGCCGTAAACAGTCGAAACAACCTGGCCGTCTACGGTCAACGATTTCGAGGCGATCCCATCGCCGCTGGTCGCGGACCAGGTAATCACCAGTTTGTCGCTTGACTCCAGCGTGCCGTTTTTGTCGGTTCCCGCTTCGGCGACGACGACATGAGAGATTGTCGGCCCGGTTGTAGGCAAAACGTCAAACGTGCCGGTGTATGCCGGTGAAGTTGGATTGCCGGCATTGTCGGTGGCCACGATCGAATAATTGTGGGCGCCGGCAGACAGCGTACCCAACGGCACCCCGAAATTCACGCCGGACGCCGCCGCGTATGGACCGTAAACGGGCGTGACGCTTTGACCGTCCACTTGAACGGTCGCGCCGGCCACGCCGTCAAGATCGACCGCGTTGAAGGTTATCAGCAGACTCTCGCTGGCCGTCAGCGTTCCGTCCCGAGGCCCAGTGTGCTCGACGACCAGCACACTAGAGATTATTGGGCCAACCGCGTCTTGGTTGGTCACAGATACGTCTGCCGCGTTGAGCCCGTTATAGTTTGCATCGTTACTGGTAGCTGCCGCGGTCTCGATTGTATAGGTCGCGTTGCCATCAACCAGTGAATCCCCCACTCCCTGGACCGTGACTGTTTGTGCCGTACTCCAATTGCCGGGAGTGAACGTCAAACTCATCGGCGAAACCGTTCCTTCCGTTGTGTCGCTGGAGGAAAGGCCGATCGTGACATTTGCAGTGGGTTCCGAATTCAGGACCACCGTAAATGTTGCCGTGCCGCCCGCTTCCGTGGTTCCCAGACCGGACGTCGGATAGACCGTAATCCCTGCCGCGTCGTTGTCGGTGATGTTCGCCGTCACGGCATCGATATCGATGCCGTTGTACTGTGCGTCGGTGCTCGAAGCCGTGTGGGCGATCGTTCCCGTGTGCGCCCCTTCGGCCACTGCGTCGTCCACGGCGGAGACCGTGACCGTCTGGGACAGGTTCCAGTTGGCCGTGGTGAAAATCACCGCCGCCGGATTCACGCCCACTTGGCTGGAGGGCCCCAGCGTGATCGTCACCTCCGCCGTTGGCTGGGAGGTGAGCACCACCGTGTAGCCGTCCGTCGCCCCGCCCTCGGTCACGGCCGTCGAGCCGCCCGACTCCGAAATTGTCACCCCCGGCGCGTCGTTGTCCGTCACCTGCACCGTCACGCTGCCCACGCTCAGACCGTTGTAGTCGCCGTCGCTGCTGCTGACCGTGTGGGCGATCGTTCCCGTGTGCGTCCCGTCGGCCACCGCGTCGTCTACGGCGGAGACGGTCACCGTCTCTTCCGCGTTCCAGTTGCCCGTGGTGAAGGTCACCGCCGCCGGATTCACGCCCACCTGGCTGGAGGGCCCCAGCGTGATCGTCACGTCCGCCGTGGGCTGGGAGGTGAGCACCACCGTGTAGCCGTCCGTCGCCCCGCCCTCGGTCACGGTCGTCGAGCCGCCCGACTCCGAAATTGTCACCCCGGGCGTCGGCGCCCCGCTTCCCAGTTGGAAAGAGGTCTCGGGGTCGCCGAGGAGGTTGGTCTCAAAGAAGATCCAGCGATAGTGGCCGCCCAGGCCGACCTGGGCCCGCATGTCGTACTTAGCGTCCTGGTTGGCCTCTCCGAGATGGAGCTTTCCTTCATTGAGGATTGCATCCCAAAACTCCTTCGCATGGATATGGCTCAAATCCAGACCCCCAAAGGGATCGTACCAGCCGGTCCGGGAGTTCATGATCACTGCAAACGCGCCGTGCTGCGAGACTACGTAGCGCTCAGCGATCGAGTCCGAGTAGTCGAAGGCCCCCGAATTGCAGGCCTGCGAATACATGAGGAAGGGAAACTCGTTGGTCAGCGCCTCGACCTGGGCAATGTTTAGCTTGGCGTTGGTCGTCTCGCTCCCGTGACCAGCATGTTCGACAATGTGCGGGCTGGCGTTTAAGTAGGCGATCCGCTCCGCGGCGCTGGCCGTGAAAGTGGGCGTGTCATAACTCTCGATAACTTGCGACTGCCAATCGGCCGGCAAAACCGTATCGCGGATGTCGATACAGGAACCGCTAGCGTAAACTGACCCCCATAACCCGTCTCCCAGGAAGACCGCCTGCGTGAGATTCGGGTGAACGGTGGTCTCGTACAGGATGGTCTTGGCCACGAAGTTGGCCGCCTCGGCGGCGTTGCTGGCCGGTGCACGGCCGATGTACACTTCGGAAACCAGATCGACGTCGGTACCGCCTGTTCCGTCCGTCTTTTCACCCCAGTAGCCGTCTCCGTCCCCATTCCATGACCCGTCGAGGCAGGCGTAATACCAGTCGGTCGGCAGGTTGGTCTCGATGGCCCCGCCCGCATCGACGTACACGCCCCGCATGGGGATGATCTCCACGTCTCCGCCCAGGAGCACCCACTGCGTCCCGTGGTTCAGATAGGAGTCCCGGATGAAGCTGCGTATCTTGTCCGCGTTGTCGTTGTTTTCGGTGCCGGTGTAGTTGTCGTAGATGTATTCCGTGGTGAATAGCTGCGCCGAAAGCCCTCGACCGGCCTTTTGATTGATAAGCGGCTGGAAACTGCCCTCCAGTGCACTGTTAGTAATAATGACGTACTCGTAGTCCGATAAAGGGGCCGGCGCTGATGGGTCGCCGTAGAGAACGCTGCCGCCTGGAGACGCCTCTTGGAGGACGGACGAAATGGAGAGCAATTCCCGCGATTCGAGCGTTTCGAGGCGAAGCCGGCGTTGCCTGAAACTTTTGCCCGTGGATGCGCGCAGCCGCTTCCTCCACCCGCCAGACGGCCCAGAATTCACTGGCCCGCACGCCAAACGATTGAGCGCTTCATGGTTGGTGCCAGACATGACCCGTCTCCGCCGTGGTTACGATGTTTACCGGCCCCATCACTATAGACTATACGTCCGAAAGTGAGGGATGCGTTGCATGGCATTGAGTCGTCTTGCCAACATCGCCCCCCCATTTTTTTGCTCAGGCCGTTTGCCGCGAGTCCCCCAAGCCCCACCCAGTCTGCCCACCCTCCCCTTTTGGTCGCAACTAGCTTGATCTTACCCCACCCAGAGAGTTATTTTCCGTGATTTTTTTGGGGGGGGGCGTCAGGAATCGCCCTTCGGCGGTCTATAGGCTAGCAGAAGGTGGTTGCGGTTGACTCGACCGAATGTTTTTGGTGAAACCATTAGACTGAAGGAGATGTGTCATGTATCGACGGTTAATTTTGGGCGTGCTGGCATTGCTGGTCGCGGCATCGACCGCGTCGGCGTCAGTACAGATAGACGACAAGTTGGTCTTCAAGGGGACGACCTCTTATTCCCAGGATGGCGGCGGCGAGTTCAGGTTTGAGCACTGGGCAAACGATGGTACGCGTGAAAATCCTAGCTGGGTCCAGCCTGTTGACTTCTACACCTTCTGCGCTCAACTTGGGGAGGTCATTCAGTTCGATACCACGTACTACGTTGTTGATATTAGGGGCAACCAGAATAGCGGTGGGGATCTCATTAACGATTTTGGTCAGTGGGTATACTATGGCTATTCGGGTACTCTGGAGGCGAATAATGCTGTCCCCAATAGAGTCCCCGCCGGAACTCCGCCGAATTTGCTCGACACACAGGATGAGGGCGGCACGATCCAGTGGGCGATTTGGGCGGCTCTGGGGGTAGACCCCGCATTTGATCTCAACACGACTCAACAAACCCTTTACGATAGTTGGGCAACGCCGTACGCAACCGATTGTACTCCTGGCCACGACTGGTATGACTTCAAGGCTAACAACTTAGGCAAAGATCCCGTAGCAATCGCTTGGCTCGATACCGATCCATACGGTTCCGGGGAAAGTCAAGATCAGATGGTTATCGTGCCGGGAGGACTCTATGACATCCCCGAGCCGGCCAGCTTGATCGTCTGGTCGCTGCTTGGCGCCGGAAGTTGGTTGGGACTGAGGGTGTGGCGGCGGAGGAGGGGGCCGGTCGGCCGGCGGCCCTGGTTGCCCGAGAACCGTACCGCCATTCTGGAGATCATCGAGTGCGGTGCCCACAAGTGACGCTTTACCCCTCGTTCCCACGTGGAGTGTGGGAATCAGGAACGATGTGCAACTAACCCGCCGGTTTCGGCGGCTTACGGGAGAGAGTTGAGGACTGGCCGCCCGCGCAGAGTTTCTGCGGACATTGAACCATTGTTTAGGTTTGAGGGAGGTGTAGACATGTGTTGGCGCAAAATAAATGTATTGACGGTGTGCGTTCTTGCTTCTGCTCTGGTTGTCGTGCTCGGGAGTGTATCGTATTCAGCAGTAGTAGTGGAGTTTGAAAAACCGTGCGAATTGTACGGGCATGTCTGGAACGAAGGTGGAATCTGCGGCGCCGCGGCTACCATCAATTCCTTCGTTTACTTGCAAAACAAGTACCCGGGTGTCTACGATCATAAGCTGGTGAAGGATTACAATGGCGACCAAGTCGTTGATGTGTATGATTGGGGAAAGGCAAGGGATGAGCTTGCTTACGGATGGGATATCGGCACCGTCCGGGATGGAATGTATGGAGGAAGTAACCCCGGCACGGCCCAAACGATTTGGGAACACAAGGTGTATTGGATTGAGGACCACGCCCCGGGGAGTACTATTTTTCACGGCCAAATCAATACTGATACTACCAATTGGTACTACAGTGATGCGATTCAGGGCGGTATGTACCCGGAATGGGGCTTCCTGTGGGATGAGCTATGGGCGTGCGAAGATATCGAGTTGGGGATTCGCCCCTGTACGGGGTCGGGTGATGGGCACGTCGTCACACTGACCGGATTGAGCTTTTCGGACAATGACGAAGACGGGGTATGGAGCAGCGGCGACGCCCCTCGCGCATTAAAGTACTTGGACCCGAATGCCCCCGATGAATGCATCTGGGCGGACATCATAGAATGCCCCCTGGAACCCGGAACTCTTGCGTTTACGTGGTGGCAAGCAAACGAGCCGTACTATGTGGACTTTGCTTATGCGGAGAGCCCGATTCCCGAGCCGGCCACGATCATTGTGTGGGGCCTGCTGGGGATGCTTGCGGCCGGCTTCGTCTGGCGGCGGCAAAGGCGGGCGGCGTAAGCCTCTCAATGAAACCGAGAACCAATCGAAGGGCCATCCAAATGGGTGGCCCTTTTTTTGTTGCCGGCTGTAGGGGAAGGCGGAGGGCGGAAAGTGGCATACCCCCGAAAACAAGGGCTTTTTGCCGACCGTTGTGGCTTAGCGCAGCAGTAAACAAAAATACGCAGTACCCCCTACCGGAGTCGAACCGGTGTTATCGGACTGAGAATCCGACGTCCTAGGCCACTAGACGAAGGGGGCTTTTTCTTGTTGTCGGCACACGGCCAAGCTAAGAATCATTTACTTGTATCAGCCGCCGCCCGCAGTGTCAATCGCTCTCGCGGAACTGCTCGGCAAGCCAGCGGTCCCACTCCCGCGCGGTCTGTTGGCCCAGCTTCGATCGGTTCCTCTCGATGGCGTATTGCAACAATCTTTTCATCTGCCTATTGTCGAGTCGGTCGTGGATGGGCCAAAGCCGGCGCAGGACGGCGTCCGACTCGTCACACCGGCCGCGTAGACTCAACACGCCGCATTGTCCCGCCAGGCCGAAGGCCCTTAGCTCGGGCTGGTCTTCGTCCAAGGTGGCCAACTCGTCGAAAATCGCCATCGCCCGAGCATACTCTTCCTTGCGCAAGAAGATCAACGAGAGCTGTTGCTTGGCGCGGAGTGCGTAGGATTTTTTGTCGGGGTAATAGTCGAGTACGCTTTGCCAAGCTGCTTCCGTGCCGAGCTGGCTGGCCCGATAGCACTGGCGCTCGACGCTAGGCTCCTTGGGAACCTTCGGCGGAGCGGGGTTCGCGTCGGCCAACAGCGACGGCGGGACGACCAACCACCAGGCCGCGGCGCCGCCGATGACGAACGCGGCCGTCAGCCCCGCCGCAAGCCACCCCCAACGACGCCGGCCGGGCCGCATTAGGGTAGTGGATTTCATCAACTCGTCCAGCCGACGGGTGGCCGCAACACGCGGATCGTCGGGCATCTCCGCCGCCAACGACTCCCAGCCGGGTAGATCCTCGGGCCAATCGTCGCCGAAATGCTCCATCTGCACCCGACGCAGTTCGCGGAGCAAAACACGGGCGGAATCGAAACGCTCCGAGGGATTTTTTGCCAACATCCGATGCACGATCCGGCACAGCGACGGAGGCAGGTCGGGACGCAGCGATTCGAGCGGCCGAGGCCGCGACTTCAAGTGCTGCACCGCAACTCCCAACGCCGTCTCGCCGGTAAACGGCGGCGCGCCGGCGAGCATCTGATAGCAAGTCACGCCGAACGAATAGATGTCGCTGCGCGGGTCGAGCGGCTTGCCTTCGACCTGCTCCGGGCTCATATAGAGAGGCGTACCCAACGTGATGCCGATCTGGGTCAGGTCGTTCGAGGCGCCTTCGCGAGTCAGCCGGGCCAGTCCGAAGTCGGCCACCTTCACCTCGCCGCCGGAGGTGAGCATGATGTTCTCCGGCTTGATGTCGCGGTGGACGACGCCACGTTCGGCCGCCTTGGCCAACGCGGACGCAACCTGGCGGATGATCGACAGCGCGTGGCTCAGATCGGGCGGACCATGCCGGGAAAGGTAATCGCGGAGGTTTCGGCCTTGCACGTACTCCTGGGCAATGTAGTGCAATTGGTCGACGCAGCCGACCTCGTATATCTGTACGATGTTGGCGTGGACCAATGAGGCGGCGGCCTGGGCCTCCAACTCGAACCGCTGGAGATACGTCCGATCGTCGGCCAGCTCCGGTTTGAGTATTTTTATGGCCACCCGCCGCTTCAGACGCTCCTGCTCGGCCAGATAGACCTCGGCCATTGCCCCGCGCCCCAGCCGCCGCAAGAGATGGAAGTCGCCCAAGCGACGCCCGGATAGATCGCCCTCGGCGGGTTGGTGCGGGTCGGGGACCGAGGGGGATTGGGAAGACATGTTAGTGCCGAGGTCAGCTTATTGGAACCAGTATAATTTACCCTCGATCATAGGGAATTGCCAGCATGGAGCGGGCCTCGGAAGGAGACCACGGCCGGCGTTCAACGGCGAACAAGAAATGCAACAGTCCGGGCAGCCCGCCGACGGACCGACACCGGACTGTTCCCCCCCCTTGGGAATACACACCGTGAGCCGTGAAATGGAATATATTACAGACTCTCATCATCGGCACCTGCCGACATCAACTTTGGCAAACTTTGCCGACAAGGCAGGAGACAACACCTTCTTGCCATTTACCGCCATTAACCCGCAATGTGTATTCCATGGCCGATTCGACTCATAAACTTTGCCGATTAGGTCGATTTTAAGGATGCTGCGGCCCCTCTGCGCGCTATGCAAATGCAAGGAACAACATCGAACGAAGGACCTAATCGGACATGAGCAAGTTAAGCCAATCGATCCGGGCGATCGGCAGATCGCCATTCCTATGGGGGATACTGGGGTCCGTGGGGTTTTACGCCCTGGTCCACTACGGGCCATTGGGGTTGCCGTTGGTGAAGCGTTACTTCGCCGGCCACCCGGTGGAGTACATGGAGACGATCATTTTCGCCGTCGGGTTGGCGGCGTTGACGATCAAGTTGTTCGATACATTCGCGCAACGAGCGGCACTTGGCGACTCGCCACTGGGACCGGCGGCAGAAACCTTACGGCCAATGGCAAGAACCTCGCAGTTGGCAGTAAAAGCGTCGCAACCGGCCGAGCAGTGCGACGCTTTGCTGGCGCGGCTGGATCGGCTACCCGAGCGGCGTTGGGGCGAATACTACATCTCGCGGCTCCGCGCGGCGCTGAAGCACGTCCGCTGGCGCGGCTCGGCCGATTCGCTGGGCGACGAACTGAAATATCTATCCGACGTGGACGCCGCCCGCGTGCATTCCGGACACGGCCTGTTCCGCGTAATAGTTTGGTCGATCCCGATCCTCGGGTTCCTCGGCACGGTGATCGGCATAACGATGGCGCTGAACGGCGTCGATTTTAGCGCCCCGGACCAATCGATGTTCAATGTGCTAAAAGGCCTGGGTTTGAAGTTCGACACTACCGCCCTGGCCCTTTCGCTGGCGATAATTTTAATGTTCGTCCACTTCTGCGTAGAGCAGTTGGAAAACCGGCTGTTGGAAGAGGTGGACAGTCGCGTGCAGGACGAGTTGTTTGATCGGTTTCCGGCGGTTCCCGGCGGCGCCGACGGGCAGATCGTCGCCATGCGGCGAATGGCCGAGATGATGCTACAAGCGTCGGAGACGTTGGCGCGGAGGCAGGCCGAATTGTGGCGCGACTCGGTCGAATCGGCAGCCGAACAATGGTCGAAGATGGCGGAGGCCGCCGGAGGGCAAGTGCAGGCAGCGATGTCGGCCGCCACCGGAGAACTCTCTCGCCAGGCCGAAGTGCTACAGAGGGCCGTCGAGGCCGCCGGCGAAGTCACGCGGTTGGAGGACGCGCTGAACCGCAACCTCGCCTCGCTGGCCGGCGCAAAACATTTCCAGCAAACCGTCCTCAGCCTGGCGGCGGCGGTGAACATGCTCAGCGCACGGCTGGCCGAATCGCCGGGCACCGCGACACCGATCAACCTTGAACCCTCCCGACGCGCCACTCATGCGGCATGAAATTCGTCCTCCGACCAAAACGCCGACACGCTACCCGGGCAGAATCGCGCATCGCGCTGTTTCCGTTTCTGGCGGTATTGATCTGCACGATGGGCGCGCTGGTTCCGTTGCTGATGGCCATTACTTACGTCGCCAAACGCCAGGCCGAGGCGGCCGCGCTGGCCAAAGCCGCCGAACAAACGGCCGACGTGCGGACGCGGATGGAAGACGTCCGGTGGCGCATCGAGATGCTACGCCAATCGCGGACGAAGACCGAGGCTCAATTGGCCGACGTCCGACTGCAATTAGGGCACCTGGAAGACCACGAGCGACGATTGCGGGAACAGTTTGAACGATACCGAAGCACCCTGGACGATCTCGACCGTTTGGAGCAAACCGACCGGCGGCACAGCAGCGAAACCAAGGCGGAATTGCGGCGCGTCCGCGCCGAAATCGACGCGGCTGCTCGGCGGATTGCCGAAGCCCGCAGCGAGGCCGCCGCCCAAAAGCCCTCTTACGCGATAGTCCCTTACGAGGGACCGAATCAAACGCATCGCCGGCCGATCTACATTGAATGTCGCGCGGACGCCGTGGTGTTGCAGCCCGAAGGCATAGAGCTGACCGATTCCGACTTCGACGGGCCGCTGGGGCCGGGCAATCCGCTGGCGGCCGCAATGCGCGCCGCGCGCGAGTACATGCTGGAGCAGCAGGACTTCGACGCCGAGGCGGGCGAGCCGTATCCAATGCTGCTGGTCCGGCCGGAGGGGATCAACGCCTACTACGCCGCCCGCGCGGCGATGACCTCGTGGGGTTCCGACTTCGGTTACGAGTTGATCGGCGACGATTGGAATCTGGCGTTCCAACCGCCCGATCCGCGTTTGGCCCAGGTCGTTCGTCAGGTGGTCGCCTCGGCGCGGACGAGCCGGGCCCGGCTGGCCGCGGCCGCGCCCACGCACCGGGACGTCCGAAGGAAAGTTGTGTATCGGGCGAGGCCCAGCGGTGGCGGTTTCGTCCGCGAGGAGGTCTCTTCCAACTCAGGCGCGGGCGGCTACCGGCCCGTTCGTCCCGCCGGCCCAGTCGCGATGAGGAGGGACGAGGGGCGAGGGACGGGGGACGAGGGGTGGCACGACCCTGAGCGCAGCGAAGGGCGTGTTTCCCAAGACAACCACGCCCTTCGCTACGCTCAGGGGCGTGCCACCCAACGCCCCGCGACTGCGCTCGCGGGGGACGAACACGGCGATTCACCGGGAACGCCGACCTCGGGCGATGCCGCCAACACAAATCCCTTGCGAGGAGCCAACGCCGCCGTCGCCGATCAATCGCGTGCCACTGGCTTCGCCAGTGCCGCCGACGGCGAAAACGACACTCGGCCCGAGGGATACGTGGTCGGCCGGCCGCCGCGCGAGCAAGACCCGTCGGGCCAGTCGTCGGCCGCGGGGAACGGTCGGCCGCTGCTGCCGGGTGAGTGGGAACCGACCCCCGAATCGCCACCCGGCAGCCCCGACGTGGAGCGAAACGACGATCCGCCAGATAAAAACTGCGGCGGATGCTCGATGACCACAAGTTTGACCGCCAAGCGGGGAAAAGGCTGGGGGCTACGCGACGCCGCGCGCGGGTCGGTCGGTATTCGACGGCCGATCCGCATCGAGTGCCACGCCGACCGGCTAGTAGTGTTCTCCGACCGCGGCCCGAGGGATAACAAGGTTGTGCCGCTTGGCTCGCGCGTCGAATCGTCGGTCGATACGCTGATCTCGGCCGTTTGGGAACAGATGGAGACGTGGGGGATTGCCGGGCGAAGCATGTATTGGCGCCCGGTGCTGAAGGTCTCTGTCGGCCCCGGTGGCGAACGGCGGTTCGCCGAACTGGCCACGCTGCTGGAAGGGAGCGGGTTGTTGGTGGAAAGGAAGTGAGGAGTTTTCAGTTGTCAGTTTTCAGTTAATCATTCTTTACATGGTATTCACAACGCGCCGGGCAAGCCCGGCCGCTACACACTAATCTCTCCACATGCCTCGATCCACCATCCAACGCGGCGATCCGGTAAACGGCGATTCCTTCGTGGATATCGTGGCCAGCGTGGTGAGCATTATGATCATCATGGTGGTCCTGGAAGGGATGCGGATCAAGAGCGCACCGGAACTATCGTCGACTTCGTCTCCGCCGGCCGTGGCGGACTTGGAAAAGGAATTGGCCGCCGAGCAATCGTTGCGGACAGACGTGTGGAAGACCGCCGAGGAAACGCGCGAGTTGGAACAGGAAATCGCCGTCCGCGGAATGAAACGCGACTATCTGGCCACGGTGGTCTCGGCGGCGGAACACGAAATTCGGCGTCGCCGCGACAAGTTGGATCAGGCCCCAAAGGCGGAGTTCGACTTGGCCGATCAACTTTCGCAATCGCGGCGCCGACTCGGGCAACTGAATCGCCGGCGAGAACAAATCGAAAACCAACCGGCCGAGCCGATCGTGGTGGAAAGCTATCCCTCGTCGATCAGCCGGACGGTGGACGGCCCGGAGGCGCATCTGTTGGTGACCAACGGCCGCATGTTGTTCGTGCCGCTGGAGCCGCTGCTGGAGGAGTTCAAGTCGCGGGCAAAACGTCAGGTCTATAAGCTCCGCGACCAGCCGGAGTTGACCGACACGGTCGGGCCAGTGGGCGGATTCCGGCTCCGCTACACGCTCCAGCGCTACGACGTTCCGCTGGAGATAGCCCAACAGACCGGCCGCGGCGGCAGCTACGTGCGGCTGAAGAAATGGACGCTGATTCCCGCCTCGAACAACCTCGGCGAGCCGGTCCGACTGGCGCTCGAAAAAGAATCTGACTTCCGCCGGGAGCTGGCAAAAATCCTTCCCGGCCGGACGACCATCACCTTGTGGGTCTACCCGGACGGCTTCGAGGCGTTCCGCCAGACCCGCAAGGAGTTGTATCGGCTGGGCTATTCGATTGCGGCCCGGCCGTTACCCCCCGGCACGCCCATCGGAGGCTCGCCGGAGGGAACCAAGTCGGCGACACAGTAAATCAGGCGCAACCGCCGGTCGCGGCTTTTTGCTTGGCCACGTTTTTGGCGATCAGCCCGGCGACGTATCCTCCCTTGAAGCCGGCGTCGATGTTCACCACGGTGACGTTCGAGGCGCAACTGTTGAGCATTCCCAGCAGCGCCGCCACTCCGCCGAAGCTGGCCCCGTAGCCGACGCTGGTAGGCACGGCGATCACCGGGCAGGCGACGTGCCCGCCCACCACGCTGGGCAACGCGCCCTCCATGCCGGCCACCACCACCACCGCGTCTGACTCGGCAAACAACGGTAGATTAGCGGTTAGTCTATGCGGTCCGGCCACGCCCACGTCCTGAATCAGCGTTACCGCCGCGCCGGTCCAGAGCGCGGTTTCGCGGGCCTCCTCGGCCACCGGCAGGTCGCTGGTGCCGGCGGTGACGATCGTCACCTTCCCTTGACACCCTTCGCGCCCTTCCCCTTCCCCCTCTCCGCCGGGAATCCGGAACGTCCGGCCGACGGCGTTGTATCGAGCGGCGGGATATTTCTCCAGCAATCCGGCGGCCTGCTCCTCCGACACCCGGGTAGCCAGCACATCGGCTCCGTCGTGCAGCAGCGCCTCGAAAATCTTCACCATCGCGGCGGTTGTCTTCCCTTCGGCAAAGATCACCTCCGGGAATCCGCATCGCCGCGACCGGTCCAGGTCGATTTGTGCGTCGCCCAAGTCGGCGATTCCCCGATGGGCCGCTTCGCCAAGAAACTCTTCCAGCGACACTTCGCCCGCCAGAAGCCGCCGGGCCAGCGATTCTAGTTGATTGCGGTTCATTTTCGGAATGGGTCGTCCGGGTATCTTGCTTTCACGGCGCCTTTGCGCGTAAATACAAAGCTCTCGTTCCGTCCGCCGATCCATCTATTTCCCGTAATAACCGGCCAATTGGCACATCTTAGACGCAGGGTGTTTTCGTCGACGAGAGTGCCTATTACATTAGTGTGGCGCGCTTTCGTGTCGCCGATCAACGTCACATGAAGCCTGCCGTCGAATTGTTTCGCGTCGGCCTTGCCACCGCGGCGAGTCAATTTGCCGGTAAGTTGTTGAAGAGTATCGCTGGTTCCCTGAATGAGCTTTACCGTAACATCCTTCCCGTCATCCTCAAAGAACAACTGCGCGCCGGTGGAAGCTTGCCAAGTGCCGGAAAGCGGACCTTTGTGCGGTTCTGGCTTGAGTCCAGGTACAATCGGCAACACCACCCCACCGGGCGGAGGCTTCCAACCGACATACTCCGGCGGGCCGTTGGGCGGACTCCATTTACAGTTGCCATCCGAAACGCCAGGAATCTCTCTACGAAGACAAAAACGATAAAAGTTGTCCTGAAAACATGCACCATCGTACTCCGTCACGTCCACATCTTTCGGATCAGTAATCCATCCACTGCCGTATGAGACCAATGACCATACCGTGATACCCACGTCTTCTTGGATAAGTCCAGCCCGCTCCCTATCCTCTACGAGCGCGAGCAACGGAATAACATCGCCATCTTCGTAGCTTAGGGTATGGGCTCTGCCCTCGACATTCTTCAGCGATACCTTCTTACAACCGGCTAGGATTGGACATGCGCTTGCGCCCCCTGATACTGTGCATTTGCAGTGGGGAGACCAGAAGAGTGTTCCATACCGTTGATGGCGGACGCCGAAAAGCGCTAGGACATTATTGTTTGCCCAGAGAATACCACCATTGGATACCCAATTTCGCAGAAGTTCGGTATGGTGGGAGTCGAACTTGTCGGCCGTGCAAGTATCGGCCACTTGGATTATCCATACATCTTTATTCGCTACCGCGGCCTTAATAGCACTTGGGGTGTTGATAATCACTCTTCGGCTAGTAAGTTCCTCCTCCAAGGTCTTTTCTACGTTTTCCGACTGCCCGGGCGGTCGCGGCGGTTCCACCTTTGGCCCCGACGGAGGCATGGCTTTCCACTCGACGATCTTGTCGTTGATTTCCTGTTTCTTCGGCGTTTTCGGACACTCTTTCAGAAGCCATTCGGCTGTGGCGATTGCCTCATCTGGCCTGCCGGTCTCGGCCAGGCGGTCGGCACCGACCAGCATCGAGTTTCGTACCTCATTGCAGCGCGTGCTGTCTGGGAATGCGGCGAGGAATTCCTTGCAGCGGCGGAGTTTGTCATCGCTCGGCTCCGGGTGCAGACGGAGCCAAAGGATGGCGTTCGTTTCGGAATCCGCCAATCCGGGCTCGAGTTGAAAGGCCCTCTCCAGGGCACGTGCCGCCGCAGTGCGATAGGTTTTGGACAGCCCTTGTGCGGCTTGGAGGTAGAGCGAGGCTGCCTCGGAAACCACGACCGCCGAATCGCGGTCGAGGCTCATCGCATCCAAGCGGCGCACCACGCCCGCATAGTCCTTGTCGTCGAGTTGGTTTTTCAGCCACGCCAACCTTTTTTTTGCGAACTTATCATGGTTCCTCGGAAAAACCTTTTCGGCCGCGTCCAGCAACGCATTGGCCGTCTGCCGGCGACCTATCTTCGACATATTATCGGCCCGCGTGAACATCGCGTCGGCCAGGAGCTTGGCAATCGCCGGGGACTGGCGGACCCAGCGTTGAGCAATCGCCAGCCCATGTTCAAGTTCACTTAAAGGCACGCCAGCGCCGCCGAGCATTATCGACAGCACATAGTCAGCCGACGGCGGATCAAGGTCAAGAATTTTCGCCACGGCGGGGGCGGCGTCTTCCAAGTCGCGACCCGCGTCGGCCCTCGCCTTGAGCCTGCCGAGCAGTTGCTTCGCCAGTGGCTTGTCTTCCGCGAGCTTGAGTTCTCGCAGGACATTGGCCAAGGCCACGGCCCTTGCAAGATCGTCGGGGGCCTGTTCGGGAATCTTGTCAATGATGTCCGCCAATTCCGACTTGGCCCGCTCTCGCCATCGCTCGCCGTCCTGAAAAAGCTCTTTCAGTTGTTTTTTTGGCTTTTTCAGCGGTTCCCCGGAAAGCTCCCTCGCATCGGTCGCCAAGGCGTACTGCCGGAACGTTGCCAGGGCGAACAAGTACCGGCTTTCTTTGCCGTACAGATATGTTTCGCCCCGGAAGGTTCGCAGCAGCGCCGCCGCCTCGTCGCAACGGCCGGCAGCGATCAGCGTTTTCGCCTTGTGGATGGTTGTCGCTTCGTTCCAATAGACGCAAACCACTACGCCAACAATACTCAGGAACACCGCCCCGACCAGAACGGTTGTCACACGCCGGACCAGTGTGCGGCGTTTCGCCCGGTGTGCCGCGCGGATCGTTGAACCAAACGGCTCGACCCGTATTAACGGTAGCCATTGCGGCATCCCCTCCTGCCAGCACATGGTTTTTTCACTGATTCCACCAGCCCGCCAAGATTCGATAATCTGCTCGGCGGTGAAAGGTCCCGCAGGCTTTTGGCCTTCACCGGGAATATACCAGGAAGGAGGGTTGCTGCTCATGGTGGTCCTTACGATGACTCAATATACAGCACAAAAGAAGGAAAGAGGGGATAAGTCCAATCAGGAAATATGGGAGCAGCGATAATGGGACTTGTTCCTTTGTTCTTTTATCTCCACATCAACTATCCCTTCGACAGTTCTCGGTAGCATCCCACAATGTCCTTCGCATCCACATGAATGAGTTGGACTGACCCCTTGGACGACGCACGGAAGCGCGCCATTATTCCACCTCCACCGCCTTGTGCCGCCGTCGACAATTCCACGCGGTTTAGACCAAGCCATCGGTCGACGATACCCGTGTTGATCGAGACTAGTTGAATGTGGCGATTAAGTACCACACTGATGCCCACATCGAATATCCCTTGTGAAACGATGGTGCGTTGCGTCGTGATGACGTAATAATGGTTCTTCCATGAAAAGTATGTAATTGTCAGGCCGATGACCAAAAGCACACATAAAATGAAGAATACCAGCAGCGCAGCGCTGCCAAGTGAAGAAATTGCACCTAACAAGATTGGAAATACCGCAAAGCCCCAGAGAATCCCACACTTTATCAGATCGAGTGCGAGTGCGCTCTGCGATGGGCGAGATGCATATAGAATGTCGTCGCCATCAAATATCAGTTCCCTAATGCGGATGGGAAGGTCCACCAAAGATACTCGCGGATTCAAATGAGATTGCGAATTGGCAACAGATGGCACACCATCGAGAAATCCCCAGGGACTTTCTTCCGGCTCAACCTTGGAAGTTGTTCCCGGCACGGGCGGCATGTCTTTGGGAAGCGGCGAAGTCGAGGATGCCTGGGCCTGCGGCTGCCGCTCAACGCCGCGCGACGACGCTTGAGCTCCAACGGGATGCGGTGAAGAAACCGACTCCGGTTGCTGCGGAACCGTCAACGTCTGGTTGCAGCCGGGGCAGGGAACTGTTTTGCCAAACGCCGCTTCGGGAACGTTCAGCGTTCTCTTGCAATGCGGGCAATCCATCTTGAAGGCCATGATTCGACTCCCAAAGAAAAGATAAACATTGAAGCACTTATCCCAGGCGGCAGCAGAGTCAACCGACGGCATGACCCGATTCCGATGAGCTGATGCGTTTGCTCACGGAAAAATCTCCTTCGGTTCAAAAAGTTATGTATTTATTCCCTGTACTCTGCCTGACATTCCTCCTTGTGGACTTCCGCCGAGTTCCAAGGGCGATACCGGCGCGAACTCGAATAGAAAAATGAAGTATAAACAGAGCCACATGGCGGAGCAATACCCCCCACAGGGAAACACCACATTATACGCACCAGCAATAAATTATCAGGTCTGATGGATGGAGACACAGGGGATGGCGACGCACATCCAACGGCACCGTATTCCGCGTTTGGGTTTTCGTCCAGTTTCGTCAATCTGTCGGGCGAGGCCCTTGCCAACCTGCCCCCCGTCTGGTCCAATCGGAGATTGAGGTTTAGGGATCGGGGGCCAGGACTCGATAAATACCGAATACATACTTTCCGTTCTTCCTCTCACGCGGTAATTTTCGCCGCGTGGACGCGGCGGCTGGACCAACTCGACCACGGATCACTCTTTTTCAGGAGATGTAGCATGGACTTTCAGGCCCGACGCGACCGACTCCAAAAGGCGATCAAAAAGGCCGGCGTCGACGCACTGCTGGTCACCGACTTCACAAACGTCACCTATCTGACCGGATTCACCGGCGACGACAGCTACCTGCTGGTCCGCCGCGACGGCGAGACGATACTCAGCGACCCACGGTACACGACCCAATTGGGCGAAGAATGTCCGGGCGTGGACCTCGATATCCGTTCGCCGGGGGTGGCGATGTTGCAGGCGGTGGTGCGGGTCGCACGCGCCGCGAAGATCGGCCGGCTGGGAATCGAGGGGGACTCGATGACCGTCGGACTGCGGAACCAGATCGCCGAAAAATTGCCGAAGGTCGAACTTGTGCCCACTTCCGGCATGGTCGAGACGCTGCGGTTGATAAAGGACAAGGACGAGGTCGAGCGGCTGCGTCGGGCGGTCTGGCAGGCGGAAAAGGCTTTCGCCGTGCTGCGATCGACTTTGCGGCCGGAAAAAACCGAAAAGGAAGTGGCCGACGAGTTGGAGTACCAGTTCCGGCTGTTCGGGGCCAAGGACGCGTCTTTTCCGTCGATCGTGGCCGTGGGGCCTCGGGCGGCGTTGCCGCACGCCACGCCCGGGCAAAACCGGATCGGAGAGGACGACTTCGTGCTGATCGATTGGGGGGCCAACGACGGACTCTATTGCAGCGACTTGACGCGGATGCTGGTGACGGGTAAAATTTCGCCGAAATTCGAGCGTATCTATAAAACTGTATTGGAGGCTCAAACCCGAGCGATTGCCGCCGTCCGACCGGGAGTTTTGGCACACGACGTGGACAACGTTGCCCGATCGTATATCGCCAAGGCCGGTTTCGGCAAGCGTTTTCGCCACGGACTTGGGCACGGACTTGGATTATTGGTCCACGAGGCGCCGCGGCTGGCCGTTAAGAGCCAAACCATCCTCAAGCCGGGTATGGTCGTGACGGTCGAGCCGGGCATCTATCTGCCGGGATGGGGAGGCGTTCGTATCGAGGATGACGTGCTGGTAACTCGCTCCGGCCACGAAGTCCTCACCAGCGTTCCCAAGCGGCTGGAAGACGCCGTGGTCGGATAAATATGAATGTCGAATGTCGAAATTCAAATGACGAAGGAATGTCGAATGACGAATGTCAAAGATGACGTGTCCGCATTCGTCATTCGTCATTTAATTTTCGTCATTCCTTCGTCATTTGAATTTCGTCATTCGACATTTGCTGATTCAGCGAGGGAATAAATGAAAGCGTCCTCTTCGACCCATCAGGATATTTTTGACGTCCGCAAGATCCGCCGCCTCGTGGAGCTGATGAAGGAGCACGATCTCAGCGAGATCGATCTCCAACAGGGCGAAATGCGGATTCAATTGCGTCGGTTGGCAGCCGCGGCCCATCCGCTTGCGGCGCCGGTGGTTGTTGCGTCGGCGAAGCCGGAATCCGCCGCCGAGCAATCCACGCCGCCGAAAGCGGACAACGGAACGGTGATAAAAAGCCCGATGGTGGGCACTTTCTACTCGGCCGCCGATCCCGAATCGCCGCCGTTTATTAAGGTCGGCGACCACGTCGGGCCGGACACGACCGTCTGCATCGTCGAGGCCATGAAGGTATTCAACCAGATTCCGGCCGAGGTCTCCGGCCGCATCATCGCGGTGCTGGTCGAAAACGGCGCCTCGGTCGAATTCGGTCAGCCCCTGTTCAAGGTCGAGACGGGGGAATAAACGTGTTCAAACGCATTTTAGTTGCCAATCGCGGAGAGATCGCTTTGCGCATCTTTCGCGCGTGCCGCGAGTTGGGCGTCGAGACGGTTGCTATTTTCAGCGAGGCCGATCGGGGCGCCGCCTACCTGGAATTGGCCGACGAGGCGTACTGCGTCGGACTACCCAAGGCGGCCGACAGCTACCTGAAGATCGACCGGGTAATTAGCGCCGCCGAGATCGGCAACGTTCAGGCGATCCATCCGGGCTACGGATTTCTGGCCGAGAACGCCCATTTCGCCGAGATTTGCCGCAGTTGCGAGATCGAGTTCATCGGCCCCAGCCACGAGGCGATGGCGTTGGTGGGCGATAAGAACGCCGCCCGACGGCTGGCAAAGGAAGTACACGTGCCGACGGTGCCCGGTAGCGAGGGGCTGGTCGAGGACGAGGCCCAGGCCGTTTCGCTGGCACACGAGCTTGGTTTCCCGGTGTTGATCAAGGCATCGGCCGGCGGCGGCGGACGCGGGATGCGAGTGGCGCTGAACGATCTGGCGTTGAAGGCCGCCACTCAGCAGGCCCAGGCCGAGGCCGAGGCCGCTTTCGGCAACGCCGAAATTTACCTCGAAAAATACGTCGAGCATCCACGCCACGTCGAGGTCCAGGTGATCGCCGACAACCACGGCAACGCCGTCCACCTCTTCGAACGCGATTGCACGATGCAGCGACGCCACCAGAAATTGGTCGAGGAGAGTCCCGCCCCGCGGCTCGAAGACCAAACCCGCCAGGAAATGTGCGACGCGGCGGTCCGGCTGATCCGCGCCGCCAACTACACCAACGCCGGCACGGTCGAATTCATCGTCGATCCCTCAGGTAATTTCTACTTCATCGAACTGAACGCCCGAATACAGGTCGAACATCCGGTGACCGAGTTGGTCACGGGCATAGACCTGATCAAGGCGCAGTTGCTGGTGGCCGCCGGCGAGAAACTCCCCTTCACCCAGGACGATATCCACCTGAGCGGTGCGTCGATCGAGTGCCGCATAAACGCCGAAGACCCGGAGAAGAATTTTCGGCCCACGCCTGGAACGATCACGCGGCTGCGCGTGCCTGGCGGGTTCGGCGTGCGGTTCGATTCGCACGTCCACGAGGGCTACGTCGTCTCGCCTTACTACGACTCGATGATCGGAAAGCTGCTAGTCCACCAGCCGACCCGCCGCGAGGCCATCGCCTGCATGAAGCGGGCGCTTTCCGAGCTGCACGTCGAGGGCGTCAAGACGACCATCCCCATGCACCAAAAGATTCTCGACCACACGGCTTTCCACGAGTCGCGGGTAGACACCACGTTCATCGAGCGGACGTGGCCGAGTTAAGAGATGTTTAGCCGCCGCGTCCACGCGGCGTTGTTGGGGTGGCAGTTGAACTGCCATCCCATCGCGTGGCGAGCACACAGATCGAGAAATTATTTGCGCCGTTCACTGGGGATAGTATCGACGAAGTGATTCTACGATTCGCTATAGATCGCCACATCGTCGGAGTACCACTTTGACCTCGACCGACGAACCTGCCCTGTCGAGTGTTAGCGTAACGGCGTCGCTTGGTCGATACGAGCGAACGGTGTCGATTAAATGCTGAAAATTGCGAATAGGCTTGCCGTTTAACGACGTGATGACATCGCCGACCTGAAGGTCAACCTCTTCCGCGGCGGAGTTCGGCACGATTCCCCGAATCACGCACACGCTATCGTTTTGATCGCCAACGACGCCAAGAAGGGCGCTGTCAGCGTGGTTGGCCATCATAGCAGCGGTGCCGAGGGCCGCGAGCAAGTTAATGCCCGCATGGACGAAAATCGGCGAGATGAGCGTCTTGCGCCATTCGTAAAGCAGCGTCAGAAGCAGGCCCAGAAAGAACGCGACGACTGCATGCAACGCGCCGTAGAAAAATAAATGGCCGAATCCGAATATCAGGCATTGCGCAACGACGGCAACGATCCACGGCATCCGGGCGCGAAACGCGTTCTGCAAGAACCCGCGAAAGAACAGTTCTTCGGAAATCGGTGCAAAGGTGAACGAAAACAGCAGGACAATGGAAACGAGCGTTCGGTCGGGCGACGTCGCCCATTTCGAAACGGCGTCGGGCGTGAGCGATGTCCCCGGCAACAAGCGGCCGAGGAGATAGTTGGCCGTCGCCAGAACGACCAACGTCAGAATCACGACGGGAATGGCGATGCCGAATTCAATCAAGCAGCGCGTCGGCGGCGGGATGCCGAAACTGCCGCGTTGGTTCGGACGACGCGTGACGATCGGAAAGACGAGCAGAAAGACGTGTGGAACCAATCCGGTGAGAACCAGCAACAGCCATGGCGAGAATTGCGAAACCCATTCTCGATCGAGAAGATAGGCGCAAGACAAAAGCAGAAAGGCGGAGAGGCCGACGACCAGCCATCGCGTTTCCCATTGAGCGTCGCGGAATGCAACGACGTTGCTGGGCCGTTCTTGGGTGGAAGCCGTCGTCATGGTTTTTCCGGTTGGTTTTCGCCGTATTACGCCGGGGACAACGCGGGCATTCTACTTTTCCTCTGGGGCGACGGAAAGGGGACGCAACTTCTTTTCCATTGACGGAGAAGAGGAGCTGTGGTAGGCTTTTCGTAGTGCTGCGAACCGCTCGCGCCGCTCTCGGAGGGTAGTTTACCACTCGCTAAATCGCGCGGTGGCCCGGCTGCCCCCTGTTCGAGAAGGAGGCCGACTTTGTGGCGGCGAAAAGAGTTGCGTCTCCTTTTTTGTCCAAAAGATTCTCGACCACGCCGCCTTCCACGAGTCGCGGGTAGACACCACGTTCATCGAGCGGACGTGGCCGAGTTAAGAGGGTGGCACTGGCATCTTGCCAGTACTCCCGTTAGCACCGGCGACACGCCAGCGGCACCCAGCGAAAATAGCTGCGGCCCCTTTTTTTTGCTTTGCTTCAAAACCGGAGATTTCGGCCATGAACGAAAACCGACGAAACGTGACGTGGATCGTGCTTTGTACACTCGCTTGGGCAGTCGGCACTGGACCAACCTCCGCCGAATCCACCGATCCGCCGCGCGGCATCGGTGAGCAGCGGGGATTCGCATGCATGGCCCCGTCCACTCCGGAAGAGGTCGCGGCGACCGTTAAGCGGCTTCGCGAGGCATGCGCTCCCTACCTCCGCAGCCTTCCCCGCCCGCTGGAGGTCCGAACCCGGACGACGGTTGGAAACGAGTGGCGATTCAAGTTTGAAATAGCCCAGGCAAAAGAAGGGGCCGAGAAACCCGAGCCGCCGGAGTGGTTTCGGGAAGATTTTGACGACTCGTCGTGGGACAAGGTGACCGTGCCCGAGTGGCGCTATATCGCCAAAAAACCTCAAAGCCAAAGGAGGTCCATAAGCTGCATCTCGTGGTATCGGACCCGCTTTTCCGCCGCGCCGCCGAAGCCGTCGCGCCGCGCCTTCCTTGTTTTCGACGGCGTCGACTGGGAAGCGGAAGTATGGCTCAACGGAAAATTCCTCGGCGGCCACAAGGCCTACTGCGAGCCGTTCCGGTTTGACGTCACGTCGCTCCTGAAGGAAACCAACACGCTGGCGGTCCGCGTGATCGACGGACCGGTCTTCGGCGAACCGCACGCCTACTGGTCGATTTTTCCCGATTCTCCGGCCGGCGACAACCAGCGATACGTTCCCGACCGGTCCCAGTCCGTCCGTGGATACCAGAAGAGTTCGATACACATCGGCAACGGGTTCGGCATTTTCCGGGAGGTCTATCTGGAGACGACGGGCGAAACCTGCGTGTCGGAGATATTCGCGCGGGGCGACCTGAAGAAACAATGTGTCGATGTAAAGGTGGAAATGGACGCGACCGCGGCGGACGACGTCGAGGTCGAGGTCCAAGTGCTGCCGGAGAATTTCGAGGGCCGCCGCTATCGCAAGACCGTCTCGTGCCGCGTGCCAAAAGGGCCGAGCACACAGGCGCTCTCGATCCCGATGCCGGAGGCAAAGCTCTGGTCGCCACAATCACCCCGTCTTTACAGGTGCCGGGTGATCGTCCGCCGCGACAAACAGGTAATCGACGCCAAGGACGTGCTTTTCGGCTACCGATCGTTCAGCATCGTTTCGCGGAAGAACCCGTATCCCGGTCTGCCGGACGGGATGTTCTTGCTCAACGGCCGGCCGATCTTTCTCCGGGGTACGTCCGTTCAGGGACTGAACGCGCTGTCGTACTGGAACGAGCGGGACAAGCTCGTCGATTGCATCCTGATGCTGAAGGCGGCGAACTTCAACGCCGTCCGCGTCTGCCAGCACGTCAGCTTTCCCGAGGTCCGCGAACTGTTCGACCGGCTGGGTATCATGTCGGAGCAAGACCAGGGAGGCGGCCGCAATCGAGACCGAAAGAAAGCCCTGGCGGAACTGGCCCACGCCGGCACGGCGCTTGCCCGGGTGTGCTACAATAACCCCGGCGTCGTGCTCCTGTCATTCGCAAACGAAACCAAGATGGAACCCCGGGGGATCATCGACGCGGTGCTTGCCGTGGACGACGAGCGGATCGTCAAGCCGATCAGCGGGAATCACAACGAATCGCCACGCCGGTACGATCTTCCGGATTCGTACTGGTCCAATGTGATCGACGATTTCCACACCTATATCGGCTGGTTCAACGAGTGGTACGGACCTCCGTGGGAAGGCCAGATTTGGGGGTTCAACCAGAAGTACGAAGGCCGCCGCGCGATCACCGCTGGGGAATACGGAGCCGAGGCGCTCGATGCGTACGAAACGATGCGGGACCACTATCCCGCCCAGTTTGGGCCAACACCGCCGCCCGAGGCGGATACGCTCTGGGGTCACATCCAGACGAGAAAGGCCGACAAGCGGCAGATCGTCGGTTTCGGCGGCAAGCGGCCGGCGAACCTGGGCGAGTATATCGAGGCGAGCCAGAACTATCAGGCCGTCCTGCTTGCGGAAATCACAAAGGGTTTCCGCCTCTCGCCACGACGTATTTCCGGCTACTTCCACTTCCACTTCATCAACGTGCTCGCCGTGAACTGGCCCAAAGCGATCGTCAGCCATGACCTTCGCCCGAAAAAGGGCTACCTCGCCATGGCCCAGGTCAACCAGCCGCTCGTCCCGCTGTTCCGCATTACGGATCGAGGGGCGCGGATGGAAGTTTGGGTGGCCAACGATTTGCCCAAGGGCCTGAAGGACTGCGAAATTCGGTGGAAAGTCGCTGCCGGCGAGACGACGTTCGTCGACGGTCGCAAGAGCATCGACGTCGCCGCGTCCAACGCCGTGCTGGTGGAGAAGGTCGATCTTTCAGCCGTCCCGCGGAAAGTCACCCACGTGACCGTCTCGCTGGTCCTGTTGAGTCCGACCGGCGACACCCTTTCTCAATACGAGCAAAAGGTGTTTCTGAATGCGTGGCGGTTGGAGGATGCGATCTTCGAGTAGCAACAGAACCGCAGTACGCTTGAAGATGATAAAGTGGACGCCGCTCTTTTCCATTGACGGAGAAGAGGAGCTGTGATAGGTTTTTGTGATGTCGTGAACCGCTCGTGCCGCTCCCGGAGGGTATGTTTACCACGCGCTGAACCGCGCGGTGTCCCGACTGCCGCTGTTCGTGGCAACGAAAAGAGTTGCGTCCACTTTTGTCTTCCTTTTGTCCCCTTTTTGTTCCCTCGGAGTGTATCCGAGCGGAGTTGAAATGAGAAATACCGGACAAAGAACAAAGGCGGATGTGCCTCTGGATGTCCGCGAAAAAGTGAAGCAGATCGAGGGCCGCAAGGTTGTGGCGACTGCTGCGGCATCAAGCGCTAAGTGCAGGAATATTATTCAGACGGAGTGCAATAAATGACGGGCAAACCGAGGATATCAGACAGGGTTGGTCGAATATCTAAATCCGCCATCCACGAGATGACAAGATTGTCGAAGGACGTCGACGACGTGGCGTTCTTATCCTGGGCAAAACCGACTTCCGATACCCCCGAGCATATTAAGGATGGCGCAATCGCCGCAATCAGAAAAGGGCTGGTCGGGGGATACAGCGAAAACGCCGGACTGTTGGAATTGCGGAAAGAAATCGTCAAAAAACTCGAGCGGGACAACCATGTCGATGCCGAAATCTCCCAAATCATGGTCACGGTCGGAGCCATTGAAGGATTGGCGGCTGCCGTAATGGCCGTGGTTGACCCGGGCGACGAGGTTCTTCTGCCCTCGCCAACTTATTCAACGCACGTTCGCCAGGTGGTCATTGCTTCGGGCAAGCCGGTGTTTGTCCCCACAATCGAAGAAGAAGGATTCGCTCTCGACATCCAAGGCATCAAGAACGCGATAACTCCCCGGACGAAAGCGATCCTGTTTTGTTCTCCGAACAATCCCACCGGCACCGTCTGGGCCGAGGAGCAGCTTCGTCAAGTGGCCCGGATCGCCTTGGAAAACAATCTGATGGTGATCACCGACGAAGCCTACGAGTATTTCACTTACGACGGCCACGAGCATTTCAGCATCGCCTCCATGCCGGAAATGAGGCGAAACGTGATTAGCTGCTATACGTTCACCAAGACCTATGCAATGACGGGTTGGCGGATCGGCTATCTGCACGCCGACGAAGAGGTGATTCCCCAGATCAACAAAGCACACATACCACTGGCGATCTGTGCCCCGGTGGTCTCTCAGTATGCCGCGCTTGCCGCTTTGAAGGGGTCGCAGGAATGCGTTGCGGAATTTCGGGAACACTACCTGTCCGCGCGCAACGTCATGTGCGAACGTCTCGAGCGGCTTGGTTCGGTTTTTGCCTGCGAAAAACCGGGCGGCTCTTATCTCATGTTTCCCAAAATACTCTTGGAGGAAGGAAAAGACTCAACCGCATTCTGCAAAAGGCTGTTGAAGGAAGGCGGTGTCTCCACCACGCCCGGGATAGCGTTTGGGCCCACGGGCCAGGGGCACCTGAGAATGTCGTTTTGCGTCCCCGAAGAGGAGATCAACAAAGCATTCGACAAGATGGAAGTATATTTTGCGGGAAGATGAAAAAGATGAAAAAGGGATCGCCGCTCTTTTTTGCAGTTAACAGGGGTAATCATAACCGCCGGTAGACCTCCGAGCGGTGCTGGATTCGATATACCTTCAAGGTCTCCCGTGGATGTTGAATCCAGTACACGATCCGGTAGTCGCCAACGCGATACCGACACAAACCGGCAAGGTCGTCGGGCATGTTGGTCAGTTGATGATGAACGACCTGGGCGGCGTTCTCTCCAAGCCAAACCAGCCGGCGCAGAACTCGCCTGCGGATTTCAGCGTCCAGCTTTTCCAAGTCCGTTTCGGCCGAAGGGAGAACTACGACTCGATAGGCCACCGTTTTAGAACCTCCGCCAAATCCTTGCCCGAGCCGGCAAGATCTTCTTCCTTGCGGATGCGGCGAACCTCGCCGAGGAATTCGGGATTGTTCGCCGACAGCCAGTCTTCCAGATCGTCCAGGCTTTGCGCGCTGACCAATACGCTTTGTGGAATCTCTACCGTGCGTTCGGCTTGCATGGTCGCACCTTCTCAATCAGAACCGAAGGGAGCGTTGGCGAGTCACGGACACCCCAGCCGGAATATAGATCACATTATTAGACAAGTATATCACGTCTGCAAGGATTCAACAAGCACGGACGAATAAGAGGACGTAGCGAAGTGTGCATTCCGCACTTTGCGGCCCTTGGCATCTTGCCGGTATTTGGCGATAATGTGGTGCTGGCGTGAGGCCGGTGCGTCCCAATGCCCGATGCTATACTTATGCAACGAGACGTTTCGCGGCCGCCGAAAACTGATAACTGACACCTTGAGAGCGATAAATGAAAAGCACCCTATCGAGACCGCCGTTGATGGAATCGCCGATCCGGCGAGTGGGTATACTGTTCGCCGGCGGGCCGGCCCCGGCCGCCAACGCCGTGATCTCCACCGCCGCCGCTTCGTTTCTGCGAAACAACATCGAAGTCTACGGGCTGTTGCACGGCTACGCCCATCTGGTCGAATACGGCTCCGACAATCCGATGGTCGAGGGACGCGACTATATCCATCTCAGCCATGCACTGCTGCGGCGCACCCGCAACAGCCAGGGTATTCTGGTCGGCACCTCGCGGAGCAATCCGGGCAAGGACGTTTCCAAACCCGAGCATCTGAAGGATCCCGAGCGGACGGCCCCATTGAAGGCGGTCTACGACGGGCTGGTCTCGCTGGGTATCGACGCGCTGATCTCCATCGGCGGCGACGACACCCTGAAAACGGCCAATAAATTCATGCTCTTCCAAGAGCAACTCCCCAAGGGAAGCAAGCGCATCCCGGTGGTCCATCTGCCGAAAACCATCGACAACGACTACAGCGGCATCGACTTCACTTTCGGCTACTTCACCGCCGTGGAAGTGTTGGCGGGCGAGGTCCGCAACCTGCTGGCCGACGCCGAATCGACCCGCAGCTACTTTATCGCCGAGACGATGGGCCGACGCGCCGGCTGGCTGGCATACGGCGTGTCTATCGCCGGCGAAGCCAGTCTGGTGATCAGCGTCGAGGACATCACCGGCAAGTACGCCGAAACCGAGGAAGCGACCGATCCGGAAACCGGCCAGGCTACTACCCGAAAGGTGATGAAATTAACGGAAGTGGCCAAACGGATCGTGGCCACGATGCGGGTCCGCGAGGAGGCCGAGGGGAAGGAGTTCGGCGTGATCGTGATCGCCGAAGGACTTGTCGAGTACCTACCCGGCAAGCATATCGAAGGCGTACCCCGCGATCCGCACGGACACATCGCCGTCTCGAAGTTCAACCTCAGCCACCTGATCTCCGATCTAGTGGCTGAGGAATACACCAAGCAGACCGGCAAGACGAAGAAAATCACCGGCATGCAACTCGGTTACGAGTGCCGTTGCGCCCGGCCGCAGGCGTTCGACGTCATGCTCGGCAGCCAGTTGGGCGTCGGGGCCTATCGCGCGTTGGTCGAGAAACGGCTCGACGGCGTGATGGTCTCGGTCTCCGGCCAGTTGGAATTGAACTACGTGCCATTCAATCAGTTGGTCGATCCCGACACGCTGGTCACGGTTGTCCGTTACATCGAGTCGAACAGCGATTTCCACCGCCTGGCAAGGTTCCTGGAAACCTACATCCACGATTGAGAAGCCGCCGGCAAGCAGCTCTTCGCCCTTAGCAGTCCGTTGGAAAAGGGTGCCACTGCTGGCTTGTCCAGCAGTGGCACCCAAGCTCCCAAATCCGACTTTTTCAACGGCCCCTACGCCTTTCCGCTGGCGGCGGTCTTTTCGCGGATGATGCGCAACAGCGTCGGATCGACCTGGAACATTCCTTCCAAGGTGATCCGGCCGAGGTTTCGTAGCGAGTCCTCGACGGTTTGCCCGACCAGGCCATCGTCGGACGACGGCCCGAATCCTTTCAACGCCATCAGCGCCGATCGGATGGCGGAATCGACGGCCGTGACGGCCTTCATGGCACAGCCGGGCTTGGCGCCGTCGCAGATCAACCCGCCCAAATCGCCGATGACGTTTCCGGTGGCCAGCGTGATCCGGCGGACGTCGATGCCCTGCTGCTGATAGACGATGGCCGTGGCCGTGGCGACACCGGCCGCCATCGCGCAGCCGCAGATGACCGACAGTTCGCCGACGAAGCATTTTACGTATGCGTTTACCAGGTGTGCGGCGGCGATGCTCTCGTCGATCAGTTCGGCGTCGATGCCCATGTCGCGGCCGACCAGGTAGGGAGTCAAGGTGGCGACGATCCCTTGGTTTCCCGATCCGCCGGATGTCATTGCCGCCTGGCCCGCGCCGGCCATGCGTGCGTCGACGGCCGAGGCCACGGCGAGTTTCGCACGGTAGAACATATCGTCGGCCAGGAATCCGTCGCGGTGCATCTGCCGAAGCTGAGCGGCCGTGCCGCCGACTTCAAACCCCAACTCGGAAAGCGCCAGGTTCATTTCCACGCCGCGGCGGAGATATGCCCGATCTTCCGCGTCAAATTGTCCGGCCAGCGCGAGCACCTCTTCCATGCACATCTTCTTCAAGGTGTCGCGGTAGGCCAGCGGGGCGTTGTGCGATGAGTCCGTTTCCCTGCCGTCTCCGCCGACCGCTTGCCCGTCTTTCTCGATGCGCTCCACGTGAGTATGTCCGCCCGAGAGGACGCACCGCGCTTCATGCCCTCGGCCGGCAACGACGGCCTCGACGTGGAAATCGTTTTGTCCGACGACGCATTCGATCTCGCATCGGCCGGTGTCGCACATTTTCTTTGCCCGGCGCAGCACCTCCTCGGTTGTTTCATCGAGCAGTTCGAGCTTGCGTTCGGGCCGGGCGAGGACTGCCCCGAGCGCGGCGGCGACGAGGTTTCCCTTGGCCCCGTCGCTCCGCGGCACGACGACCGCCGCTCCGTTTTTGTACGTACCGGGATCGACCAGCAGACGCAGGGATTCGACCGGCTCGCCCAGCTCCGCCGCCGCGGCGGCCGCGGCAAAAGCGCAGGAGATCGGCTCGGTGCATCCGAAGGCCGGATATACTTCGTGGGTAAAGACTTCTTTCAGCAAGTTCATGTAATAAATCCGGGGGGCAACAGGTTTCGGATCACCCCATCGTACCGGAGCCGGCATGGTGGCTGCAAGTGTCCCGCCGCCGGGCAAGACTTGCAGGTTCGGCGGCGCGTCTGTAGACTTGGTTGCGATTTGTATTTGTGGAGTCGGAAATATACTGTCGTAAGAGAATAGCCGGGGGCTAACAGCCCGTTGCAAAGGGTGCCACTGCTGGCTTGTCCAGCAGTGCATGGGACAAACTCCCGGAAAAACACTGCTGGACAAGCCAGCAGTGGCACCAAAGTTCCTGAATAGCGCGATTTCCCACCGGGGGCTGTTAGCCCCCGGCTATTTCAACACCGTTGTTCCGAGAGAAAAATCCTATGTCATCAGAAAACACAGACTCTTTTACGGACGGTCCGATCGACGGAGTAGCGCTCAAGACGCTTTCGCCCCACGATGACCGCCGCGGATGGCTCGTCGAACTGTTCCGCGAGGACGAACTCCCCTCGGACCAGCGTCCGGCGATGGCCTACGTGAGCGAGACGTTGCCAGGCGTGGCCCGCGGGCCACACGAACACGTCGATCAGACCGATTATTTCGCCTTCGTCGGGCCGGGCGAGTTCATGCTGTATCTGTGGGACGCGCGGCCCGATTCGCCGACCCGCGGCCATCGAATGAAAGTGGCGGTGGGCGAGTCGAACAAACAGTGTGCGATCGTTCCGCCGGGCGTGGTCCACGCCTACAAGAACATCGGTGCAGCGCCCGGCTGGGTATTCAACGCGCCGAACCGGCTCTTCGCCGGCGTCGGCCGTCGCGAACCGGTCGACGAAATCCGCCACGAAGACCGGACGGACGGCCCGTTTCAATTAGAGTAACCGCCCTGTATTCATGGCGCGCATGTTGGGGTGGCAGTTGTACTGCCACCCCAACAATCGGCGAATCAGTAACTTGGTGAAATTCCAATGAGGGTGGCACGTCCCTGAGCGCAGCGAAGGGCGTGGTTTGGTCGTGTACCACGCCCTTCGCTGCGCTCAGGG
>CBDAFL010000022.1:0-51614 GCA_965195225.1 uncultured Thermoguttaceae bacterium
ATTCCAAATAACGACGATCCGAACCTTGTGATTCACCTTGGGGATATGCAGCGAACAGGTAAAACACCATTGCCGCTGATCCCCTCGCCGCAGTTCCTTGCGGTCTTCCGGCGGAATCGACGCCGCCAATTCGTCCACGCGGCGGGTGGCACTGTCGAAAGTGTGCCACTGGCTTTGCCAGTGCTTCGTGAACCTCGTGAAAATGCCCGCACGGTCTTCCGATGTGCCATGCCCTTCTTCTATACACAACAAGGATGGAACGTCAATCCGCACCCCAGCACTGGCAGAGCCAGTGGCACCCGGCGCACCTGGACCAGGACACCAAGTGTCACTGACTTTTCAGAGGTATGTTCTGCCACGCGAAGCCCAGGAACGGAAAGAACCTCATGTTGATCCAGTAAAAGGTGGTTTCCGCCGTCCATGCCTCTGTCGTCCACTGCTCCTGCCCTGATCGCTTTGCCTGCACTTCTGAAAGATTGGCGTTAATCCGTAGCCGGTCTTCAACGCAATCCGTATTGATACGCTGCATTGGATTCAGCTTGCTGTAATCCTTGATGTTGAAGCAGTCTGCTTTCAGCCGTAAAAAACGATTTCCTGCATCCTCACTCTTCGATACGTACCTCAAACAGAGAAACGGCGACGGTTTGTTGCTGCCGAAGAACACCAAGCCCTGGGCGTTGGGATCGCGTCTCAACATAGACGTTAAGTCCTTGTCCGCAATCGCCGGATGGTAGTGTCTAACACCCCAGGCAGGCAGGGTGGGATCGACGTGTTGCCATTCGGGGAGATCGGCTGGCAAGGCTCGATTCTTGCCGCGCCGCTTCATCCGTGCGATAATTACTCTCATTAGCTGACGGTTCGTTGTGGCAACATAAACGTTTGGCCTTGGTGCGGCAAGAAATCGCCAATCGGGCCGAAGCTGGCGCTCCGAAAGGTGATAGGATTCCTCTAAAGTGAAGTTGCTGTTCAGGTCAACTTCGAGAACACGCACACCATCGAAATTACGAGGCCGAGGCACGTTTCGGAGGGCGGCGAATGATTTGACAATGCGGGCCGCCATATCGTCCCGAAACACGACAATATCACAACTGGCCCTGGTTTGGTCCTTCTCCCACCAAGCTGCCTTCACGAAGAGGCTTGCCGTCTTGGGACCATAAAGCGACTTGAGCATCTTGCCATGTAGGTCACCGTGGCAAAGTCCGGTCTCGGACACAAGCGGCTCGACGCAGTTCATCGCCACCAAATCCTGATACTCGTATTCGTATGTCGAGTATTGATACGCCGGTGGTGGAGTCCAGGTTGGTGCAGACCCAGCCTTTAGTGGCGAGAAAGATTGGAGTTCCTTGATCGGCACGTTCCCCTTGGAAACGACAACGGCTTCGGTCTCTTCGGGAAGCCACCACAGGACTTGCGCAACATCATCGGGCAACTTGGTGGGCCGAGGGGAAGCAGAGTGGGGCGGGGGCGAAGTTGAGTTCGCCTCCTGCCCCAGCGAGAATTGAGCCTTGCCTAAAACGCACAGGGCAACGGCAACCAGCCCGAGCGACAGCAGCGCTCTTGATACCTTCATCAGTAACATTAGATCGGACCTCCATGCAAAAGTTCAAACAGCTTTTCACGAACACCGGGCATAGCCGGCGAATGAGAACACTATCGCATTGGGTTCCCCCAGCCCGGATGCTCCCGCCATTTCGATGGCACTGTTATCCCCGGGCGGGTGGCACTGTCGAAAGTGTGCCACTGGCTTTGCCAGTGCTTCGTGAACCTCATGAAAATGCCGCACGGTCTTCCGATGTGCCATACCCTTCTTCTACACACAACAAGATGGAACGTCGATCCGCGCCCCAGCACTGGCAGAGCCAGTGGCACTCAACGTCAGCCCTTTTCGTCAGTGGCGCCCGGCCGTGAACGGTTACCCTCCGATGACACCCTATCGAGGAATTGATAAGCCAAGCGAACGTTTGTGTTTTGGGCCTCCCTTCGCTCTCCGGTGAGCGACATGATTGCACTGAGAGTTGTGAATCCTGAACCGGCAAGGTCTGCTCGTGCGGCTGGAATCAGCAACCTGAGCCCTTTTGACGCAACGTCAAGAAGCTTTGCCCAGAAACCCATCCGTTCTGCAGAAAGCTGGCGGCGAAATTCGGCGAAGTCAGGAATCAGGTCTGTTTCGATAATGGATCGAGCGTACTGCTTTATGGAGTCGATGGAGTCGCCTGCGGACGTACGTTGCTCGACTTCGCGTGACAACTTTTGCAGATGCATTGCGAAGCCCTCTCGCGTGTCAGCCACTTTGTCGCGGACTTCGAGTATTTGCCCGGGAGTGAGGGCATTCAGTGATGGGATCATGTAACTGAAGGCTTCGTGTGCCAAAATCCATTTGTATCCTTCCCGCGTTGGCGCCTCGCATATCGGGTCAATGAGGTGTGGCGCCTTCTGGTCAGGTCGCAAGTGGTGTACTACGCGAGCGAGAAAATAAAGACGGCATGGCCCGCTTACGTTTGGCCCGCTTACGTTTGGATACAGGTCGTTCAGTACTGTTTGAAGCGAAGTGTGGTCGACCTCAACGCTTTGCTTGACGGCGGGCAGACGTTTGAGGACAGATCTGCCGAAGAGTGCTCCGTGAGATTCGTCCCAGTAGTGGAGATAGTCACCTGCCGAAGGGAGATCAACGATATCCACATCGGGTTCGGTGCCATGTTCAGAAACCCGAAGAAAACTCCCTGCATTTTCGGATGGAAGATGCGGCAAATAGGTGTTGTCGAAAAACACGCACAGCGAGGTCAGTTTGGCGGAATCCCGTATGATCAAGTCAGACGAGTATGTAATTGCGTGCTTGAACATAGGGATAAAAAAGAAGGAATAGGGTCAGGTCTTGCAATCCAACATTCCGGCTTGGAAATTCCAACAATTTTGATTCCATGAAAGAGTGGTCCTCCTGGTGGTATAAACGATGCGGCAAGTGTTTTGCCCATCAACACCACAAGCAGGAGTATCGAGAGATGTTATACCTTGGAATCGACCAGCATCGCAAGCAGTTGACCGTCAGTATTCAGCGGGTGGCCTCGCTCAGGAACGTGCCACCCTCCGGAATGTTGGATTGCATAACCTGTTCCCTATTTGTTCCTATTTGTTTTGCCCCTATTTGTTATATCGAGCAGCTTCTGGGCCTTGGGCAGTAACGCCCAGGCCAGATCGAAGGGTCGAAGCGTCGCCGAGCTTCCTATCCGCTGATATGGGGGGTGCAGAGTGGCATATTTGATGTTTGAATAGCTTGAAAAGGCCGGCGAATGGCGATTATTAGTTCATCTCTGTTGACTTTGGCCGCTCCAAGCCCGATACTTCAATTAGCCCTGTCGCTCTCGAAGGCCCAAGTTCCACTTGGGGCACGCCGCAAGGCATAGTGAGCACGGGGCTTTTTTTATGGCTTGGCTTTCGTCAGGTCTCTCTCGTGGTCTTTGGGAATCAGTACCCAGTGGCGATAGGGATGTTTCCAACGGTTTTCCATATCCCCCTGCGTACCGGTTGACACACCGATGTTGAAGTTTGGGTAGATTTGGCGAATACGTTTTGAGATGTGTCTGTAGAGCTTTTCTTTGGCGATCGTTCGCTTGCCCCGTCGCCGTTGTCCCGGCGGATTCGCCTTCTGCTTGTCGTTCAGCCGAAACGCCATCGACCCCAGCACGATATCGAGGCATTGCAGTAACACGTGCTCCCGTGAATTCACCTCGGCTATCTGCTGTTTGTCAAACTTGATGCCCGCGTCGCGGAGCTGAGGGTTCCGATTCAAGCCCTCCAGGTACGACTTGAATTGTGCGGTCGCCTCACGGTTGGTTGGCATCTGGTCCAGGTTCAATCTGACTTGAATCGACGGCGTTAATTCAAGCGAACTATGTTGCAATCCGAACGCGTGCTTGATGAATTGATAGTACAAGCGGTGATACTCCGTTTGTCGCTGCTCTTTCGTCAGTCCTTGCGGAACATACTGATTGTTGGTGAACATGATGCGAACTTTTGCCGTATCGGCGGCAACGATATCGAAGAACGCATCCATCATGGCGACATATTTTCCCAGGTAGTTTTTGGTCACTTTCCCCCACTTGATTTCCTGAAACAGATTTTGCCGCTGCTTGCAGGCTTCAAGCTGTGCAATGACCGCGGTAAGGTCTCGCGAACGGACCAATACTCCTCCGTAGAAGTTCGAGAAATACTCGCCTTCTTTGTCCGATTCGTCGGTGTAAATTATTAGTTCAGTTGCCAAACTCCATTATCCTTTGCACTGAGTTTTGCGAGCCAAATACGTGCAGAGCGTCGCACTTACTCCCACAAGCAGGAACACTTCTTCGAGGTCCAGGTCGCGATTCTCGCTGCCGTGGCGAGCGTTGTTTGACGCGAAGCCCCAAAGCTTCGACGTGGCATCGTTCAGTGGTGGCGGGAAAATGTCGTCTCGCCTCTTGATGATGTCGCCGAGCGTCATCTTTGGCTCTTCGCTCCATTCTCTGGCAACGGCTTCCAGTGCTGCCATCGCATGGAATGCCGCACCAGAAAGATTAGGGTCTGGGCGACGCGACAATGCCTTCCAGGCTTCTCCCAGCTCTCCGTAAGCAACCTCGAAGCCACTCTCTTGAAGCTTACGGAAAGTCTCCTCCAACACTTGTTCCAGAGGTTCCTCACCGCGGACTTCCAACTCTCCATCAGCGAGAAGCCAGCCAATGCCTTCCTCCTCAAATAGCTGATTGACTGCGTCTTCGTACACGCGCCCTTGGGGTCTTTGACTGCAAGTGCCTGAGAAAGCCTCGACAATATCAAAGAACTCGTACCACTCGCAACGGAACATGTCAGACTGAACTTCATCCCAGATATTCGGGTATTGCGACCAGTTGCTCAGGTTTGGCTCTACCCTTAACTCTCTACATACGACGGACCGCATAGTGCCTGGCGATAAGTCGAAGTCATGTTCCAGCAGCCCGAGAAACCCGATTCGAAGTCGCTTTGGAGCATCGTCGTACACCAAAGGGCCTTCATGCTTGTCGGCCAACCCGTGACGTCGCGAAAATCGCTCTGACCTACGCATCATGATGCCACCTCGCTTTCTTTGTGGAATAGGTGGAATAGGGGTCAGAATAGGGAATAGAGGGGATAGGGGTCAGGTCTTGCAATCCAACATTCCGGCTTGGAAATTCCGACAATTCTGATTCCATGAAAGAGCGGTCCTCCTGGTGGTATAAACGATGTGGCAAGTGTTTTGCCCATCAATACCACAAGCAGAAGGACCGAGAGATGTTATACCTTGGAATCGACCAGCATCGCAAGCAGTTGACCGTCAGTATTCGCAATGAGCACCATAGACCGGGTCGTGACTCGGAGGATTGTTCGCCGGGTTTTGGCCCGGCCTGCGGCAGGGTGGCACGTCCATGAGCGAAGCGAAGGGCGTGGCTGGCCGTTGGACCACGCCCTTCGCTTCGCTCATGGACGTGCCACCCAGACAATTTTGCGATCACATTTCAAAAACCGCTTTTCCGCCCGAAAATCAGCAATCAAAACCAGCGACGTTGGAGGGCTAACAGCCGCCGGCTATCTGTTGCTCATTTTCTTATCCGAACTCAGGCTCAGACCTCGACCCACTTGCCCGGCACGGGCACTGGATAGCGGCCGTGGGAGTCGGCGCGAACCGGGGCGGGACTGTCGGTGGTCAACTCCGCCACGTTCGGGCAGAATTGGAACTCGGAGGCCAAAGTTTCGTCCCAGGTGATGATCTTGCCGGTGTGGACTGCCGCCCGGCCCATGATCGCCGCGTAGTTCGCCATCGCCGCCCGACGGCTCTCGTTGTGCGGCCGGTCGTTGCGGATCGCGTCCAAGAGCACGTTCCACTCGGCCTGCCAGGGATTGATCCTTTCGCGCGGCGGCTTCCAGGCGACGTTGTCGTCCGCCACGTGCTGGTCCTTGTAGATTTGCACGGTCGGGGCATGCACGTTGCCGGAAAACTGGGCCGCGCACTTCGTCCCCTGAACGAAGGTGGCGAAATCGTTGAAGCAGTTGTTGATGTAGCGGCTCGTGACCAGCGCCTGTGAGCCGTCGGGGAAGGTGTACTCGACCGCATAACTGTCGAGGTTCTGACTGCAATCGTCGCTGCCGGCGTATCGTCCGCCGACCCCGTGCGCGGCGACCGGCCAGGCGTCCTTGATCCAGCAACATTCGTCGATCTGGTGGATCATCATCTCCAGCAGCAGTCCCGAGGAGCCCCACAAGAAGCGGCCCGCGCGGCGGATTTGCCAGAGCAACTCGTTTTCGCCTTGCGGGAACGGCGACAAGGCATTTTTGCCGTGCATCCGATAGGCGCGGGAGAGGAGCACGTTGCCCAGCTCGCCGTCGCGGATTTTTTGGATCAGCGCCTGTCGGGAGGCGCTGTGGCGGCACATCAACCCGGCGGCGATCTTCAGGTTCTTTTTTTCGGCCGTCTCGCCCGCGCGGATGATCTGCTTTACGCCCGCCGGATCGGACGCAAACGTCTTTTCCATGAAAACATTGACCCCTTTTTGCACCGCGTAGTCCAAGTGGGTCGGGCGGAAGGCGGCGTGCGTGGTCAGCAGCGCCACGTCGCCGGGCCGCAGGCAATCGATCGCCTTGCGGTAGGCGTCGAAGCCCAGAAATTGCCGCTCCGCCGGCACGTCGATCCGGTCGCCAAACCGTTTGGAAAGCGCCTTGTGCGACCGTCGCAATTTATCGTCGAACATATCGGCCATGGCCGTCAGCTTGACCTGTTCGCCCGGAACCGACAGGGCGTTTCCCACCGCTCCGCTGCCTCGGCCGCCGCAGCCGATAAGCGCCAGCCGGATGGTGTTATCCTCGGCGGCGTACACCCGGGGAACGGCCACCCCGGCCAAGGCCGTGGCCGCGGTCGCTCCGGCGGCGGTCTTCAGGAACTGGCGACGGGGCGTTGTATTGCGGGTGGGTTCTCTCATGGCGGGTATTTCTCCAAGTTAAAACGGTTTGAGTGTTTGCATTTCCCGTTTAGCGGGCGGGCTGCTATCGCACCAGCTCCAGCGTCGCCCATAGGCTGGGGTCTTCCTGGTACGGCATCGGGCCGCCGACGCTAAATGTCTGCTCGCCCAACTCGCGGTCGATCGCGGCGTATGTAAAACCCAGACGGGGATGTTCGGCGGGGTCGAAGCCGGCGAGGGCCTCGGTGGGTATCAATACATCCAGTATATACCCGTCGTCGTGCAATTTGCAACTGGCCTGCAAACTATCGGGCGAAACTGGCCGCGGCTGCCCCTTGGCGCGGTTGATCGGCAACAGGCAGGAAAAAGCCGGAAATCTTTTCGCGGAACCGGTTTTCGACGCTTTTTCCTCTTTCCTTTCCGGCAGAAATGCGAAACGGTGGCAGAAGCGGCCGGCGCGGTGAACGTTGTGGACGTCGCGGGTGTCGATCCATAGGTGCAGGCCGTCGCTCTGTTCGGGCAGGGATTGGTCGCACCACGGCGGCCGGCGTTTGCCCTGCACGATTGCCGTGAAGGCCAACCCCGCTTCGCTCCACGCCGCCCGTAGGTCGGCCCAAGTGTCGCGCCCCTCCAGTTCGGTCAGGCCGGCCAGCCGAAACGTTTCGTCCAAGTCCGCGCCCTTGGCGGTCCACAACTTCTTGCGGTACATGCACGGCGCCGCGAAGCGGAACAGAAATCGGGTTGGAAGCAGCGGTTTGTTCATGGTGTTGGTATTCCGCGAGGAAAAAGGGGGATCATCCATTGTAGCAGCGAAACGAGAAATCCCAACAGCACAAGGACCAGCAACCCCGCCATCGCCGGCGAAAGAACGGCCGAGCCGAGCGGATCATAGACTCGGCCACGCGTCAGACCGAAACAGAACTAATTGGACTTGATCTCCTTTTCCCCCTCCAGAGGTCTGCACACCAGGACAGCCTGTCTACTTTCCTTCCTCCGCACTTTCGTTATTGCCAGATAACCCGCTGAAAATAGAACAGCCCGGCATAACCGCTTGGAAGTCCTCTACTCCACGTTTCGTTACCTCCGACAGAAAGAGATTAAGGTGCTCAAACTGCTCCAGGTTCTCAAGGTGTTTCAGTCCACGGTCTGTCACTCGCGTTCTGTCCAGATCGAGCGATATAAGTGACTTTAGCGTTTTTAAATGTTCGAGACCGGCGTCGGTGACGCGCGTTCCAGACAGACCGAGCGATTCAAGTGACTTTAGCGTTTTTAGATATTCGAGGCCGGCGTCGGTGACGCGAGTATAATCCAGACCAAGGTGCTTTAGAGTCGTCATCGATGCCAAGCATTTTATGTCCGCATCACCGATGTCCACGCTACCCAACCACAGTCCAGTAAGATTCTTTGCCCTTCTGAGGCGTTCCAGCCCTCTGCCACTGATGCGAGTTCCCCCCAAATTCAAATTTTGGAGATTCGGAAGCTCCACCAACTCCTCCAGCCCGCGATCGGTGATGTGATATGGGGCGCTGAAAACGAGTAACGTTTTTATCCTTTTCACGTCCGCCATTCCCCGATCGGTAACTTCAGTTCCACTAAGATTTAAGACAGCTAGCCGCGGGAGCGATGCCAGATATTTCACGCCTTCGTCCGTAATCGGGTTCCCTTCCAGGTCTAGAAATTTCAGTTTCCTGAGATTGGCCAGCTTGGCCAATTCGCGGTCTCCGAGGCGAGCGCGTGGCACATCGACAATTTCAACGTTTGGCAACTCACAAATCGCATCCAATATCACGTCATTTATCTCGGATGGGCCATCCACCATCGTCACATCGCATGAGAACTCATCTCCGAGCACCCACCGCAACCACGAAAGATATAGCGGCTCCTTGAAGGAAGCATAACACCCGTATTCGTCAACGTTAAAATAGGTGAAACAACCCAAGCTCTTGAGAGTTTGTGCCGTTGCACGTTGCCTCCTGTCTGACTCCATGCGCAAACACACATAACCTATAGCACCAGCCACCGGTATTACACACAAGAGAAGAATCGCGTAAAACTTGAATTGTAGCCGTCCCCGATTCATATTCCACCTCGATTGGAAAACACTACAGAACGCACAAGGCCATTCTCGTGGTAGGTGTTGTAATCGTATAGGTGTCGTAGGTAACCGTTCACGGGGCACCCGTCATTCTGAGCGTAGCGAAGAATCTCGCCTGCGCCTCGATCTCACACGAGATTCTTCGCTACGCTCAGCATGACGATGTTTTCCCAGCCCGTGAACGGTCACCATCCATTGTAGCAGCGAAACGAGCAATCCCGACAGCACGAGGATCGGCAACCCCGCCGTCGCCGGTGAAAGAACGGCCGAGCCGAGCGGGTCGTAGACTTGCACCCATTGCATGTTAGATTCCACCTCCTTTTATGCATATAATAGGGCAAATGTTAAGCTGCGACCACTGGTCGCGGTTTTCCGGGTACCCCCCGGCGCGGGGTGCTTTTCGCCGATGGGTATTTCCGCTATGCTATGGGCCTGAGTTTCCGATTCACTCGAATGGAGTGGTGTTATGTCTCACGGAATTCCGATTCTTCTGGGCCAGAACGTGCTTCCCTGGCTGGTCGGCGTAGTGGTGCTGGGCGTCTTTGCCATTATCGCCGTGGTGATCTTGATCAAATACTTCGGCATCTGGATCAGGGCTTACATGTCCAACGCCAACATCAGCATGTTGAGCCTGATCGGCATGAGCTTCCGCCGGGTCGACTCGCGGATCATCGTGCAGGGCAAGATCATGGCCGTGCAGGCGGGCGTCGGACTGGAAAAACTCACCGGAGTCACCACCCGCCGGCTCGAAGCTCATTTCCTGGCCGGCGGAAACGTGCCGAACGTGATCCGGGCGATCATCGCCGCTCATCGCGCCGACATCGATCTGGACTTCGACCGCGCCGCGGCCATCGACCTGGCCGGCCGCGACGTGCTCGACGCCGTGCAGACCAGCGTCTATCCGAAGGTGATCGACTGTCCCGACCCGAAACGCTCGCAACGCACCACGCTCAGCGCAATCGCTAAAAACGGCGTCGAGTTGAAGGTCCGCGCGCGGGTTACCGTGCGGACCGACATCGAGCAGTTGATCGGCGGGGCCACCGAGGAGACGATCATCGCGCGGGTCGGCGAGGGAATCATCACCGCCATCGGATCCTCGGACAGCCATCTGCAAGTGATGAAGAACCCCGACCGCATTTCCACGGCCGTGCTGAAACGCGGACTGGACGCGCAGACCGCCTTCGATATCGTCTCGATCGACATCGCCGACATCGACGTGGGTCAGAACATCGGCGCCCGACTCCAGGCCGACCAGGCCGAGGCCGACATGCGGGTCGCCCGGGCGAAGGCCGAAGAGCGCCGCGCGTCGGCCACCGCCCGCGAGCAAGAGATGAAGGCCCAAGTCGCCCGCAACCGCGCCCAGGTCGTTTTGGCCGAGGCCGAAGTGCCGCTGGCCGTGGCCGACGCCTTCCGCGAGGGCAATCTGGCCGTTTGATGACGCGATGGAGTCAATGAAAAAGAGTATATAGAGGGGCGATGAGAGAAGAGAGAAGAGAGACAAGGGGGTTTGCTTGCATCCCTCTTCACTCCTCTCTCTTCTCTCATCGCTCTTCTTGCAACCCTTTTTTCCACTATCCACTACCCACTATCCACTACCTCATGTCCATCGACGCATACTCACTCTGTCCCGGCGGCACCGGAAAGAAAATCAAGTTCTGCTGCAACGATCTGCTTCCCGAGTTGCAGAAGATCGATCGAATGATCGAGGGCGAACAGTACACGGCTTGCCTGCAACACATCGACCGGCTGATGGAAATGGAGCCGAACCGCGATCGGGCATGCCTGTTGGCGATGAAATGCACGACGCTGCGGAGCACGGATCGGCACGAAGACTTGGCAAACACGGTCGCCGACTTCCTGGCGAAACATCCCGACAATCAGATCGCGCTGGCCGAATCGGCGATTCTGTCGGTCCAGGGCGACGTTCGCGCGGCGTTCGCTTCGCTGCTACGGGCCATGTGCGTCGCCGACGGCAAAATCGAACTGCAAACCTATCAGGCGATGGGGCTGGCGGCGGCATTCTTGCATCACCGGGGCTTTCCGTTCCCCGCCCGCGCGCTCGTGTTGTTGATGTGCGAGATTTCCAGCAAGGACCATCGGGCACAAGAGATGCTGAACGCTTTCAGTCAGGCCCAGGACGTCTCCTTATTGTTGCGTGGCGATCCGCCGGCTTTCCCCGCCCCCGACGACGCGCCATGGAATACTCGATTCCGCGAGGCGTGGGAGCCGTATAACCGCGGCGATTGGCTTACGGCGGCCGAGCGTTTCGAGGCCCTGGCGACCGACGTGCCAGATTCGTCGGTCGTGTGGCGCAATCTGGCGACATTCCGCGGCTGGCTGGCCGACAACCCCGGCTGCATCGAGGCCCTGCGACGTTTCTCGTCACTGCGGGCCGGCGAGGAAAACGGACTGGAAGACGCCGCGGAGGCCGAAGCTGCCGCAATGTTCCTCACGGACGATCCGCTCGGCGACCAGACGGAGATGCTGAAAGCGGTTTGGACGGTCAAGGACGCCGAGCGGGCGCAGGAGGAGCTTCTCTCGTCACCACGGTGGCAGATGATACCATTCGATCCGGCACAGTTCAGCTCTGCCGACGCGCCTCCGCCTAAGGGCGCCTTCATGCTGCGAGACCGACCCAAGCCCGCGTCGGCCGAGGGATTGAGCCTGGAAACCGTTCCGCGGCTGCTCGGCCAGGCCCTTTTGTTCGGGCGGCAGACCGACCGCGAGGCCCGGTTGGAGGTGATTGGCATGGCGGCCGACGAACTGCCGGCCGTCGCCGCGTTGATCGCCGATACAGCCGGCGACGCCGTCGAGCCGGAACCGAAACGAGAAACAGTCGGCCATGAGTCGGCCAGCAAGATGCTGTTGCGTGCCCCTTGGGATCCGCCCAGCGACGCCACGCCCGACCAACTCGACGCAATGATGGTTCAGTACGTCCGCGAGGCCGTTCTCGATCGGTGGCCGGACCTGAAGCTGGGCGTGCTCGACGGCCGCTCGCCGCGCCAGGTGGCCGACGATCCGGCCTGCCGCGCGCGGCTCCTGGGCGCCATCGCGGTCTTTGAAGATTGGGCGGAGCAAATGCCCGGCGAAATCGACTTCAACGATCTTCGCTCGCGGCTTGGCCTGCCGACGCTCGATCCGATCGACCCGCAAGAGCTGCCGGTGAAGAAAATATCGGCGGCGCGGCTCGCGAGAATAATAGTCGAGCAGCTCTCCGACGACGACCTGCTGGAAGTATTTCATCACGCCCGGGAGTTTGCCGTTCGGCCGGCGTTGCGGAAGTTCGCCCGGGCGATAATCGATCGGCCCAGCCTCGCCGAGTCGAAAGACCGGGAAAGTGCTTTCGTCACGATGGCCCAGACGGAAGATGACTTTGATCGTGCGATCGAGTACGTCGATCAAGGGCGGCGTATCACCGAGGCGGCGGGCAAGTCGGGCGCCATGTGGGACTTGATGGAGCTTTCGTTCAACTTCGCCCGACGCAACGGCCAGGAAGCCGCCAGACTGATCGAACACATCCAACGCAAACATGGCGAAGAGCCGGGCGTGGGCGAAGCGCTTACCCGAATTATGATCGACGTCGGATTGTTGCGACCCGACGGCACACCGGCGATAGATCCCGGCGCGATGGAGCCGGCGATGGCCGCGGCCAATGCGTCGCCGGAGTCCGAACCGGCCGAGCTTTGGACCCCTGACGCCGACCAATCCGGCGGCGGCGGCGGAAAGCTCTGGACGCCGGGGTAGGAATAGCCGTCTTTGGAGAGCAAGGTTTTGCCCGCGTTTTCCGCGTTGCACTGCAACAACAGTGCCAGGCGACGATTTCACGGGACAAGATCGGTCGCCTTAGAAGATACCGCTCGGAAAAAGGTGGTGTACCCCTTGACTTTGGCCTTGGAATGGCCGATACTATAGATGTCATCTACTCCCCGTAGGACTTGCCGAAAGGTCTCTTGCGGGGTTATTTTGTTTCTTGTAGTTGTAGATCACCAATTGCCGAAGGCAGTGCCTCATGTTGGTCGAACCATCGGTAAAAAGGGCCTCTGTATTCTTCGATGGCCAGAACCTTTTCTATGCCGTTAAAAAGGCGTTTGGCTACAATTGGCCCAACTATGATCCATTGACACTGGCAAGGGTTGTCTGCCGTTTGAAAGGGTGGACTCATCACCAGACCTATTTTTATACCGGCCTACCAAACGTTAAGGACAATCAGTTCTGGAACCACTTTTGGACCGCCAAGCTAGCCAGCATGGGCAAACGGGGAATTCACACTTATTCGCGTCATCTGAAATACCGTAATCAGACAGTCAGACTTCCTGGAGGCGCGACAACAACAGTGCTTGTCGGCCAAGAGAAAGGAATCGACATTCGCATCGCCTTGGACGTGGTTCGCATGGCGCGAGAAAACCAATACGACGTAGCGCTGGTTTTCAGTCAGGACCAGGATCTTTCGGAAGTGGTCGACGAGGTCCGCAGCTTCTCGGTAGCACAAGACCGCTGGATCAAATTGGCCTGCGCGTTTCCCGTCAGCCCGACCTATGAAAACGTGCGCGGCATCAACAAGACCGACTGGATCGAGATCGACCGCGAATTATACGATGAATGTCTCGATCCTAACGATTACCGACGGAAACGTTTTGGAGGATAGTATTGGCGGCGTCGGCATTCCAGTTACTAAAAACTCTCTATACGACGGTGGAATGCCTTGGACGCCAGGACAAGATTAGTCACCGGCTTTCAACAAATAGCGAGCAAAAAACGGAAGTAATATCATGTCGGATTTTCTGGATTTCTTGCCGAAGCCAGAGGACGCATTGGACCTCGCCCCAGGGGATATTGCCGATCTATTATTGGAAAAGCTCCATTCCATGAAGGACCGGGATGAGCGAAAGAACGTCATGTGTACTTCATACTTTACAAACCCTGATGTCGTACCGCCCTGCCATCAACGCTACAACGTATCGAAAGTAATCATTGAAGGGTGGTCTTGGTTGATCCGCGAAGGCTTGATCGTTCCGCGACCTGAGGAGGGCAACCCCGACAAATATGATTTCTCCCGGAGCGGTAAAGCGCTGAAAAATCGTCACGAGGTGGCGGCTTATCGCGAGCGAGCAAAACACCCGAAGGAGTTGCTGCATTCTTTGATCAGAGAAAAGGCTTGGCCTCTTTTTCTTAAAGGAGAGCTTGATACCGCCGTTTTCCAGGCGTTCAAAGAAGTGGAAGTAGCCGTTCGCACCGTCGGCGGCTTCAGCAATAGTGACTATGGATGGAAGCTCATGGTAGATGCTTTCCGATCGTCAAAGGATGGACGGCCAGGATCCTTGACCGATCCTACGGAAGAAGAGGCGGAACAGCAGGCTTTGATGAACCTCTTCACCGGCGCCTACGGGCGAGCAAGAAATCCAACCGGCCACCGACATGGTGTGTTCAACGATTCGACGGAAGCATTTGAGATGCTTGTCATCGCAAGTCATCTATTGCGAGTGGTGGACCGCCGTCGAGACAAAATAAGCATCAGCACTGCCCAAAATGACGCCGGATGCGGCAGGCTTTCTTAACTATCCACTACCCTCTACCCGCTCTTCTTCCTCACGATCCAGTCGCCGAGGGTCGGCCAAAGCGAGGAGATGGCGAACAGGATTCGGGCGCGGGCGGGAATGACCAACTCCGGCTTTCGGCACTGGCACGCACGGAGGATGCCCGCGGCGAGTTTTTCCGGCGAGATGGTTTTCAGGCGGACGCCGGCGCCCGGTGCCCGGGCATTCTCGGGGACGCCGTCGGCGCCCTCCAGCGGATAGAGCCGCGGCGACTCGCGCCGGATCGGCCCCGGACAGACCAGCAGCACGTGCAGACCCCGCGGGCCAAGCTCCAGCCGAAGTTGCTGCGAGTAGGCCGCCACGGCAAACTTGGTGGCCGGATAGGCCCCCACCCATCGGGCAGCGGATTTCGACGCCAGCGAGCCGATGTTGACCACGTGGCCGCGATGTTCGAGCAGGTGTGGGACCGCCGCTCGGGTGCAGCGCGCCAACGCGATCAGGTTCAGCTCCATCAAGTCGCGGAATTGCTCCGGCGTGGTGTCGAGCACTCCGCCGCGCATCGAGCGGCCGGCGTTGTTCACCAGCACGTCGAGCCGGCCAAAGCGTTCCAGCGTCTGGCAAAAAAGCCGGTCAACGTCTTCCTGCCGGGTGATGTCGGCCGTGATACCCAGCACCTGGCGGCCGTTGGCCTGCATTTCGGCGGCGGCTTGTTCGACTTGCGGTTTTTCCAAGCCGACCAGCGCGACCTTCGCCCCATCGGCGGCGAACGCCTCGGCGATCACCCGCCCCAGACCGCTCGATCCGCCGGTGACCAGAACTACTTTTTCCTGCCAAAAGCTCATGCCGATAGGATAGCCCGGCAACAAATGCAAGGCTAGGGGGCAAAGGGGACGAACGCCGGCCTCATGCCTCGATTGCGTACGGCTCGCGCTGTTTGCGGCGGGTCAGTTGGTTGGCCTCGTCGTCGCCGACGAACTCATACTTCTCCGGGTTCCACTTGACCTTGCGCCCCAGCAGCATGGCGATGTTGGCCGTATGGCAGGCGTTCACCGAGTTGCAGTGGGTAAACACGTCGGAGATCGGCAGCGAGCGGTCCTTGACGCAGTCGAAGAAATTGGCCATGTGGCCGCGGAACGGCTTGCCGCGGTAGAGCTTGGCCACTTCCTCGTCGAGCCACTGCTTGTCGGCGGGGTTCTTCTTCAACTTTTCGACGAACTGGCCGCGGATGCCGCCGCGGTTGACGGCCAAATGGCCCTTCTCACCGGCGATGTATATGTCTTCTTTGTTCGTACTCTTGAGGTTGATCGCATTGCCGTTGGGCAGAGTCATCGTGCAGTCGAACGACCGGGCCACGTTGTAGCTGTTGGGCAGGTCGCCGACGGGCTTCTTACCCAGCAGGTAGTCGAGCGTCAATTCGCGTCCGAGCGGGAACTCGCCCTTGCCCTCGACTTCGGCAACGCCCGTGTTCTCGCCCCCCAGTGCCCACAGAGCGATGTCGGTATGGTGGACCCCCCAATCCGTCATCTGGCCGCCGGAGTAATCAAACCACCAGCGGAAGGTAAAGGTACAGCGGTTGGCGCAGAAGGGAACCTTCGGGGCCTGGCCCAACCAGAAGTCCCAATCCAGTTCCTTCGGCGGATACTCGGTCGCAAACGGCCCTTCCGACGGGGCGGGGCCAATCGATGCTTTTACCTTGAGTTTGGTTCCCAGCCGACCGCTACGGGCAATGACCACCGCCTCCAGGAAGGCCCCGTGGAACTCGCTCCGCTGTTGCGTGCCGACCTGAAACACCCGGCCCGTATCCTTGACCGCCTTGCAGATGAGCCGACCTTCGTCGATTGTCAACGTCAGCGGTTTCTCGCAGTAGACGTCCTTGCCGGCCTGCATCGCCTCGATGGCGATCTTGGTGTGCCAGTGGTCGGGCGTTCCGATAAGCACCGCGTCCACGTCGCTACGATCAAGCACCTTGCGGTAGTCTTGGTAGACCTTGCAATTGCCGCCCGCTTTTTCGGCGAACTTATGGGCGTTGCCCAGATGAACGTCGGCGCACGCGACCATGTTGGCCAATCGCGACGCCGGTATACCGATTTGCGTACCACGTCCGCCCACGCCGATGGAAGCCACGGTAAGATCGTATTTTTCCGGTTCCTCGGCCGATGCCCGCGAGCCGGTCAACAGATACGGCGCCGCCATGCCGGCCGCCGCCATGCCGGTGCCGGTTTTCAGGAAATCGCGGCGTGTGTGCGTGCTCCGATTCATGTTTTAACTCTTTCGTAATTCCTGATGGGGTGTTATGGGGCCAAGGAGGTTACACCTTGGGAATCTCGAATCCCTCGCGTGGTTTGCGAGCGAACAGCGCCGCGGCTTGATCGTCGCCAACAATCTTTTCGGCCCGTGGATCCCACTTGATCATCCGGCCGAATCTCGCGGCAATCGCTGCCAGGTGGCAGGTGTTCAGGGCGATGACGTGGCTGAAGACGTCGGAGACGGGCAACCCGCCCTCGCGGATGCAACGGTAGAAGTTGGTCTTGTGACCCTCGAACGGCTTGCCTTTGTAGAGACGGACAAGATCCTCCGGGCCGAACTTGCCCTCGTCCCACTTCTCTTCGATCGGCTTGCCGGTGATTCTTTTGCGGTTGACGAACATCCGGCCCTTGGTTCCCTCGAAGAGGACGCCGTTTGTGCTGCGGCTGTCAATGGTCATCTCGATTCCATTGGCGAACTTGCACTTCACGGCAAAATCGTTGGACGTGTTGTAGCAGTTGTCCACGGTCGGATAGCCGTCCTTGAAGGGGACGGGGTGCTTGGCGTCGGTCCCGTCGATTTCGATCGGTCCCATGCCCTGCTTGTCGTGCCCGATGGCCCAGGCGGCGATATCGACGTGATGGGCGCCCCAATCGGTGAACTTGCCGCCCCCGTACTCGTACCACCAGCGGAAGTTATTGTGGCAACGTTTTTCGATGTAATCGACCTTGGGCGTCTGGCCGAGCCAGAAGTCCCAGTCGAGTTCCTTCGGCGGCGCGACCTTCGGGAACGGCCCGCCCGTCGGGCAACTGCCGATCCCGACGGTGATCTTCTTAATGTCGCCCAGAATCCCTTTTTGCACCATGTTGACGGCGCGGAGGAACAAATCGGCGGTGCTCCGTTGCTGTGTGCCGACGGTGAATATCTTGTCCGCATATTTATTGCAGGCGTTGCGAATCAACTGGTTCTCTTCAAGGGTAAGCGTCAGCGGCTTTTGGCAGAATACGTGCTTGCCGGCCTGGAGGGCCTCGATGGCGATCTTCACGTGCCAGTGGTCGGTCGTGGCAATGCTCACCACGTCGATGTCGTTGCGATCAAGGACTTTGCGGTAGTCGCCGTAGGCGTCGATTTTGCCCTTGCCGATTTTGGGGTCGTTCTTAGCGCGGTCGGCGCGTCGCGAGTCGACGTCGCAGACGGCCACGATGTCGCCGCGGTGGGCATGACTGCGGGCGTCGCCGGTGCCCATGATGCCCATGCCGATGCAGCCGATCTTCAGCCGATCGCCGGCCGAAGCATCGGCGAAGGCCTGCCGGCTCAAACCAAGATACGGGACCGCGCTGCCCACGGCCGCCATGCCGGCGCTGGTTTTCAGAAAATCGCGACGTGTGTGCGTGCTCCGGTTCATGGCTACTCCTTCGTGGCTTCTGGTGGGATGCGAACAAGATGGTATAAATGGGGAGGAGCCAACCTAAGGTCGGTCGGCCAATACATCACTACAGAATACCACTCCCCCAATCGGATTGCAACGTGCGGACAATCGCCGGTGGGCGGGGGTGGCAAGATGCCGCCATGCCGGCTAAACTCGCCGGCGGGAGACAGAAACCATGCCGAAAAGACCCCGATCCATCATCGAATCCCGGCCATCGCGGACCAAGATCGTCGCCACGATCGGACCGGCTACCTCGTCTCAGGAGAAATTAGCGGCACTGCTTGGCGCGGGCGTGGACGTGTTCCGACTGAACATGGCCCACGGCGGACCGGCCGAGCAGGAAGCCCCGCTGGCCGCGATTCGCGCGGCGGCCGAGTCGGTCGGTCGTCCGGCGGCAGTGCTGACCGATTTGGCCGGGCCAAAAATCCGCCTCGGAGAAATACCCGGCGGCCAATTGGTCTGCAACGCCGGCGATATGGTGCGATTCGTCCGCGGCGGAGAGATGGAAGAGCAGAGGAGAGAAGGGGGAGGAGAGAAGAGAGAAGATGACGTCGACGCCTCTCATCCCTCTTCACCCTTCACCGCGCTGACCACCACCTACGAACCGCTGCTGGACGAACTGGCCGTCGGCGACCGGATCATGCTGGCCGACGGCACCGTGAGCCTGACGGTCGAGGAAGTAGACACGGACGGCGCTACCTGCCGCGTCGTGCAGCCCGGCATGGTCCGCAGCAGGCAAGGCGTGAATCTGCCGGGCGTCAAACTCAGCGCAAAAGCCCTTGACGAAACCGACCGGCGCAACGCAGTTTGGGCGGCGAAAAATAATGTCGATTTCGTCGGACTCAGCTTCGTCCGCAAGGCCGAAGAGGTGCGGGAGTTGAAGGCGCTGTTGGCCGAGCATAATCCAGAAACGCAGGTCATCGCCAAGATCGAGAAGCCCGAGGCCCTGGAGCATCTCGACGAGATCGTCGCGGCGGCCGACGGCGTGATGGTCGCGCGCGGCGACCTTGGCGTGGAAATCGACATCGCCCGGGTGGCAATGGCGCAGAAGGAGATCATCGCCGCCTGCAACCGGCGGCGGAAGCCGGTGATCGTCGCCACGCAGATGCTCGACAGCATGACGCACTCGCGGACCCCTACCCGCGCGGAAGTGGCCGACGTGAGCAACGCCATCCTCGACGGCGCCGACGCCTGCATGCTCTCCGGCGAGACGGCCGTCGGCGAGTATCCCCGCGAGGCGGTCGAGATGATGCACCGTATCGCGATGGAGACCGAGCGGCAGCATGCGTTTGTTGCCGAGGGCTTATTCCCGAATGTATTTCCTCTTTCAAAGGAAGAGGGGGCAATTGCGCTGAACCCCATCACCGAGACCACCGTCGCGGCGGCCGGACGGATCGCCGAGGAGCTTGGGGCTAAGGTCGTGGTGGTGGCCACGTCCAGCGGCGCCACGGCGCTGGCAATGGCGAAGAACCGCCGCCGCGTATTCACCCTGGGCGTGAGCGACTCGCAGGCCACGTTGCGGCGGATGTGTCTTTACTGGGGCGTGATCCCCTTGGCCGGCGCCCCGACCAACGACAGCGCCGCCCTGTTGCGATACGTGGTCGATCTCGGCCGCGACGAAAAACTACTGACCACCGGCGACCGGATCGTGTTGATCGCCGGCACCGGTCTGGCCGTCACCCGGCACAACATGATCGTCGTGCATGAGGTGGAGTGAGGGGTGAGGGACGAGGGGCGAGGGACGGGAAATTGCCGCGAGCAACTCCCAAACGCCCCCGGACTGCGGTCCGGGGGGGATCGTGTGAACGGCACGCACCCCGGTTTTGATTGCCGATTTTCGGTCGGAAAAGCGGTTTTTGCGCCCGCCATAGCCGGGTTGAATTGGCCCCGAAAACGCCGATTACAGGATCGAAAACCGATTTCGGCATTTTGCTGAAAGTGAGCGCACAATTGTGTGGCTCAGAATATCCCCAAGAACAATCCGGGGGACGCATCCGTAGCAAAGGACAAGTAGTTCCGCCCTTTTTTGACCTTTTGGCCTCTGACCGTTGGGAGTGACGTCCCCCCCCGATTTTCTTGTATTGACTCGTTCGGGGTATATTGCGTATTTTTCCACCTGTGAAGAGGGATTGTGGGGCGTTGAATCCGCGGCGCGAATGCGCTCGGCGGACTGATCGGCTTCAAGGATGAGGCTCGAAATGACCAACGTACTATCAACGCTCGGCACGAGTCTTCGTCGTATCCTGCGGGCTTGCATCGTTGCCGGCGGTCTGGCGGGTTGCGTCGTTGCCGACCGGCCGGCTTGCGGACAAGGAATGCTCGAACGGCTGCGGCAGGATGTCCGCACCTCCGGCACGGACCAGCCCGCGCCGCCGCCCGACCCCGAACCATCCTGCTATGAAGATCATTCCTACTCGAATTCCTGCTACAATTGCTGCGAAGACTGCGAAGAGGCGTTTACCACCGGCGCGTTCTGTCTGGGGCTCGGCGTGGTGACCGCTCCGTTCTGGGCGCCGCACACGGCGTTGGGCGACGATTTTTCGATCAGCCGCACCTTCGCCCGATTTCCGTACGAGAACAACCCGGGCTACATGGTCTATTGCGGTGGTAAGCCCTGGTCGGCCCAGTTCTCGACCGACTACGCCACGGAGTTCAACGATCTCGATTTCATCGGCGGCCGCCTGTTGCTCGAGACGACGTCACGCTGGGGCATCGACACGGAAATGCGGTATCTCCAGGAAACCCTTCCCCGTGGCAACCGCGACAGTCTCTGGCTGGGCGACTGCAATCTCACCTTCCGCTTCGCTCAGAACGAGAACATGCAATGGCGGACCGGCGTGGGTTTCAACTGGCTGGACGACCCGCGGCAGACCGATTTCGGCTTCAACTTCACCTACGGGTTCGACTGGTTCCCGAGAAAGCCGTGGGTCGTTTCGGCCGGGATCGACTGGGGCAATCTGGGCCACACCGAGCTGTTTCACTTCCGCGGCACCGTCGGGGCGATGTTCAACCGCTTCGAGGTCTACACCGGATACGAATACTACGACTTCGACCATGTGCAGACCAACACCCTGATCGGCGGCGTACGGATTTGGTTCTAATCGGCCCACAGATTTCGGGGCTGGACAACGCCGGGCGTAAAGCGCATCATGTTACGCTTGCGTTTCTTTGTTCGTGGCCACAATCCCACGTTGCGAACAATAGCCCCCGGCTATTGTGATATTAGATTCCCGATCCTCAATAAACGAAAAGCATCCACCATCAAACAACACGGAACCCTCCCATGTCAAACTGCGTTCTTGCCTATTCCGGCGGATTGGACACCTCGGTCATTGTCGGCTGGCTGATGGACGAGGGGTACGACGTGCATTGCGTGTACGTCGATCTCGGCCAGCCCTGCGAAGATCGCGAGGCGATCATGCAAAAAGCCCGCGACATTGGGGCCGCCTCGGCGCGGATCGTCGACGTGCAAGAAGAACTTTGCCGCGACTTCGCCTTTCCCGTCTTGCAATGGGACGCGAAGTACGAGGGCGTGTACCTGCTGGGCACGTCGATCGCCCGACCGCTGGTCTCGAAGGTCTGTCTGCAGGTTGCCCGCGAAGTGGGGGCCGACGTATTCGCCCACGGCGCCACCGGCAAGGGAAACGACCAGTGCCGCTTCCAGATCGCGGCCGAGGCGCTCGATCCGAAGGTGCGGATAATCGCCCCCTGGCGGATCGAGCGGTTTCGCCAGAAGTTTCCCGGCCGCACCGAGATGATCGAATACTGTCGGGAGAAGAAAATCCCGGTAGGCGTCTCGGTGGCCAAGCCGTACAGCATCGACCAGAACTGTCTGCACATCAGCTACGAGTCGGGCAAGCTGGAAGACCCGGCGCAAAACGGCTTCGATCTGGTCGAGTTCGGCATGGGCGTCACGCCGCAGCAGGCGCCGGACAAAGCGGAGAACGTGCGGATCGGCTTCGAGGCCGGAGTGCCGGTCAGTGTAGACGGGAAGCGACTGAACGCCTTCGAGGTGGTTTCCGTGCTAAACCAGATCGGCGGCCGCAACGGCGTCGGCCAGATCGACATGGTCGAGAACCGGCTGGTGGGCATGAAGAGCCGCGGCGTGTACGAAGCGCCCGGCATGACGGTCCTCTACACGGCCCATCGTGTATTGGAGCAGTTGACGCTCGACCGCGACCTGATGCACCTGCGCGACCGGCTCTCGCCCGAGGTGGCCGAATTGGTCTACTACGGTTTCTGGTATCACGCGAAAATGGACGCCCTGATGGCGTTTATCCGCCAGTCGCAGGAACCGGTCACGGGCGAGGTGAGCTTGAACCTATACAAAGGCAACATTCTTGTCGCCGGTCGCAGCAGCCCGAACAGTCTGTACGACGAGGGCATCGCCACGATGGAGGGCGGCGGCTCGTACGACCAGACCGACGCCGAGGGGTTCCTGCGCATCCAGGGTTTGCCCGGCCGTGTGCAGGCGCGAGTCTGGCCGCGGAAGTGGTGAGGGGAGAGAGGGAGAAGAGAGAGGAGAGAAGGGAGAAGAGAGAGGAGAGAAACGCGCGTGTATGTAAACAACGCCCGCCGACTGCGGTCGGCGCCAAGCGCTATGTTTAGAATGGCAAAGCTGCTATAATTCTCCGAGGAGGCTTAATGGATGATCCGAAACGTCCAGCGTTGGCGCGAGTTCGAGAACGCTTGGGTCGCCTCACAGAAGCCCGACTTCGCGGAGAACCTCCGCTTGGTCGAGGGGATGTATCAATTGGCCCGTACGCTGGGCAGGTTCACGGCAGAAGACGCCCTGGACGGGATCGAAAAAAACATTTGCCTGGCAGCCGTATTGCATCATGTTCAAAGAACTCCTTAAGCGACTTGCCGTCGCCCTGGACGACGCGGTTATGCGCTATTTTGAGCAAATATACGAAGCAGTAACGAAATCGTTCTGCCCACTACGCGCTACCTATCAACCACAACACCATGACCACCAAACGAGTATTGATCGTTGGCGGCGTGGCCGGGGGCGCTTCGTGCGCCGCAAGGCTCCGCCGCCTGGATGAACATGCCGAAATCTTCATCTTCGAGCGCTCCGGAGATGTCTCCTTTGCCAATTGCGGTCTGCCGTATTATATCGGCGGCGCAATTGCCGACCGGGGGCAACTGCTGGTCTCCTCGTCCGAACGGTTCCGCGACCTGTTCAACGTCGAGGTCCGCACCCGGCACGAAGTAACGCGGATCGACCGCGACAGCAAAACCATCGAGGTGAAAAACCTTCAGACCGGCGCGGTGGCCAGCGAGTCGTACGACGTGCTGGTGTTGGCGCCCGGCGCCGCGCCGTTGCGTCCGCCCTTGCCGGGCATCGACATGCCCGGCGCGTTCATCCTCCGCAACCTCGACGACGTCGATCAAATCCACGCCTGGATCGACTATCGCAAGGTGGATCAGGCGGTGGTCGTGGGCGCCGGATTCATCGGCCTGGAAATGGCCGAAAATCTCAGCCGCCGAGGCGTCACCGTTACACTCCTGGAGATAGCCGATCAGGTTATGCCGCCGGTCGATCCCGAGATGGCCGCGCCGATCCAGCAGGAACTCGAGCGCCAGGGCGTCGATCTCCGGCTCGGCAACATCATGGTCGCGCTGGAGCCGGGGCCGAAAGACACGATCGGCGTGGTGGTCCAGCACGACGAACGGCTATCGGCCGAGTTGGTTGTGCTGGCCGTCGGCGTCAAGCCGGAGACGAACCTTGCCTGGCAGGCGGGTCTGGAGATCGGCTCGACCGGAGGTATCCGCGTCGACGACCGGATGCGGACCAGCGATCCGCACATCTTCGCGGTCGGCGACGCGGTCGAGGTCCGCGATTTCGTCACCGGCCAGCCGGCGCTCTTGCCGTTGGCCGGACCGGCCAACCGTCAGGGTCGGATCGCCGCCGACGCGATCTGCGGCCGGCAGTCGCGCTACCGAGGATCGCAGGGGACCGCCGTGGTTGGAGTATTCGATATAACGTTGGCCATGACCGGCGCGACCGAGAAATCGTTGCGAAAGGCCGGCATCCCATTCGAGAAGTCGTACACGCACTCCTTCCACCACGCCTCGTATTACCCCGGGGCCGAGCGGATATCGATGAAGCTGCTGTTTGATCCCGAAAAGGGCCGCCTGCTGGGCGCGCAAGCAGTCGGCAAGGCCGGCGTTGCAAAACGGATCGACGTAATCGCAATGGCGATCCAGAACGGGGCCACGGTGTTCGACCTCGAAGAGGCCGACCTCTGCTACGCCCCGCAGTACGGCTCGGCAAAAGACCCGGTGAACATGGCCGGCTTCGCGGCGGCCAACATTCTCCACAGCGACGTGCGGGTCGTCCACTGGTCGGAGTGGAGGCGGCGCGAGGCGGCCGACGACGCGCCGGTCACGCTCGACGTCCGTCCGGCGACGGACGTGGCCACTGCCTCGATTCCCGGCACGATCCGCATTCCGCTGGGCGAATTACGTTCCCGGCTCGACGAGCTACCCCGCGATCGTGAAATTTGGGTTCACTGCGGCTTCGGCCAAATGTCCTACTACGCCATCCGCTTGCTCACCCAGCACGGCTTCAACGTCCGCAACCTCTCCGGCGGGTTCACGTCGTACGAGATGGAGGAGTGAGGGGGACGATCGTCATCCGCGGCGCACCTTGTTGAAGTTGTCCGCCGAGTGGTTGTTTCCTGGGGGTACGGCCTGATATAATCTCCTGGCGGGGCCAGGGGGGGTGTCGCGGGGGCATTCTCCTGGTGTATCGCCAAGAACCGTCTGCTTGTTGATGGAAGGCCGCAACTTCGCGCATTTGTCTTCTTTGGCCAGTTTGGTAGACTAGGTAAACTAAATACACGCGTCTATCTCTTTCACGAAGGACTGAATCCATGAAAACACAACTCGAATCTTTGACTCGGTTGTTGGGCGGACCCGTGATCCGAAAGTGCCTTTTCGTTTCCCTTGCGATGTTTGTGCTTTCAAACTGCAACCTGTTTGCGTCCGACGAGTTCCAGGAGTTGGTCCGTCTGGTTCCGCGTTCGGCAAACGCAATCGTGTTGCTGAACGTGGAGAAAGCGAAGGACAGCCCGATGGGTATTCGAGAGGACTGGAAGGCGAATATCAAGAAGGCTTTCGAGGCGGGGCTGATTCGCGTGCCGCCGCAAGCGACGCGTTTCGTGCTGGCATCGCAAATCGACTTGGAATTCATGGAGCCGCTCTGGGAGGCCGCGATTGTCGACCTCGACAGGCATATCTCTCTCAAGCAAATTGCCAAACGGCGCGGAGGCGTGCTCGATACCATCGAGAATCTGCCGGCGCTAGCATTGCCGAACGACACGTACATCGTGAAATTCGGACCCAAGACGCTGGGCGCGATGGGGCCGGCGAACCGTCAGGCTGTTGTGCGTTGGGTCCGCGAGGTGCGGAAACCATCGCCGCGGCCGCTCTCGCCGTATTTGCAGAAGGCGGCCGTTTTCTCCGACGACACCGGAAGCCAGGTCATCATGGCGGTCGATCTCCACGGCGCGATGTCGTTTGAACGCGTCGGCAAGTACTTGAAATCGAAGCAGAAACGCCTCGACGAGTGGAACGCGGATCTGCTTAAACTGACGAAACTGCTCTGCGACGTGCGGGGGGTCCGCATTGGCGTGCGGATCGGCGAACAGCCATCGGCCAGGATCGCCGTTGATCTGCAGGGCGACGCCTCTGGGATTGCGTCCTTCGCCAAACCGCTGTTCCTACAGATAATGTCCGACTTGGGCGCATCGGTTAATGAAATACAGTCCTGGACCGCGCAAGCCAAGGGAAGCGAACTTTCGCTGTCCGGCCGTCTGACCAACAGCGGCCTGCGGCGGCTGTTGAGCGTAATTGAGTCGCCCGTGTCCCACGAGAGCACCAGCGCGAAGGCGCCGCCGGTCAGCCCCGGCGATCTGCCGGCGATTCGGGCAAAAGCTTCGCAAGATCATTTCCGCGCGGTAGTGAGGATGTTCAGCGATCTGAAAGAAGACATGAGGAACGCCAAGACTCTCGCGTCGTCTTCGCTCTGGTTCGATAAGTACGCGAGACGAATCGAACGACTGCCGATGCTCAACGTGGACGAGGAAGTTCTCAACTACAGTGGGTTTGTCGCCAGCCAAATGCGCCAGGCGTCTCAGGTGGTGAAGACCATGGGAATTAAGTCCGGTGCGCGCACGGCGCAGATAACTTCCTCGAATGCCGCTCCGTATGCGGTCGGCACGACCCGCTGGGGTCGCTACGGCCGGTACGGCGGCTATGGCGGAGCGAGCAGCTACGGCGTGTACGGCGGCGGCGGCGTGCACGGCCAGCGGGCGGAAATGAAGAACGTCGAGGCCCAGCGCCGCACTATCCGCGCCCAGGAAAAGGGTATCGCGGCCACCGACGTCGGGCAGATTCGCCAAGGGGTCATTTCCGCCACGGCCGACATCCGCCGCGAGATGACCCAAAAGTACCAGTTGCAGTTTTAGGGCAACTGGACGAACGTGGACAATTTGCGTGTGGCCACCGCCGGAAATTGAAACCACCGTATTTAGCCCCGGGTGAATACACCCGGGGCAAGCGGTTTTCCGCATTCAACCCGGCCCGCCGTGTATTCACGGCGGGCTAAATGAACTATTTCAGGACACGCTTTCAATACAAGATGGAAAAATGAAGCGGGCGCCGTTTCCGCGGTTTCTTCGAGTTGAGGAGGGAATATGCCGTTGTTTGGTTGGACTAAGCCGGATTGCCCGGTGGGTATTCGGGAGAAGGCCTGGGTCGAATTGCGGATGCGGTGGCTGGGCGAGCAGTTCGGAACCAGACGGCTCACCCGCTGCGATATAATCCTGCCGACCGAGGATTATTTTCCCGGCGGCTGGGATGGGAAGCCCGAGTCCGCCCGGCGGCTGTTCGATCGGCTGTGTCAATACATGGAGGTTCCTCCTTCGCAGGTTGATCTTCAAATTCCTTCGGAGAATAGCTCGATCGAGACGGTCGGTTCCGACGAGCCGGGCGTTATCCGCGTGCCCGACGCGCAGCTTGCCGACCCGCTCGCACTGGTGGCGACGCTGGCCCGAAAGTTGTCTCGCCACGTGTTGAACCAACGACATTTGCCGGCGAACGAGCCGGACCGCGAGTTGGTGGCCGATCTGACGCCCGTGATTTTCGGGTTGGGTATATTCACCGCCAACGCAACCGTATCCGAGTCTTACGAACGGGCAGGGCGAAGGAGTGCGTGGTCCGTCGATCGGATGAGTTACCTGCCTGCCCGCGTGACGGCCTACGCGATGGCCCTTCACGCCTGGCTGCGCGGCGACGAGCGGCCCGCCTGGACCGGCTATCTGCGGCGCGACGCGGCGGAAGCGTTCGATCGGGCTCTGCGCTTCCTGAGCGGGACCGAGGATTCGCTGCTGTGCCCCTACAGCATCCGCTCCTGGGACCAAAACCCTTCGATCGGCAAACTGCTCGATCGGCTGGAACGCGGCTCGGACTCCGCCCGCGTCTCCGCGCTGTGGGAGCTTGCCCAGTGCGGTTCCGTCTCCGCCGAGTCCGTGCGGGCCGTAACCGATTATCTCGTCGATCGTCGAGTCGTTCTTCGCGCCGAAGCGGCTCGCACGTTGGCCGCATGGGGACCGGCGGCCGAGCCGGCGATTGCCGAACTCATCGATGCATTGGGTGATGGGGAGGATGAGGTGCGCATGGCCACCGCATACGCGCTCGGAAAATTGCGACTCAGTCCAAAGACGGTGCTGCCGGAGCTTGCCGACCGATTGGACGATCCCACGATGATCGACACCGTGGCCTGGGCGTTGGCGCAATTCGGGCCGGCCGCCGAGCCGACTTTGCCGCTATTGCTGTCGCGTCTGAAGGATGAACTCGGTCGCGGCGACGGGGCAATCGACTATCTTGTATACGCCGTTCGGGCGATATCACCCGATCCCGACGCCGAGCTACAATCGCTGATCGACTCTTGCGACGCCGAATTGCAGCCGCAGGCACGGGCAATCCTGCCGGAACACGGCGACATTAACCACCCGCCGGGCAGCAACGGCTTGAGTGTTTGGGCCGGGGTATGATGTAAGCGAAGTTTGCCCATGGGTCGGAAAACGCGGAAACCCTACACGGGTAAGCTCCGCTTACCCATGGCACCCATTCCAAGGGCTTTCCGCAACAGAAACTAATTCCTTGCTTCTCCGTTTTTGTCCGCCTGCCAAACCTGGCCGCTGTCAACGTCCATGGCCGTGAGCCAGCCGACGCCGTAGCACCAGGTGTCGATGCACTTCAGATAGCCGAGGTCGCGGATTTCGCCGTTGTGTTGCGAGGCGTGGCCGACAATCGCCGTCTTGCCCGAGCAATGAGGGCCGGGCAAACGCTTATTGATCGAGTCCCAAAGCAGCACGTCCCGCGGCTGATCCCCCAGCGGCCGATCGGCAAGGTAGCCGCCGTGAACGTAGAAGTACCGCTGGGACTCGTGAAGCAGCCGGCAATTCCGCAGGAAATCGACGTGCGAGGAGGGCACGTCCTCGGGCCGCACCGTGCCGTATGATTGCAACGTGGCCTCGCCGCCGAACAGGAGCCACTCGACGTATAGTTGCGATTGCCCGTCGATGACCTGCAACATCATCTCTTCGTGGTTGCCCAGCAGGGGGACCAACCGGCATTGATGCCGCAACTCCATCAACCGCTCAATCACCTCGCGGCTCTGGGGGCCGCGGTCGACGTAATCGCCCAGGGTAACGATCGTATCGTCCGGTCGAGGCCGGATCGCCGCCAGCAGGGTGTCCAGCGCGGGCAGGCAGCCGTGGATGTCGCCGATGGCAATGGTGCGGCTCATGGGTCAGACGCTGGGTTTCGACATGTAAAAATCCCATTATAATGATCCGGGCGGCGTTGCATAATGCCCGGAACGACGCCTGCATGTTGGGGTGGCAGTTGGACTGCCACCCTAACCGCGGTCTGTACCAACCTTGCGATTGTGAACATGACAGCGCATTACCGCGTACTCAGTATCGTTTTGTTGATTTTGGCCGCATCGGCGGTCTTTGCAGGCCGACCGGCCAGCCGGGAGATGGATGTGGACAACCCCGATTCGATTCCAATGCCCACCCTGGGGGGGAAGCAGTTCTGGGCCGACGAGTTGTTCTTCCATCAGTGGCGGATTCAACGGAACGTGCTGAGCGGACACCGCCGGCTGTTGGACGAGCAGAACTGGCGGCACACCTCGGGCACGTTCGACCATTGCCGCGCGGTGCTGGAGCAGATCAAACGCGACCGCGGCCTGTCGCCGATGACCGGCAAGGCGGTGGTTGTGCTCCACGGCCTGGGACGCAGCCGGTCGTCGATGAACGCGCTCTGCAAGCATCTCCGGGAAAAGGGGGGCTATCGGATCTTCAACGTCGGGTATCCGAGCACGCAATACGACATGGCCGAGCAGGCCCGCACGCTCCGCCAGCTAATCGACAACCTCGACGGAATCGAGGAGATCAACTTCGTCGGCCACAGCATGGGCAACATCGTGGTCCGCCACTATCTGGGCGATCTGGCCGAGGCGGACCGCCGGGCCGTCGCTCGTTTCGGTCGGTTCGTCATGCTCGCCCCGCCCAACCAGGGCGCGCGGTTGGCCTCCATTCTTGCCAACAACGTCTTGTTCAAGCAGATCACCGGCGAGGCGGGCCAGCAGCTCGGCCGCCAATGGCCCAAGTTGGAAAAGCGCCTGGCCACGCCCGGCTTCCAGTTCGGCATCGTTACCGGCGGAAAAGGAGACGGAAAGGGCTACAACCCGTTGCTCTCCGGAGACAACGACGGCGTGATCTCCGTTGAAACGGCAAAACTCGCCGGGGCACGCGACTTCATCGTCGTTCCCAGCTTGCACTCGTTCGTCATGGACAAGGTCCAGGTCCAGCGGTGCGTGCTTTCTTTCCTGCAGCACGGCTACTTCGTTTCCGAGCCGAAACGACAACCACTGGAGAAACAGCCATGAGCCGTCAGTCTCCGGCCGCCGGGCGCGTGGCCGGCGTCGATTTCGGCACGGTGCGGATCGGAATCGCCATCAGCGACGCCGACCGGAAGATCGCCAGTCCGCTGGAAAACTACACACGCCGCGGGACGGAGCAGGACGCACGGTGGTTCCGGCGGCTGATTGATGAGCATGAGCTGGTCCTGCTCGTCGTGGGGTTGCCGCTCCACATGGACGGCCGCGAGAGCGAAAAATCGCTCGAGGCGCGACGGTTCGGTGATTGGCTGGCCGAGACGACCGGCCTGCCGGTCGAGTATTTCGACGAACGGCTGACCAGTCACGAAGCCGAACGGCTCCTGATCGATGCCGAGCTGACGCATAAGCGTCGCAAGAAGAGGCTCGACATGCTCGCCGCCCAGATCATACTTCGAGGATATCTGGAGTCGGGGACGGGGAGCGGGGGGCGGGAATAGATGTTTAGCCCGTCGGCTAAACGGGCTAATCTAGCGAAACTTTGACGGCCCTCGCTCCTCGCTTTTCTCCCTTCTCTCCTCCGAGTTCTTTTCCGGCTCTGACGCCTGTGCGTTATATGCGGGATATTCATTCAATGCGGATAGTGCCGCATGCCGATGCTTTTGGTATCTGACCCAGATTATCGGCAGGGTTGTGCCTGCACATATCGACACGAATAAAGGGGGGATACCATGATCCGCCGGATCGTTTTCGTGCTGCTTTTCGCGGCCTTGATAGCGTCCGTTTTCTGCGTTGCCGCGACCGAAGCCCAGCAATCCTACGGTCGCCAGTGGGGCCACAGTTACAGTACCCAAGACTGGAACCGGATGTATCACTATCCGTATGTATACTATCCGCAAAACTTCTGGGGCGCGGATTACTATCGCAGCAGCGAAGACCTCTATCATCGCTATCCGCCGGAAATGCGAACCCCGGTCTACCACAAGCAGTGGCAGAACTATTATCCCCAGCATCGCGGCGACCCACGATCCAAACAGCATCAGTTCTTTCCGATGTTCACCGGCCAGCGTCACTCGGGCGTGAGATACCACCAGGGTCATCATTTCATCGCCGACGTGTTCTAGCTCCCGTTGAAAAAGGGTGCCCAAGCGAGATTGTTGGGGTGGCAGTTGTACTGCCACCCCTGTTTTTGCTGCGTTTCCCGGGGTGGCAGTACAACTGCCACCCCAACATGTGGCTTTTTCAACGGGCTGCTAGCTCCCGCGTTGCAGACCGTGAAAACCACGTCTCCGCACCTTTTGGGGGGTTGCGTTTTTGCGAATCGCGTCCCATAATCCATAAACGTGGGGGCAATTATTCCCTCACCGAGTTTGCCCTTCGCAGGTTCCTGCCCCACCTGCGAAGGGTTTTTTATTGTCTCAACTCGCCCTCCACCTCGTGAGGGTGGGCTTCCGGGAGATTGACCCTTTCCGGAGATGCCCTTAGAATGCGGCGTTGTTTGCTTTTCCACGGCAAAAAGGACATCGACGGATGGATCTTTCGATTTTGCCGATCATTCCGATCGTTTTGCTGGTGGCCTGCGTGATTGGGCTGGCGGTTGGGTTGCTCATCGTGGGCCAAATTCTCAATCCGACCCGGCCGGGGGCCGTCAAGCTGATGCCTTACGAGAGCGGCATGGACCCGATCCACGACGCTCGACGCCGCTTCGACGTCCGCTTCTTTCTGCTGGCAATCGCCTTTCTGGTATTCGACGTTGAATTGCTGTTCCTCTATCCCTGGGCGGTGGCGAGAGGGAATGGTGAATGTAGAGTGATGAATGATGAATTGACGGCCGAAGTCAAATCAAAATCCACTGCCGATATTCATAATTCATCATTCAACAATCATCATTCATCCCCCGCCCCCACAACCAACCGGCACATGGTGTTCGCCGGCGCGATGACGTTCCTGGCCCTGTTGACCCTCGGATTCGTCTACGATTGGCGCAAGGGGGTGTTCCAATGGCGGTGACGGACGTTACCGGCCGAGGTGAAGCAGGCCCGGCCTCGATCGCCGAGTTGCCCGAGGGCGTGGCGATCACCAAACTCGATGAGCTGGTCGGTTGGTGCCGGAAGAACAGCCTTTGGCCGATGCCCTTCGCCACGGCCTGTTGCGGGATCGAGCTGATGGCAACCGGGGCAAGCCGCCACGACCTGGCGCGGTTCGGGGCCGAGGTCTTCAGGTTCAGTCCCCGCCAGTGCGACCTGATGATCGTGGCCGGTCGAGTGGTGATGAAGATGCTGCCGGTGTTGCAGCGGATTTGGCAGCAGATGCCCGAGCCTAAGTGGTGCATCTCGATGGGTGCCTGCGCCTCGACCGGCGGCGTGTTCGACACCTACAGCGTGGTGCAAGGGATCGACCGCTTCTTGCCCGTCGACGTGTACACGCCCGGTTGTCCACCCCGGCCCGAGCAACTGATTCAATCCATCATTGACTTGCAAGAGAAAATCCAACGCGAAGATACGATATTCTGCCGCGAGTTCGACGCCCCCTCGCGGCAGCAGTTGCCCCGGGCGCTGCGGGAGAAGGGGCGAGGGGCATGAAAATCCAGCAACTACAAACCGCCTTTCCCGATCTGACCGCAAGCGAGTTTCGCGGGCAGACGCGGGTAGTCGCGCCGGTCGAGTCGGTCCATGAAGTGCTCGAAACACTCAAAGAGAAGTTCGCTTTCGATCTGTTGGTCGATATTACTTGCGTCGATTACCTCTACTACCCCGACGCCGAGGACCGTTTCGGACTGGTGTATCTGCTTGCCAACGCGGAGACCGGCCGGCGGATCACGGTGCGGTGTTTTGTGAACGACACGGACCCGACCGTGCCATCGGTCGTCGGGCTGTGGACGGGGGCCAACTGGCTGGAGCGGGAGGTGTGGGACATGTTCGGCGTCCGTTTCGACGGACACCCGGACCTGCGGCGGATTCTCATGCCCGAGGAATTCACGGCCCATCCATTGCGGAAAGACTACCCCTTGCAGGGTCGAGGCGAGCGGCATAATTTCCCGGTGATTACGCGAGCGGAAAGCTAGCTGCGAAAAAAGCATCTTGTTCCCACGCGGAGCGTGGGAACAAGGGAAATCATTTTACCCAAATGCCACTAACCTCCGTTCCACATCCCGGCGGTCTTGCCCACGACGAGCCACGGCCGTATCTGTGGACGATGAATTTCGGACCGCAACACCCCGCCACACACACCACCTTGCGGCTGGTGCTGAAGCTCGACGGCGAAAGGGTAGTAGACGCCATGCCGGACATCGGCTTTCTCCACTCGGGCTTCGAGAAACTCGGCGAACACCTCGACTATAACCAGTACGTTACCGTCACCGACCGGATGAACTACGTCTCGCCGATGGCCAACAACGTGGCCTGGCATCTGGCGGTGGAAAAGCTGCTGGGTATCGAGACGCCGCCGCGTTGCCAATCGATCCGCGTGATCGTCGCCGAGTTGGCCCGCATTTCCGATCATCTGCTGTGTCTGGGCGCGATGGGCCTGGACACCGGGGCCCTTACCCATTTCATCTACGCCTTCAACCCGCGCGAGCAGATTTCCGACATCTTCGAGGCCCTCTGCGGGGCGCGGTTCACAAACAGCTACACGCGGGTCGGCGGACTGATGCGCGACGCCTCGCCCAAGGCCATCGAGATGATCCGCGATTTTCTCAAGCAGCTTCCCAAAGCGCTGGCTGACATGGAGCGGCTGTTGAACCGCAACCGGATATTCGTCGACCGCACGCGGGGCGTGGGCGTGTTGAGCAAGGCCGAGGCCATTAACCGCGGCTGCTCCGGCCCGATTGCCCGCGCCAGCGGAGTCGCCCGCGACCTGCGCAAGGACGAGCCGTATCTGAACTACCGCGATTTCGATTTCAAAGTCTGCTGCGCCGAGGGGGGCGACTGCTACGCCCGATACCTCGTCCGTCTGGCCGAAATCCGCGAGAGCCTGAAGATCATCCATCAGGCGGTCGAGAATCTGCCGGCCGGGCCGGTACACGTCGCGGAATCCCCTTCCGCGCCACGAGTGATTCTGCCCGACAAGCAAGCGGTCGCTTCGACCATCGAGGGTTTGATTACGCACTTCGAGTTGGTAATGCCCAACCGGGGCTTTCAGACCCCGTGCGAGGAGATATACTGCGCCACCGAAGCGCCGAACGGAGAATTGGGATTTTACATTGTCGGTGACGGCACGTCGCGGGCGTATCGCGCCCGCTGCCGCGGGCCGTCGTTTTTTCACTTCGCCCTGTTTCCGCATTTGATCCGCGGCCACACGATCGGCGACGTGGTGGCGGTGCTGGGTAGCCTGAACATAATCGCGGCGGAATTGGATCGGTAATGAATGTTTTGGACGCGGAAACGCGCAAAAATATCGAGAGTTGTCTCGGACGATATCCGACCAAACAGGCGGCCACCTTGCCGGCGTTGCATCTGGTCAACGATCGACTGGGATACGTGCCGCCGAGGGCGGTGGTCGAGATCGCGGAACTGCTCGAACTTGCCCCCGCTTGGGTGCAAGACACGCTCGGCTTCTATGAATTCTTCAAACAAGACAAGCCGCAAGGAAAATACCGCGTTTGGGTCTGCCGCTCGATCGGTTGCGCGGCCCGCGGCGGAGAGGAACTGCTGGAATATCTGTGCGATAAGCTGAACGTCCAGCCCGGCGAAACGACCGCCGACGGCCGAGTTTCGCTCGAATACGCCGAGTGTCTCGGGGCCTGTGAACTTGCCCCGGCGATTCTGGTGAACGATACGCTGTATGGGAATATGACGGTGGAAAAAATTGACGAGTTAATGAGAACGTGGAGGTAGAAGGTTCAAGGTCAAAGGTTCAAGGTTCAACTCGGACCATTTGAACCTTGAACCTTTGACCTTGAACCTTTGACCTTGAACCTTATCCCCTGATGACCCACGAACCCGTCCTACTGGCGAACATCCAGAAAAAAGACAGCCACACGCTGGCCGTGTATGAGGTCGGCGGCGGGTATCGTGGCCTGCGCCGGGTATTGAAAGAGATGTCGCCTGGGGACGTGGTCGAACTGGTCGAGCAGAGCGGGCTGCGCGGCCGAGGCGGGGCGGGGTTCCCCACCGGAATGAAATGGTCCTTTCTGCCCGAAAAACATCCCGGCCCGGTCTATTTCTGCGCCAATGCCGACGAAAGCGAGCCGGGCACCTTCGTCAACCGCGTGCAGATGGAACTCGATCCGCATCAGATTCTCGAAGGGGCCATCCTCAGTTGCTACGCCACCCGCGCAGCGACCGCCTACGTCTACCTCCGCTACGAATATCCTTTGTGCCGGAAACGGATGCAGGCGGCCATCGACGAGTGTTACGCCGCCGGCTACTTGGGGGCCAACATACTCGGCAGCGACTTCTCGCTGGACGTTTACATCCACGTCGGGGCGGGGGCATACGTCTGCGGCGAAGAGACCGGGCTGATCGAGAGCATCGAGGGTCGTCGGGCCTGGCCGCGGATCAAACCCCCGTTCCCGGCCGTCGAGGGGCTTTTCCGAAAGCCCACCGTGGTACACAACGTCGAGACGCTCGCCTGCGTGAAGCACATAGTCGATCGGGGCGCGGCCTGGTTCCGCTCGATGGGCACTCCGCCCGAGCCGAACAATCCCCGCGACCCCGGCAGCTTTGGCCCAAAACTGTTCGGACTTTCAGGGCACGTCAACCGCCCGGGCTGCTACGAGGCCCCGCTGGGTATCAGTGTCGGCCAATTGATCGAACAGTTCGGCGGCGGTGTTTGGAAGGGGCGCAAGGCGAAGGCGGCCGTGCTCGGCGGACTGAGCACTGGCGTGGTGGCCGCCTCGGAGTTCGACACCCCGCTGGACTTCGCCGCGCCGATCCGCGCCGGCTGTCTGGGGCTTGGCACCGGCGGCGTGGTGGTGCTGGACGAGACCTACTCGATGGTCGATTTCCTGCACAACAGTTGCCGCTTCTTCGCCCACGAAAGCTGTGGCCAGTGTACGCCCTGCCGCGAGGGGACGTATTGGGCCTTGCAAATGATGGAGCGGATCAAGGCCGGCCGGGGACGGCTGCGCGATCTCGACTTGCTTCGGGAGATCGGCGAGTCGATCGGCATCATGCCCGGCACGACGATTTGCGGTTTGGCCGACGGCGCCGCCTGGCCGATCAAGACCGCGCTGGGTAAGTTCCGCGACGAGTTTGAGGAATATATTATGCGAACGAATCCCAACGGATACATGGAGACGGAACCGGTGGAGGCCAGTGGTCAGTGGCCAGTAGCCAGTGGTCAGTGGTCAGTAAAGCCGCTTGCGGCTTCGCAATGAGCGCATGAGTGAAAAATGTAGGGTGGGACAAGCTTTGTGCAGTCCCACCACAGCTAACGGGGAGATGTCACAATGGGCGACAAGCAAAACGAAACGCAAACCACGCGGCGGCGCAATTGGGGCGATCCTCCGTTGGACGATAAGCAAGATGAACCGGGACTGAAGTGGTATCATATTCAGCCTATGTGGGTCAAATTGACGGCCGAATATGTCGGCGGAATCATCGCTGGCTTTGGAATTGGCCTTGGGATTAGGGACGCTTTTGTCGGCTGGTCGCTTCTTCAGCCGCTGAGCTTGATGCTTGTGATGTTTGGAATAGCCACGGCATATGGCGCTCAACGCGAACGCGCCATGAGGGAGGAATTTCAAAAGAAGCGAGAAGAATCATCAACAACAAAGTAGTCGGCCAAACTGCGAAGCCGCAAGCGGCTTTTTCACTGACCACTGACCACTGACCACTAGTGATGTCAACTGTCATCATCGACAACCACGAACTCGAAATCCCCGCCGGGCAGCGGCTGAACGGCATCGAGGCCGCGCGAATGGTGGGCGTCGAGATCCCGCACTACTGCTGGCATCCGGGCCTGTCGGTTGCGGGAAGTTGCCGCATGTGTCTGGTCGAGGTCGGTACGCGCGACCCGAAAACGGGCGAAATCGCGATGCAGCCTAAGCTGGTGCCCGCCTGCAACACAATCGTCGCCGACAACATGGTGCTGGTGACCAACAGCGAGAAGGTGGCCCGGGCCCGAGCGATGGTCGAGGAAGACCTGCTGCTGCGCCATCCGATCGACTGCCCGATCTGCGACAAGGCGGGCGAGTGCCTCTTGCAGGACTATCACTTCCAGTACGGCCAGGCCGAGCGCCGGGCCGACATCCGACCGTTTACCAGCCGGCGGCGCGACCTGGGCGACGTGACGCTGTTCGTCGATCGTTGCGTGATGTGCGGCCGCTGTGTCCGCTTCGCACGGGAAATCAGCGGAACGAGCGAGTTGATGATTGCCGGCCGCGGCGCCCGAGCGGAAATCGACGTCGTGGCGGGCTACCCGTTGAACAACAAGCTGTCGGGCAACGTCGTCGATCTCTGTCCGGTCGGCGCGCTCGGCGACAAGGACTTTTTGTATCGTCAACGGGTCTGGTATCTGCGGCGGCATCGGGGCGTTTGCACCGGCTGTTCGACCGGCTGCTCGATCTGGATCGAGGAGAACCAGGACCGCGTCTGGCGGATCAAGCCGCGTGAAAACCCGTTGGTCAACAGGTGGTGGATCTGCAACGACGGGCGATACGACTATCCACACGTCCACGACCCCCGTCGGCTGACGCAGCCTTTGGGTCGCGAAACCGGGATCATCGACACACGCGACTGGACCGCTCTGCCGAACGAGTTGAATCGGTCGCTCGGCGAGGTCGGCCGGCTGGCCGCGGTGATCTCGCCTTTCCTGACGGTCGAAGAGGCGTATCTGCTTTGCAAAGTGATCCGCGGCATCGACGCCGAAGCGCCGTTGGCCCTCGGACCGGTGCCGGAGATGGGCGAGGACGAGCGGTTCCCCGGCGGGTTCACGATTCGGGCGGAAAAATGTCCCAACCGCCGCGGCGTGGAAGCGGTGATTGCCCATTTTGCACGACGTGTGACCACTTTCGACGAACTTCTCGCGGAATTGGACCAGGGCGTGCTGCAGGGCGTTTGGGTCTCCGGCGGGTACAAGCACGAGTGGATCGGACATTCGACCGCCGCGCGGTTCGAGCGGCTGAAACTGCTGGTAGTGCAAGACCTGTTCACCTCGCCGCTTGGCGAGCGGGCGACTTACCTGCTGCCCGGCGCGGCTTATCCCGAGCGCGAAGGCTCGTACGTCAACTGTGCCGATCGGCTGCAATCGGTCCGCCGGGCGATCCGCCCCCCGGCCGGCGTCAGGACCGAAGGTAGCCTCTGCTGGGAGTTGCTCGGTCGGAAAGGTTTGTATAATGCCAGGGCGGTGCTAGACGAGATTGCCCGAGAGATATTGTATTTTTCCGTTGTTGTGGAACCCGTGCCGGAGATGGGGATTGATTTGAAAGCGAATTTGTTGGCCGGATGATGAAGGAGAGGGGGGAGGAGAGAAGAGAGAAGAGGGAGGAGAGAAGAGAGAAGAGAGATTGTGAGCGATGCCGGCTGCGAAACCGCAAGCGGTTGTACGGCCGGTTTCAACCACTACCCACTACCCACTATCCACTATCCACTTATGCCGCTAATTCTCGAATCACTGCTGAAGATTGCCGTGCTGATCGGCGGTCTGATGACCGCGGCGGCATATTTGGTGCTGGTCGAGCGTTGGATCGCGGCTTGGGTGCAAGACCGCTTGGGTCCGAACCGGGTGGGAGTGCCGCTGACGAAAATCCGTCTGTTCGGACTGGGCCAGCCGGTGGCCGATGGAGGGAAGTTTCTGACCAAGGGTGAGTTTACGCCCGGGCACGTGGACAAGATTTTGTACTTCGTCGCGCCGGTGACGATTTTCGTCGCCGCGATGGCGGCGTTCGCGGTGGTTCCGCTGGGTAGCGTCGTATTGCCGGCCTCGTGGGGCTTCGACGGACCGGTCCTGCTGGCCGTCGCGCCGGGGTTGGACGTGGGCATGCTCTACATCTTTGCCGTCGGCAGCGTGGCCGTCTACGGCGTGGTCCTCGGCGGCTGGGCCAGCAACAATAAGTACAGCTTCTTCGGCGCGGTCCGCAGCAGCGCCCAGTTGATCTCCTACGAACTGCCGCTGGGACTGGGTATTCTCGGCGTGGTATTGGCGACCGGATCGTTGAGGCTCGACAACATCATCGTCGAGCAGGCCCAATCGGGTACGTGGAACGTGCTCGTCCAGCCGCTGGGGTTCGTGGTCTTCTGCGTGGCGGCGTTCGCCGAGGCCGGCCGATTGCCTTTCGACCTGCCCGAGGCCGAACAGGAACTCGTCGGCGGATACCATACCGAGTATCTCGGCGTCAAACTGATGCTGTTCATGGTCTCCGAGTTCCTGCACATGATCCTGGCGGCGTTTCTGATCGTGATCCTGTTCCTTGGCGGCTGGCATTTCTGGGGCCTGACCGGCTCGGCCGAGGCGGTCTCCTGGCCGGTGGCCTTGCTGCGGGTGGTCGTGCTACTGGCGAAAGTGATGGGCGTAATCCTGTTCTTCATGCTCGCCCGCTGGAGTTGGCCCCGATTCCGATACGATCAGTTGATGGACGTTGCCTGGAAGGTGATGATCCCCTGGGGGTTGATAAACGTGGTCGTGGTGGCTACTTGGATGGAGTACGGCGTCCAACTGGCAAAACCGTGGAACCTTTCCGACGCGCAAGGCATGGCTGTCGTCGGCTGGGGAGTCTTGTTGCTTTGCTGGCTGGCGACCACGATTATCGACCCGACCGCGTCGGGCAACCGTCCGCGACGCGATTTGTCGGTAAAAGACAACTGTATGAAATAGACAAATGCAACAATAAAGCAAAACGGAAGGGTGGCACCCAACGGGACGTGCCACCCAACAAGCAACCATGAAAACCGACGACCGAAACATCAACTGGGTGCGGGAGCCGCGATTGGGACTGGCCGGCCGATCGTATCTGCTGTTGTTCGTTCAAGGGCTGACCACCACGCTGCGACATCTTTTCAGCCGCAAAAAGACGGTCCAATCGCCCGAGCAGCGACACGAGATTCCCGATCCGCAGATCTACCGCGGCGTGCATCGGCTGAACCGGGACCAGCGGGGCCGGGTGAAATGCGTCGCCTGCTTCCTTTGCGCCACGGCCTGTCCGTCCCATTGCATCGACATCGTGGCGGCCGAAAGTCCCTGGACGGACCGCGAAAAATACCCCCAGTCCTTCACGATCGACGAACTTAGGTGTATCTTTTGCGGGATGTGCGAGGAAGTCTGCCCGGTCGATGCCATCGAATTGACGAGCCTTTACGACCTATCGGGCAAGAGCCGCGAGGAGATGGTCTTCGACAAGGAAAAGCTGTTGAGCGTTTACGACCAAACGAAGGAGGAGGAAGGTTCAAGGTCAAAGGTTCAAGGTTCAAGGAGCAGCCATTTGAACATTGTACCTTGAACCTTTGACCTTTGACCTTGAACCTTGTACCTTGAACCTTGAACCTTGAACCTTGATCCTCCCCAACCCCCAATCCCCATCATGCCCGACCCCCGCCACATCCTGACACTCGCCGTGCTGCTCGGAGCCGTGGGGCTTTGGCTGATGTTGCCGCGTGGCGGCGCTCGGGGGCGCGCGGTGGGAGCCGTGTTGGGTATTGCCGCTCTGGGATTATGGTTCTCGCAGTTTCATGGACTCGGCCAATGGACGGCCGACGGCATATTCTTCGTGCTCGCGGCCATAGCCGTCGTGGCAGCCGTCGGCGCGGTAACGTCCCACAATCCGATCTATTGCGCGGTTTGGTTCGGCCTGTCGCTGCTGGGCACCGCCGGGTTGCTGTTGCTGGTAGGCGCCCAGTTTATTGCCGTGGCCACCGTGCTGGTATACGCCGGCGCGATCCTGGTTATGTTTCTGTTCGTGCTGATGGTTGCCCAGCCCGAAGGGAAAGCGTCCTGCGATCAGATGAGTTGGGAGGCTGGTGTTTCGGCCGCGGCGGGGATTGCGATGGTGGGCGTTCTTTCGGTCGCCATCGGCGGGATACTTTCGCCTTCTTGCCCCGCCATGCCGCCGATCGTGCCTCCGACGCAAGAAGAATTGGCCGCCGGCGTCCTCGATCCGCATCAGGTGGCCCGGTTGGGCGGCGAGTTGTTCGGCTGCCGGCTGATAGCGATCGAAGTTGCCGGAACGTTGTTGTTGGCCGCGCTTGTCGGCGCGGCGGTTATCGTCAATCAGTTTAGCGGCCGTCGGCACGACGGCCAGCAAAAAACCGTTTAGCAGCCGTCATGCATCCTGAAATCGCACAGTTGAACGACTACCTGCTCGTCGGCGCCGCGCTGTTCGGCGTCGGGCTGATCGGTTTCGTGAGCCGGCGGAACATGATCGTGATGTTCCTGTCGGCCGAGATCATGTTGCAGGGGGTGTCGTTGAGCCTGGCGGCTTGGGGGCGGTTTCACAACGACTTCGGCGGCCAGGCGTTGGTGCTGTTTATTATCGCCGTGGCGGCCTGCGAGGCGGCCATCGCCCTGGCGCTGATACTGACGTTGTTCCATCGCCGGTGCAGCCTTGATATCGCTGCCTGGCACTTTTTGCGCGAGGCCAACCAGCCGCCGTTCAGGGACGTGTCTTTGCCCGAGGAGCCGGCCGAGCGGCGCGAGCCGTGGCCCCATTTGCCGCCCGCCGGCGTGCGCCCGGAGACGTTTGGGGACGAGGATGAATATAGACCGAGAGTATGAAGGAATGACGAATGACGAAATTCAAATGTCGAATGAATGTCGAAATCAAAATGCCGAAGGAAGATGTCGCGTCCTGGTTTCGACATTCGACATTTGAATTTCGACATTCGTCATTTTATTAGCGTTCCATGTTTGACGTACAAACGCTGTTGATCCTGATTCCCGCCCTGCCGTTGGCGGCGGCGCTGGCCACCGCCGCGCTCGGCACGCGGGTGCTGCGCGATCGGAGCCACGTGCCGGTGGTGACCGCGCTGACGTTGAGCTTTGTGGCCAGCGTGTTGCTGGTGTTCCAGTTGCAGGAGCGGATCGAAGAACGTGCAACGCAGCCCGGATCGAGTCGAGCCGCCGGCGTCGAGGAGGAGGTCGCTCGCTGGAGTTGGATCAACGTCCCCGATGCCATGCCGCATCCCGACGATGGACGCGTCGAGACGCCAGGCTGGGGTAACTTCAACATCGAAGTCTCGCTCCGGGCCGATCCGCTTACGGCCGTCATGCTGGCTATGGTCACTTGCATTTCCGCGCTGGTGGCGATCTACTCGATCGGCTACATGCGCGGCGACCCGGGCTACTGGCGGTTCTTCGCCTACGTCGGCCTGTTCGTCTTTTCGATGACCATGTTGGTCTCGGCGAGCAATTTCTTGTTGCTGTACGTATTCTGGGAATTGGTCGGCCTGTGCAGCTATCTTTTGATCGGCTTCTGGTATGAACGGCCCGCGGCGGCGGCGGCCGGAAAGAAGGCGTTTCTGGTCAATCGCATCGGCGACGTCGGCTTCGCGTTGGGTATCTTTTTGATCTGGACGACTTTTGGAACGTTGGATTTCAGCGGCGTCTTTCAATCGGTTGGTCAGCACGCCGGCGACTGGCGAGTGACGGCGATCTGCTTGCTGTTGCTGCTCGGTGCGTGCGGCAAGAGCGCTCAGTTTCCGTTGCACGTTTGGTTGCCCGACGCGATGGAAGGCCCCACGCCCGTAAGCGCCTTGATCCACGCGGCGACGATGGTCACGGCGGGCGTGTACATGGTTGCCCGCTGCACGCCGCTTTTCGCCGCCGCGCCGGACGCCCAATACGTAGTGGCCGTGGTCGGCGGCGTTACGGCGCTGCTCGGCGCGATCATCGCCATCACCCAGACCGACCTGAAGCGGATACTGGCCTATTCAACTATCAGCCATCTCGGCTACATGTTCGTGGCGCTGGGTACCGGCGCGCTGCTGGGTATTACGGCCGGCATGTTCCACCTGATTACCCATGCGTTTTTCAAGGCCCTGCTGTTTCTCGGAGCGGGCAGCGTCATGCACGCCGCCGGGGGCGTTATCGACATCCATCGGCTCGGCGGCCTGCGACGCCGGATGCCCGTCACGTATTGGACGTTTCTGGTCGGCTGTTTGTCGATCGCGGGCGTTGTGCCGTTGGCCGGTTTTTGGAGCAAGGACGCCATCCTGCTTTCGTTGCACGACCGCTCGGATCTGGCCGGGGGCGGGCTGTTCGAGATTCTATATCTCACCACGCTGCTCGGCGTCGTGTTGATCGACTTCTACATGTTCCGGCCGTTCTTCCTCGTGTTCCACGGCAAAGAAAAGATTCCGCCGGAAGCCGGCAATCACCTGCACGAGTCGCCGGGGTCGATGACCGCGCCGCTGGTGGTGTTGGCGTTCGGGTCGGTTGTCGTCGGGGCGTACTTCGAGTGGACGCACGGATTCGCCAATTTCCTGTCGTTCACGCCGTCGTTCGAGTGTCTTGCCCAATCCGGTCATACCGCGATCGGCACGGCCGACAAGTGGCGCGTCGCCGCGACTGGTTCCGTGCTTACGGCGGTTGGCATAGCGGCGGCGGCGATGTTGTACTTGGGCAGTGGGAAAGCCGTCGCACTGCTCGCCCGAGCGATGAACGTCTTCGGCCTTTACAGTCTCTCTTACGGCAAGTTCTTTTTCGATCCGATCTACAACGCGTTTGTGGTGTGGCCGCTGTTGAGCGTTGCGCGATTGGCGGCGTGGTTCGATCGCAGCGCGATCGACTCGTTGGTGGACCATTGCGGCCGGATACCCAAGTTGGCCGGCGCCGCGTTGCGTCCGGCGCAAAACGGTCTGGTCCAGTTTTACGCCCTGGCAATGGTTTTCGGAGTGTTGGTGTTGTTGGGGATTATGTTGATGTAACTAATTGTTTAGCGGTCGAACGGGTGGCACGGGCATCTTGCCCGTGCTTCGGCCAACACTGGCGAGACGCCAGTGCCACCCGGTCGTCGGATATATGAACGTACTATTACTGACATCGCTGTTCCTCCCCTTGGCCGGGGCGTTGCTGCTCGGCGGCGACCGGAATTGGGCCCGCCACGGAGCGCTGGCGATCGCGCTGGCGGTGTTGGGTATCGCGGTCGTGCTGGTGGCGCGATACCCCGGCGGCACGGCCCCTTTTGCCTCCACGGATTGGCCCTGGCTCGATTGGACCGCCGCGCCGATCGACGTCCGCTTCCATATTGCCCTGGATGGCCTGAGCCTGTGGTTGTTCGCCCTGACCGCGCTGCTGATGGTCGTGGCGGTGCTGGTCGGCTGGGAAGCGATCAAGGATCAGGCGTCGCTGTATTACCGGCTGCTGATGGTCTTGGAGACCGGGATGTTGGGCGTTTTCATCGCCCGCGACATTATTCTCTTCTACGTCTTCTTCGAGTTCACGTTGATCCCGCTCTTTTTCCTGATCGGCATTTGGGGGAGCCGGCAACGGCGCTGGGCGGCGATGAAATTCTTCCTCTTCACGCTTGCCGGCAGCATGCTGACGTTCCTCGGCCTGCTGGCCGTCGTGCTTTGGGTCTACCACCATCCGGCCCCAGAGGCGGCCTCGGGGCGAATGACGTTTTCCATCGCCGAACTGACTGCGTCGCTCGGCGCTCGGCCGATGGACCAGATGATGCAAATCTGGATATTCCTGGCGCTCTTTGCCGGCTTTGCCGTCAAGGCGCCGCTGTGGCCGCTGCACACGTGGCTTCCGCTGGCCCACGTCGAGGCGCCCGCGGCGGGGAGCGTCTTGCTGGCCGGCGTGTTGCTGAAGGTGGGCGTCTACGGGTTCGTGCGGTTTAGCCTGCCCATGCTCCCGCAGGCCGCCGCCATGCTGATGCCCTGGCTCATGTGGATTTCGCTGGCCGGCGTGATCTACGGGGCGCTGGTCGCGCTGGCCCAAAGCGACATCAAACGGCTGATCGCCTATTCCAGCGTCAGCCACCTCGGCTTCTGCACACTGGGGATTTTTGCGGCCAACCGGCTGAGCGTCGCGGGGGGTGTGCTGCAAATGGTCAATCACGGGCTGGCCACCGGCGGACTGTTCGCCGTGGTGGGGATGCTCTACGAGCGGTTCCACACCCGCGAGATCGCCGGCTTCGGCGGACTTGCCCGGCGGTTTCCCCGGCTGGCTTTCTTTACGCTCGTATTGACTCTATCGAGCATCGCCGTGCCGGGGCTGGCCGGATTCGCCGGCGAGTTTCCGCTGTTGGTGGGCGTTTTTCAACGCGGCTGGGCCGAGCCTGCTGCTCCCCACGCAATGCAACTCCGCGCGATAGCCGTGCTGAGCCTCGCCGGAGTGGTGTTGGGCGCGTGGTACATGCTGTGGATGTATCAGCGGGTGTTTTTCGGACCCGAGCGGTTGCCGGATACTTCCCCCCCTCTACCAAAGGGAGAGGGGACAGAGGGGACCATGCGCGACCTCTCGCCCCGCGAGATTTGTTGTCTCACGCCGCTGGTGGCGATGATTTTCTGGATCGGTTTGCAACCCGGGTTCTTCCTCGACCGCATGAGACCGACGCTCGACGATCTGATCGCCCCGGTGACGCGGGCCTGCGAAACCGCAAGCGATTCACCCCCGCGATCGCAGTCGCGGGGCGTTTTTCCACTATCCACTACCCACTACCCACTATTCACTAACCAATGACCGCCGCCGACCTACGTCTGCTTGTGCCCGAGATCGTGCTGATCGTCGCCGCGGTGACGATATATCTGGCCGGGGCGTTCTCGACGGCGCGCCGAGTGTGGAGTTGGATCGCCGCCGGCGCGCTGCTGCTGGCGGCGGCCGCACTCTGGTACCAAAACCCGTCGGCCGACGGCGGATCGCTCGGCTGCGACACATTGGCCCGATACGTCCAATGGTTCGCGCTCGCCGCGGGCGCGCTGCTGGTCTCGCTCGCCTCCAGGCCGCTGCGCTTCGACGGTACGCCGGAATACGTCGGCTCGTTGCTGTTGACCGTCGCGGGGCTGATGCTCGTCGCCGCCGCCGAGGATATCGTGTTGCTGTTCGTCGCGTTGGAGTTAATCTCGATTCCCACCTACGTGCTGCTCTATCTTGGCCGCGGCGACGCGGAGAGCCAGGAATCGACCGCCAAGTATTTCTTCCTCGGCGTGCTGGCCTCGGCGATCCTCTTGTACGGATTCAGTTTTCTCTACGGGGCGACCGGCTCGACCGCGTTTTCCGAGGTACGGGCGGCGCTGGACGGCACAAAAGCCCTGCCCGCGGGTTTTGCCGTCTTTGCCCGGCTGGCGATGGTGCTGGTCTTTGCGGGCTTGTGTTTCAAGGTCGCCGCCGTGCCGTTTCACTTCTACGCTCCCGACGTTTATCAGGGAACCACCCACGCCAACGCGGCGTTGCTGTCGGTCGTGCCCAAGGCGGCGGGGTTTGTCGTAATGGCGAGGATTCTCGTGGCGGCCATGCCGGGCATGGAGCCGTACTCGTGGGGAGTGGTTCTGGCGGTCGCGGTTCTGACAATGACTTTCGGCAACGTGATGGCCCTCTGGCAAGACGACTTCCGCCGGCTGTTGGCCTACTCGTCGATTGCGCAGGCCGGATATATGCTGCTGGCCTTGGCCGTGGGGTTGGCCGCGCCCGGCGCGCCCGGCGGGTGGAACGGAATCGTGGCACTATGGTTCTATCTGGCGACCTACGCGGCTGCCACGATCGGGGCCTTTGCCACAATGGAATATCTCGGCCGCGCGGAGCGCCGGTTGGATTCGGTGGACGATTTGGCCGGCTTGGGCCGCACTCGCCCCGCCGCGGCCGCGGTGATGGGCGTCTGCATGTTCTCTTTGGCGGGCGTTCCGCCGCTGGCCGGCTTTTGGGGGAAACTGCTGGTCTTCGGCGGAGCGCTGAGCGTCGACACTTCGGGAACGGCTGGATGGTGGTTTACCGCGGCGGCGATCGTCGGCGTGTTGAACGCCGCCGTGGCCGCGGCATACTACCTGCGGATCGTGGCCGTGATGTACTTTCGCATTCCCCTGGCCACTCCATACGCACAAGGCGGCCGCGGTGCATGGATGTCCGCCGTGGTTTGTGCGTTGCTGGTCGTCGGCATCGGGATATATCCCGGCCCGCTGATGAGGGCAGGGAACTTCTGCGACCAACAATTGCCCCGCGTGGACGGGTCGGGTGGCACTGGCGTCTCGCCAGTGTTGGACGAAGCACGGGCAAGATGCCCGTGCCACCAAACCAAGAAAAATCCGCCGCCACCCCAACCTGCCCCACAGTTTGGAATGGCGGCGGCAAAAAAAGTTCCTGCCCCGGATACTTACTAAATTCCTCGGACGCTGGTATTATCGCAGACCAGGGTGACAACTAGTTGTCATATCATATTAAAATGAACCCGTACATGCGTAAAAGTCTACTGAGTAAAAGTCTACCAAGGTAGCAGCCTATGTCTCCACGACGCACCAACGCCGCCGAACTTGCCAAACTGCTCGATTCGGCCACCCGGCCCGTCTACGTGTTGGACGAGGAATTGACGATCGTGTTCCTCAATCGGGCGTGTCGAGAGTGGCTGGGTACAGTCGCCGAGGGGCTTGTCGGCCAGCGCTGTGCGTATCACTCAGAACCCAAGTCCCCTGGCGCCGTCGCCGCCGGTCTGTGCCCGCCGCCTCGGATCCTCTCGGGCGAGACCGTCGAGGCAACGGTCTGTCGGGTTGCCGAGGGCGAAAAATTCGCCCCGCGTTCATGTCGATTTGTTCCCCTGGGGAGGAATAAAGGCGATCTTTTCGCAATTGTCGCAATTCTTGACACGGAAGACCGGCTGCCGGATGCCGTCGATGGCAATAGCGAGGCCGATTCGGCCGAAGCCGGGGCAATCGCCCTGCACGAACACATTTGCCGCTTCCGCAACGAGACCGCCGCGCGGTATCGGGCCGATCGGCTGATCGGCAACGGTCCCGCCATGCGGCTGGCACGCCGTCAAGTCGAATTGGCCGCGGGCAACCGGTCGAGCGTGCTGCTTGTCGGTCCTCCGGGAAGCGGTCGGCAACGACTGGCCGCCGCCATTCATTTCGGCGGGGGAGGAAAAGGGACGCTGGTCACTTTGGATTGTTCGCTGTTGGGCGACGATTTGTTGGAAGCTCTCTCCTCGGCCGCCGCAAAGGCAACCGCGCGGGGCTTGGAAGCCGTGCCTGAAACCTTGTTGCTACACCGAGCGGACGAGCTTCTGGCCGACGTGCAGGTCCAGTTGGCCGATTTTCTTTCCAACCGATTGTCGAGTTGGCGGCTGGCGGCCACGGCGGCCGAATCGCTCGGCGAGTTGGCCAAGCGGGGTAAGTTCCACGCCGATCTGGCCGCGATGCTGAGCACCATCGCCATTGAACTGCCGCCGCTGGTCCAGCGACGCGAAGACATCCCGTTGCTGGCTCAAATGTTTATCGAGGAGCGCAACGCGGCGGGGCCGCGGCAGATCGGCGGTTTTTCGCAGACCGCGCTCGATCGGCTGGATGCATATCACTGGCCGGGCAACCTCGACGAGCTGGCCGAGGTGGTGGCCGAATCGCACCGCCGCGCCGCCGGCCGGGAGATCGGCCCCGGGGATCTTCCCGAGCGATTGCGGTTGGTGGCCCAAGCCGCCGCTGGGCCGCGCCGCGTCGAGGAGACCATCGTACTGGACGAGTTTCTCGGCCGAGTCGAGCGCGAGCTGATCCGCCGCGCCCTGGCGCGGTCGAAAGGGAACAAGGCCCGAGCCGCACGCTTGCTTGGCGTCACCCGTCCGCGGCTATATCGACGCATGGTGCAATTGGGGTTGGAGTAGTGGGTAGTGGATAGTGGATAGTGGATAGTGCGTTCAGCAAACCGCTTACGGTTTCGCAAATAAACGATGAGTACCGATACCGAAGAAAATATCGCCCGGCTGATCGTCTGCGAGCGCGACGGGCGCTGGGCCGTGGCGTTGCGTCGTGAATTGGCCGGCGCGGGCGTCCGCGTTTGGGAAACGCGCACGCTAGAGGACTGCCGCCGCGAGTTGATCGCAAGTCCCGCCTCTTTCGTGGTCTTGCAAATGGCCCGCGACGCGATCGAAACGCTCCGTTTCGTGGCATTGCAGACGCGGGAGTTCCCCACCGCCCGGCTGGTGGTGGTGGCCAAACGCTCGCAAGCCGCCTCCGAGTGGCCGATCCGCGAGGCCGGGGCGGTCCATTTCCTCTGCTCTCCCCGGCAAGTCGGCCTGTTGGCCCGAATGGCCTGCCGCCACCTGGCGCAAGTCCCCCCGCCGCAGCGGAGCTTGACCGAGCGTATCTGGGCAAGCCTTCCCTGGGGTGCGAGAAGCGTCTGATAGTCAAAGTGCGTCGTACAGAGGTACGGCCCGTTCTCCGTAGACTCTTTCGGTTGCCGAATGTCTGTCGGCTTTTCTGTGAGCGCCGCTTGAAGGCTCGCGGCGAGTCGATTTTTCCCTTGATTTTCTTGAATCTTTTATTGACTTTTAGATGTTTTCGGGCATATAATAACATGATACGTTTCATCGGACCACTCCGTAGCGCGTGGTCGTACACGCGAAGTGTGAGGTTGCCCCGTTCGGGGCCGCCAGCCGGGGCGCTCGGCCGACACCTGAGCGCCCTCGAACGACGCCGCCGGTTGTGGCGGCAGCAGGAGGATATTCAGGCCGGTCTGGTCGATTACTTGGCGATTCCACCGTATCCGCCTCGACCGCGGCCGCCATCGTAGTGCGTTACGTTTCTCTACTCTTATCGAGGAGGACCGCTCGTTCGGAAGTTGGTGTCCTGCTTCTGCTTCTCTCGCTTTACCAAAAAGGAGGATCGTTTGATCGCAGACGTTGTGAATGTTTTTTCCGGCGCGTTTGCCGCTTGATGGACGTAATGCATAATATCGCGGGCCGGCGGCTTTGTTCCGCGGCCCCTGTAACGTGCCAAAGCACGTAGCACGTCCTAGCGGCAAGCGCGTCGGTGTTTTTCTTGATGGCATAAAGCCGCGACCGTTGGTCGCACCCCTTTCCGATCGTTGGCGGCGCTGTAACCAACGGTCGAATAGATGGGCGCGACCAACGGTCGCGGCTTTATGAGAGCGCCCGCACGACCGCCTCGACTTCCTTGAACGCGGCCCCGCGCGGCACTTCCGCGCCGCGGTGTAGATCGGCCAGCAGATCGCCCAGAAGCTCGTTCTCCAACCACTCGGCCAACCATCCGGCCCGCTGTTGTGCATAGCGCGACTGCAACCGTCCGAACAGTCTTCCGGCCGCCTGGCGGATGCCTTCGCTGGTGGTGCCGACCAGCGCCTCGCCTCCGCCGGTGATTCCTCCGGCGATGGCCGCTTCCGTCGCCAGATGTCCGGCGGTTGCGCCAGCCGCCTGCGCGGCCGCTTGGCCGGCCAAATCGCCCGCAAAGTGCAGGCCGGTGAAGAACAGCGCCACGGTGATTGCCGGCCGGGCAACCGCCGCCGCGTGGTCGAGCGATTGCAGGAAACGCACCGCCCGGGGACTGGATGATCGCCAGGCGTCGAGTTCGGCCCTCAGAAAGCGGCGGTAATGCTCGTCCACCGCCGGCAGGTTTTCGTGGGCGGCTTGGACCCGCTCGAGTATGCTTGCCCGGGCGTGTCCGCCCAACATGCTCAGCAATCGGGGGCGGAGCACGTCGTTGCCCACCCGTGCCAGCCGGTCCAATTCATCGAGGAGTTTTTCGACGGCCAGTACGATGGCCTCCCGTTCCCGCCGTTGAAACACGGCCAACGGGTCCGAGCGTGGACCGGCCATCGAGTTCCAAGCGGTTCTCAGCGGCCACGTCGCGCCCCGGCCCAGTACCCGATAGAATCCGTGGACCCGCCGCGACCAGGGTTGCCGCGAGTCGTCCCACCAGTCGCGGATTTCGTCGACCAGCACGCCGGTCGGCAGCGACGGCCAGCCGATCCGGGCCATTTCGGCCGTCGAGAGCGCGGCTGCGGCGGAAGAAAAACCGTCGGCCGCCGCGCGAATCGAGTCGAGATACGCCGGCAGACCGTGTTGCGGATCGAGCACGCGGCGGAGCGCCCCGCGGAAGGTGCGGATTTTTATCTCGTCGAAGCGCAGGGCGGCCAGATCGTCGCGGAGTCTTGAACTGGCCGCTTGAGGGCTGGCCGCTTGAGCGGCCAGTTCACACCCCGTGGAAATCGCATGGAACGGCAGCCGCAACTCCTCGGCCGCACGGCGATCGTAGGGGACCGCGTAGACCAGCTCCGGTCGGGCGCCGGTCGTCTCGCGAAAGGTCGCCAGCCAGCGGGGCCAATACTCCGCGTCGGCCTCCATTTCGCATTGATTGAACACGACGACGATCGGCTTGTCGGCCTCGACCGCCGCGCGGAAAAAGCGTTTCACGGCGGCGTCGTTGTACTTCTGCTGGGTCAAAACGGCCACTAGCACGTCGGCCGTCTGACGGATTGCCCGGGCGCGACGCCAATTGACCTCCGCATCGGAATCGACGTCCGGCGCGTCGATAAGCAAGAGCCGCAGCGGCATGGCCGGCCCGACTCGCCAGAAGAGCCGGTTCTCCGACGACTCGCCCAACGGATCGTCGGCCGAGCGCCAATCGCACAGCTTAAACTGCTC
>CBDAFL010000023.1:0-1109 GCA_965195225.1 uncultured Thermoguttaceae bacterium
TTTTTTTTTTCAAGCAGAAGACGGCATACGAGATTCTGACATGTGACTGGAGTTCAGACGTGTGCTCTTCCGATCTCTGCCGCGGCTGGAGAAGATTGCGGTGAACATGGGAGTCGGCGCCGCGATCGGCGAGAAAAAGTATCTCGAGGAAGCCCTCGGCGCGCTGACGCTGATTGCCGGCCAGAAACCGGTCGTCACGCACGCCCGCAAGTCGGTCGCCGGCTTTCGGCTCCGAGAGGGCATGGCCATCGGCTGCAAGGTTACCTTGCGGGGCCGGCGGATGTACGAATTTTTGGATCGGTTGATATCGCTGGCGTTGCCGCGAGTGCGTGATTTCCGCGGGCTGGACCCCGGCGCGTTCGACGGGCACGGCAATTACACCCTGGGACTGGCGGAACAACTGGTCTTTCCGGAGCTCAATCCGGATAAATACTCACGCGCGCAGGGAATGGACGTGACGCTGGTGACGAGCACCGGCCGGGACGACGAAGCCCGCGAGCTACTGCGTCGCTTGGGGATGCCGCTGCGACCAGACGAGTCGGCCACTGCGAAAGACGAATCGAAGGACTAAAGGGTATGGCAAGTAAAGCAAAGATTGCCAAGGCGCTGCGTACGCCGAAGTTCAGCACGCGCCGCGAGCGGCGGTGCAAGATCTGCGGACGGCCGCGCAGTGTTTACCGAAAATTTGGAATCTGTCGGATCTGTTTCCGCAACCTGGCAGACGAGGGACTGATTCCCGGCGTCAAGAAGGCAAGTTGGTAAAGGGATACCGAAGATCATGATGACCGACCCGATTGCCGATATGTTGACTCGCATCCGTAACGCGGTGCGAGTTGAACGGGCTCACGTGGAAATGCCACTTTCGAAAGTCAAACGCGGATTGGCCGAAGTGCTCAAACGCGAAGGATATATCTGGGATTGGGAAGAAGTCGAGAGCCAGCCGGTCAACCAGTTGCGCGTGCACCTGAAATACGGCCCCCACGGCGAACGATTGATTCGGAGAATCCGGCGGATCAGCAAACCGGGGCGACGCAGATCGGAAGAGCACACGTCTGAACTCCAGTCACATGTCAGAATCTCGTATGCCGTCTTCTGCTTGAAAAAAAAAA
>CBDAFL010000024.1:0-2330 GCA_965195225.1 uncultured Thermoguttaceae bacterium
CCGGCGCGCCGGGCCGGTAAGGATAAGTGGGCCCCTGCTGCGAATAGGCAACCGAAACGCACATGCCACACAGAACGACGGCCGACAATGCGGCACAGAATGAGAACTTGGTCACTTTCAGCACTCCTTGCTGTTACAGTCGGTCTTCCTTGACCCGGTGCCACTCGCGCGGCAAGCGCTACTGCCGACTTGGACTGGTCCTAACCCATCGACCGCAACCAGCGGTCGATTCTCTCTCGCAGCCGATCCGGCCCGCATGGACACGGTCAAAAAAGTCGGCCACGGAGGCGGTATTCTGACCGGAAGGCCACCTCGCGTAAAGACCAGATAATCGACAGGGCCTGTCAAGCCACAAGTCATTTCTCCGCAATGACTTATCAAATTACACCGCCCGTCGACTCCCATCATTTCCAACGTGACGCCCAAGGACCGATCGGTGTTTTGTCCCAGTCTGGTTGCGGGGTAAGTCAAACAGGGGTGCATTCCGCACTTTGTCGGTTTTCAGGTGACTTGGTGGTAGGAGTTGACGCCCGTTTGGCGGGCTTGGTGGCGGAGCCAGAACATTGTCAGCGGGACGGAGTCACTCAGGTGGTCAGCTCGCAGTTGTAGGATTGCCTCGCTTGTCGGACGCAACCAGAATTTCTCGCTCCCTTTCACCCGAGCGGCGATTTGCTTGATCGTCGATTCGATGTGACTGCTGGTCAACGGCAAGCCCAACCGACGATACTCCGGATAGTTCATTTTCAAACGGTGATTCTCGTAGTACACCAACGCTCGATGTACTCGCTGGCGAGGATCGCTCGCACTCGGCTCCGAAGGCGGCTTGCCGATCCGGCGTTGCACGGCCTGGAGTTCCTCGATCACGCGGTCGACTTTGCCCGACCAAATCCAACCGGCCCAGCGAGGGTAGACGGTCTCGTCGTCCTCGCAACCGGCGGCCGAATAGGCGTAGCTCAACGCGTGCATCAAATCGAGAATCGGCACCGCGCGACTGAAGTGTTTGCGCTGGATCGTCCAATTCGTATGGGCACCGTCGGCAACGAAAGCCAAACGTTCGGCGGCGGGAAAACCACGCTGCCAAGCCCGAGCGGCCAGTTGCCAGCCGAACGACTCCGCGTCGGCGCCGCTGGCAATCACCTCGCGAGAAACCAACTCCGGTGGTTCATAGCCGACGTCGTCGGTCATGTTCAGGTCGTGCTGTTGGGAATCGGCCGACATCTCGGAACCCCTTGTTTTCTCGGCCATTTTAGCCAATTCGGCCACTGCGGAACTCGTTGCCAACCACTCGGGAAACTCGGGCGCCGGGTCACTCTCATGCACGCTACCGGTCATCGACAACAGGCAACCCACCTTGTCTTCCTTCCAATGGTTGGTGTCCGACGGCCGATCACGGTCGCCAAAATGGTCGCGTCGTTGATACCGACCGCCGTCCATCGAAATCACACCAAGCTGCGGTGGCTTGACCGCTTTCGATCCGGCTTGCTGCTTGGGAAGGTCCATCTGCTTGAAGCGTTCGACATCCGCGGTGCGTTCGTCCACGCGTTCGGTGCCGATTTGTTGGACCACGCGACGAATACGTCGTGCGGAGATCGGCACCCCGGCCAATTCACGCATGGCTTCTTCGGCGATTGCGTAGCTACCCAGGCTGCTTCCCGCCCAAACCATCTTCCGCAAGACACTCGGCGTGACGGTGCTCCTCGTCGTCAGGCCCAGCGAGGCGGCCACCGGGAAAAAAAGACCGTCGACAACGCGGACAATAGTAACGCGGTTGGCTGTAGGCCAGCTCTCCCCGCAGCCCCTGAAGCAACGTCGGTTCAGGCGCTTCGGCCGGGCAAACCTCCCCGCACTCCGGGCAGTCGACCTCCCGCAGCCCGGCCGCCTGCTCGGCGCGTCCGACGATCTCGCGTTGACACAACTGCCGGCCGACCTCATCGCCGATCTGGCACGTCAACTCCTCCAAATCGACCAAGGTCCCCGCAGCGGCCAATTCTTGCTGATGTTCCCTGGCCAACTCCTCGACCATCCGCTTAATTCTGGCATCTAACCGGCAATCCATTACCCAATTCCACCATCTTTACAGGTTCACCCCCTCGCACTGCAAAATTCCAATCCCCTTCCTACACAATCCCGTGCCAAACGCAAAGTGCGGAATGCACCCGTCAAACAGTCGGGAAAGCAACTCACTTTGACACGCGGAGAAAATCTCGCTATCCTTCGCCGCCCGTTCAACGAAGGGCGCAGCCGAGTCGCGACCGCGGCCGGTCGGGAAAGCTCGGAAAACTCGGCAAGGAGTGCTGTCCGTGACGGAAAATCCATGTGTTCTGGTCATA
>CBDAFL010000025.1:0-1486 GCA_965195225.1 uncultured Thermoguttaceae bacterium
CGGCGACCAGCAAGACCCCACCCAGTGGGCGGACCAGAATACCGAAGAGTGGGTCGAGGTGATCGTCTCCGGCGCGGCGATGCGCGCCACGGCGTCCGAGGAGGCGCCGATGCTGTTCGCCTTTCCCTATGGCCGTAATCTCAAAGTGGTGTCGCGCTATGAGGGATGGGTCGAGGTGACCGATCCGCGAAGTGCTGCCACGGGCTGGATGCAGGCGCATGTGGTTGCGCCGTCCGGCGTCAATCGCCAGCCCTACGGTCAGAACGAGGCCTATTACGATGAGCCCCGACGTGAGGGCGGCGGCTGGTTCAAGCGCAATGGCGGCGGCTTCGCCGACATGATCAACCGGGCAATCGGCGGCGGCAACTGATCGGCGCCTCGCGCATCAGCCTTTTCGTTTTACCCTATGGGCTTTCTCGTCGGCGCTAGAGCATTTTCTGGTCTGACGGACTCGTTGGGGGGATTCCCAAAGTTGCACGAGTCAGATTCAAGGAGGAGGCTGGTAAAGGAGGCTAGCCTCTATGACCCGACCTCTTTCAATTGATTTGCGTGAGCGTGTGATTGACGCTGTAGATGGCGGCATGTCCCGTCGCGCTGCTGCTGAGCGGTTTGGCGTTTCCATCTCTGCGGCGATCAAATGGGTACAACGTTGGCGCGAGACAGGGAACCGGCGGTCACACGCTCAGGGCGGGGATTACCGCTCTCATCGCATTGAAGCCCATGCCGAGGAGATTTTCACGCTTGTGAACGACCGGCCGGATATCACCCTTGTTGAGATCACGGAGCATCTTGAGCAGGAACGCAACTTGCGTGTCGCACCGAGCACGGTGTGGCGCTTCTTCGACCGGCATGATGTGACGTTCAAAAAAAACCGCACACGCTAGCGAACAAGGTCGGCCCGATGTCCTGGCGCGGCGGCGCTCCTGGTTCGAAGGTCAGCTTTATCTAGACCCGGACAAACTCGTATTCATTGATGAGACCGGAGCTTCGACCAAGATGGCGAGGCTCTATGGCCGTGCGTCACGCGGCGAGCGGTGCCGGGCTGCAATCCCCCATGGACACTGGAAAACGACCACTTTCGTAGGCGCTTTAAGGCTCACCGGCATGACAGCTCCTATGGCGCTCGATGGTCCCATGCACGGGGCGGCTTTCCTCGCCTATGTCGAGCAAGTGCTCGTGCCAGAACTCAAACCAGGAGACATCGTCATCATGGATAACCTGCCCGCCCACAAGTCGATCGGTATCAAAGAGGCAATCGAAAAGGCGGAAGCGAGGCTGTGCTTCCTCCCGCCCTATAGCCCGGACTTCAACCCGATCGAGATGGCTTTCGCCAAATTCAAGGCCCACCTCAAAAAGGCGGCCTGTAGAACAATCGCGGAGCTGTGGGATGAAATTGCTGTCGTAATCGACACCTTCCACCCCAAAGAATGCGCAAATTACTTCAGAGCCGCAGGATACGATCCCGTATGATCAGAACCTGCTCTAG
>CBDAFL010000026.1:0-22879 GCA_965195225.1 uncultured Thermoguttaceae bacterium
CGAACGTTTGTTGGGCATTGCGTCATTGGGCACCTCGTCCATTCGCGGCATGCAGACCCTCGGCCGACAATACAACCGAAACCGATACTAGTGAGTTAGAACCGGATGGGTGGCACGTCCCTGAGCGAAGCGAAGGGCGTGTCTCCCTCGAAACCGACACTTATTCGCAAAAGCTAAACGGCGCCTTACAAGAATGAGGGCATAATGAGACGTACACTTGGGCTGACGACAATCGCGGGGGCGGTGTTGCTGATAGGATGGCTCTCGGGGCTGAGTTGGGCCAGACCGCCGCTCGAGTATCCGCGGCCTGGCTCGAACGTCTGCGCGCCCAACGTCAGGGGATTCGGCTATTTCGAGACGCAATGGCGTCGATGGCCCGGCGAACGTCCAGTCAATCCGCAGTCGACCGGCTCGGAAGTGATTCCGGCGCCGAAGGGTCAGGAAGAATTACCACCGCCCAGGGCGACGATGCCTCGACCTCCATCGCCCGTGCCCCAGCAGGACGACCCGTTGCAGCTACCCGGGGGAATGATCGTTCCGCCCGAGGGACTCTTGCTGCCGGACAACCAGCCCGCGGAGATGCCGTTGGAACCGATGCCGGGCGGCCAGTCGAAGCCGTTGTTTGGAGACGGTTTGCCGGGGCTGCCGAGTTTGCCGGCCAAACCGAAAGCCGAGCCGACGCCCGAGGCGAAAGCCCCCGAGAAGTCGCCCAAAGAGCGATCGCCGCAGTCGGAAAGACGGCTTGTTCCTCTTCGTCGCGAGCTGACGGCGAGACCCCCGGCCCCTCCGCACGTGCGTGGAGGAGATGTGATTCCAGTAGTCGGCAACATTGAGCCGGAGCGGCACGTGCGATACGACGTTCCGCGTCGCGAGATGGCGGCGCGGCCCCCGGCCCCGGCGAACGTGCGTGGAGGAGATGTGATTCCAGTAGTCGGCAGCATTGAGCCGGAGCGGAGCGTGCGATACGACGTTCCGCGTCGCGATATGGCGGCGCGGCCCCCGGCCCCGACGAACATGCGTGGAGGAGATGTGGTTCCAGTAGTCGGCAACATGGAGCCGGAGCGGAACATGCGATACGACGTTCCGCGTCGCGAGATGGCGGCGCGGCCCCCGGTCCCGGAGAACGTGCGCGACGGTGGCGTGGTTCCAGTGGTCGGCAACGTGGAGCCGGAGCGGAGCACCTTGTTGACCGGAACCTATAATGCCGATTCGATTGCGTTGACAATACCCAGCCGGTTGGCCGAGCGGGTGGAGCCTGCGGCATACGCAATGGCCGAATCGCCCGGCTTGGCGGAGGCCGGCGATCACTTCGTTGTTCCTCCGGTGGCGTTGAATGGATATTGCCCGGTGGAATTGGTTCTGAACGACCGCTGGGTGGCGGGTGACTTGCGCTGGACGGTCGTCCACAAGGGGCTGATCTACCGCCTCAGCGGCGACCGGCAGCGGCGAGAGTTTCTGGCCGACCCCGACTGCTTTGCACCGGTCGATTCGGGCAACGACCGGGTGATGCTGGTCGATCAGCAAAGAGTGGCGCCCGGCCGGCCGGAATTCTGCGCGATGTACGAGGGGCGGCTCTACATGTTCTCCAGCGAGGCCAGCCAATCGCGGTTCAACGGCGATCCGCAACGATACGCGGCGGAGAAGTAGTGGGTAGTGAAAGCCGCTTGCGGTTTCGCAAATCCGTCCCATGACTTCGATCGCCATCTGGTCCCGATCTCCCTGTGCCGGTAGAATAGCCGGTTGTGACACCATTCACCAGGGAACCTAGTCCATGGACCCGTTTCGAGTTTGCCTGGCGTTAGGCCCCGTGGCGATGTACATGCTGCTGCTGGGGACGATCAATTTATCGCGGCGGCCGCTGCTGGTTTCCGGATTGCGCGACGCCGCCGCCCTGGCGGTGGCGATATCGGGATTGATCGTGATCGGACCGATAGAGCTGCTGTTTCCCGTCGAGGCGGCGGTTGTTTACGGCTCGTACATTTGGCTGTTGTTGCTGGCGTTGTACGTGATGTGCGTGCTGTTGTGGCTGTTGATGCTGCGTCCGCGTCTGGTCATCTACAACATCACGGCGGACAAGCTGCGTCCGATCCTGGCCGAGGTGGTCGATCGGCTCGACGCGGAGGCCCGCTGGGCGGGCGATAGCCTGACGCTGCCGACGCTGGGCGCGCAATTGTACGTCGACGGTTTCATGGCGTTGCGTTGCGTCTCGCTGGTTTCGGCGGGCGGTCGCCAAAACCACGACGGCTGGCGACGGTTGGAAACGGAGTTGGAGTCCGCGTTGGCCCGCGAGGAGGTCGCCCGCAATCCCCACGGCATCAGCCTGATCGGCGTTGGTCTGCTGCTGATTCTGGCCGTCGTTTGGGCCATCGCGCAGAATCCGCAAGCGGTTGCCCAATCGTTGCTGGACATTGCTCGGGGGCTGCTGAGAATGGCGGGGATGTAAAAATGACGAATGGTTGCCAATAAGATACGCATGTTGACTACACTCGGTTATTGACAAAGCAAGGGTCCAGAGGAAACATCCCATGTGCAGTTCCGACGCATCGCAGCCCCCGGCGCCGAGTCCGCGGGAACTCAAGGCCGCGCTGAAGGCATTCAAAAAACGGTTGAAGCTGACCTGCCTGGACGATCAATCGCGCATCGGCGTGGGACCGATGAGCAGCGGCCAGCAGTCGGCCATCGTGGCCATCACGCCGCCCGACCAGTATCCGCCGGCCATCTGGGAAGAATTGGCCCGGCAGGGAAAGCTAAAGCGGTCGGGCAACGGCATGTACGAGTTGCCGTCGTGATTGTTTTGCCCTACAGAGATATCGCTGGAGCGTTAGTGCCGCGGAAGGAACTCAAAATGTTCCGAGCATCCCCGATGCCCAGCAGAACCAGGCCACCGGGGCCGACAGCAGCAGCGAATCGAGGATGTCCAGCACACCGCCGAAGCCGGGCAACCACTCGCTCGAGTCCTTGCGGCCCACGTCGCGCTTTAAGAGCGACTCGGCCAGGTCGCCAAAAATGCCGGCAGCGCCGACCAGCAGCCCGAAGCCAATCCAACCCCACCATGGCCCCGGCTCGAAGTTGACGTAATCGATGGTGAACGGGACCACGAACTGAAATGCCAGCCACGACCCGAGGCAGGCAAACGCCAATCCTCCGACGGCCCCTTCGATTGTCTTGCCGGGGCTGATAAGCGGCGCCAGTTTGTGCCGGCCGAAGAGGCGTCCGACAAGGTATGCTCCGCTATCGCCCATCTTCACGGTGATGATCCACGCGGCCAGCGCGCCGATGCCCCAAGAAATCCGCAGTTGAATGGCGAAGCAAAGCATCAGCCCGACGTAGAACAGAGCAAAGACGCCCGTGGCGATGTTGGCCAAGTTTCCGCCCGGCTGCCGGTAGCGCCGCATTTCGTCGAACAAGACAAACAGCACGACGATAGTAAAGATAACTATCAGAACGCCGGGAATCATTATGCCTGATTCCGGGGAAGCCAAACCTCTTGCTTCGTCTTTAAATGAAGATCCCGCTTTCAAATAGCTCAACAACCGCCAATGTACCGACACCAGAACGATGTTGCCGCCGTAGACGGACCATCGCAGCGGATGAATCCCAGCCGCCGCCGCCAGGTCCAATAATTCACGAGTGGCCATCACCGCCAGAACAACGACAACCGGCATCAGATACAATCCAGGCACGGCGGCGCCCATGTCGAGCCAGCACAGCCCGACCAGTGCCGCGATAATCAGCGTTCCCAGCAAAAATCGCCAGCGGAGCATGGTTTGCGGTATCTCCGTTTAGCGGCCGCCGGCACGGCGGTCCGGATTGACTCGCTAGCCGCCGTGCCGGCGGCTGCTAAACGAGTTGAGTTTCCATGGGGCGCGAGCGGCTGCTGGCGATCGACCAGACCAAATCCGCCACGTCCTCGGCGGCATGGGGCCGGGCCAATTCGCACATCGCCGCCGACATCCGCCGACGCAGATCATCGTTGGCCAACAGGAAACACAGCTTCTCGGCAAGCTCGTCGTCCAGCCGGCCGGCCAGCTTGCGCCCGTCGATTGTAATGCAACCGTGGCCGGAGGCATAGTGCCGGGCGTTTATCGCCTGATGGTCGTCGGTGGCGTGTGGATAAGGAACCAGCACTGCGGGCACACCCGCCACGGCCAACTCGGCCAAAGTGGAGCCTCCCGCCCGCGTGATCGCCAGATCGGTTGCGGCAAGCGTCGCGGGCATGTCGTCCAGAAACGGTTCGACCGTGGCGTCCAGGGCGAACTTCCGGTACAGCGCCCGAGTGGCTTCGAGGTCCGAATCGCCGCATTGATGCACGATTCGCCAGCCGCGCAATTGCCGGCTGACCTTGTAGAGCGCCGGCGGCACGTTTTCATTGAGCGCGTGCGCCCCGCCGCTGCCGCCAAGGACAAGGAGTTGGCGATGCGGGTTCTCGCCCATAAAGCCGCGACCGTTGGTCGCGCCGCTGGTGGTCATGTTTCCGTGCTCGAACGATAATGGCGCGACCACCGGTCGCGGCTTTGTGAGAAAGCGCCGCCGGATAGGATTGCCGGTCATGCGAACCGGACAGCGGCAGCGTAGTTTTGTCCGCGTCTGGTCGAACGACGTGCAGACGAGCGATGCCCCGTTGGCCAGCCAGCGGGTGGCCTTGCCCGGAACGGCGTTCTGTTCGAGCAGCACCAGCGGCACGTTGCGTCTGATGGCCGCGCGGGCCATCGGCGCGCTGGCGTAACCACCCAACCCCACCACGGCGTCCACTCGTTCTTCACGCAAGAATCGGCTGGCCGCGACGAAACTGGAGAATTGTTCCAAGACGAACGCCACCGCCTCGCCCACGCCGCGTGGCAGCGGACGTGCGGACAGTGTGAAATACTCGAAGCCGGCGCCGGCGACCGACTGCCGCTCGAGCGGTTTGCCGACACCGCAGAAGGTGATCCGGGCGCGGGGAATCGCCTCGGCCAACCGTTCGGCCACGGCCAGCCCGGGAAACAGATGCCCGGCCGTTCCACCGCCGGAGAAAACGATATGAGCGGTGTGTTTCGTCATGTATGCAATGCTTCAATAATCGCGCTGGTTCGTCGGTACCCGTGCTATTCTCGGTTCTTGGGATACGCATTTGCCGGCCGGATGGTTCGGGGCTTCTTTGCCGATTGTTTCGGCCACTTTCGGCGGTCCGTCGCTCGTACCAAGTTTGAGCGAGGCCGTGCCGAGCAACGCGCACAGCGCCGCGGCGATCCAGAATCGGACCACGATCTTGTTTTCGGCCCAGCCCAGGAGCTGGAAGTGGTGGTGCAACGGCGCGCATCGCAGCAGCCGTCGGCGACGCCACTTGAAGTAGCCCACCTGTACGATCACGCTTAGCGCTTCGACGACGAACACACCGGCAATGACCACCAGCAACAACTCTTGTCGGGCAATCACGGCCAGCACTCCCAACAGGCCACCCAACGGCAGCGAGCCGGTGTTGCCCAAAAAGACCTGTGCCGGGTGGCAGTTGAACCACAGGAAGCCCAGGATGCCGCCGATCATGGCGCCGGCCAGCACGGTCATTTCCCCGGCCTGCGGGATCCGCGGCACGCCAAGGTAGGCGGCCCACTCGGCATGTCCGGCGGCGTAAACCAGGCCGGTCATCGCGGCGACCGCGGCGAGCAGACATCCGCCGGCCAGGCCGTCCAGGCCGTCGGCGAGGTTCACCGCGTTTGACGAGCCGACGATCACCAACACCGCCAGCGGAACGAACCACCATCCAAGTGAAATCGGAGTCCCGGCCAGCGGCACGTGCAACAGCAGCCCGTCGGGCACCGACGCCTGTAGATGGTAGAGCCAGACGGCGGCCACGACGGCAACGGTCAGTTGCGCGGCAAGTTTCCATCGGGCGGAAATCCCCTTCTTCTCGCTACGGATTTTCACCGTGTCATCGACGATTCCGATCAGCGTCAATCCGACGACGGCGAACAATGTTGGCCAGAGGTATATGTTGTTCAGATCGCCAAACAGCAGCACGGCGGCCAGAATCGCGGCGACGACGAACAGCCCGCCCATCGTAGGCGTGGACTGTTTGCCGCGATGTAGTCGAGCGATGTCCGGCGAGTCGCTTTTGATCGGCTCGCGGAAACGTCCTCCCAGCCAGGCGATCCAGCGCGGTCCCAACAGTACCGCCGCCAGGAAGCTGACGCCCGCGGCCAGCGCGGCCCGAGGAGTGATCTTTCCGCACGCCGTCAGCGCGTCGGTTGAGAAAACGGCCAGATTATGGAGTATCCAGAGGAGCATGGAATGTTAATGCAAAAAGGTTCAAGGTCAAAGGTTCAAGGTTCAAGGATCAACGATAAATTTAGTCCCGAGCAATGGACTTCAACATTGATAATTGAATCCTGAACCTTTGACCTTGAACCTTGAACCTTGAACCTTGAACCTTTGACCTTTCCTATATCCCTGAGCCACCGGGACGGCGTTGTTACGCCGCCCCGGCGCTCAGTCATAGGCTCCACCGCGAAGCACCCGCCAAAGCGGCTGACCCAGTAGCCGCTTGGCTGGCGGGCAGTTGCTCCTACCCAAGGAGGGAGGGTACGCACCGGATTCCCGCAAACCCGGCACAAACAGAGGAGCCCTTTCATTGGTTCAATTTGCAATCTTCTTTTGCTGACAACGCGACATCGCCTCGACGATCCGCTCCATTTGCATCATCCGCGATCCTTTGACCAACACCACGTCGTCGGGCCGGACGGTTTGATACAGGTGCGGCAACGCATCGTCGACGCTCCGGCAGGCAATCGTCCGAAGCCTCGACATACCCGCGGCCCGCGCGCCGGAAATGGCCTGCCGAGCGAACTCGCCGCAAGCGATCAAGGTCGAGGCCCCGCCGATCTCGACGGTCTGCCGGCCCAATTCGCGGTGCAATGCGGCCGATCGTTTTCCCAGTTCGCCCATGTCGCCGCTGATGACGATCTTCTTTCCGGCGGCGTCAAACTCGCCGAGCAGTTCCAGGGCCGCCCGCATCGCCGTCGGGTTCGAGTTGTATGCATCGTTGATGACCGTCGTCTCGCCGATCCATTGCACCTGACACCGCATCGGCATGGGCGTGAACTCGTACAGCGCTCGGGCCGTCTCGTCCGCGTCGAAGCCCATCAGTTGTCCGACGGCCACCGCGGCCAGCGCGGAGGTCAGGTGGTGCCGTCCCCAGACGGGGATGGAAAACTGGCATCCGGCGGTGCAGAACGACAGCCGGCCGCGCGAGATTTGGACGTTGGTTGCCCGGACGTTGCAGTTTTCTTCCGTGCCGACCCAGACGATTTCCGCCTTGCAGCGGTTGGCCATTTTTCGCAACCAGGGGTCGTCGCCGAGTACGGCGCGGCCGTTGGCCGGCAGCGCGGATAGCAATTCCGCCTTGGCCCGTGCAATTCGTTGCCGAGTGCCGAACTCTCCGAGGTGTGCGTCGCCGACACAAGTAATCACTCCGACCGTTGGCTGGGCTAGTTCGGCCAGCGCGGCGATCTCGCCCGATCGGCTGGCGCCCAGTTCCAACACGGCGTAGTCGTGGTCCGGCTCGATGGCCGTCATGCTCAGCGGGACGCCGAGATGGTTGTTGTAGTTTTGCGGGCTGGCCGAGCCGCGCAACCGCGAGCGGAGCACGCAATGGATCATTTGCCGGGCGGTAGTCTTGCCGGCGCTGCCGCTGACGGCGATTATGGTTCCGGCCGAGCGGCTGCGTCGATAACGCGCCCAGTCGTTCAGAGCTTGTTGCGCATCCTCGACTCGGATGGCCCAATGCCCGCCGGGTACGGTGACATCCCGTGGGACGACCGCGCCGCGTGCGCCGTGGGAAAATGCCTCGCCGGCGAATTGTCCGCCCTCGTAGTTTGGTCCGTTTAGCGCCCAGAAGACGTCCCCCGGCTCGATCCGACGGCTATCGCTTGCGACCGGTCCGAGCGGCGCGTTGAGCAGGTCGTCCGGCATAAGCCGGCCGCCGATCGCGTTGCACAATTCGCCAACGGTGGACATGGGGGGAAGGGGGTTCGGGGTTCGGGGTTTGGGAATATGTTTAGCCGTCGCGTCCACGCGGCGTGGTTGTTGTGTGAGATATTCTTCGCTTGCCGAACAGCAATTTCCTTCGTGTTCGTTTACGTTTGCATTTGCAATGATGGCCATCAGATTTTTCATTGTTGCTCGATGTCTGAACAGCATCAGCGGATTCAATTTCGCTGATAAACACTAGATCGCCGGGCATAAGCTGATAGTTTGTCGCCGACTCGCCCCGGGTGATCGCGTCATAATCGACCGGCAGTATCTGTTTGCAGCCGAACCCGCCGGACGTGGGCCGAGCTACCCAAATGTACACGCCCGATACCCCCGATTGTCCGTCCACCGCGCTTATCGCGTCGAGCACCGTGTCGTTGCCCGTGAACGGGATGCGGCGGACGTTGTCGCCCAGGCCGGCCCCCTCGGTGATCACGTAAAACACCTTGCTGTTGAATTGCCGTGCGTCGATCGACAGAAAGGCCGGTGGATCCACAGCGTCTTGTTCGCCGTTCGCATTATTAACTGCCAGTACGTTTTCCATCGCGCCAAAAAAGAATATGACGTTGATGGCGAGAAACAAACGCATGATTACAAGCCTTTTTCCTATTTCTTTAACACGCACCCCGCTGACCGCAGTCGGCGGGCGTTTCCAACACTATCCTTCGCCGATTCCCCACTCACTGCCGTACAGCCACTGCCTCGCCACTTCGCGGTCGTCGAGTTCCAGTCGTTGGTCACCGATGATTTGATAGTTTTCGTGTCCCTTGCCGGCGATCAACACGCAGTCGCCCGGATGGGCCGCGGTCAACGCCTGGCGAATCGCCGTCGCGCGGTCGGGAATTACCTCGGCGGCACGTGGAACGAGAAATCCGCCGAGAACGTCACGGAAAATCGCCCGTGGGTCTTCATGTCGGGGATTGTCGTTGGTCAGTATCGCCAGATCGGCCGTTTGCTCGACGGCGCGGCCCATCAGCGGGCGTTTCTCGCGGTCGCGTTGGCCGCCGGCCCCAAACACGCAAATCAGCCGACCCGCCGTTACCTCTCGCAAGGTCTTCAGCACCGTGATCAAGGCGTCTGGCGTGTGGGCATAGTCGACGAAAACGCCGAACGGCTGGCCGCACTCGATCCGCTCCAGCCGGCCAGGTACCTGACCGGCGTATTCCAAGCCGCGGACGATCGTGGTCAGCTCGATGCCGTGGGCCAGACCCACCGCCGCCGCCGTCAGGCAGTTGTAAATATGGTGCGTGCCGATCATCGTCGTCCGCACGGGCACGGTCTCGCTGCCGGCGGTCAGCAGAAACGTCTGTTCGCTGGTGAATTGTTCGACCGGCGTGGCGGTAATCTCGGCCGCCTCGCGGATGCCCACCGTCAACACGGGTCCATCCAGCCGCCGCAGAAAGTCGGCCGAGCCGGGATCGTCGGCGCCCAGCACCACGAAACCATCGTCGGCCAAGTGGTCAAAGATTCGGGCTTTCGCGCGCCGGTAGTCGCGCAACGTGCCGTGATAGTCGAGATGGTCGCGGGTGACGTTGGTCACGCAAGCGACGTCGAACTGTACGCCGGCCGTCCGCGATTGGTCCAGGGCGTGGCTAGACACCTCCATCACGGCGTGGGTACAGCCGTTGCGGACCATTTGGGCCAACAGTGACGCCAACCGATCGGGTGGGGGTGTGGTGTGCGTCGCAGGCTCGACGATTCGTCCGTCGAGGTAGCCCAAGGTTCCCGAAACTCCGACACGATAGCCCGCCGCCTTGAATATCCCGGCGATCAGACAAGTGGTGGTCGTCTTGCCGTTGGTGCCGGTCACTCCGATCAGCTTCAGTCGATGGCTTGGGTTCCCGGCCAGCGCTTGGCAGAGCCGGGCGTGGCTCTCACGCGCGTTGGGGACAATGCACGAGGGAACGGAGAGATCGACGACCGGCAGTTCGCTAATTACGGCCGCGCATCCCCGCTCAATCGCCTCGGCGACGAAGTCGTTTCCGTCGTGCCGGCTTCCGGCCAATGCGAAGAACAGATCGCCGGGCCGCACCTTGCGCGAGTCGCAGGCGCAGCCGCTCAGCGGGACGTCGTCGGCGCCGAGTAGTTCGGCCTCCGGCAACAATCCGCGCAGGCTGACGAGATGTCCCAGTTCGGGACAGACTTGCATAACCGAAGGCCTCCATGCCCAGGGTGTCGTTCCTTTTAGGTTGGGGCTTGGATTGTCCGAAATTCGACCGGCCTGTCAAGGGAGAAATCGGTGGTGATTTTGTATGGAAATGAGGCGCTTGGGTGGCACGTCCCTGAGCGTAGCGAAGGGCGTGATTCCTCGGTATAACCACGCCCTTCGCTCCGCTCAGGGACGTGCCACCCGAAACCCACCCCCCGCAATACGGGTATCCGGGGATTGGCTGCAAAAAATGACATTTAGCCCCGGGTGAATACACCCGGGACATTGTGCGTGAAATGTACCCGCCACTCCCCGCCGTGTATTCACGGCGGGCTAAATGGAATTATTCCCGGTGTTGTCGTTCGTCGGCAAAACGAGTTTTTTCGCCGAAAAATGGACCAGTCCCCGGCTGGCCCGTGAACGGTTACCTCTCTTTTCCATGACGGCCTCGCGTGCAAGCTACGACTTTTTTCGCGCCAGTTTCCGCAGGGCCTCGATCCCGCGCTCGATTACCCGGTCGGCGGCGGCGTAGGAGATGCGGAAATGGGTGTCGCCGCGGCTGAAGACGTTGCCGGGGATGATCAGGAGTTGGTGCTTCTCGATCGCCTCGGTGACGAACTCCAGACCGGTGCCCCAGGGCAGTTTCGGGAACGCGTAGAAGGCCCCTTCCGGCTTCGCCACCTCGTAATCGTCGGCCAGTCCGGCCAGGAGCATGTCGCGCTTGCGTCGATAGTCGTCAACCTGCGGCGTCATGTCCACGTCCATCGCCGCCGCGCCGGCCCATTGGAACGGGTGCGGCGCGCAGACGAACGTGTATTGCTGTAGCTTGATCATCTCGCGGATGATCTCCGCCGGACCGTGGGCGAAACCCAACCGCCAGCCGGTCATGCCGTAGGTCTTGCTGAAGCCGTCCACCACCAGGGTGCGCGGATTGTACTTGGCCGGCGAGACCAACGGCCGCTCGTAGGCAAACGTCCGATATACCTCGTCGCTGATCAGCACCACGTCCCGCTCGGCGGCCAGTTCGGCCAGCCCGCGGACCACGTCGTCATCGGCCATCACGCCGGTGGGATTGGCGGGGCTATTGAAAAAGATCGCCTTCGTGCGCGGGGTGATCGCGTCGGCCACGCGGTTCAGGTCGATGCGGAAGTCGGGGTACGTGTCGATGTGGACCACCACCCCGCCGACCAGCCCCGGAAGCGAATCGTACATTACGAAATACGGATCGAAAACGATCACTTCGTCGCCGGGGTTGACCAGCGCCATCAGCGCCAGCAGCAGACCGCCGCTGGTGCCGGATGTGACGAACAACTCGCGGTCGTCGTGGCCGTATTCTTGCCTTACTTGGGCCGCGAGTTTCTCACGCAACACCGGCATGCCCTGGGTCAGGGCATAGCCGTTCTTACGGCTCTCGATGGCTTCTGTCGCCGAACGGCGGGCTGGCTCGGGTACGTCGAAATCGGGTTGACCGATCGAGAGGTTGATCGGGTCTTTCAGTTTCGCTCCAAGGTCGAACACCTTGCGGATGCCCGAGGTGTCGAACAAACGGGTACGATCGGCAAGCCAGTGGTTTGACATGGGAGTAGTGGGTAGTGGATAGTGGATAGTGGGATTGCCGCTTGCGGCTTCGCACGGATAAATCGCATTTTACATCTCCGGAACATCGCGGTCGAGAACCCCCGAGAACGGCTCGTCGCCGCGGCTCAACAGTTTCAGCAACCACGTAACGGTCATCAATGCGTCGGGCAAAGGAACGCCGGCCATCGAGTGCCAGTATCGAGCGCCGGGGCCGAAGCCCAGCATGGCGCCGTGTTCCCGCATAATTCTCGAAACGTCGGCCCGACGGGGACCGGTGACGACCTGCACCGGCGTACTTTCTTCGGCAGCCAGCAGGAGCAGCAACCGCTCGGGCGGGGCCTCGCGGCCTTGCTCGTCGAAGACGCGGCAGGTTTCGCCGTCGCCGTCGATTTGCACGGCGAAGTGCGCCTCCTCCGCGCGAATTTGATCGGGTAGGTCGCGCCGCGCGGCCCGTAGCGGAATGACCTCGCAGGCCACGGCCGCGCACAACTGTTGCAGGTAGTGGAGCAATGGTTTCGACGCCGAATCGACAACCACCCTTAGCGGTCGCAATGCGTGGTAATGATCCGAGAGGGCGGCCAGATACGGCTCGTCGGCCTGGAAGCGTCGCATTCGGCCGCAGCGCCGCGTCGGCCGGCCCGGGTCGGTCTCGGCCAGTTGCGCGACGGATTCCAGCCCTCCGCCGGCCGAGAGGGGTCGTGGCCCGGCCGTCCAAAACTGCAAGCCGACTTCCTGCGGCGCCAAGCCTGGATTGCCGACCAAAACGCCGCCAGCCGCTTGCAGATGATGCATCGTGAAGGCCATGCAAGCGGCGGTTGCCGGGCCGATGTCCACCACGTCGCAGCCGCTCCAGCGGAGCCCCTCGGCGACGGCGGCGACCAGTTCGGCGGCGATCGGACGACCGTCGCCAGCAAGAACGATCGAGGGATTAGGGATTGGGGATTGGGGATTGGGGAAATGCTGAATGTTGAATGATGAATGATGAATGGACGGCTTTCCGTTGTCTTCTCTCCCCTCTCCCCTCTCCCCTCTCTCCTCTCTCTTCTCTTCTTGATGCACCATTACGCCGAACGCTACGGCGATGCGTCGCGCGTCGGCCGGGGCCAAATCGTCGAGAAAAACTCCGCTGGCGCCCTCGTCGTGGAACAGCGGCCGTGGCCGACGTTGCTCGGCGGTTTCGGCCAACTGCTCGACCTGGCGCGGCGAGAGCGAGCCGGTGTCTTCCCGATGCGGACACTGGCGGCAGGCCGGATAGAACGCCGCCAGCCGCCCCAGATGCACCGCCCGGGAGATCGGCTGCCGCTGGCCGGGACAGCGATATTCATCCGTCGGCGGCGTTGGCGGCTTATCGTTCATCGGCCGTCGGCTTCCACTTCCTTCCACGCCTTCGCCAGCAGGTCGGCGACGCCAAGCTCCGTCGCCCAATGACGCAGATAGGAGCGATCCAATCGCTCGAATTGATTGCGAACAATGGCCGCGATGTCACTCCATTGCCGTTCCGATATTTCATCGCCAATTCGGAACCATTCCAATTTTGCCAGCAAGATGTCTTCCGCCGAGGCAAAGAAAAAATGCAGCGATGTGCTTTCGCCTTGCATCGTTCTCTGTTCGATGCGTTTCAGCGCCTCGCGGTCGTAAGGACGATTCTTAATCACAAAAACGTCCACTTTGAAAGATGTCGCCAAGTGAATCAGATTGAAGCACGAACGACGGTCGATGGCCTCCCGGATCATGCCCGCGTCTATGTAGTATTCGGATTTCAACGCATCGACCAAAGGGGCGACATGCTTCAACTCGATGTCGGCCACCAAGTCCGCATCCAGCGTCGCGCGGGGTCGTCCATATAACGAACCAGCAAGCGAGCCGCCAATGTAATAACCGATTCCGTGCCGCTCGAACTCAGTCACCAATGGCAGAATTGCGGCAAGCGCGTTGGACGGAAGCATTAGCATTTCTTTCTCTGATGGTTACGGACCCGCGAAGCCAACTCGTAACTGTAGTGCAACTCGATCCATTTAAGGTTTCTGTCTTTCTGGCTCAGATCAGGGTATTGTTTACTTAGGGTTTGGCGGGAAAGATTGACAACCGTGTCGGTCAGTGACAGGGTCATCGCAAGTCGCTCCTCCGGCGATGACTTTTTGAGCAAAGCGTTTTGCACTCGTTCAATGTCGGGATGCGTGTCGGAAAGCATCGTCGTCGGTCCTTCCGGTTCAATGGCCCATGCAGCAGTTCAAGCCACAGCAATGTCTTTGTTCGCATGTGTCGCGGGCGGGGCAAGACGATCCGCCGCCGGCCACGTGGCCCGAGGTAGCGCTCATCCGCCGCTCCAGCCGGTCCTTGCCGCAGGAGGGACACGAGGGCCGCTCATCTCCGCGCACCAACTCCTCGAACTCCCGTCCGCAATCAAAACAAGCGTATTCGTAGATCGGCATTCGATGGTCCTCCAACTTCCTTGCCTATTGTAACCGTTCACGGGGCACCCGTCATTCTGAGCGTAGCGAAGAATCTCGTGTGAGATCGCGGTGCGGGCGAGATTCTTCGCTACGCTCAGAATGACGATGTTTTTCCAACCCGTGAACGGTTACTTGCCTATTATATCGAAATCCGACAGATGCTAGAATAGGCGGCAAAGATCGGCTTAAAACACCTTCTTAGGATTCCGCCAGATGAACCTACAGACTCTCACCCGCGAGCAGTCCCGGCTGGTCGATCGACTGGCCGTCGAGGAGTACGGCTTCTCGGGGCTGGTGTTGATGGAAAACGCCGGCCGGGGCGCCGCCGACGTGCTTTGCCGGTTGGGTATCGACGGCCCGGTGGTCGTCTGCTGCGGCAAGGGGAACAACGCCGGCGACGGATTCGTCATCGCCCGGCACCTCGAGCTGCGCGGCCACTCGGTTCGCGTGCTGCTGTGGGCCAAGCCGGAAGAACTGACCGGAGAGGCCGCGGCCAATTTTCAGATACTCACAAAAACGGACGTGCCGATCGAGGTTTTCGACGCCGCCGGTGATTCAGGGCGGCTGTCGAAATCGCTCGACGGAGCGGCGTGGATCGTCGATGCGTTGTTGGGAACCGGCGCTTTGGGCGAGCCTCGCCCGCCGTTTGACGAGGTGATCGAACAACTCAACGCCGCGGCCGCGCCGAAGCTGGCGGTGGACCTACCCAGCGGATTGGACTGCGACACCGGCCATCCGGCGAAGCACACGATCCGCGCCGCCGAGACCTGCACGTTTCTCGCCGCCAAGCCGGGCTTCTTTACGCCCGAGGCCAAACCCCACATCGGCCGTCTGCACATCTGCGACATCGGCGTGCCGCGGAAGCTGATCGAGCGGGTGGCACTGGCGTCTCGCCAGTGCTGACGTGAGGTTGGGTGGCACTGGCGTCTCGATTGGGTGGTGGGTGGCACTGGCGTCTCGCCAGTGCTTGTCGTGGGCTGTGCAAATTGTACTTCCCATGCTAAATTCCCCACATGGTCAAGTATAAGCGAGTCAAGCACTATCACGAGCCTGGCGATTTGCATGAGTTGACTTTCTCATGCTACCATCGGTTGCCACTGCTGACGAACGATGCTTGGTGTGATTACTTGGCCGAGAGCATCGACAAGGCTTCCCGCGATCACGACATGAAATTGATCGCGTTTGTATTCATGCCGGAACACGTGCATTTGTTGGTCTTGCCGGAATCTCAACCCAACATAAGCCGCTATCTCGCTTCGATAAAGCGTCCCTGTTCGGTAAAAGTAAAATCTGATTTGATTGCCTCAAAGAGCAAATTGCTTGACAGACTGATTGTCCGCGAACGACCGGGCAAAATGGTGTTCCGATTTTGGCAAGAGGGCCCCGGCTACGATCGCAACATGCAATTTGAAAAGAGCGTCCTGGCCTCGATCGACTACCTTCACAACAATCCGGTTCGCCGTGGGCTTTGCCGAGGCGCCACGGATTGGTTCTGGTCGAGCGTGCGGTTCTATGCGACCGACCCGCCGCAGCAGCATCCAAGATTGCCGAAAATCACTCCTTTGCCGGCGGAGTTTCTTGAAAATGTCACTGTTCGGTGAGCACTGGCGAAACGCCAGTGCCACCCAACGCAATGGGGGGTTTGCGCAGACACCCACCAGCTATCCCCATCACCAGTGAACCTGTTTCGGTCACTCACGATTTTCTGGATATCCTTCGAGCGATTCTGCCAACATCGCAATTGCCTTTTCAACGTTCGGGATTAGCTTCTCCTTTTCCTGCACGATTGCCTCTCGGAGCTTGTCGATGTGTTCGGCAGTCTCGATCCGGTCTTCGATACTGGCTTCAACGATTGGCTTCCAATCAATGTCATCCTCTGGGCCACACCAATCCTCGTAGTGATTAGCGTGACAGAGCCGCCATGCTCCGCGAAGTTTAATCATACCGATATAGAATTGGTATTGGCCGCAGGCCTCACCTGAACGCAAATCCTCATTGTCGTATGAGTTGTACCTTACCCAAGCATTCTTCGGAACCATCATGGCTTTGAGCCTGGCTTCGTGTGCCTCCAAGGCAGCGTTGAGTTGTGAAAAGCGGGACTCCAACGCTTTGTTCACTTCATCATTTCGTTCATCGAGTGTCATAGACTTGGACTCCTGATAAAACCAATTGCCAACGTAGAAACCGTTAATGCGATTGAAAGACATAGAGCATCCCCCTCTCGGCTCAATGGCCGCATGTAAGGATTACCCTGGAGAACATGAGAAACGCTCTCAGGCTGCCACAGGCTAATTCGTCATCTGTACGAACTGCATTCGGGTTATCCACCCGGCAAGCAGAACAAAACCGCCTTCACAGCGGCGTGGTTTTGGATTATCCACCCAGACCACAGCACTGATTATAGCCAGAGTTGCCCTTTTTGTCAAGCAGGAATTTCGTCTTGCTTGGGCCGTTGGGCCGTCCCGTTCGACGGCCGAAACCACAGTAGTTTCGCCACGAAGATCGACAACATTAGTTTGGAAGTTGGCACCGGATGGCGTAACCGTTCACACCCCGGGGAGCAATGAAGGGGCGGAATTGTGGGCGAGATGAGTTTCGACGGCGGATGTGACGAAGGAAAATACATTGCGGCGGGGTGGCACTGGCGTCTCGCCAGTGCTGATGTGGGGCAGGGTGACACGGACATCTCCCCAGTGCCTGCCGGAGTACGAGCAATATGCGCCCGTGCCGTCCGCCACCAGGAAAGCACTGACGAGACGCCAGTGCCACCCGCCGGGCAAGATGTTCGTGCTACCCAACACTCAATGGAGCACTGGCGAGACGCCAGTGCCACCCATTGCTAAACGTCAGTGCCACCCAATGTGGACTAAATGAACTTCGTTATTCCCGGCAGGGGGATCGGGTAATTGCCGTCCGCATCGGGGACCACGGGCGGGATGGCGTCGAAGGTGTACCGCTCCAACGAAAAATCCTGCTGGGAGTTGATCGCCTTATCCCAAGTCAACGCCTGACCGGTGTAATCGACCATCCGGCCGAGGATCGCCCACATCGTACTCTTGGCGAGGTAATCGCCGTTGTTGATCGTATCGCCCGAGCGGATGGCGGCGAACAACTCTTGGTGCTCGACGTCGTACATGCTGGGTTTCGGGCCGGAGTATTTCCAGGGGTTTTCGCCCTCGATGACGTGTTTCAGCACGTTTGCCCGGCCCTTGGTCCCGATGAAGATGTCTGATACGTCGTTGTAGCAGCCGGACATTTGTCGGCAGTAAGTGTGGACGGGCGTGCCGTCGCCGTACTCGTAGACCACGGCATGATGATCGTAGACGTCTGATTCCTTGGGATTGCGGCGCAGCCGGCCACCGAGTCCCCACGCCCGCACGGGTGGCTCGTCGCGCATGGCCCAGGCCGCCTTGTCCAAACTGTGAACCGCTTGCTCACAGTTGTGGTCGCCGGAGAGCCAAGCGAAGAACTGCCAATTCCGCAATTGGTATTCCATTTCGGTCTGATCCGGTCGGCGGAGGCGATGCGAGAGTGGAGAGGCCATGTACGTCTCCTGGATGCACTTGATCTGACCGATGGCGCCGTCGAGAACCCGCTTCATGGTCTCGCGGACGCCGAGGTCGTACCGCCAGCACAAGCCGGCCACGATGTTCAAGTTCTTCTCCTTCGCCTCTTTCGCGGTTGCCAACACGCTGCGGATTCCAGGGGCATCGACGGCCACGGGCTTCTCGCTGAAGACGTGTTTACCGGCCTCGATCGCCGCCTTCAGGTGCGCGGGTCTAAAGTGGGGCGGCTCGACCAGCAGGACCACGTCCACTCCGCTTTCGATCAGCTTCCGTCCGGCGTCGAAGCCGACGAAGCAATGGTCTGCGTCCACGGCCACCTTCTCGGGCACTTCCATCCTGAGGGCGTACTTCTTGAGCAATCTCAGGCTTCTTTTCAGGCGGTCGTCGAAGGCGTCGGCCATTGCCACGAGCTTGCAGTTCTGATCGGCCTTCAGTGCGTTCAGCGCCGCGCCGGTCCCCCGCCCGCCGCAACCGACCAAACCAATTTTCAGCAGATCGCTCCCCGCGGCATGTGCGCCGCGAGCGATCGACAGCCCGCCGGTCAGCGTCCCAGCGGCGGCCAAGGCGGATGATGCTTTCAGGAAATCACGCCGGTTGCGAGAATTGTGTTGTTCAGAGCGTCGTGTCATGGCATGGGTTCCTCGTTCACAGGGTTAAAGACTCCAAGTTCACTCGCACTTCGCGCAATTTTGGTGACCGGCAGCCGTAGGGAGATACAAACACAGCCTGGTATTGCAGCCAGTTGGCCTTATCGGCACTGATGCCGACCGGTTGCCCCGATTGCTCGTAGTACGTATTCGGGCCGTTTGGACCCATCCATTGAGCATTGTCCAGTTGTTCCTTGGCGGAGGCCCAGCGAAGTTGGAACTTCAGGCGGCTCGGCCGCCGGACTTCCGCCTGCCAGTGGATTTTTGTGGCCGTTCGGCCTTTCAACTCGAACGCCGGCGAGATATACGATTCCTGCGGCTGCCTCGTGTAGGCGTTGCCGAAATCCCGACACGTCGTGCCGTGGGCGCCCAACGAGGGCAGGCGGGTTACCCGACCAATATCGAACCGCCCCCGATTGTTCCAGTAAAGCAAGGAGTCGATTTTGTGCGAGGCGTTGTTGCGATGGTTGGCCAGTATAATGTCTATCCAACCGTCGCGGTCAAAATCCATCGCGGTGACTCCGGCCGAAGAACTGGCCGGCAACTCAACTGGATGCTCCAGGTCGATTCTTTGACCATTGCCCCAATGCAGCGTTGCAGGTATCACGCGGGCGGTTGGGGTAGCATAGGCGGTGGCCACCAAATCCAAATGGCCATCCCGGTTGAAATCCGCTACTCCAGTCCGTAGCACGGTATGTCCCCGCTTGAAAGTCCGGGAGTTTTCGGGGCGAAAACCACCGTCGGGGCTACTATAGAAAACAGCGAGGCTCTCCTCTCGCCTGTGTCCATGACTATGCTGACCGACAATTACGTCGAGCCACCCATCCTCGTTCAGATCGGCCGTGTTGATTCTGCATGGAATCGGACAGGGAATTCTGTCGGTGCGATTCTTGGAGAACCCCGCCTTACCGCCCAGGTAAACCAGTATAAAATCTCGCTTGTCGCCAAACAGCACATCCAGATATCCGTCCCTGTTGATGTCGGCCAGATGGACTCCCCCGCCGTAACTCTCCAGACTCTCGGCGCGCGAGTTGGAAAATCCGTCCTTTGAACCGTAATATATGAAAGAGGACTTGGCCAACGTCTCCGGCCTGGTGTCGTAAACGAGGCCGGCGGTCAGGAGATCGAGATAACCGTCACGATTGAAATCGGCTACTCCGATAGACGTTACAACGCTATTGGAACCCATCAAATCGACAAATTGAGTTGGCGAGGGGCCATCCGGACCTCCGTTGAATATCCGCGTATTATTGAAATCACATCCAGCCAGCACAACATCCGGATAACCGTCCAGGTTCAGGTCGGCAACACAACTATCGTAAGCTTCATCCCTGGGCAGTTCGATACGTCGTTTTTCGCTGTAACTTGCTTCTTGGTTGCCCAGATAGATATAGCTGGTTATACCGGACAAACGTCCGTCGCCGCCGTTGTTAAAGACGACCTCCGGACGGTCGTCTCCGTTCAAATCGCCGACGGAATTGCCCTTGGTCCCCAATGTAGGCGCCCAGCTAACCCGATCCATGGAAAACCCGCGACGGCCGTTCCAGAAAATCGCCGATTCGGTATCGCGCGAGACGCCGTCGTGAATCCGGCTGACGACCAGATCGGGCCGACCATCGCCGTTGAGATCACCGGCCGTTACCCAACTCGAGTGCTCCAGAGGCAGGGTCAACTGCACCGCCTTGATGTCGGCGCCTGAACGAATCTGAATCCCCTCGTCCGTGCTTAAGACCAGATCGTTCTTGCCGTCCCCGTCGAGGTCGGCCACGGCACAGTTGCCCACGGCAAAACTAAGAGTTGAACCAACGTGTCGCTCCGCCGCCTCCCCTTTGGTACTTGGGGCGATAAATAGTCTATCGCGGGCATTGAAACGTCCGTTACGATTCCAAAATATCCGTATTTGGCTGCCGCCGGAAAAGACAATATCATCCGTCCCGTCATGATTCAGGTCCGCCGTAAGCACGGACTCGGCGCTATTGGTCGGCAGTCGCACGGGTTGCTCGACGTCAAAACCGTCTTTCTTGCCCCAATAGACAAACGATTCGGTGGTGAAGTCATATTTACTGCGGGTATTGGCCATCACGAGGTCGACAAAACCGTCGCCGTTGAGGTCCGCCGCGGCAATTCCCATGGTTCCAATACATGTGATGTTATAGCGATCGGTAGCATCTTGGAATTGCCGGTCCTCGGCTGCCAGGTAGACTTTGGCCGGCTTTGGTTCCGCCGAATTGTGCCGGTCTTTCCACGTTGACGGAAAGATCAGGTCCAGCCGACCATCCCGATTTATGTCGGCTATGGCCACGTCGTAGGCGCCGATAGTCGGCAAATCGGTCCGTTCTTTCCCCGCACCTTCCGGCCCGCCCCAGTACACAAACGAAGATATCTCACAACTGATGCCGCTGTCGCCGTTGGCAACCACTAGGTCTTCATAGCCGTCGTTGTCGAGGTCGGCGATCCGACTGTTGGTTCCGCTCTCGCCTGACATCTCCTGGTATTTCCAACCTTTCTGCTTGCCCGGCTCGACGCTGAATACCCTGGTAGGGGCCCGCTCACCGTGGTCCTCGGAGTTGGTCAGGAAAATATCGGCGTAACCGTCGTTGTTTACGTCCCAGCGATGGATCATTTCGATCACGCCATGCGCATTCACGTAAAGGTTGCTGCCGCCGTCGTCAAACCGGCCTTTGGAGAAATCCTTGAACCCACCATGCACCCAGACGTCGTCATTGCCCTGGGCTGTACACGCCGTTCCCGCAATGCAGCCTGGAAGGATCATTGCAACGAAGGCGACCGGCACGAAAAAACTTCTGATCTTCATGTTCATATAACCGTATTGAGAAACCGCTGATTATTTTCCTCGACCTTCACGGATCGCCCTTTCGGTCAGGAAGGCGAGGCTTGTCCCGCGTCCATTTTTCGTCTGACAATTCGTGTCGCCGTTGCATTTTGCTCTTCCTTGAGAAAAACGGAAACGGCGAATTGATACCGAACACATGGATTTCACACTATAGAAAATGTCAGCATGACATGACTTAGTATACCGATTCAAATGGTCCAGCACAAGCAACGGCCGAGTTGGCGCTGGGGTGGCAGTTGTACTGCCACCCCGGGGCAACAGTACAACTGTCGCCCCAACAACCGTTACCGCGACCTAGTCATGTATCGCAAGAACTCCGCGTCCAACTGTTTCAACTCGCCGAAGGCCCGGCGGAATTGGTCGAGTCGCTCGTCGGGACTGTCGTAGAGCAGCGGTTTTTTGTGCGACAGCATGGCCAGATACGCGACGTACTCCTTCGGATGCTGGCGGATGAGAAAGTAGGTCAACGCCCAGGCCTCGGCGTAGGCGTCCAGGCTCCGCTTGGGGTCGCGGAACCGGCTGTCGTCGCGGATCAAGGTCTCCAGCGAATCGGCCGGCCGCGCGGCAAGGTAGCGATAAAACCGCTCCAGCCGCGGCCGGTTCACCGCGCCGATACCACGCCAACCCTTGGCGCTGCTCAGGTCGGGCGTCTCGAAGTAGACCGCGATCCCCTCGCTGAACCACAGCGGGCAGTCGCTCAAGCGGGTGTGCAGGCCGCAATTGAACGCGATCTGATGGGTCGCCTCGTGGACGATCGTCGCCACGGCGCTCAGGGCGTTGGGCTGAGATAGTATCCGGTTGATCTGCGCCGATGTTCGGCCCCGACCGCCATTAAGCCCCCGCGCCTCGACGCCCGTCAGGTCGTACATCGTCATTCGGTTGGTGTTCATGGCGTAGTAGCCGACGACCGATTCGGCCGCGTCGCCCAGTTCCGGCCGCGAGAACCGCAAGTAGGATTGACGGTCGGCGAAAACGATCGCCACCAGCGGAAACTCCGGCTCGACCAGCTCGAAGCCCTTGCGGGTCCAGGAATTGGTGAACGCCATGTAGAGCCGCTCGAACAACGATCCGCACCATTGCGCGTAGGCCGAAGAGGTGTCGTAGAAAATCAAGTAGTGCGCCGTCTTATGGACGCGAAAATTGGCCGGCAATTCACCCAAGACCCGTTTGACGATCTCCCTGCGGGCGAATGGCTTGAAGGGGACCGCGTCGCTGGTGTGATCAATCTGCTCGTCGGGCGGGATGGCCCAAAGCACGCCGTCCCGCGCTTGCATGAGCAGGCCGCCGTCCTGGGCCTCGACCAGCAATCGGCCGGAAACCCCCAGCGTCTTGCCGTCGCGGCTGAACGTGACGTGGTCCAGCGCCGACGACGACGCGGTCAGGGCAACAGACAAAGCGACAAATACCCCAGGGATTATTGACCTAAAAACTGCTTGCATAGTCGATTGTGCCCTAACACATGTTCATGGCCGGCTTTCTTGTATATCTGAGCTTTTGCAAACTCTCAAATGACGTTGGAAAGATAGGGTGTTTCGGGTTTAATGTCAGTGTTTCGGCCCGGCGCAGGACGGCTGGGCGTGTTGGGATGACCACGGAGGGTCCGAAAATGCCGGCGATTGTGGAGT
>CBDAFL010000027.1:0-1448 GCA_965195225.1 uncultured Thermoguttaceae bacterium
CACACGGTCGATTTCACCAACACGATCGTGGTGATGACCAGCAACATCGGCAGCCAGTTGATCCAGGAGATAACGCGGGAGGGCGGCGACGAGGAGCAGATGCGCGAGGCGGTGATGCAAACCCTTCAGACCCGTTTCCTGCCCGAGTTCCTCAACCGTGTTGACGAGATAATGATCTTCCACCCGCTCGGCCGCGAGCAGATCCGCCGGATCGTCGAGATTCAGGTTGCTCGATTGCGTCGGCAGCTTGAGGAGAAGGGCCTCGAGTTGGAAGTGACCGCCGCCGCGCTCGACGCCATCTCCACCGAGGGCTACGACCCGACCTACGGCGCTCGGCCGTTGAAGCGCGTGATTCAGCAGCGCATCCAAAACCCGTTGGCCGTTGAACTCCTCAAGCGCGAATTCACCGAAGGCACCCGCGTGAAGATCGACTATCGGGACGAGGAGTTCACGTTCGAGCGGAGCGAGTAAGCGGGTGGGATTGGTGCATTCTTAGGAAGGTCGTGGAATGAGTACAGACTGCGGCAAGTCGTTTCAAGATACCTTTCCCCCATGATGCTGGCCTAGCAGTGCTAGGCAAATCGGTCGGTCCATTCATTGAAATAGCACACTCGCTACGGTAAATGGGAGTCGGAACCGGGGACGCAGCTAGTGTCGGCCCAATTTTGTCCCGAAGGGACAGCCGACAATAGCCCAGCAGTTTACTGCTGGGTCGCGGGGACGTCCAACAATTCCCAAAGTCCCGTAGGGACGACCGAAAATCGCCCAACACCGTTCGACCGTCCCTCCGGGACGGAATGGGTTTCGGTACTACCTCCTCCGCAGCGATGAATCGCTGGGCTATTGTCGAACGACCCTCCGGGTCGAAGCGGGTAGCCCCAATAGCTCGACCGGAAACGGGGACCGGAAACGGACCGGAAACGGGGTCGGGAGTCTTTGATTGAGCCTTGTCTGCAGGCTGTTTTTGGGCCGAAGGCCCTTCGGTTCACTCAGCCCAGGGCAACGCCCTGGGGAAAAGGTGGATAGAGTTGGTCTGCGGTCGGCCCAACGGGCCAAGCGTTCTCCTTGTGGTCGATAGAACGGTTGGCCCGTTGGGCCGAAATCGACTTCATGCAACATGGAATCGTTCCCCAGGGCGTTGCCCCGGGCTGGGTGAACGGTCGCCCCTTCGGGGCTGCAAACTAGTGTCGGCCCAACGCCCGTGTTCCCATTTGCACTGGCGAGACGCCAGTGCCACCCCGATCGCCACCGTTCAACCGTCCCTCCGGGACGGAATGGGTTTCGACGCTCCCTCCTCCCCAGCGATGAACAGGATTATGCATCCGCTATCATTGCTATCATATTGGTGTTGAAAAATAGGGACTTACGTCAACGGTTGTGATGATCATCATTTCAGATTTTTATGAAAATTGTTGAACTGGCATGACAAGCTCCGTTGTGGCAAGTGT
>CBDAFL010000028.1:0-5952 GCA_965195225.1 uncultured Thermoguttaceae bacterium
CACAATCGCCGGCATTTTCGGACCCTCCGTGGTCATCCCAACACGCCCAGCCGTCCTGCGCCGGGCCGAAACACTGACATTAAACCCGAAACACCCTATCTTTCCAACGTCATTTGAGAGTTTGCAAAAGCTCAGTTAATATGATGGATTCCTCCGGGTACTTAGATGTTCTCGGTGTAGGTTATTATGGAATCGGATCTTTGTCTTTCCGAGATGGCATCGATGTCAATTCAGGTGAAGGATACATCGGCTACCAATCAGGCTCAGTAGGGGTAGCAACCGTCACCGGAAACGGCTCGTTATGGCAGGTGAGCAACGACCTCTATATTGGTTCGCATGGCAGCGGAACTCTAACCGTTCAAAACGGCGGACGCATTAGTAGCCAAACCGGATATATGTCCTTTTTTTCTGATTCATCAAGTGAAGTAACGATTGACGGAAACGGCTCAAGATGGACAAATACTCATTCCCTCAACGTAGGTCGTCAGGGAAACGCGATATTAACTATTCGTAATGGTGGGGATGTTAGCAGTTCCTCCGGCAAAATTGGCGAGGAACCTATCTCGATGGGCATTGTAACTGTTGACGGCACAGGCTCTACGTGGACCAATATCGGGACTATAGTCATCGGCTACGGCGGCTAGGCAACATTGAATATCACGGACGGCGGCGCTGTCTACAGCAGCTCTGGCTATATCGGTTCCGATACCGATCCTCCGATAATTATCTACAACACTGCTAACTCTTATATTTCCGACTCTCCAATAATTATAAGTCCACCAATAAATCCACCAACAATCAAGAGCGTGGTGAGGGTAGATGGCGCCGGTTCTACATGGATAAACAGTAGTAGCGTTTTTAGTTGGCTATAGACATCATGGAATGTTAACCGTCACTAATGGTGGTTTGGTTAGTAATAATCACGGATATATAGGAGACTTCGATAATATTAAAGGAATAGCGATCGTTGACGGCATCGGCTCGACGTGGACCAACAGCGGTGACCTCTATGTCGGCAACGAGGGCGATGGAACGTTAAGAATCAGCGGCGGCGGAACCGTCACGGCCGCCAGTGTCTCGGTCAATTCCGAATCGCTGCTGGTGATCGATGTCGGCCGCGGCAGTTCGCTTACCATCGGCAGCGGCAGCGGGACGATTACCAACAACGGGACTGTCCGCATCCTCGCCGGGGCGGGCGTTGCCGCCGACGGAACACCCTATTCACCTCTCTCGGCCGCAACTTGGAGCGGCAGCGGAATCTATCAGGCCGTCGGTGGGACGTGGAATGAGACGACGCATGAGTTTACCGTCTCCGGTGTCCAATCGGGCACCTCCGGAACGATGGCAACGCTCGATCTGGCCGACATGCAACGATTGTTGATCGACGATGGCGGGACCGGTTGGTCGGTCGGGGCCAGCTTCCTCGCGATGGATGTCTCCAGCACGCTGAACTTAACCGCCACGGCCGTCACCGGCGAAACACTCGCCGACCTGGAAGCACTCATCGGTTCGAGTGAGTCGGTCTTGGGAGCGTGGGAGTTGATCGTCGCCGGCGACGGCTATACCGAGGGCGATCCGGCTTATCTCTCTTTCGACATCGGCGCGGGCTACTCGCGCGGCGACCTGCAAGTCTGGCACTTCGACGGGACGGATTGGACCGAGTTCGACGCCATGGACCTGACCTGCAACGGTGCCTACGCCAGTTTCACCGTGACCGGATTCCGCGGCTACGCCGTCTCGGCGGTGCCCGAGCCGGGTACGCTGGCGCTGCTGATCGCCGCCGGGTTGGGACTGTTGATCCATGCCCGGCGGAAGCAGAGTAGTAAATAGGAAGTAGGGTGGGTCGAGCGAAGCGCGGCCCCACCAACAGCGGAAAAGTGGCGGCGGGGGCAGTGCGTTCCCACGGAGGGCCATGGGAACGAGAATAAACGGGAGTTGAGATTCACGCCCAATCGTGCAATAATCCATCGACGAAAACCATGGGAGTACGTCGATGTTTGATTGCATAGCGGTCGTGGGCGCCACCGGCGCCGTGGGGACCATGATTCGGGAACTGCTCGAAGCCCGTGAATTCCCCTGTAAGAAGATCAAGTTCGTTGCTTCTGGCCGCTCGGCGGGCAGAAAGCTGCCGTTTGCCGGGCGGGAGATCGCGGTCGAGGAACTCAGCGGGTCGGTCTTCGACGAGGTGGATCTGGCCATCAGCAGCACGCCAGACGAGGTGGCCCGAGACTTCATCCCCGACGCTGTCCGGCGCGGCTGCGTGGTAATCGACGAGAGCGGCTACTGGCGGATGGACCCGGACGTGCCGCTGGTGATACCCGAGGTCAACCCGCAGGCGATCGGCCGTCACCGGGGGATTATTGCCAGCCCGAATTGCTCGACCACGCAAATGGTCCAGGCGCTGAAGCCGCTGCACGACGCTGCCCGGGTCCGCCGCGTGGTGGTGAGCACGTATCAGGCCGTAAGCGGGGCGGGCCTGGCCGGAACCCGCGACCTGACCGGCGGCACCCGCGCAACGCTGGACGGCGAACCGTACGAGTACGAATGCTTCGCCCATCCGATCGCGATGAACTGCATACCGCAGATCGGCTCGCACAAGCACCAGGGCTACACCTCGGAAGAGATGAAGATGGTCTTCGAGACGCAGAAGATTTTGGAAGACGACTCGATCCTGATTTGTCCCACCTGCGTTCGCGTTCCGGTGGGCAATTGCCACGGCGAGAGCATCCTGGTCGAGACCGAGCGGAAGATCACGGCCGCCGAAGCCCGGCGGTTGTTCGAGGCCACGCCGGGTCTGGCGGTACTGGACGATCTGGACCAGAAATTGTATCCGATGCCGATTAATTGCGATCGGCGCGACGAGACGTTTATCGGTCGTGTGCGCGAGGATCTCTCTTGCCCAAACGGTCTGGCGTTTTGGTGCGTGAGCGACAACCTTCGCAAGGGCGCCGCCACCAACGCCGTGCAGATTGCGGAGTTGTTGGTGCGGGGGTGAGGGACGAGGGAATTGAGTAACGGAACGCCCCGCGACTGCGCTCGCGGGGAAAAAATGTTTAGCGGCCGCCGGTACGGCGGCCAGCATGTGATGCGAACCATCAAACTCACCATCGCCTACGACGGGACGGCATACGCCGGCTGGCAGGTCCAGCCCGACCGAACGACCGTACAGCAAACGCTGGAAAACGCCCTGGAAAAAGTCACCGGCGAGTGGATCCGCGTGCTGGCCAGCGGGCGGACCGACGCGGGCGTACACGCGCTGGGACAGGTGGTCGGTTTCAGTACCGAATGTAAATTGCCGCTCGACGTGCTCCATCGGGCGATCGACGCCAACCTGCCGCCGGACGTGGCCGTGCTGGAAGTTTCCGAAGCGCCCGAGGGTTTTCATCCGATCAGCCACGCCCAACGCAAGCGCTACCGCTACGCAATCCACGACGGGCCGGTCCGCGACGTTTTCTGTCGGCACTACGTCTGGCACTACCGCCGCGGCCGATTAGACGCCGAAGCCATGCGCCGCGCGGCCGTCGCACTGCTGGGTACCCACGACTTCAGCAGCTTCGAGACCGCCGGGGCGGAGCGGGCGACCAGCGTGCGGACCGTTTTCGACATCTTGGTCCGCCGGGGCAGGGCAGGGGGACTGTCCCAATTTTCGTTCGACGAAAATGGGACTGTCCCCTTCCGGCCGACCCAAGATTGCTGCAACGCCCCGCAACTGCGGTCGCGGGGAGCGTGCAGTTCCGATTTCGACGACTCCATCGTCATCGAGGTCGAGGCCAACGGGTTTCTCTACAACATGGTCCGCACGATCGTCGGCACATTGGTCGAAGTCGGCTGCGGCAAGAAGCCGGAGACCTGGCCCGGCGAAGTCCTCCGTGCCGTGGACCGCCGCACGGCCGGCCCGACCGCCCCGCCGCAAGGACTTTTTCTTGTAAGGGTCGAGTATTGAAAGGGCAGGGGAGAGGAGAGAGCGGGGATTGGGGACTGGGGATTCCGGGGTTCGGGAAAAGCTTAGCCGCCGCGTCCACGCGGCGCGGGCGGCGGTAATTAGCGGAGATTAGCGTTCCGTTTCGTCTACTTCCGCTTCCGTCGGGCGTGGATCAACAGTCCCAATGCGGCGGCGATCAGCAGGATGAACATGCCCGGCTCGGGCACCGCCGAGACGGCGTAGCCGCTGAATCCGGTCACGGTGAAACTCGCGTAATCGCCGTTGCAGGTCAGATCAATAGCGTCGAACTCGGTCCAATCAAACCCGTCGAAGTGCCAGACTTGCAGATCGCCGCGCGAGTAGCCCGCGCCGACGTCGAAGGAGAGATAGGCCGGATCGCCCTCGGTATAGCCGTCGCCGGCGACGATCAACTCCCAAGCTCCCTCGACCGACTCACCCGAATCGAGGAGTGCCACCAAGCCGTCGAGTGTTTCGCCGGTGATTACGGTGGCGGTGAAGTCCAGGTCGGTGTTTTCGCCGGTCTTGTGCAGGAAGCTGGCCCCGAGCGACCAGCCGGTATGTCCTTCGCCGCCATCGGCGATCAAAGCCCGTTGCGTAACGGCCAAATCGAGCGTCAACTGCGAGCCGGAATTGCCCGAGAGAACGTCGGATACGGTGAACTCGTGCGTCGTCTCATTCCACGTCCCGCCAACGGCTTGATAGATGCCGCTGCCGTCCCAAATTCCGGCGGAGATGGGCGAATAGGTGGCGTCTGCTATCGGGCCTGCCCCGGCAATGACGCGAACCACCCCGTTGTTAGTTAGCGTCCCGCTGCCGTTGCCGACGTTCAGCAAGCTGCTGTTACCCACATCGATTGTCAGAAGCGATTGGCTATTGATCGAAACATTTATCGCCGTAACAACTCCGCTGTCGCTGATGTTCAATGTCCCGCTGCCATACTTGCCGACAAGAAGGAATCCGCTGTTGAGCCATGTCGAACCAATTCCGGTGACCGTCGCCACGCTTATCGAGTCGGAAGCGTAGCCAATTCTGCCGTGGAGATCGCTGACGGCGGCACCGCCGATGATGTTCAGCGTTCCGTTGCCGCCTTCATAACCGAGATATAGATCCCATTCGTTGGTCCACATCGAGCCGGTTCCGTTGAGCGTCACCTCGCCGGTGGAACCGGAATGCCAGCCGATCCAACCTTCTTGGGAGTGGACCATAACTCCATCTTGAATCCTCAGCGTACCGTTGCCTTTATAGCCCACACCGATATCTCCGTTGCTACTCGGATTGCTCATAGTCAGATTTACGGTGATGTTCTGACCGGACTGGCTGTCGAGTGTCAATGCCTGACTCAGGCCATGGGTCGAATCGAATACCAGATTTATGTCGCTTACCAGCCCGCGGGTGTTGATCGTGCCAGTGCCCGTCAGTTGGGTCGGCGATGCAAAAAGCGTTTGGGTCGTCAGCGTTCCGCCGCCGCTGTCAAAATTAATCGCTCCCGTGGAAGGCGCGAACATGGCGACATAGGTTCTGCCGCCGACCGTGACGTCAGCACCATTGGCGATCTTTAGCGTCCCGCTGCCCTGGTGGCCGACATGAAGTTCGAGGTTGTTGGCCCATGTCGAACCGGTTCCGTCCACCGTCACTATTCCTGTCGATCCCGAACAAGTGCCGATGTTGCTAAAGCTCGAATAAAGATTACTGCCGCCATTAACTTCCACGGTGCCGGTTCCGAAATACCCGACATAGCCAAATGTACTATTGTTCCAATTGGCTGGGTCGTCGGGGTCGACATCGCCGCTGATGACGATCGCCGCGTGAACCGCTGGAAGTTGACATTCAAAACAAAGAGTCGCCAAGAGAACATAAAGCAGTGCGTGATGCCGTCTCATCGCTGTCTCCAGTTGAAAAGTGTAAAAGTAATTAAGGTGCGAAGGAACGAGGGTGCGAAAGTGTGAAGGTGCAAACGGCTTGTCGGCCGGCGGAAAAAAAACCTTCCAGAAGATTTACCCAACCTACCC
>CBDAFL010000029.1:0-5198 GCA_965195225.1 uncultured Thermoguttaceae bacterium
GGCGTGATGGGCGCCAACACCGCCCTGCGGATGCCCGAAATCCGCGACGGGACGAGCAACACCATCCTGCTCGGGGAAATTCGGGCCGGACTGTATACCGGCGACCAGCGCGGCACGTGGGCCATGAGCGGCGGGGCCAGCTCGCTGTGGGCGCACGGCTCCTACATGGGCGACGGCAACGGCCCAAACTCCCCCCACCTCTGCGGCGACAACATCACCGGATGCGACGCCGTCACTGCGGCTGTCGGCTACGGCACGATGGTTTCCGAAAGGATGACCTGCTATCAAATGCCCATTGGCACCGGCTGGCATAACCAACAGTCCGTCCGCAGCATGCACCAGAACGGCGCGCATGTCTGCTTGTGCGATGGCAGCGTCCAATGGATCAGTGATTTCATCGATATAGTTGGCAACGTCACCACCAACCCGCCGGTATTTTCCGTCTGGGACCGCCTGAACTTGTCGGCCGACGGCGCGCCGGCCAGTGCCAGCGCCTTCTGACAAGGGCGGATGGCGGAATACTCAAGGTAGATGACAAGGCACGAATTACGCACGGGGAAGTCAACATGACTCCACTATCCACTACCCACTACCCACTACCCACTATCCACTACTTCCTGACCGCCGCGCTGGGCCTGGCGCTGCTGGCCGGTTGCGGCTCCGGCGATCCGTTCGAGTATGTGCAAGTCTCTGGCAAGGTGACCTACGAGGACGGCTCGTTGATCCCGATCGACGGGATGGCGTTGACGTTTTATCCGCAGGGCGGTGCCTTGGATGCAAAGACTCATCCCCGACCGGGCATGACGGCGGCGGACCGGGCGACGGGCGAGTTCCACTCGGTTACAAGCCACATGCCCGGCGATGGCTTGGTTCCCGGCAAGTACAAGGTGACGTTGCTGGGGGGCAATCGCCAGCCGCTGCCGGCCGACATTGTGCCGCTGGAATACGGCGATCCCTTCAAGACGCCGTTGGAGGTTGACACGGCCAATCAGCCGTTCGTGTTGAAAATCCGCCGGCCGTAGTCGGACGGACAATGAGGACGAGCAGGCCGCTGAGCACGTTGCGGATCGTGTCCGACAATGCGACAATGGGGGTCTGACCCCAAACCGAGAGAAGATATCCCGTGAGAAACCACGCATGGCTGTTCGTCCTTGGAAACTCGTTTGCGTGGCTTCTGGCGGGCTTGATTCTCCGCGGCGGCATTGCGACGGGAAATGAGCCGTATCGCAACGCCGATTTGCCCAAGCTGCTGGAGTTTGTCGACGGCTCGCCGGTCCGCGACCCGTCCGACTGGCAACGCCGCAAGGAGGAAATCCGGCGGCTGATGTGCGAAACCTTCATCGGCACGTTTCCGCGTTCCGTCCCGGCCATTCTCCGCGCCGAGACGCTCGAAGAACATCCCGGCCGCAACGGCGCCGTTCGGCGTCGGATCAAACTTACGTTCGACACGAAACACAACGCCTCTTTCGAGACCTGGGTGTGGGTTCCCGGAGGCAAGGGGCCGTTTCCGGTGCTCTTGGTCGCCCCGATCCATTACCAAATCGGCTGGGCGGAGATGGCGCTGGAACGAGGTTACATCGTGTGTCTGTTTCCCGGCATTGACAGTCATCACAAACAGGCGGAGTATCCCGGCTACGAGTCGGTTTGGCTGACGTTCCAGGCCGAGTACCCCGAGGCAACCTGGACGGAGATATCGCTGAAGGGCTGGCTGGCCAGTCGGGCGCTGGATTATTTGCTCGACCCAAAATACGGCTACCCCGTGGCGAAGGGGCAAGTGGGCATTATCGGTCACTCCCGCTACGGCAAGCAGGCGATCATCGCCGCGGCTTTCGACGGGCGGATCACTTCCGTGGTGGCCCGCAGTTCCGGCACGCCCGCCTCGTGTCCTTACCGTTTTGCGTCGCGGACCACGTTCGCCGAGGCCCCGGCCGACTTTCCGGACACGTGGTTTCTGCAAAGTCTGCGTGCATATACAGGGCGCGAGCACGAGTTGCCGATCGATGCGCACGGATGGCTGGCATTGATCGCCCCGCGGCGGTGCCTGCTGGACACCGCCCATCAAGACGGTTGCGATCCCACCTTCGCCGTGGAGCGGACTTACCTGGAAGGAAGGAAGGTTTATCGGTTGCTGGGATGTCCCGAGAACCTACGCGTCAGCTACCGCCGTGGCGGGCATAATCCGATCACCGAAGAACATCGCCGGCGAAACATCGATTGGTTGGATATCTCCTTCGGACGCGGCAGCGCCAAACAGAGCGACTTCCCCGAGGAGTTTATCCACCGCTTCGATTGGCAAGCCTGGAAGGCTAGGCTCACGCCCGAGGACATCCGGGTTCCGCAGGCAAGCGATCGGTTGACCGATCACCGCGAACGAATCCTCTGGGCGCTAGGGCAGGCGCCGGCGAAGATCGATTGGGACGGCAAATACACATTTCTTAGCGCCGAGGAATCGGCGATGATGAACCATGATCGCTGGAGCATCCCCAACACGGCCCGATTGCCCGTGAGCTTCGGCGCCAACGTCCGCGGGAACATCTATTACAACCCGGATGCCAAGGATCGCCCCGCCCCCGTTGTGATCTGGCTGCACCCTTACTCCTATCCAAGCGGCTACAACGAGGGCTACGGCGTACAGGGGACCACGGTATACCATCGGCTGGCCCGCGCCGGCTTCGTGGTCCTGGCCTACGATCAGTGCGGGTTCGGACTCCGGCTTCTCGAGGGCCGCGACTTCTGCCGGCACTACCCCAAATGGTCGCGGTTGGGACGAATGATTCATGATGTTCACGCCGCGGTCGATTTCCTGGTCGATGGCAAGGGCGCCGTTCAGGGCAAAATGCCGAAAGTCCGCAAGGACGAAGTCTATGTCCTGGGATACTCTTTGGGGGGGATGGTCGGTCTGTACGCGACCGCCTTGGATAAACGAATCGCCGGCGTGGCTTCCTTTGATGGGTTCACTCCGTTGCAAACCGATTCCGACGCCAAGTATACCGGCGGGAACCGGCGGCTTTGGCAGTGGCACGCACTCCAGCCTTTGTTGGGACTCTTCGACGGGCGAGAAGACAAAATCCCCTATGATTTCGACGACGTACTTACAATGGTTGCTCCTCGACCATGCCTGATCTACTCCTCCCGCCGCGATCGCCATGCCGATTTTAAGGACATCGTGGCCTGTGTTGGGCGGGCGCGACAGGCATGGCCGCAAGGCAAGCACGCATCGAAGCTGACGCACGTCGCACCCGACGATATCAGCCGCTTCCAAAAAGATCAGCAACTCACCTTCGGCAACTGGGTTCAGACCTCGGGCGATGGCCCGATTACGCCCACGACGTTCTAGTGCCTCAACCGACCTGAATTGACGGGTAGAGGCGTTTGAGTTTGATTCGGGCGTTGGCTGTGGTGAAACGCCAGTCGATCCGACATCGGGCAGCGTTTCGCGAGGATTCCCAAGCGGCAATCTCGCTGACCAGCGCGGGCTTGTCTGGAATCCGCCGTCGGAGGCACTGCTTGGTCATTACACTCAACTCCGTCTCGGCCATGTCCAGCCAACTGCCGTGTTTCGGCGTGTAGTGAACCTCCAGCCGTTCAATCAGCCGGCGAGCCTCGTCGGGGGAAAACGCCTCATAAAACGAGGCCATTTTGTGCGTGTTCAAATTGTCCATCACCAACACGATTTTCTCCGCCGTCGGATAACTGTCCACCAACTCGCGCATCACCTCGGCAAAATCCAATGCGGTGCGTCGGTCGGTCACTTTCACGCGACGCTTGCCCGCCAACGGCTCAAAGATCATAAACAGATTGGCCGTTCCGTTACGCTCATATTCATAATCCACCCGCACCGGACGCCCAGGCGCGGCGGGAATCGCCCGACGTGTTTCCTTGGTCAATTGCCTGCTTTGCTCGTCAAAACACACGACCGGCCGTTGCGGATCGTAGGGCCGTTGGTAGACTTCGAGCACGTCTTCCATCGCGCAGACAAAATCGGCATTCTGCTCCGGCGGCAACACCCACTGCTCTTTGCGCCAGGGCTGAAGAATGTTTTTTTCAGCGTGGTGCGAACGGCCTCCCGCCCGATTGACTCGACGATCTTCAGTTCCACCAACTTGTCGGCCAGCAGTTGCATCGTCCAACACACCCGGCCCACCGGCGGCGACGAGCAAGCCACAGCCACCAAGTGGGCCTCTTGTACGCCATCCAACTTGCGATACTGTCGATTCGTGGCCGGTTTGCGGCGTAGCGACGCCTCCAAGCCTTCTTCGACGCACTGTTGCCGAACCCGGTGGACCGTCGATAAACTGACGCCCACCAAATCCGCAATCGCTTCGTCTACGGTGCCGGGCCCTTCCTGCCCCTGATCGGCACGCAATAACACCTGCGCCCGCTGGCGAGTCGCCTTCGCCACCCGCCCTCGCGCCACCAGATTCTCCAATTGGCCTCGCTCCTCAGTCGATAGCCGAACCACGTACTTGGCTTCCTTGCCCATGTTCGCTCTCCTGGTCGGTCATTGCCCCAGAAAGCGAAATACCATCTCCACCAAAACCTGTCAAGTCAGATCGGTCGGGGCACTAGACCGCCATTTACAGATAGAAACGGCTCAATAGAAAATCGCATTGACCGGCTCTAAACCGGGCAACCCGAAAGACAGAATCATGGGCACCGTTTACAAAAAGACCTTTACCAAGCCGTTGCCGGCGGGGGCGAAGATAATCGTCCGCAAGGAGAAACGCCTTGCCGAGTGGATCGACACGAAAGGGAAACGCCGGACGGCGCCGCTGACAGCCGCCGGGGATCGGATTGCCGTAGTGGCCGGAACCTACACCGCGAAGTACCGCTGTGCGGGGATCGTCCGCGAAGTGGCAACCGGCTGCCGTGACGAATCGGCCGCCCGGTCGATACTCGGCAAGTTGGAACGCCGGGCCGAACTGGTCAAGGGCGAGGTTATCTCCGCCGCCGAGGACGCGGTTATCGACCACCAATCGACGCCGCTGACCGATCATATCGCCGCTTTCATCGACCACCAACGGGCAAAGGGAGTAACTTCCCGGCAGATTGCCGACACCCGATCCCGAATCAACCGGGTGGCGCAAGACTGTGGCTTCGGACGGCTGGGCGACCTCTCGGGCACTGACTTGGAGAAGTGGCTTACAGCACAACAGGCGGAAGGCATGGGGGCCGTTACCCGCAACGCATACCGCGAA
>CBDAFL010000030.1:0-8954 GCA_965195225.1 uncultured Thermoguttaceae bacterium
CGTCAGCAGGGCGATGACGGCGGTGAAGGCCAGCGCGGTCATCAGCGTGGTCTTCCAACGAACCGTCAGGTTGCGCAGGTTGTAGCTCAGCGGGATATCCCCAATCCCCCAGAGCAGCAACATCAGCGCGACGGCAACGGCTAAAAGTTCCAGGATCATTATGCCACCTTCGAGAACACTTCGGCTACTTTCACGCTTCTGGCCGTCCAGGCGGTCATGAAGCTACCCAGCAACGCGGCCAATCCGCCGACGACCGGCTCCCACCAGAACGCATCGGCCGGAACCATGAACCGATCGAAGAACCCGATAGGAAATGCGATTCCGCCCATCCACCAATTGATCACGCCGTAGCTGAGCGTGGCGCTGACCAGTCCCGCGCCGGTGCCCAGCAAGATCGATTCGCCCAGCACCAGGACCATGATCTGATAGGGCCGAAAGCCGAGCACCTTCAACACCGCCAGTTCCAGCCGCCGTTCACGCACGCTGATGCTGATGGCATTTGCGATCACCAGCAGGATTGTCGCCAGACAGGCGGGGGCCAGCATCCAGCGCATGCCCCAGATCAGGTCGCGGAACATCTCAAACATCGAGGCCAGCCCGGAGGCCATCGTTTCGCAACGGACATCTGGGTTGCTTAACTCCGGCGAACTCTCGATCTGCGACGCCAGCCGGGCGAACGCCGCCGAATCGGCGACCTTCAGCACCATCAGGTTCAAGCTCCGATCGGCGAGCGGATGTTCCTGTCCGTTGTGGGTTCGGGGATAGGCGTCCAACTCGTTGTTGTAGTATTCGCGGTTGAAGACGGCCATGGTGTCGTAGCGGCCGGGCGGAAACGCGCCGACGATCTCGAACTCCAGGTCGAGGCCCTTGGTGATCGATACGCCCGTCAACTTGAACCGTTCGCCGATCCGCTTGTTGGTGATTTCCAGGTGGTTTTGGCCGACGATAATTCCCCGCGGAATGTTCTTCAGTTTGGCAACGTCGGCGAGCACTTGGGCCTCTTGGGCATCGGGCAACGATTCCAGCCCATCCATCATTGTGGTGAACTTGCCTTCCTTCATCGCGGCGATCTTGTCCGGATCGCAGGCAATGGAAAACATAGTGTTCTTGCTCGATATATTCTCAGGGTCGAGCGTGCCGATGAAGAATTGCCAGGTCATCGAATCCAGCGGCTTCACGTCGCCTGGGTTCCGCGCGGCCCCGCGGTTGAGGACTTCGGCGTAATTGAACGGCATGTGGCTAGGCGCGGACCACCGCTCAGTCACCATCGCATGGAAGTTTTCGCTCTTCTCGGTCGTCACCGTGTCCAGCAACCAAAGGATCGACCAGACCATGGTGACCACGAACACCAGGACGATTGTCACCAGCGAAGTCAGCAACGACCGTAGCGGGTTGCGGCCGATGTTGCGGAAGATCAGTCTGAAATACTTCATCTGTAGGCTTTAGGCTGGAGCCTTTGTCTGTTCCACCAGCAGTCCCTTGTCGAGGTGCATCAGCCGGTTTGTCCGTTCGGCGGCGCGTGGGTCGTGGGTGACCAGGAGGATCGTTTTTCCCAGCGTTTGGCGCAGCTCGCAAAGCAAGTCGAGTATTTCCTTGGCGGAGTGGGCGTCGAGATCGCCGGTCGGCTCGTCGGCGACGATCAAGGTCGGGTCGGTGACGATGGCCCGGGCGATCCCCACCCGCTGCTGCTGACCGCCGGAAAGCTGCCCGGGGCGATGACGGACGCGATCGGACAGGCCCACCAATTCCAACGTGGTGGTCACCTGCTGTTTCCGCTGGGCCGCCGACAGGGGCAGAAGCAATAGCGGCAACTCCACGTTCTCGTAGGCGCTGAGGACCGGCAGGAGGTGGTAAAACTGAAAAATGAAGCCTATGTTCCGGGTGCGCCAGCCGGCCAGTTCCCCCTCCGACATCGCGGAAATCAACCGGTCGCCGACCTGGACCTCGCCCTGGCTGGGCTTGTCCAGCCCGGCGATCAGGTTCAGCAGGGTCGTTTTTCCGGAGCCGCTGGGGCCCATCAGGCCAAGGAATTCCCCTTTCGGCACGTCCAGCGTCACGCCGTTAAGCACGTCCAGCCGCTCGCTGCCGCGGCAAAAGAACTTGTGGACTCCGTGTACGCGGACAATCGGATCGTTATTGGTTGGGTTGTTCATTTGGGTTCGGGATTCGGGACTCGGGGTTGGGGGATCGGGATTCAAGGGTAATATGAACTCTCCCGAATCCCGAACCCCCTACTCATTCAAGAACGACACCAGCGCCCCCATGTCCGGCTTGAGATAAACGCCTTCTTCCTCCGCGGGTACTTTCACCTTCACGCGGACCGGGATCGCGGCCTTGCCTCGATCGGCGGTCGGCATCAGCCGCGACACGTAGCCCTCGTAAACGCGGTCGGGGTAGGCATCCGCCCGGACCTTGCACTTCTGACCCTTGAATACCTTGCTGATCTCGCGCTCCAATATCTTCAGTTCCACCTCGAGGTCGGACAGGTCGGCCATTTCGCAGAGACTGTAGAAACCCTGCATGGCGATCGGATTGACGAGGCTCCCCTCCTCGGCGTTTTTTGTCAGGATCGTGCCGGAGACCGGCGCGCGGATGATGCAATTGTCCAACCGCCATTGGGCCTTCGCCAATTCGGCCTCGGTCTGGAGGACTTGCGCCCGGGCGATGTTGATCCGCTCGATCCGCGGGCCTTCTTCCATGAGTTCGAGCGCCAATTGCAGCCGCTGCACGCGGCGCTCCATTACCTTGAATCTGCTCAACGCCAGATCGTACTGCTCTTGTGAGAGAACCCGTTTTTCCAGCAGTTCAGCGGCGCGTTTGTAGTCGGCTTCGAGTTGCACGAGTTGCACCTGGGCCTCGGCCAACTCGGCCCTGGACTGCTCGATTTCCTCGGGGCGAAACCCCCGCTCCAATTCGGCGAGTTGATGTTTGGCCGATTCCAGGACGGCCTTGGCCCGGTTCCGGTCGGCGCGATACTCGGTGTCTTCCAACTCGGCCAGCACCTCCCCTTTTTTTACCCATTTTGACTCGGTGATCCACATCTTGACCACCATTCCGCCGACCTTGGGGCTGACGAGGATTTGGTGGGCGGGGATGATGTGCCCCTTTGCCTCCAGGGCGACGTTGCCCGAGGATGCCGTCGCCTCGGACGGCCCCCTCGCGGGCGGGGTGTTCGGCTGGGCCTGCTCGGCTTGCTTCGGCGCGGGCGTCATACGCTCGACGTACAGCAAGTAGCCGAGCACGGCCGTGCTGCCGGCCAGCAGCAGGCAGAGAATCCAGCCGACCCGTCCGCCGGTCGATCCACCCGAGCCGGCATGTTGCGGCAGACGCAAAGAGCGGACCCGTTGGCTCAACTCATCGTTGTCGTTGTCCGGCGGAGGCACGGCCAAATGCGGCGTTGGGGGAGTGGAATCTTCGCGCGCGTTCATAACATCCAGTATACCAGAACCAACTGAGTCGGACCACGGGTGGAAAGCTCGCTTGCGTCAGCGGGCTTTGTCGAAGGCATCGAGAAACTCGTCGCGGCCGATGCCGGCTTGGGTGCAGATCATCCGAAGCGTCGATCCCTTGATGAGGCGATGTGCCGGCATGGTCAAGGGCGTAACGGTTCCATCCGACTCGCGCCGCCGCATCTGAACGTGTTCCCGGTCGCGGATCAACTCAAAGCCGAGGTTTCTCAGAGCGGCAATTACGCGGCGTTTCGGAGCATCGCGAGGGAATTTGGGCATCAGAGACTCCTTTGAAAGCAAACACCCGGTTTTTTCCCTCGATTATACGGCCGGAATTGGGAGTGCAACCGTTGGTATTCCTGAAACCTCAACCGACCTCTGCCTCGGCGATGAACGCCTCGGATGCCGGGCTGGCCTCGGAAAGACATTCGATCCCAAACTCTTGCACGTGTGCTCGGATGGCGGATGTCACGTCGGCCAATGCCTCCTGATAAGAATCTCCTTGACCGACGACCACGCCTTTCATGCCCAGGGGGTAGGCGATGTATCCGTCTTCGACGTGTTCGACCACCAATTTCACGCGATTAGTGGGCGGCATTTGATCGGTCGCCATGACAAGTCTCCCAAAACGTCGTGCTTGAAACCTCCTACATCAGTCTATGCGTCCCCCCCGATTGCGTCAATGGAGAATCGAGATGCAAAACAGCGTTCCGGCGTTCATTTACCGCCTATTGCCCTTGAATCGCCGGCAGTTTTTCGCTACAAGCTCACGGCTTGTCTTGTCGCAATTCTCGTCCAACACTTATCTCGCACCGTTTTTCGGCCGGGAGACATACCGATGCATCCGCTCGTCGCCGCTTTTCTGTGTTCCCACGCCCTGCTCGTGTCCCCTGCCGCAGACGGGCAGACGCTTCCCTATAAGGCGTTTGTGACCGCCGAGGACGTATACGTCCGTAGCGGGCCAGGGCAAAACTACTATCCGACCGACAAACTTAAACGGGGCCGGGCGGTCGAGGTCTATCGCCACGACCCAGGCGGATGGTGCGCAATCCGACCCGTCAAACGGAGTTTCACCTGGGTTTCCGGCCGATTCCTGCATCCGACCGGCGACAATTTGGCCGTGGTGACCGACGACGGTGTGTCGGCGCGGGTGGGAAGCCGCTTCAGCGACATCCGGGACGTGATCCAGGTGCGGCTGCAGAAGGGCGAAGTGGTCGAGATTCTTGAAGAACCGCGCGACGGTGAAACATGGTTCAAGATCGCTCCACCCTCGGGTGAGTTCCGCTGGGTGTCGGGCAAATATCTCGACGCCGATTATCCACACGACGGCATTCGGCGCAACCGCGTCGGGCGCAACAAACCGGAACGTCCCTCCGCCGATCCGGCCCCCGAGCAGCGGGAACGCAGAGACGCCGATCTTCCGCCCACGGCCCGCGAATCGTTGCAGACCAGATCGACCCGGCCGCGGTCGCTCTCGCCCGAAGAGTTCAAGACGGAACTCGAACGCATCGAGTTGGAGCTATCGGTAATGGTCATCGAGGAGCCGACCGTCTGGAGATTCGACGATCTGAGGGAACGGACGAACATGTTGCTGGACCAGTCTCGGACGGCGGTCGAGCGGGGCCGCGCCCGGCTGCTGGCCAACCAGATTGCCCGCTTCGACGACATCAAACAACGACAGGACGCCGTGTTTGCGATGCGCGATCGGACCGACCGCGAGAGCCGGATTTGGGCCGGACTGCGGCCGAAGGACGAGTACGGCAAGGATTCGCGGGCGTTGGCCGAGACCGACGGACGTTTCGACGGCGTGGGCCGGCTGACGCGGGTGGATTCGCCCAAGCTGGGCGCGCCGCGCTACGCGCTGATGAGCCGGTCGAACGAAGTGCTGTGCTACGTCACGCCCGTGCCGGGAGTGAACCTGCACGATTACCTCGGCCAACGGGTTGGGGTGAACGGCACCCGGGGCTACATGCCCGAGCAGCGATCCGGCCACGTCATGGCCCGGCACGTCACGCCGCTTGAAGGGCGAATGTTGAGGTAAGCGAGGTTCGTTGCCGGCTTATGGTAGGACTGCGCTACGCTTGCCCCACCCTACATTCCAATCCAAATTTGTCATGCCCTGGTTCACGGTTGGCGTATTGGGTATGATAACGGCAATGTCAGTTCTTCCCCGCCACGCGAAACGGCGTGCAAGCATGCCGGCTCAACGATCTCTCTTCATTTTCGCGGCGTTGTGCGCCGCCGGCTGGACGACGTTTGCCGCGGCGGGCGGAGGGCCGGAAAACGTGTTGCTGGTGGTCAATCCAAATAGCCCCGCCTCGCTGACCATCGCCAACCATTACGCCAAACTGCGGAATATCCCGGCCGAAAACATACTGTTTATCCCCTGGGACACGAAAAACCAGACGGCCGACGTCGATACCTTCCGCAAGCGGATTCTTCTGCCCGTGCTCCAGGCGATCAAAGATCAACGGCTGGCCGACCAGATAGACTATGTGATCTACTCCAGCGATTTCCCTTGGGGCATCTCGCTGAAGAGCGACGTCAGCAAGTTTGCCGAAGAGATGAAACGAGCGGCGCCGCCCCCCGACAAAGAAGAGCCGGAAAAATCAGAAGACAAACAAGACGAAAAGAAACCGCCGCCCAAGCCCAAGTGGCCCAAGCAGCTCACGCCGGTCGGCTCGCTCAACGGGCTGACCTACCTTTGGCAGCCCGTGCTGGCGGGCGTCCCGGCATATTTCTATCCGCAGAGCAATCGCTACATGCGCCGGCCGGCAACCGCGCAAAGCGACTCGCCGACGATCGGCTTCCGCTCCAACCGGCCGTTCAATCGGCAAGGAGAAGTCGTCCGCTCCGAAGGGCAACGCTACTTTCTTTCGACGATGCTCGGCGTGACGGCCGGGCGCGGCAATTCGGTCGATGAAGTGCTCCACTATCTCCGGCGAAGCGCGGAGGCCGACGGAACCCATCCGAAAGGAACGATCTACTTCGCCGAGAACGGCGACATCCGCTCGAAAGTCCGCGCCGGATTGTTTCCCTCGGCGGTGCGCGAGCTGAACGAACTTGGCGTGGCCGCCGAAATTATCAAAGGCACCGTCCCGCTGAAAAAGGATGACGTGCAAGGGGTCGTGATGGGCACGGCCAGCTTCAATTGGAAGGCGTCCGGCAGCACGATCCTGCCCGGGGCGATCTGCGAACACTTTACCAGCTTCGGCGGCGTGATGCGCAAGAAAGCCGGCCAGACGCCGCTCTCAGAGTTCCTTCGTTACGGAGCGGCAGGCGCCAGCGGGACCGTCACGGAACCGTACGCCATTGCCCAAAAGTTCCCCTCGCCGATGGTCCAAGTGCATTACGCCCGGGGTTGCACGCTGGCCGAGGCGTTCTATCAGTCGGTTTCCAGCCCATACCAATTGCTGATCGTGGGCGATCCGCTCTGCCGGCCTTGGGCGGCGATTCCGCAAGTTTCGGTCGAGGGTGTCAAGCCGGGAGCAAGAGTGAGCGGCCGACTCAGGATCAAACCGACGGCCACGTTGCCCGACGAGACGGCGGTCGAGCGCTTCAAGTTGTTCGTCGATGGCCGTCGCATGGGCGAGTGCCATCCGGGAGGAATCCTTACGCTGAACACCAAGAATCTTGCCGACGGATATCACCAGCTTCGAGTGGTGGCCGTCGGACCGCCGCCGATCGAATCGCAAGGCCGGCTGATCATTCCCATCCGGCTGGCAAACCACCGACGGGCAATCAAGGCGACACTATCCACAAAGGAGCCTCCAAGCCCCGGCAAACCGATCGCTATCTCCGTTCGCTCGACCAACTCGATCGGCGTTATCGTGCTGCACGGCAGCCGAGTGGTGGGCAAGTTGGCCGGCGCCGAAGGCCGAATCGAGATTCCCCCCGATACACTTGGGGCCGGACCGGTGCGGCTGCGAGTAGTGGGGTTTGGCGGCGGCGGAGTGCGGACCAACGTCGCGGCCGAGCCGCTGGAGTTTACCCTATAAAGCCGCAACCGAAAGGTCGCGCCGCGGAACGATGCACGAACATTTCATGCGAATCGCCTTGGAGGAGGCCCAACTGGCCCTGCAAGAGGAAGAAGTCCCCGTCGGCGCGGCGATTGTCCACGACGGCCGGTTGATAGCCCGGGCACACAACCAGCGTGAACGGCTCCGCGACCCAACGGCCCACGCCGAAATGATCGCCATCACCCAGGCGGCCGAGTCGCTTTGCTCGTGGCGGCTGGACGGCTGCACGCTTTACGTCACGCTCGAGCCTTGTCCGATGTGCGCCGGGGCGATTGTCCAGGCCCGCGTCCCGACGGTCGTCTATGGGGCGGCCGATCCCAAGGCTGGGGCGGTGGATTCGCTCTACCAAATGTTGAGCGACCCTCGGCTGAACCATCGCGTCGAGACGATTGCCGGCGTGTTGGCGGCCCCCTGCGGAGAGATTCTCAGCCGTTTTTTCCAGCAGCAACGGCGGCTGGGGAAAAAATAGCCGCTACCGAACCGCGAGGTGCGGTTGACCGGCGGTTCTAGGTCAGGTATGTTAGGCCTGAGCTTTTGCAAACTCTCAAATGACGTTGGAAAGATAGGGTGTTTCGGGTTTAATGTCAGTGTTTCGGCCCGGCGCAGGACGGCTGGGCGTGTTGGGATGACCACGGAGGGTCCGAAAATGCCGGCGATTGTGGAGTTTCCGCAGGTGGTACGTGAAGCCGTGAATGAATTCAGCGACTTGTTTTCGTGCGAGCCGCAACGACGCCATTTCGCCGAGTATCTCACCGGCTTGATGGTGGCGGCAAACAAAACCGTCACCGGCATCAACGGCGAGTTCGTTAAAACCACCGATCAGTCGTGCCTGAACCGTTTTGTTACCGCAGCGGATTGGAGCGAGGAGGCAATCAACCAGCGGCGGTTGGAACTGATGCAACGCGATCCGACGACACGCTACAGCAACCAGGGAGTGATCGCGCTGGACGACACGCTCATCGACCACGACGGCAAGTTCATCAAGGACGTGGGCTGGTTTTGGGACCACGCCGACCAGCGCAACAAGATCGCCCACGATTACCTCTTCGTCAATTACGTTTGCACCAGTGGCAAGCATTACCCGTTGGAGTTTCGCCGCTTCAAAAAGCGCGAGCAATGCGAAGCCACCGGCGAGACGTTTCAGAACCATACGCAGTTGTTCTGTCAGTTGGTCGATTGGGTCTGCGAGCGGGATATTCCCGGCGATTTCGTGTTCGACAGCTATTTCACCAACGCCGAGAATCTGAATCACATCCACTCGAAGCCGGGCCGGAACGGCCAATCGCGGGCATATGTGGGCGACCTGAAGTCCAATCGCAAGGTCGAGTGGAAGGGGAAGATATGGCGCGTGGACGAATTGGCGGCGTCGATTCCGCCGGAAGACCGCAAGGAACTGCGGCGAGGGGATCAGCGGCAATGGTGTTTTACCTGTTCGCTGCATATCCCCAAGGTGAATCACAAGGTTCGGATCGTCGTTATTTGGAAT
>CBDAFL010000031.1:0-2300 GCA_965195225.1 uncultured Thermoguttaceae bacterium
ACCGCCTGCTTTTTATACTTTTGTTAGCCCATGCCTTAAAAAACCTACTTGCGATAACCAAGCTAATTGCGTTTTTACCCACTAAAATGGGCGAAGAACCGTTCTGTTAAACCGGGTTCTCGCAAAAACGCCTGAAAAACAGGGCAATTCGCAACCCAGGTACGCACTTTTGGGATGAACCTTTTTTACCAACGAAGTTCCGTGAAGAACCACAAATAAAGGCCAAGAAATGGGCTTTTTTGCGAAAATTTTCAATGCCCCGCTTAACTACTGGTTTTTGCTCTAGCGTCGATCCAGGATAGTACCGACAATCCTTTCCGGCATCACGGAAAGGAGGCCGGCATGTCGCGTCTACAGGTGGCCCCATCGAGGGTTCGAGAGATTGTTTTGGTTAGGGAGGATCGAGCTTGCCCGGAGTGTGGGACGAAAATGCACATTCGGTGTTGCCGTACGCGGAGCATCCATACGCTCGAAGGGCCGGTGCGACTGATCGTTAAGCTTGTCCAGTGCCGCAATGGGCAATGTGGTGACACGAAAACGTTCGCGCCGGAGCAGGAGTCCGAGTATGCCATGCCTCGCTGGGGGATCGGCTGGGACGTCTTCTGTTGGATCGGGCAACGGCGGTTCTCCAGGCATTGGTCCGTGCCGCAAATCCGCCATGAGCTTGCCGACAGCTACGAGATCCTGTTGTCGGACGATGCGATTGAGGATCACATCGCCTCGTACCAGAACATGGTCGCGGCCCGGCATCAGGACTTGCGAAAAATGGAGGATGTTTATCGGGACACGGGCGACGTCGTCCTGACGATTGACGGCTTGCAACCCGAGAAGGGACACGAGACGCTCTACGTCGTTCGTGAAGTGACCCGCAATCGCGTCTGGTTTGCCGAGCCGCTCCTATCGGGCGCGACCGACGAAATCAGGAAACTGTTTGTCCGTGCCAAGCAACTGGCCGATAAGCTGAATTTGAAGGTGGTCCTTTGGATTTCCGACAAACAGGACGCCTTTCTCAAGTGCATTGCCGAAGAGTTTTCCGGTGTGCCGCACCGCTATTGCGAGAACCATTTCTTTCGCGATTTGGCCAAGCCGGTTCTCGACATGGACAGCACGGCGAAGAAGAAAATGCGTGGGAAAATAAGGGGTTTGAGGGCCCTTGAGCGTGAAGTACTCGAAGCACGGCAAGCGGACGCAAACCCTGCCATGTCATCGCCGGATGATCGGGACAAGACATCCGTTCTGACTGGCGAGAGCGGCGATGTCGTGCTCGACTATTGCAGTGTGGTGCGTGGTATTCTGAACGACAATCACGGCGGCCCTTACCATCCGGCCGGGGTGCGGATGCTAGAAGCACTCTGTGATGTGCAGGAGTCGCTGGACCGCGTTGCTTCGTCCGGAAAGGTCGGCCCGGCTTTCGACCTGCTCAAGCGACTGAGGGGATTCATTGATCGTGGCGTAGCGGATCAGCAAGAATCCTTCACACGCGTGCGAGAGTATACCGACCAAGTACGTCAGGTAATGGATTTATTGACGGACCAAAACGGGCCGCCCCTGGCAGGGCGGGAATCGCGGTTCACGGCAATGATAGAAGCATTTCAATGTTTCGCAGACGACGTAGTGTATTCGCACTTTGCGAAGGTCATGACGTCGTTTCAGCCCGGCCTGTTCGCGGGTGCCGAGATGACCTCGCATCCGCGCGACAACTTGGACCTGGAGCGTTGGTTCCGTTCTCCGAAATCGCATGAGCGTCGCATTCACGGTCATCGCCATGCAGGCGTTCGTATCGTGCGTGATGGTCCCACGTTGGCCCCAACGCTCGACGCTCACGCCAGCCACCCTGGCGTTTTCACCCGCGAAGACCTCTTCCCGTTTCGCATGGCCTCCCCTCCGCCAAGTCAACTCGCATCGCAACAGCGACACAGCATCATGCTGAAAAGCCGCTCGAAAAAAAACGACTCATCTTGCTCAAAGAACTAGAGTCCCGAATCCTCGAAACCAGCAGTTAAGCGGGTCATTGTTAAAAAACCTCGTGCGAAGCACGGCAATGTGAATGCAAGGCCACTTTCACCCATTAAATTGGGCGAAGAACCACGGAAGTTAACGACGGCAACAAAGTTATATGGCGAATACTTTTGTCATTTCCGTCCGGTTTCACCTCATTCGAGTGAAGCATTACTTTTCAACGGGTTGGGCCGCCTTAAGCTCGCCCAACACGAACGTCCGTTCATCGACGATTTCTCGGCCGCGTCGGGGAAAAACTCTCACGCGAACACACCAGCGGATCTTCAGTATCACGCCGTCGT
>CBDAFL010000032.1:0-33305 GCA_965195225.1 uncultured Thermoguttaceae bacterium
GATGGCCCGCCGCAAGCCATTCTCTGTTTTCGGTACCGCGATCAGATGGACGTGATTGGGCATCAGGCAATAGCTTCAAATCTCGACCCCTTCCTCGCGGCACCACTCGGCCATCAATTCCAGATAGGCCGCATAGTCGCCATCGTTGAAAAAGTCTCTTGTCGGCGGTTCCCTCGCTGCGTTATGTGATGCGGCAAACCAGGAATCACCAACCGCGCCAATCTTGCCATGCCCGAAAATTATCAGTCCTCGCACTTCTTGTCAATAGTTAGGTATTGTGTCCCCTGATTCATCCGACCTGAAGGTGAAGGAGGGGCCCGAGAACCTTGTCGTGGCCGACAACTTCGCCCTGATTCCATTCTGGAAGTCCGGCGACCCCACGCCGCCCGTGGGCAAGGAGTTCAAGGCGGTCGTCACCGTGAAACGCGCCCCGTTGCGCAAGTAGGAGTGGAAAGCGGGACAGGTCGAGCTCCCAGTCGCTATCCGCGTCCGTGTCTTGCTTAAAATTCGTCCAGTTGCCAAGCGGGTCGTATTGTCTTGCGAAAGCGACCATTACTTGTCAGTCAATCAGGGGCCTTGCCCATTCTGCCAAAATCAGTGATGTCCCCTTTTCCGTCCTGACCCCAAAACTCCCCCCCAAAACCCCCGAAAACTCCCGGACTCGTGTCCCCCGAACTCTCACTTGACACTTTTTTCACTCTCTCCCCCGATCAACGTCTCCATAATCTCGGTTGCTATCTTTGCATTTTCTCTCATTTTTCTGATACGCTCACCGCTCAGTGCAAGAAGCACCGCATTTTTTCTTACCTCAAAGGCTTGCATCACCACTCCTTCATCATTAAAGAGAAACAGCATTGACGCGCCATTCCCATCGTCCCCTTCATTAGCCAACATTTTGCCCTTATGGCAATAACCCGTTATCTCGGTGGGTTTAGGATTATTCATTTCTCCTGCTGCCATCCACATCTTCTCCACCATGCGCTCGCCGTTGTACGTTATTGATGTGAACCGCCTTCGGGCTTCTCCAGTTTTTGACTCATAGACAACCTCTGTAATGCTTATCCCACCTCCCAAATCAGTACGGTTAGTCTTTTGAGTGAGACTGGTGTGCGTTTTTTCAGGAATTCGTTCGGCACTCTCCTGCTTCTTGGCAGCCGTGGAGTAATTCACAGACCGACCTAACCAAAATCCAACCAGTAGCGTGCAGCATGAAAAGACGGACACCAACAGGGTTACCCCTGCTCTTGTTTTCATATCCATATCCTTATTAAAGGTAAGAGAAAAGCGGGACAGGTCCGGTTTTTGGGGGATGGGCAAGATGCATCTCGCATAAGAACACCATGTTCAGTTCTTCGCGAACTTCTTCGGACGCCCGTTTGCGCGGTACGACGACTCCAGCCCAAGCTGTTTGGCAACGCGCTGCTGCCAGTCGGCACGACCATAGGGTCGCCCGCGATAAACGCTGGTCCGCAACCGTTGTAACTCGTTCTCATTCTCCTCGTGATTCACCAATTTGACCCAATTCCGAGGGATCGACATGGGCCAGGCGGCCAACGCCACCGGCTGCTGGTAATTCCGGGGCTTAATTCCGGGGACTTAATTCCGGGGACGCTATACAACTTAATTCCGGGGACGCTATACATAATTATCGGGTTGAAGCTCGCGAAATCCTGTTCCTTCTCGAACATCTGGATGCGTGCAATCGCCCGATTCAGGACGTGGAACACCATTCCTCCGGGCGCGATCCTGGCGGTGCGGGGCATGCACGAAGCGTATCGGGCGCTTGCCTATCTTGTCAATACCGGACCTGTCCCGCTTTTCCCCAGCAACTGCTCCAGGGCAGCGCGGAGTTGCCGCATGGTGATGGGCATGGGAAGCACGATGCGGTGCCGGTCGGTCTGCGCCTGCGATTTCCACTTGTGCTGGCTCTCGTCCAAAAGCAACACCGCCGGAACAGCCTTGGTCCGCTCGTCCTCGCCCAATTCATTGAACATCTTCAAGGCGTTCTTCCCAATCTGCTGGGCATTGAACAGAACACAGTCGGCAACGGATGCGTCTTGGCGGAACCGGCCCGCCGCCCTGGCTGGATCGACCGTAACCAAAACGCGGTATCCCGCCTGCTTGAAACTCTTGCGGAAAAGATCCTGCATCTGTGCGTCGGATTCGACGACCATGACCGACCGGCCGGTGTCGGGCGCCGCAAGCGCGGTCGGACGGCGGCGATGGACGGCGGGTTTGCCGGCCTCTCCGTTCTCTTCCGATTCGGTGTCGCCCACGGAAAGACGCTTGGCGGCCGAGCGCAGTTCGGTATACATCGTCAAAGGGGACTGGTAGCGAAGGCTCGGATCGAGAGCCATTGCCTTATTGACCACTATGGTCACGCAGGCGGGAAGCGAACGGTCGGCCTTCTGGATCGGAACGACGTCGAGGAACCGCTGTTTGCTCAGCCGTAGCAATCGGTCGCGGGTTTCCGTCAGCGGAGGCTGGCCGGTCAGCATGTGGTAGTAAATGCAGCCGAGGAAGTAGATGTCGCTCCGCACGTCGTCCTTCCGGACGCTCGTAGCGCGTTCCAACGCGGCGTAGTCCACCGTCCGGGTGTTGGGCAGATCGGCTACCGCGTCGTCGCTGAGCGTATCGTCCATCGAGGCCAGGCCGAAGTCCACGATCTTCGCTTCACCGCGGCTGGATACCAGGACGTTGTTCATCTTCAGGTCGCGATGCGTAAGCCCCTTCTCGAAGGCGTACCGCATTCCGTCGACGATCCCGGCCATCATCTTGGTGGCTTCCTGCGGATCGAGCTTCTTGCGGATGCGGACGAACTCCCGCAAGTTGCGCCCCTCGATGAACTCCATCACCAGGAAATGGGTCTTCCGCTCGGAAACGACTTCGTAGGTGGGCACAATATTCGGATGGCGAAGCGCGCAGCCAACGCGACCCTCGCGGACAAACAGGCCGGCTTGGGCACGGTTTTCGCTGTAGCGGTTGCGGAGCACCTTCACCGCCACAACTTGGCCGGTCTTTTGATGCACGGCGCGGTATACCCGCGCAAAGGTACCGCTTCCCACCAGATAGAGTACCCGGTAGTTGCCGAAGAAGAACCCGGTCCGTTCGCCTTTGACCAGGCGTTCCACCTGATAATTGGTCAAATACTCCCGACGGACCAATATCTGGAGGAAGTCCTCCATCGGAACGTTATGGCTGCCAAACGAGCCCCAAACGTCTCGCAGTTGCCGTTCGTCCAAAAGTCCCAGGTCGAAAGCGCGCTCAGCGACTTCCTCGGCAGTCTGGTATGCCATGCCGATCCCGTTTCCACGCAAGTATAATCGGATGAAAAACGAATGATGCCCGAGATAATACGGGGGCCGTATATTTACGACCTATCCATTTTCATCCTAGGATAACATGGACCAGCCCACAACCCCACCGAACGAGTGGTTCACGCCGTTTCTTCCAGCTTGCGGCGGAAATCGTCCCGCTCTCGACGGGTGGCCTCCAGATCGAATGCCAGATATTTCATGTCCAAACGCAGTTGGCTCAGGGCGTCTTGAACCAGGGACAGAATGCGGCGGCGACGGCGGTTGCTGTCGATAACCCGGCCCAGAAGAGGTTCAATTGTCCGGCGATATTCCTCCGGCAGTGTGCTGACGGCCTCGGCCAGATCGAGGACTTCTCGGGGGATTTCTTCAGTGTTGATTATACGGGCCGGTTCGCTCATTGGATGCTCCTTCGGTGATGACAACACCGGTGAAAAAAAGCACGTGGCGTACCAGAGCATCCCAACAGGCCGCCGAAATACCGTAAACCATTAAGCGATAAGCCGTTACGGCAATCCCCGAAAATCCGCTCCCGATCTGTTCTGTTTACTAACCGCCACGTTTGATCTGGATACAATTCGCAAATCCTGATACAAGCATCACTTACGTCGAGGTGGCAACCGAACGGACGTTGTCGGAATTTCGCCACAGAAACGGGGATTCGGGACTCGGGGCTGGGGACTCGGGATGTTGGTCATCACATTCTGATCCCCGAACCACGAACCCCGAGTCCCGAAACCCCGAACCCCGAATGCCTTCTTTTGCTAGAACGCCTATCGTCGCACTGCTGCTGACGACCGTGTTGTCGATCGTCGGTGGTGCAAAGGGCGCCACTGGCGTCTCGCCAGTGCTGCACGGGCAAGATGCCCGTGGCGCCCGCTCGTGGCACGAGGGTTTCGAGTCGCCGCAAATGTCCTGGCACGACGCCGGCGGAGACGTCCGATACCGCATCCTAAAACACCAGCGGCTCCAGAACGATGCCCACTCGGGCAAAGGCTGCGAGTGGCTCCGGCTCGAAGGCCGTGGCGGTTCGCGCGTCTACGTCGCCCACGACGTTGGGCGACCCCCGGTCATCGACGAACTGGCCCCGAGCGTGTGGGTCAAGTCGGACCGGCCTGGCCCGCAACTATACGCTCGGATCGTCTTACCCCGGACGATCGATAAGCGGACCGGGCGGGCGGTGGCGGCCATCATTGCCGGCGACGCATACACGGCGGTCGGTCGATGGCAGCAATTGCGGCTCGACGGAATACCACGCCTGTTGACCCGGAAAATCCATGTCCTGCGGATGCAACTCGGACCGCAGGTGGACGGTCGGGAGGCATACCTCGACGCCGTGTTGTTGAACGTCTATGGAGGGCAGGGAGAGACCAATGTTTGGATCGACGATCTTGAAGTCGCCGGTCACGTCGCGATTGGAAGAGAACAGGCCGCCGCTGTGCCGAACACGGCCGAGACCTGGGCGTCGCGGGATATCGTCCGCCTTCCTCCGCCCGACCAAAAAAAACCGCCCGGCCTGCGTCGCTCGGTGAAACTGGTCGGCGGGGTGCTGCTGGTCGACGATCGCCCCATGTTTCCGCGGATCGTACAGCATTGCGGCGAGCCGTTGGCAGTGCTGAAAAAGATCGGGTTCAACACCGTCTGGCTCAAACGTCTGCCGGCGCCGGAGTTGCTCGAAGAGGCCAACCGCTTGGGACTGTGGCTGATCTGTCCGCCGCCGCGTCCGGTGGCCACGGCTTCGCTGGCCGAAATCACTCCGTCGTTGGACTGCGTATTGGTCTGGAACCTCGGCGACGAGTTGGACGAGGCGGAACTCGAAGCCACCCGCGTTTGGGCCAGACAGGTGCGAGAGGCGGACCGACGCGGCAACCGTCCCGTGATCTGCCGGCCAACGATGGACCTGCGCGGCTACAGCCGGGCGACGGACCTGCTGCTGCTCGACCGCCGGCCGTTGGGTACAAGCATCGAGATGGCCGACTACGCGGCGTGGGTCGGCCGCCAGCCGTTGCTGGCCCGCCCCGGCACGCCCACCTGGACCACCGTGCAAACGCAGCCCAACGAGGCGCTGCGTGGGCAACTCATGGCTTTGGAGCCGAACCGCGCGGCGCCGCTTGGGGTCTCGTCCGAGCAAATCCGGCTGTTGGTTTACACGGCGGTGGCCGCCGGCAGTCGAGGGTTGGTGTTCCTCTCCGATTCGCCGCTGGACGCACCCGACGCGGATACACGGCGGCGGGCGATGACACTCGAACTGATCAATTTGGAGTTGGAACTGCTCGAGCCTTGGGCGGCGGCGGGCCGATTCGCCGCGTCTGCCGAGTCCAACGTGCCTGAGGTTTCCGGCTCCGTGCTACGCGTCGATCGCGCGCAACTGCTGCTGCCGATCTGGTCGTCGCCCGACGCACAGTGCGTTCCAGCGAAGTTGGCCTCCGGGGCGCTCTCGCTGGTCGTACCCGGCGTGCCCGAGGCCAGCAACGCATATCTACTGACCCCCAGCGGCGTGCAACCGTTGCGGCGCAAACGGATCGCCGGCGGAGTGTGCGTCGCGCTCGGCGAGTTCGATCTGACCGCCCAGGTTCTGCTGGCCCACGATCCGCTGATTGTCGGCGCGGTCCATCGCCGCGTCGCGCGGTCGGGTCGCCGCGCGGCCGAGTTGCAGCGTGCTTTGGCCGCGCACGAACTGAACACAGTGCGGTCGATTGCCGGCCTGCTGGCCGCTCGCACACCGGTTGCGTCGTCGCCGGCGTGGCTCGACGCCGCCCGAAAAAGCCTCCAGGAGTGCGACGCAAAACTCGCCGCCGGCGACCTGTCGGGCGCAGCGCTCGACGCGCGGCGGACGATGCGGTCGTTGCGGTTGGTCAAACGTTCTGTTTGGGAGGCCGCCCGGCGGGGGTTGGCCTCGTCGGCGACCAGTCCGGCCGCGCTCGGCTTCGAGACCTTGCCTTGCCACTGGCGTATGGTGGACCGTTTGGCGGCCGGACGGTTCGGCATGAACATGCTTGGCGGCGGCGACTTCGAGGACATCGGCACGATGATGCGCGCCGGCTGGCAAAACCTGTTCCACGCCGATCCGAACGTGCAAACGGCGGTCGATCTGGCGCCGCAATCGGCCCGTAGCGGCCGGCTCGGTCTGCGGATGACGGCCGTGGCGGCCGATCCGCGGAATCCGCCCGCCGTGGTCGAGCGGCCGCCGGTGCTGCTGACAAGCCCCACCGTGAATGTCGAGGCCGGAACGATCGTTTGCATCCACGGCTGGGTGCGGATACCGGCCCCGATCGAAGCAAGCACGGACGGACTGCTGATCGTCGATTCGCTCGGCGGCGAGGACTTGGCTGACCGCATCGGACAGACCGACGGCTGGCGGCAATTCGCCCTCTATCGCGCCGCGCCACGGTCGGGACCGATGTGCGTCACCTTCTCCCTTTCCGGGCTGGGCGAGGCCTGGCTCGACGACGTGTCGATCCAAGTCCTCGGCCGCCCCGCCGTCGCGGCTCGACGCTAATCCGGTGGGTTGCGGGGATGGGAATGATGAATTATGAATGATGATGGATTACCGACCATGCAACATCCACTGCTGGACAAACTGAGCGCGGCGTTCGATTCGCTTGGAAGCGGCGCGACGGCTTTCGTCGTGCTGGCCGCGGCGGTCGTGGTGCTGTTGATTGCGTGGCGGCTGTTGCGGCGGCGGCGTAAAGTCGAGTCTCCGCTGAGGGCCGATCTGAAGGTCGAAGTGGCGGCCCTCGAAGACCGTGGCCCGCCCGATGGTCCGCCCGTGTTCGAGTTCTACAACCTCCCGGTTCGGCTGGCGGCAGTCGTCCTGGCCCCGGTGGGCGTGGGCCGGGAGCTACCGCCGAACGATCAGCTCTCGCCGCTGCTCGACGCACTCATCCCCGGCTTGGACAAGGTATCGGCGTTGCATCGGCCGTTGGTCCGCCGCTGGCCGAATCAGGTCAGCGCGCGGGGCTTTGCCCATTTGTTTTTCAACCACGCCCGACTGCCCGGCGTCGGCGGCAAGGGCACAGTCTGGTCCTCCGTGGCCGGCGTGGTCAAGATAGGCGAACAACCGGTGATGGCCGGCTTGGTCCTTCGCGCCGCCGCCCCGAACAGTCTAGGACAGACGGTCATCGACGCGGAACATCAGTGGCTGGGGTGTTTGAGGGTGAAGTGGAGTTAGTGGTTAGTGGTTAGTGGAAAACGCCCCGCGACTGCGATCGCGGGGGAGATTGCCGCTTGCGGCTTCGCAGTTTCAGCGGTTGTTCTGATGGAGTCAAGCCGTGCAGCAATCGTCCACTGAACTACGCCTTGACGCCCTGAAAATCTGGCAAGCCGGTGTCGAAGCGGTTCGGCCCGAGCGGTTGGTGCCGCAATGGTTGCGTGTCGAAGGACGGACACTCGTTATTGGCAGCGGAGTAGATGTAGGGTGGGACAAGCGGAGCGCGGTCCCACCATCACCACAACACTCCGATTGGTGGGACCGCGCTCCGCTTGTCCCACCCTACTCATGCCGCCTGCCGCTCGATTCCATCCGACGCATCGTCGTGGTCGGCGGGGGCAAGGCGGCCGCGGGTATGGCCGAAGCGGTCGAAACGATCCTCGGCCCGGAACTAATGGCCGAAAAACAACTCGTTGGTTGGGTGAACGTGCCGAGTGGGACAGGTTGTCAACCTGTCCTACAGCGCATCCACCTGCACCCCGCGCGGCCGGCGGGAGTGAATGAACCGACGCCCGAGGGCGTGGCTGGATCGGAAGAAATCCTGCGGCTGGTCGAATCGCTCGGGCCGGACGATCTGTGTCTGTGCCTGATCTCCGGCGGCGGGTCGGCGCTAATGCCCGCCCCGGCGAAGGGGATTACGCTGGCCGACAAGCTGGCCGTCACCCGTCATCTCAGCGCCGCGGGGGCCGACATCGAGCAGCTAAACACCGTGCGAAAACAGCTCAGCCGGATCAAAGGGGGCGGGCTGTTGCGGGCCTGCCACGCGGGGAGATTGGTCTCTCTGGTAATCTCCGACGTGCTCGGCGACCGGCTCGATCTGATCGCTTCCGGGCCGACCGTGCCGGATCGCTCGACCCCCGGCGAAGCGTTGGAGATTTTGGAGCGTTTCGACGCGCGGGAAGCCGGGGTTTCGACGGCGGTGTTCAATTATCTGAAGGTTGTAGGACAGGTTGGCAACCTGTCCCGCAATTCTCGACAGGTTGCCAACCTGTCCCACGTTATAAATCTCATCATCGGCAACAACGCCACGGCCGTTGCCGCCGCCGCCGAACAGGCGCAACGGCTCGGCTACTCCGTGGACGCCGCAAGCGCAACGCAGTCCGAAGGGCCGGCCGAGGAGATCGGCCGACGACTGGCCGAATCGGCGTTGAAAATGCGCGACGCCGCCGGGCAGACGTGCTTGATCTCCGGCGGCGAGCCGGTGGTGAAGCTGGTCGAATCCTCGCGGCGAGGGCAGGGTGGGCGGAACCAGCAATTGACACTGGCCGCACTACCGCGACTGGCCGAAGTCGGCGCGGAAGGCATTGCCCTGCTCTCGGGCGGAACCGACGGCGAAGACGGCCCGACCGACGCCGCCGGCGCTTTCCTCGACGCCGATACAATAGCGGCGGCGCGCCGGGCGAAGCTCGATCCGGTGGAATATCTCAGCCGCAACGACGCCTACAACTTCTTTGCCCCGCTCGACGCCCTGATCCGCACCGGTCCAACCGGCACTAACGTGTGCGATCTGCGGGTGGTGCTTTCGAGGCGACCTTGCGCCGAAGGGGGCAGTGGCGAGTGGCACGATCATCCCATGTAAAGCACGACGACAAGAGGGAAAAGAATGCCGGCCGCGACGAGGATGGCCCCTCGGCCGGTGATGCCTCTTCTGCCTTTGAGCACAAACAGCCCGGTCAGCGCAATGAGAATCAGCGCCACGGCAAAGACATCCGAGAAAACGAGCCACGCCCGCTTAGGGCTGATATGCAGGCAATTTATCTGGTAGAAGAAGGGCCGTCTGGTCACGGACTCGAAGACGCCTTTGCCGCTTTCGAGATCGACAAACACGGAACCTTCATCCAAATAAATCTTGAGCTTCTTTGGGGTCGGAAAGTCGTGGCTTCGGTAGTGGTCTTGCTGGTCCAGCGGCTCCAAAACACCGAGCACCCACTGGCGGGACAGCGTATCGACGTTCTCCGGTATCGGCGTCTGAACGTCTTGCCGCTTAATGATGAAGTTTGGGTCCCAGTCGTGCAGATGGTTGACGGCCAGCCCCGATAGCGCGTAGAGGATCGTGGTTCCGGCGAAGAAATAACCCAAATCGCGATGAATTATGTTGTTCAGTCGGTGAAGGCGCATGTGTCTATCTGGAGTGTTATTGACATAATTTGCGGGAGGCACGCCCCGGGAAAAAAGGGCATGCCTCCCAAGCATACCACAATCGACTGAAACAATGCAGTCGGACGATTTACAACATTCTCTGTAGTTTTTTCAGCAGCGCCAATGCTCCTATCCCCATGGCCAAAAGCAACAGGGAAGACGGTTCGGGAACGGGGGCGGTGGAAATATACGGAGCATTGCCGCTTGCGTTGCCGAAGCTGGCATATTTGCTGCCGGTGCCCTGATCGGGAGCGGCGAAGACAAGCCCGTTATTGGCGGTCTCGCCGCCGGTGACCCAACTGTTGTAGAGGTCCGTGATATCCACGCTATGGGCGCCGTTGCTGGTCATTGTAATGGTGCAAAGCGGCGATGACGCATCGAGGTTGTCCCGAAGCTCCCAGCGAAGATCATAATCGCCGCCCAGGTCGGCCACGTCGATGCTTCCGGCGCTGTAGATGTCCAAAACAGCGGGATTGTCCTCGGACGCAGGAGTGGTACCCATGGCTCCCGCGCCCAACAAATCGAAATATAGATGCGAGGAGTCAACCGTCGAGTCCCCGATGTCGTCGAATTTGATCCAACCGCAACCCCACATGTTGGCCGGGGGGGTACCCATAGGGTAATTCAACGGCTGTGCGAGAAAGTAGGTTTTCTGACCGGCGGGACCGTCGGGCGTGCTGACGTAGGCGTCGTTGGCGCCCATGAATGTGTAGCCGGTCAACGAGCAATCAATGGTTGCCGCCGAACCCGATTGGGTGAATGCCAAGCCGCCGATAATCGATGCGACCACGCAAGTTGCAATTCTTTGCCGTAACATGCTTGTTTTTATCCTTTGCGGAAATGATGTTTGCTGTTATGGCTGGCTGTCTCCCGTACAAAAAATGGATGGCTGGCTGAATTCTTCCAAAACGATTTTTTTCACATTTGTTTCACTTGTCACTCATACATGGCAGGTCTCCTTTCATTGTTGCGTGGTTTATCAATGCCTCGTCCTTGTCGGCAATCTTCGAGGCGAGTTCGAGCGAAATGTCGATTACCCATTGATTGATGTTGTCGTCCGGAAGAATGGCGTCGTGTCGATATATGATTCGCTCATCCTCGCCCACGCTCTTAATGGCCCCGCCGATGATCTTTCCTTGAAACGTTTCGTCGACCGCGACCAGCACCGGAATGACGAGAGCGCGCCGTTTCTTTTTCAGCACTTTTCTGATTGCCTCTTCCGTGGGTTTGCTCTTATACCGGACGATGTGTCCGCACCAGCAGCATTCGATGCAATCCACGCCGGTCGCGCCGCGGACTTCCTCGGCGACTTTTCCCAGAAGTTGCTTCCACTCCTCTTCGTACGGCTCGCTGCCGTAGGCCACCAGAACGATGCCTTCCTTGTTGGGATCCTCGCTCATTTGCCTGGCGCGCCGAATCACGTTTTTTCCCAAAATCGCGGGAAAATCGAGCAACGGAGCGATTGTCGTCCGGGCCTGGGGTTTGTATGTTTCGATCCCCTCCAATTTCAAGGTCGCCAAAGTCAGATGGTCCTGCTTTTGACCGATGATCGTGGGGATGTCGTCGAACGAGTGGGAACTGACCGTCAGAAGCAGCGGAACCAGAATGACGTCGTCATATCCCTCCTCGTCGAACGCCTTGAGTTGCGTGGCGATCGACGGTTCCGTGTATTCCATGAAGGCCGATCGAATTCCATCGACGTGGCCGCTGCCCAGGAGCTTATCTCGAACCGCTTGCTCGATGTCGGACAGCATCTTGCGCCAGCTCTTGGAACGCGATCCGTGGCTGACCAGCAGCACCCCGGTCTTTCTTTCCTTTCGGGCGGGCTTCGCCTCTTTGGATTCGGCCGGCGCGTCGCGCTTGGACGTCGTCGATGCGGCCGAGTCGCAACCCGTGATTATGCAGGCCGACAAAAGCACTACGATGGAACAGCGGCCCATCCCCGCGAATACGCTTGAATTGTTTTGTTTCATGATGTTTTCCTGGTAATGTTAAACGCAGTGTACTTACTGAAGATTGCGTCGGAGTGAAAAATGTTTCCTAAAAGTCGCCGATCACTTCCCCGCCGGCGCACGTGCCCAATGCCCGCCATACATCCAATTCGACGCGGTCGCTGATGAAACGGACGCTTCCGTCGCCGAGGGTTGCATTGACGCCGCCTGGGTGGAACGAACGGGCGGCGTAAAAACCGATGCCCATAGAATGTATATCGGGTATCGGATCGTTCGGCAACATATACATGATGAACGTCGTGGCCATCGGCTTGCCCACGATCCAGCCGAAGCAACGGTTTCCGAACCAAAGTTGACAGCGTGGCGCCAGTGAGGCCAAGTCGGGATCGACAAGGCCGTGTAGGCCGGGCGCGCCGCTGTTCGGCGCATGGCCCGAGAATCCCGCTAGGCGATCGAAACCCGTCGGCACGGCATCCGGCTTGGTGACATTTGAACGAAGCCCGAGAATGCTTTCCGAAAAGACGACGGTGTAGCTCGAACCGTCCGCGATGTCCCTGAATCCGCAAGCCGAACCGTAGTAGAACAGACCGTCGGTTGGATATCGCAAGTCGTAGTTCGTCCCTACGCCAGAGCCTCCGCAGACCACGTAGTTGCCGCCGGCGATGACTTCGCCCGGCTTGTCTTCGAATGAGTCTTCTCCGGGGTCGCTTGGGCAGCGGAATAAGGAGAGTCGCGTTCGGGCCGCCGCGGCCTGTTCGGGATTCAACGTCTGACTGTGGCTGCTGCCCAGGTACAGCGGCTGAGTGAAGTCGATCAAGTCCTGAAGGTTCGTCTGCTCGACGAACGGCAACAACTTCGCCTGCACCGAAAAACTCGCCAGTGACGACGTTCCCAAGCCGGGAAAGCAGTTGTAGTGTGAATGGTAATTATGCAACGCCAAGCCGATCTGCTTTAGATTGTTGGCGCAGCTCATTCTCCGCGCCGCCTCGCGGGCCGACTGCACCGCCGGCAGGAGCAGCGAAATGAGAATGCCGATGATCGTGATTACGACCAGTAGTTCAACGAGGCTGAAACCCGGCCGGGCCGGGCGACGGAGTTCAGGTTTGCGCGAAAAGGAAATCCGAGTTGACGCAATTCCGGCAATACGAGATGTAAACATCATGCACCTTTGTCGAAAAAGCCACTAGTTCATTCCGGCGAGGCTGGAAACAGCGAGGGAACGAAAACCAGTAGGGCTGGCTGGCCACGGCGGCAAGAAGTGCATGCGTCGCTGAATGGGCTGGCTGGCGCGACGAATAACAACGCGGTCTATCGAATTGTCGGCGGAGGCCGTCTCGTCGCAATAACGGTTCCCGCGTGGTTTACTTCTGCAAAATCAACTTTCCGTTTTTCGTCAGTAGCAGGCGGTATACCTGCCCTTCGTGGTCGATCAACAACTGGCGCCGGCCGGCGAGCAGTTCGTCGGATCGCACGACGCGCGTGGGGACGCCCTTGCCGGGCGCCGGCGTCTTTCGTTCGTCGCGGCTTTCATTTTCGGCGGTCATCGCTTGTCGCTTGTCTGAAAGGCCGCCCGCGGCAGTCCCGATGTTGTAGGTAGACAACAAAGTTTGGATACTCAAACTTTTTATTGCATTCGGCGATTGTTGTCAAGTGCCGCTGGAGATTTTTTTTCTTCCGCTGCCCGACGTTGTAGTTATTGCCTCTCGGAAAAGTGAAAATTCTCCAGGAATGGCTGGCGGCTACCCCCTCCACGTGGGGTTTAGAACGGGTTTTGGAATCATTCATTTAGCCCGCCGTGAATACACGGCGGGCCGGATTGACCGCGAAAAACCGCTTGCCACGGGTGTATTCACCCGGGGTTAAATAATGCCACGCGGGGGGTGCCGCTTGGAGGATGATTTTCACTCGCATATACTTAAAGGCAGTTGTCCCGCGAAACACCTCGCGCAACCCACCATTTGGTCAGTGTGGATTGTGCGACGAATCGCCCTCAACCATTTGGAAACTTGCCGCCGATGTCCGATCTGCCGTCGTTGAGCATGAAGCTGGAGGACTATCTCGAAGCGATCTATTGGATCGTGGAGGACAAGCGCGTCGCCCGGGCGCGGGACATCGCCGCTGCCTTATCGGTCCACAAGTCAACGGTTACTTCGGCGTTGCGGAGCCTTTCGCGGAAGGGATTGGTGAACTACAGCGCCTACGAAGCGGCCACTCTGACGCCTAAGGGACGAGAGATAGCCGAGGATGTCGTTCGGCGGCACGAGATCATCCGCGGCTTTTTCGTTCAGGTTCTTGCGTTGGACGACAAGTTGGCCGACGCCAACGCATGCCGCATGGAACACGTGTTGGACGCCGAGGTATTGGAGCGATTGGCGTCGTTCGCCAAGTTCGTCAATGAATGTCCCGGCACACGGCGGGAGTGTTTGGCGGGATTCAAGAAATACTTGAATAGACATCCGAAGTCAAAGAAGCAAGCGGGTCAGCGGCCGGCTCGAAAAAGCAAGCTTGCCGGGAGAAGTCCAAAACGGAAGAAGTGAAACACGCGATTCAAAAAAACAAGCCGCCGACGGAATTGCCTACCCAAGCATCCGTCGACGACCGAAGTGATTTTCAGTAATCGTAGGCCGGGTTGCAACCCGGCAAACCGGATCAGCCGGGTCTCGACCCGGCCTACTGGATCAGTCCCACCACCACTGGCCCTCGGCCAGATCGGGCTTGATCTCTTGGTGTAGCTTGGCCACTTTCGCCTTCTTGTCGGGCAGGATATTTTCGGAATCCAACGCTTCGGCGGGATGAATCTGCACGCCGCCGCCGACGGGTGTGACAAGGGTGAGCCCCTTCCATATCGCATTCACCGCCGACTCGACCGTTTTGGGAACACTGTAGACCTCGACCGGAAACTCCTTCTCGCTGCCGAGGAACGGCATTTCCCAACCGGCCTTTACGTAATAATCCTGCTCCTGGATGTAGGCGGCGGCGACGGCCAGGTCGATAAGGTTCCGCAGTTCGGCGTAGACGGGCGAACGCTCGGCCAACTCGGGATACTTCTTGGTAAAGCCAAGCACGAACGCCTGGCTAGCCCTGTTTCCTCGGCCGGCGGCCTTGCGATCGCCGCTGCTGGTGACCATTTCATCCGCGCCGATCAGCTTCACGCCATCGCCAACCAACTCCATTGCCAGGCCGTCGTCGCTCTGGCGGACGCACTGATAGTCGGGGACGAAGTACCATCGCTGCATGGCATTGCTGGCGATGTCTCTGAGCTTGGCGCGGTCCACGTAGCTGACCAACTTCACCGGCGGCCGCTCCAGACCGATGCCGATCAGTTTCATGCGATAGTCGGCCTCGACCATTACTTGGGCAAAATGAGTTCGGGGCGAGACGCCGCTAATGGTGACGGTCTGATAGCCGAGGCTCGTGCGCACGCCCTCGGCGATCATCCGCACCTGCTCATCGCTTGGCCGCCTGCCCAAGCGGCGGATGCCGCTGACGAAGTGCTGCATCGAGGCCAGACCCTCCGGGGTCGGATCGATCGAGCAGCCGATCATCTGCGTTGGTTTGCCGTCGGGCGGAAACATCCGCAGGGCGACGGCCAGGTCTTGCAACTGTACGACTGGCCTGCCGCTGGTGATGCCCACGACCCGCCCCGACGGATCCGGCGCCCAGCCTTCGGCCGGACCGGCCAAGACGATGTCCTGGCTGTCTGGATAGTAGAAAACGTATCGGACCCTCAACAGCCCGGCCATGTATCGCATCTCGTCGGTCAACACCCCTTGGCGACCAAGGATGACTTGTTCCAGCCGATTCAGCGAGACCTTTCGCAGCTTGCTGTATGAAGCCAGCTTTGGGCCGAGTGTGGCCTTGGCCGAAGCGATCCGTTCTTGTATCAGTAGTCCGCCCGGGTCGGCGAACGTTCTCGTGCGTAGGACACCGTCGGCGTCGATAGCCACGCCTGCGGCCGCCTGCGCCCAAACCACCGATGGGGCCAACGCCACGAACAGCCCCGCCGCCACCATCCAGATCGACCAGTAGCCCAGTCCTCGGCAACGCATATCTCGATCTCCAATTCCAGGGTAATTGTCCGGTTCGCCCCCACCACTTCGACCCGGAAGGGACAGGGTGGGAGCGAAGGTTAAATTCAAAAGCAAAAAACAGTCTTGCCCACTTGTACCTCTACACCATTGATCTTAATTAGGAAATCTGGGTAAATCAAGTAAGCAGCCTAGATATAACCGGTATTAGAGGCGGCATCCGGCGAGCAACGATCATCGGAAACAAGGGGGCCGGATGACGTAAGTCGTTGTGCTGGAAGCATTAAAGCAGCAGAGGGCCGGACTGCAACCCGACAATCATTCGCAATCTTGGTCGGAGGGTGGCACGTCCCTGAGCGTAGCGAAGGGCGTGGGTTGGTCGTGTACCACGCCCTTCGCTACGCTCAGGGACGTGCCACCCCCAGTCGAGAGCGACAGTTATTGATTCGCCGGCTAAACGGCGGTTCAGGCGGCGCGACCACCGCAGCGCGGCTTTATGACGCAGCCACCGGACGAGGCTTTCGGAAGTTAGGGCGTCGGGTGGAGGATGGCGAAGCGGTTACGAGCCGAACATTTCCCGGACCCAGGAGCCGTTCCACCCGATCCCGCATCTGATCGCCGACGGCCACGGTCATCCCGCCGCATTTGCACGCCACGCGGCGACCGTCTTCGAGGCAGAGTACCAGTTGCAGCTCGCAATTGCCCGGATAGCCGCGGAGGATTTCGTGGAGTTGTTCGAGCTTTTGCCGGCCGTTGTCTTTCTCCGCCAGTCGAATCACCACGCCGCGCGTGCAGCGGGCGGGCAGGTCTTCGAGAGTGATGATTTCGTTGACGATAAGGTTCACTTCCTCGGAGCCGGGGCGTTTATCGACCGCGCCGCGGACGACCACGATGGCGTCCGATTTGATGAGTTCCTCGTAATGGACGAACTGTTCGGGCCAGACGATGCAGCGGATCAGGCCCTCGGTGTCTTCCAAGTCGAACATGGCGTAGCGACTGGGGTTTCCCGGCTTGGGGTTCTTTGTGTGCGAGAACTTGATTGCCGAGATCATGCCGCCGAGCATGACTTCGGCGCGGTGTTTTAATTCGGCGGCATCAACCGTGGTGTGCGAGCAGTATGAGGCCAGCGTCGATCGGTGTTCGGCCAACGGGTGGCTGGAAAGATAGAACCCGAGAACCTCTTTCTCGCGGACCAATTGGTCGCGTTGGTCCCACTCTGGCACGTCGGGTAGGTTTGCCGCGCCGGCGTCCGGTTGCGCGTCCTCGTCGCCGCCGAAGAGCGACTTCTGTCCGCTGCGCCGGTCGGAAGCGGCGGTGGCCCCGGCCTGCATTGCCCGATCTATTGCCGCGGAGAGTTGCGCACGTCGAGCGCCGAGCGAGTCGAACGCCCCGGCCTTGACCAACGATTCGATCGCCGCGCGGTTGACCGTGCCGGGATCGAGCCGCTCGCAGAAGTCAAACAGGCTGCGGTAAGGTCCATTTTCGTCGCGTTCGGCGGCAATCGCGGCGGCGGCGGCTCCGCCGCAACCCTTGATGGCGGTCATACCGAAACAGATTTTTCCCTCGGCCACGGCGAACTCGGCATACGAGCGGTTCACGTCCGGCGGCAGCACCTCCGCGCCCATCCGCTGGCAGTCCTCGATGTGCTCGACCAGCGAGTCCTTTCGCTTGAAGTTCCGGCCGGGTATGTCGCTCGACAGCAGCGCCGCCATGAACTCGATCGGATAATGGGCCTTCAGATAGGCCGTCATGTAGGCGATCAAGGCGTAGGCGGTGCTGTGAGACTTGTTGAACCCGTAGCCCGCGAACTTCTCGATCATCCCGAACAGCTCGGCCGCCTCCTTTTTCGACATCCCCTGCGAGTGGGCGCCTTCGATGAACTCCTCGCGGAACCTGGCGATTATCTCCAGTTTCTTTTTGCCGATCGCCTTGATGCAACTGTAAGCGTTTGCCAGTTGGATACCGCCCAATCGGTTGAGTATCCGCATCACCTGTTCCTGATAGACCATCACGCCATGGGTCTCTTCCAGGACTTCCTTCATCGCGGGGTGTTTGTACTCGGCCTTTTGTCGGCCGTGTTTCACCTGGATATAGTCGTCTACCATACCGCCTTCCAGCGGGCCAGGACGGTAGAGGGCGTTGGTGGCGATGATGTCGTGGAAATGGTTGGGCTTCATCCGCTGCAACAGGTCGCGGATGCCGCCGCTCTCCAACTGGAACACGCCCTTCGTTTCGCCGCGGCAGAGCAGGGCGAAGGTCTCGGCGTCGTCGATCGGAAAACCGTATGGATCGACTCTCTTGCCCGTGGTCTGTTCGATCAGTTGAACGACTTTCGAGAGGATCGTCAGATTCCGCAGGCCGAGGAAGTCCATTTTCAGTAGGCCGGCGCGTTCCACGTCGCCCATCGCCCATTGGGTGATGACCTCCTTCTTGTCCTGGACGTGTTGCAAGGGGACGTAGTCGGTCAGCGGCCGATCGGCGATCACGACCGCGGCGGCATGTGTGCCGACGTTTCGGGCAAGACCCTCGATACCCTGGGCAAGGTCGAGCAGTTTACGAACCTCGATGTCGGTATCGTAAGCTTTTCGCAGTCCGTCGCTCTTTTCGATGGCCTTGCGGAGCGTGATACCCAGTTCCTCGGGCACCATCGCCACCACCCCGTCGACGCGTGAAATGGGCAACCCCAGCGCGCGGCCCACGTCGCGGATCGCCGCCCGGGCCGCCAGCGTGCCGAAAGTGCCGATCTGCGCCACGTTCAACGTGCCGTACTTGTCCTTCACGTACTGGATCACCTCGCCGCGACGCTGTTGACAGAAGTCGATGTCGATGTCGGGCGCCTCGCGACGGCTCTCGTCAAGAAACCGCTCGAACAGCAGGTCGTACTCCAACGGGCAAACGTGGCTCAGATGCAGTGCGTAGGAAACCAGCGAGCCGACGCCCGAGCCGCGGGCGGTGGTCTGAATCCCCTGCTCGCGGGCGAAACGAACGAAATCCCAGACGATAAGAAAATAGTTCGGGAACCCAAGTTTACCGATGACTTTCAGTTCGCGATCGAGCCGGGCCGTCACCTCCTCGGAAAACTTGCCGTCGACGTATCGGTCGGGACGGTTCGCGTAACATTCCTTCAAGCCCTCCTCGCACAACTCGCGCAGGTAGTTTTCCGAAGTCTTGTCGTCCGGCGGGGCGTAGGTGGGAAAGTGCCGGTGCCCCAACTCCAATTCGATGTCCACGCCGTCGGCTATTTCCTGAGTGCGGCGCAGGGCGTCTTCGTGGTCGGGAAAGGCGGCGTACATCTCCTCGGCGCTGCGCAGAAAAAACTCGTCGCTCTCCATCCGCATCCGGTTCTCGTCGGTGCGAAACTTGCCGGTGTTGACGCAGAGGAGAATGTCCTGGGCGTCGGAGTCCTCGCGGTGGATGTAATGCACGTCGCTGGTGGCCACCAGCGGGATACCCAGCCGCTCGGAGACCCGCACGGCCCCTTCCATCGCCACCCGCTGCGATTCCAGGTGGTTGTTTTGTATCTCGATGTAATAGTCGTCGCCGAAGAGTTTTTGATACCAAGCGGCCACGTCGAGCGCTTTCTGGAAGTGTGCCTCGCCGCCGGCCAACAGCGCGCGGTTCAATTCGCTGGAGACGCACCCGCTCAGACAGATCAGCCCTTCCCGATGGGCGGTCAACAACTCCTTGTCGATCCGCGGCTTGAAGTAGAACCCCTCGAGAAAAGCCGCCGAGGAGAGTTTCACCAGGTTGCGGAATCCGGTGCGGTCGCGGGCCAAGAGCGTGATGTGATGGCTAGCCTCTTTCGAGTTGCCCTGTTCCTTGTTGCGTCGGCTTCCCGGGGCGATGTACGCCTCCAGCCCCAAGATGGGGTTGATGCCCAATTCCTTGGCCGCTTGATAGAATTTGATGGCCCCGTGGAGGTTTCCGTGGTCGGTCAGGGCCAGTGCGGTCATCCGCAGCGCCTTTGCCCGCTCCAACAGCCCGCAGACCTTGCCGGCCCCGTCCAACAGGCTGTAATGGCTGTGGCAATGCAAGTGTGCGAAAGGTAGCGTGCTCATGGGTGTGAAACCTCCATGTATCGAGCGAATCGGATGGATCGACAAGTTATTTTATCGCCGGCCGGGCGTTGCGGACAGAACCCCCAATTGTTTCCACCGAAAAACCATCTATACTACTAATAGGAGGGCTTCGAGTGCATCGTCAAAGAATTTACGTGGATACGTCCGTCATCGGCGGGTGTCTCGATCGGGAGTTTGCGGCGGAAAGCCAGGCGCTGGTGGAAATGGCGCGGCGCAATGAAATCGTCTTGATTCTCTCGGACTTGCTGTTTCAAGAATTGGAGGATGCTCCACGCGATGTGATGGCCGTCGTCGGGGAGTTGCCGCCGGAGAGTTTTGTTCTGGTGGACGCGGACGAGGAAGCGGAATTTCTCCAAGAGCGATATTTGGAGGCGGGAATCCTCGGCGAGGCTTGGCAAGACGATGCACTGCACGTAGCCATTGCCACGGTCGCGCGAGCAGATCTGATCGTTAGTTGGAACTTCAAGCACATCGTTCAAGTGGGGAAAATCCGTCAATTCAACGCCGTGAATCTAATGCACGGATACCATTCCGTCGATATTCGTTCGCCGAGGGAGGTAGTATCGTTATGACGTCTGAAAAATCGTTCGATTGCATCGCGTATAAGCGAGCCGTTCAGAGCCGTCACGTCGCCGAAACGCAAGGTTTCACCGCCCGGCAAAAGACGGAACGACGGCGGCAATGGCTTGCGGAATCAAACCACCCCGCCGCGCAATTGTGGCGGGAAATGAACTCGCGTCAGGAACCGACGACGATTCACAACGCGGCACAATTGTCGCAGGGCGATTCCTGAAATTTCCAAACGAGTTACAAAACAAACTAAATGCCATCGGGGGGCGTATGGACCCGCGAAAACTTTTCGTCGATGAACGCCAATCGGGCTATTGTGTCTTCTGTGGCGGTGCGCCCGAGTCCCAAGATCACTGTCCGTCGAAAGTCTTGCTTGACGAGCCACTTCCACCGGATCTTCCGGTGGTCGATGCCTGTGCGGAGTGCAACAACAGTTTTTCCTTGGACGAGCAATATCTCGCGTGTCTGATCGAATGCGCGCTGTGCGGGTCGGCCACCCCGGACGGCGTTTCTCGTCCGAAAGTTAGGCGCATTCTGACCGAATGCCCCGCGCTCGTCGTGCAATTGAATGAAAGCAAACGAATGGACAACTCCGGCAATGTGGTTTGGCAGCCGGATATTGGCCGTGTGCAAAACATTTTGCTAAAACTGGCGCGTGGGCATATTGCGCACGAACTCAGTCTTCCTAAGCTGGAGAGGCCTGACAAACCAGCCATCCTTCCCCTTATCGCAATGTCTGACCAACAGCGGTCGGAGTTTGAGTCACCCAATGGTGGTGACACGGCGCTTTGGCCTGAAATCGGGAGCCGGGCATTCATCCGCGCCGCGAAGCAATGGCCGGAATCGCCGTCAAGTGCATGGACGGTCATTCAACCTGGGCGCTATCGCTACATGGTGAGTCAATCGGACGGCGACTTCGTGCAAATTGTCTTGAGCGAGTATCTAGCTTGCCGAGTCTCCTGGTACTAACAAGCATGAAGGGAAAAACAGGACTGGTCCGATATCGACACGCTGGACAATGCATGATTCAGCCTATCTTTCCTTAGTCGGACCTCCTCCTTTTTCTCCCCTATAATCGCATTTTACAGCCGACATCTCGCAGGCAACAGAACCCCGCCAGCGAGTGGTTGCATGAACTTTGCTTGCTTTTTCCTGAATTAAGCGGTATAGTGTGTAAGGTGCAGCGGCAAAGGAGAATGGTCTATGGCGACTTTGCAGGTAAAGGGAATCGATGACCATTTATATGGCGCGCTACGAGCGCGTGCGTCAATGGATAATCGCTCGATCAGCCAGGAAGTGATCGCGATTGTGCGCGAGTATCTTGGCCGGCCTTCTGGGGACACGAGGAGGGCCAACGAAGCGTTTTTGGAGTTGGTCGGTTCTTGGCAGGACGACCGAAGCGCCGAAGAGATCACAGCCGACATTCGAGCTTCCCGCCAATCAGGACGTCGTTTCGAGGCGAAGTCTAATGTATTTGATTGATACGAGCATCTTCGTCTACTCGCTTCGTGGCGACCGGAAAGTAGCGGAGCAGTTGTCCCGCCGTCTTGCCGAGCCTCGTGCGCTTTCGGTCATTACTTACGGCGAGCTTTTGTGGGGGGCGATGAAGAGCGCACGGCCCATCGAGAACGTCGCCAAGGTTCGCCGTATTGCCGAATTGTACCCCGTGATCGATGTCTCGGCGCCGATCATCGAGACCTTCGCCGTGCTGCGGGCGCGGTTGGAGCAAGAAGGCCGGAGGCTCGATGACTTCGATCTGGTGATTGCCGCCACCGCCTTGCACCTGGGATATGCGCTTGTTACCGACAACGTCCAGCACTTTGAGCGAGTTGAAGAATTAAGGATCGAGAACTGGGCTACGTAACAGGGTAGTGGCGGGGAAACGGGACCAGTCCGACATTGGCAAACTGGACTATTGGTCTGTCCAAGTTGAAATTACGGGTGCCACGGTTGGCTTGTCCAACCGTGTTTCCGGCACTGCTGGACAAGCCAGCAGTGGCACCCAACGTGTAAAGTCGAGATGGACAGACCACTATGTATGATTCAGCGGGCAGCCGCGATAGCTCGTCTATCGGGGCGGCGTAGGCACTGAAAAACCTCTTGCGGCCCACTGTTAAATGGGGCCTGTGAATCGAAAATCACGTCCGTTTACGGACGTTTCCGCCGAAGGCGGTATTAGGCCCGGCGTTCACGCCGGGTTAGAAGTGAGCGGACATTTGTAATTATCAGGCCCGTTCACGGGCCTCCTCCAACGTTTCAGGGCAATGTGAAGGACGCCCCTAAACGGGTGTGACAACGCTAAAAAATCAAACAACAACGGAGGACGGTGGTTCCGCCAACCCGGCGTGAACGCCGGGCCTAATACCGCTTGCGCGGGAAGGGCCGTGAACGGCCCTAATCCACCTTTTTCCTGCGAATAAATCATTCCGCCCGCACACAATCGTCGCTTATCAGCCGATCCGGGTTCGGGTACGAGGGCGGCACGCCGGGCGCGGCGACCGGCTCGCCCGCCTCAATCCGCGCCGCCACCGACAGGTTCAACTCCAACAGTTGGGCCAACAGATCCCCGCGCGGCAAAAAACCGTAGGCATCCAGCACGGCTGCGTCCAACGCGGCGTGGGCGTCGCGGAGCGGATTCTTCCCCGGCAATTCCAACGTCCGATAGACCGTCCTCAATCCGCCGCGTACTTTCCCCAGCGCCTCTTCCCTCACCCTTCGCACCTCCCGCCCCGCCGCCGCCACCACGTCGATCTGTTTCACGCTCGGCTTCTGCGGCCAAGGAAACGTGTCGAATACCGATTCCGGCGTGTAGCGAAACCGCTCTGTCAACTTCGAGCACTTCGCCACGAACCACTCCCAATGAGTGTTCGATGAAAGAACGCCGAAGGAGTAGTCGTCGGGCAGCGTAAATGCTTCGATTGCGTTGTCGGGCAAAATGGATCTAGCGACGAAGCAGAATATCGGACGTTTCGTAACGCGAGAGCAAGCAAGGTATCGCGGGGATTTCTTTAACGCCGTGCGCAGCCCTTTGCGGACGTTCCAAAACTGCCACCAACGTTCAAGATGTTGTTTTCGCGCGGCGGCCATGTCTGTTGTCGAGGCCCGTTTCGCCGTGCTCTGTACTTTCGGCAAAACATGGCTTTTGACGTGCGAAAACGCTCCCTCATAATGTTGAGCGGAGTAAACGTTTAGGGAGTCAAAGTCGATAACGAACCTGCTTGGTCGTCCGTTTCCGCTTACCAGGTCGCGTCCGACCAAATAAGGTTTGACGACGCTCTTGCTCTTTGGATCGGAAAGCAGCAGGTTTTGACGCTCTTGCTTGGACAGCACGAATCCGTTGTACCCCGTGACGACGCCCTGAAAACACCGCTGGGGACGGACATTCGCCGCAAGAACCCTCGCGCCGGCCACGTCAGCCTTGTCCGATAGCGCCGAGTTGATGAATTTACATTCCCGCGAGTCGAGTTCAAATTCCTTGCTTGCCGGTCCGCTGCCGTGTCGGCGGGGTTTTTTCTCGCCGGGAAGCGGATCGACCTTGGACCACAACCGACGCCGCTTGGGCAGCAGCTTGGCGTCTTGCGTTTTTATCCAATCGACGATCGAGACGTGGACGTTTGCCTCGCCGGACCAGGGCTGGTTGTCTACCGCCTCGACGATCGTGCCGGTTTTGACCACGTGGTCCAAGCCGCCGACGCGCGACTTGTTGTTGCGGATGTTTTGGGTGCCGACCAGTCCTGCCCGGCCCGCGAAGCGGTCCTCGGTCGTGCAAACGGGCAAGTGGTCGTGGGCCTTGCGGAACCAGTAGACGCAGTAGTCGGCCATGCCCGGCACGTCCGGGTAGGCCCGGCGGATGGCGTTGACGTAATCCGGCCCACGTTCGGGCTTGAGCCGCTTGGCCCCCAGGAACGGCGGATTGCCGATGATCGCGTCCGCCTTCGGCCATTGCGTGGGGTTGCCCGACGGGTCGATCAGTGCGTCGCAGGCGCGGAAATTGGCGTCCAGATTGTCCAGCGGCAGCGCCGGCTCGTCGATGTGCAACTCGTCGATGGCCAGCTTGCGACCGATCATCATCGTCACCTTCGCCAACTCGACGGCGAAAGGGAGGATGTCCATTCCGTAAAAGTTCGATGCGGTGACGAAGCCGAACACCCGTTGCTCGGGGACGGCCTTGGGCGAGAGTTCGCAAATCCGCTCGTAAAGTCGGACCTCGAGCCGTTTCAGCTCGCGGTAGGCGATGTAGAGGAAGTTACCCGACCCGCAGGCCGGATCAAGCACGGTGAAGTGGAGCATCCGGTTGCGCAGCTCTTGCAGCCGCTTTACTGTCCTGGCCCCTTCGATCCGCTCGCGCCACGGCTCGACGATCGTCGGGCCGACGATCTTCATGATATCGACCGGGCTGGTAAAGTGTGCGCCGAAGGCGTGCCGCTCCGGCTTGTCGGTCGAGTGCTCGAAGAGCGTGCCGAAAATCTCCGGCCGCACCTTCGACCAATTCGACTTGGCCGCCCGTTTGAGTTGAGCCAACTCGTCGGGGTATAGCTCGATCCGCGCCGGTTCGGCGAACAGCCCGCCGTTGAAGTAATCGACCCCCTTGTAGCGCCCGCCGTGGGTGCCGCCGGGCGTGTTCATCGCCGCAAACAGCCCGCCCAGCAGGTCGAAGCTGTCGCGCGGCTGCTTGCACTCGTCCAGCAGTTGGGTAACGAAATACCGCTCCAGCAGGCCGATGTCCTCGGCAAACAACGCCACCAACATCTGGAGCGTGAACCGCTGGGCCAGCTCCCGGTCCACCTTGCGGACGATCAGCTTGTTGAAACACCTTGCCAGCAGGTCGGCCGCCTTACGGGTGACCTCCTCCTGGTCGTTGCCGAACGTGGGCTTCTCCCGGTTGGGAAACAAAAACGCCAGCGGTCCCCAACGCTCGGGCAGTTCCTTGACCGTAAGCTGATCGACCGGGGTGTCCATCTGGGTCTCGAAATCGTAGACCCAGAACTCGTCGAAGTTGCAGAGGACGACGTATCGCGGCCGGCCGGGCACGAGCCGGGTCCAGTAGTCGAACGCCTGGCGGTAGTGGCGTCGCAGGTCCACGCCGCGGCGCTTCATCTCGACCAGCACGACCGGCTTCCAAACCAAGTCGGCGAAGGCGGTCCCGCCGACGTCGGCCTTCTTAATGCGCTTTTCGCACTCGGCCCCGGCCTCCTTGAGGCCCTTATGGCCGAACGCTTGGAACATCCGGTCGAGGAAGACTTGGGCTTCGCCCTTTTCGTCGCCCGTGATGTGGTTCTCGACATATTCGACGAACTCGGCCAACCGTCGTTTGCGAGCTTCATGCATTTGAGGATATCCTATCGGCCGGATTGTGGTGGCCGGATTGTAGGAGGCGTCTCCAGACGCCGATTGTAGTGAATCCCCTGAAACTCGGCGACTGGGGTCGCCTCCTACAATTTCAGGTTTGTATTTCAACGGGCTGCTATGGCACTCAATTTCGCGCTAACTTTCCAGAAACGCTTCAAAACCGGCTTTTGCGCGCTTAATCGGTTTTTGGGGGCCAATTCAACCCCGCGCATCCAGGTTGATCAACCTGGCGCATCAGGTTGATCAACCTGGGGTTGAACTGCACTTACGACTAAAGCGCGGTCGCGTTGAAAAATGAATAGCCCTTGTTTCAGGCGGTTTGAGAGCATCTTCGGACCTCGGCGAATCGACGTAATAATTAAGTGGCGAAATCGGAAATTTTTTTCACTAAATTCCAGCCGAAAAATCGACCTTAACCTGAATAACACCATCGGCTTGTGGCGACGATGCACAAATACTTTTCGCACCCCCCTCCTGCGGGCTATGAGCAACGAGGCCATTCTACCAGCCGAAAACGCCTTAAAAAAGGCTGTTTTCTGGCCGCCTGAGTTTTCGCCTTTTTTCGCATGGGCCTATGGCGGGTGCAAAACCCGCTTTTCAGGCAGTTGTAAGTTATCAGTGGTCAGTTATCAGCGGTCAGCAGGCTATTCGAGACGGATTAGGAAATCCGTCCTACAACTCAGGTGGGCAACCTGTCGAACCGCTTGCCCCGGGTGTATTCACCCGGGGCTAAATGCGGATGTCCCAAATCTATTCACCCGGGGCTAAATGCGGATGTCCCAGTCTTTCCAAGCGGTGGCCTATCGACGCGGCTTGAAGACCACGGTGGCCAGCGGCGGGAGGGTCATCGAGATCGAGGCCGGCCGACCGTGGCTGGACCAAGGCTCGGCCATCACGCCGGAATTGTTGCCCATGTTGCCGCCGGAGTAGAACGACGAGTCGCTGTTGAAAATCTCCTCGTACCAGCACTGCTCGGGCACGCCCAGGCGGTAGCCGGTCCTCGGCACGGGAGTGAAGTTGCAGGCGACCACAAGGAAGTCATTGGGATCCTTCGCGCGGCGGACGTAGCTCAGCGTGCAGTCGTCGTGGTCGTGGCAGTCGATCCACTCGAATCCGCGGCAGTCGAAATCGACTTCGTAAAGCGCCTTCTCGCGGCGATAGAGGCGGTTCAGATCGGCCACGCACTTCAACAGCCCCTTGTGAGAATCCCACTGCAAAAGGTGCCATTGCAGGCTGCTGTCAAAGTCCCACTCGCTCCACTGGCCGAAGTCGTCGCCCATGAACAGCAGCTTCTTGCCCGGATGGGTCCATTGGTAACTGTATAAGAGCCGCATGTTGGCGAACTTCTGCCACAGGTCGCCGGGCACCTGGTCCAGCAGCGATCCCTTGCAGTGTACGACCTCGTCGTGTGACAGCGGCAGGATGAAGTTTTCGTGGAAGGCGTAGATCAGGCTGAATGTCAGCTCGTCGTGGTGATATTTGCGGTGGATCGGATCGTGGCTGATGTAGTTTCGGGTGTCGTTCATCCAGCCCATGTTCCACTTCAGGCTGAACCCCAATCCGCCGAGATACGTGGGCCGTGAGACGCCCGGCCAGGCGGTCGATTCCTCGGCGATCGTCAACACCCCGGGGTGCTGGTCGTGTGCCTGCTCGTTCAACTCCTTGATGAACGATATGGCGGCGAGGTTCTCGCGCCCGCCGTGCTCGTTGGGTAGCCAATCGCCGTCCTCTCGGCTGTAGTCGAGATAGAGCATCGAGGCCACGGCGTCGACGCGTATGCCGTCGATGTGGTACTTGTCCATCCAGAACAGGGCGTTGGAGGTCAGATAGTTGCGGACCTCGTGCCGGCCGTAGTTGAAGATGTTGGTGCCCCAGTCGCGGTGTTCGCCAAGGCGCGGATCGGCGTGCTCGTACAGGGCGGTGCCGTCGAACTGCCGCAGGCCATGCCCGTCGCGGGGGAAATGGGCCGGAACCCAGTCCAAAATCACCCCGATGTCGTGCTGGTGCAACACGTCGACGAAATACATGAAGTCTTGCGGCGAGCCGAAACGGCTGGTCACGGCGTAGTAGCCCAGCGTCTGATAACCCCAACTGGCCGACAGCGGATGCTCGCATATCGGAAGCAACTCGACGTGGGTGTAGCCGATCTCCGTGCAGTACTCGGCCAATTGATGGGCCAGATCGCGGTAGCTCAGCCACTTTGTGGGATCGTCGCCGGGACGTTTCCAGCTTCCCAGGTGGACTTCGTAAAACGACAGCGGCTGTTCCAGCCAGTTGGTCCGCGGCCGACGTTCCATCCACTCGGTGTCGTTCCAGGCGTAGCGGCTCAGATCGACGACTTTCGAGGCGGTCAGCGGCGGCACCTCGGCGGCAAACCCGAAAGGGTCCGACTTCTCGAACACCCAGTCGTTGTGGCGGACCTGGAATTTGTACAGTGTGTCCACGCCAAGTCCCGGCACGAAAAGCTCCCAGTAGCCGCTGGGGATGTGCTTTCGCAAGGGATGGCGGCGACCGTCCCAGTTGTTGAAATCGCCGATAACGCTCATTCCCTTGGCGTTGGGCGCCCAGACGGCGAAGTTCACCCCCTCCACGCCGTCGATCGTCCGCAACTGCGCCCCGAGCCGGTTGTAGCACTGCCAGTGCCGCCCCTCGTTCAACAGGTGGCGGTCGAAGCCGGTCAGCAGATATGGGAAGGAGTATGGATCATGCATGGTCGTGGTCTTCCGCCCGCCTTCCTCGGCCACCCGGAGCATGTATCTCGGCGACCCGTTCCCGTTTGGCAGGGGGCAAATCGCTTCGTACAGACCTGCCGGGTGAATCCGCCGCATGGGGAGCGTCCGATCCTCGTGCGCCGGATCGACCACCCATGCCTGGCTCGAAGTCGGCAGAAACGCGCGAACCGCCAATGCCCTTCGCCCCGAATGGTCGACCTCGTGGGGACCGAGTAACTCGAATGGGTTTTCATGCCTCCCTTCGACCAGTCGGTCGATCGTCTCCAAAGACGCCGTTGTTCGCACGCAAACCTCCTTGTGAACACAATCTCCCGGTTGGGACGTTTAGGCGGCGGGCTTGCCCGCTGCGAGAATGGAATCGTGGCCGTATCTCACGCGGCGTGCAAGCATGCCGGCTAAACGGAACCAATGCGAAACCCTTCTCACCTCCCCGCTACACCACGCGTCCAACCGGGCATGATATTTTACCCAAAAACTACCCTTTACGCCATCTAGCCAACTTTCGCCCCTTTTCGCCAGGTTCCAGTGCGGTCCGTTTAACGGACCGTGCTCGGCGTCGAAACGCCGCCGCCGGCAGTCAACCCGATGGAATTGCAGTACCTGATCCATCCGTCGCCAGAGGTCGGAGTCTCGCACGGGCGTCATTTGCCCAAAAAACTCCCACCTCCAATCGTTGTCTTTCCACTCCGCCACCCCGTACTGGATGCCCTGTTCGACGTACCGGATGCAGCCGATCAGCGTTACCCGGGACGGCTGATCGAGTGATTCCAGGGCACGGACCACCGTCAGCAGTTCGAGACGCTCGCCACGGGTGTCAGGCTCGACGTCGGAAACCTCGACGCCGGCGGTGCCGTCCACCGGCCGCAACTCAAACCGCCACCGGCCGGACATTTCCCTCCGGCACGCCTGCGACATCAGCAAGTAATGGGGCGTTTGACCATTCATCGGAGATTCTTACAATGTAATTTTGGTAAATCTAGGCAAAGATGCACATTCAGGAGAAGTGTTACAATACCTCGCGGACTACATCGGGGTGGCAGTACCCTAAAGGTGAGCCGGCAATACCGCCCAACCGACACGAAACACCGACCCATCTCCGCTTAACATATCGGCGTCAATGCCGCATCTTCTCCAGCTTATCACGAAAGTCTCCTTATGAACGTAGTGGATGCTTCCGGATGGATGGAGTATTTCGCCGACGGGCCGAATGCCCGCCAGTTCTTGCAGCCGCTCCGCGATCACTCTAAATTGATCGTTCCCGTGGTGACGAATCACTCTCCAGTGTGAAGTATTTCCCTCCAGGAAAATAGCAAATCGCCACTGACTGCGAGAAAAGGTCGAATGAAATGGCTGGCCGTGATATACCCACTTCCGACGATTGGCGTCCGCTGTATCCATTTCAGTCCCGCGAGATTATGCTCGACGGGCATCGCTGCCATTATGTAGACGAGGGAGAAGGGCCGACGTTGCTGCTGGTCCACGGCAACCCCACCTGGTCGTTCTACTGGCGGGAAATCATCCGGGCACTGAGAGACCGCTACCGTGTGGTGGCCGTCGATCTGATTGGTCTCGGGCTGTCGGAGAAGCCATCACCGAAGGAGTATTCCTATCGACTCGCGCGGCGGGTGGCCGATCTGAACGAGTTTGTCGAAAAGCTCGATCTGCAACAGATCACCCTCGTGGCCCACGATTGGGGCGGAGCGATCGGCATGGGAGCGGCCGTCGCCGCGCCCGAGCGGTTCGCACGGTTCGCGCTGATGAACACGGCCGCGTTTCTCGCGCCGAAGTGTCCCTGGAAAATCCGCGCCTGCCGGATTCCGTTGTTCGGACCGTTGGCCGTGCAAGGGCTGAATCTGTTCGTTCGGGCGGCATTGCGGACGACCGTCGCCAAGCCCGAGCGGATCACGCCGGCGGTCCGCGCGGGACTTTCGGCGCCTTACGATTCGTGGCGCAATCGGACGGGCGTGCTGCGGTTCGTGCTCGACATCCCGCTCAGCCCGAGCCACCCCAGCTACGCCACGCTGCAAGGGATCGAGGACGGCTTGGTCCAGTTCCGCGACCATCCGGTCTGCATTTTCTGGGGCATGCAAGATTGGTGTTTCTCGCCTTGGTTTCTCGACCGCTTCATCGACATTTTTCCGCAGGCCGAGGTACATCGTTTTTCGGACGCGGGCCATTACGTGGTCGAGGACGCCCACGAGCGGATAGCCCCGTTGTTGGACAAGTTCGTTCGCCGGCATCCGTTGTCCGAATAGCCTGCCCTGGCCGTTTTTTCGACGAAAAGACGCCTGCGGCAATGCGTAGGTTATGCTTTAGCATAACAACAACCGACGTTTTGTTATGCTGAAGCATAACCTACCACATGCCCAATATTCCAGATAAACCGCTGAACGAAAACAATCCGGGAAGCCCGCGCCAGGTGCTGGCCGTTTGCCTCTTCTTGCTGCTGGCGATGGGGCTGGTGTTCGGCCAGACGGTCAATCACGAGTTCATCAATCTCGACGACGACGTATGCGTGTCGGAAAACCCCTGGGTTTCGGATGGACTGACCGCGCGGTCGATCGGCTGGGCATTCACCAGCCGCCACGTCGGCAACTGGGATCCGCTTACGTGGATTTCCCACATGGTCGATTGGCAGATATACGGCGACAATGCCGGCGGTCACCATGCGACGAACCTGTTGCTGCATGCCGCCACGGCGGTACTGCTGTTCCTCGTGCTGCGAAAGATGACCGGCCGGTTCTGGCCGAGCGCGTTGGCCACGGCACTGTTCGCCCTGCATCCGATGCGCGTGGAATCAGTGGCTTGGGTAACGGAACGGAAGGACGTCCTCAGCGGACTGTTTTTCATGCTTACGCTCGCGGCCTACGTCGGCTATGCGCGCCATCAACGGTTTTCGCTCGTCCGCTACCTCGCGGTGATTGTCCTTTTCGCGTTGGGTTTGATGTCCAAGCCGATGCTGGTGACGCTGCCGTGCGTGTTGCTGCTGCTGGACTACTGGCCGCTGCGGAGGATAGACTTTCAACAAGATTTCGGAATCCTCCAGCGTCTTCTCATCGAGAAGATTCCCCTGTTTGTCCTGTCGGCCGCTTGCTGCGCGGTCACCGTCTGGGCACAGCGCGTGCCGGACTACCAAAAGCAATCTTTATCGTGGCGGTTCGGCACGTCCGTGATTTCATACGTGGAATATCTGGGCAATTTTTTCTATCCGGTCGGTTTGGCCCCGCTGATCCCCCGCGCCATGCCCGACTTGCCGCTTTGGCAGGTCATCGGTTCCGCCGTGGTTCTGCTGGGCATCACCGCGGCGGCGCTGGTTTGGGCGCGAAAACGTCCGTACCTGCCGGTTGGTTGGCTGTGGTTCGTGGGGATGATATTTCCCGTGGTTGGGCTGGTGCCGTTCGGAACTCAGGCGATGGCCGACCGGTTCACGTATCTGCCGCAGATCGGCCTGTGCATTGCACTGGTCTGGGGAGCGGCCGAACTGTGCCGGTCGTGGCCGCATCGTCGTTGGGTGTGCGGCGTCGGATCGGCCGTGGTGCTGGCCGTGCTGATGGCGTGTGCCTGGCAACAGACTTCATACTGGCGCGACAGCGAAACCCTCTGGAACCACACCATCGCTTGCACTTCCAGGAACTACACGGCCCACAATGCCCTAGGCAACGCCTTGGCCAACCAGGGACGGCTCGACGAAGCAACGTCGCAGTACCACAAGGCGCTCGAAATTTGGCCCGACTATCCCCCAGCGCACTTCAACCTTGGCGTCACCGCGGGCAGCCGTGGCCGGCTGAACGAAGCGATAGCGCATTATCGAAGGGCGATAAAAGCCAACCCGAACCACGCAAACGCCCATAACAATCTGGCCGCCGCCTTGCTTGCCGTCGGCAACTTGGACGGGGCGATCAAGCATTCTCGGGCAACAATAAGGATTGTCCCCGAGTTCCCGGAGGCCCATTTTATTCTCGGCAACGTCTGGTTGCTTAGCGACCGATTCAACGGGGCGGTCGAAGAGTACCAAAAGGCGTTGGACGCCCACCCCGATTTCGCCAACGCCCACGTCCACCTTGCCGTCGCCTTGATTAAATTGGGCCGGCGCGACGAAGCGGCGAAGCATTATCGCAGGGCGTTGGAAATTCAACCCGATATTTTCAACACTCGCCCCGAACTCGACAAGTTCTTATCCGACCCGGGCGAGTAGGACGGTAGTGGTGTCCTCAGAGCAAAGAGACATATAAAATCAGCAGGATTTGGAGCAGGATTTGGGGTCCAGGATTTGGGGTCAGATCGCATTTAGTCAATAGCGGAAATTGCTTAATGACCAAGTGCGCTCTGACACCAAATTGCAGAAGAAAGAGGAGAAGCAAGATGCTATATTTTCCGGCCAAAATGATGCTTATCGGCACGGCGCACTTTGCGATGGGTGTTTTCCTGTACTATCTGAGAACCACACATCAATCTCCGATTCTTAATTCGGATATTTTGGTCTTCCTCTTACCAGCATTTTTGGCGTTTGGCGGCTATTTTTGGGTGGCATGGTGTTGCACGTTCCCAACGCATCACGTCGCTGTAAAATTAGCCCTTGCGACGTTGATCTCTCTATCCGCAACGGCGATATCGTGCATTTGCATTATGACATTCGCTTTCAATAAGTACGGAACGTGAAGCCTGAAATCTGGGGGGGTTGAAACTTGTGGGGATTTGGGGAATTTGGGGTCAGGGCGCATTTAGTCAATGGTGGAAATTGCTTAATGACCAAGCGCGCTCTGGCCTCAAATTACCCCGAATTCAAGAGGAAACTGGACTTTTGCAAACTAGGCTAACCGTATTTTAGCGAACACATGGTCAAGATCCTTTTCGTGTTCCCGGACTTGTTGGACGACCCAGGTGAGGGTGGCGCGGAGCGTCTCGTTCAGCATCGCTCGGCAGGCTTCGCCG
>CBDAFL010000033.1:0-9188 GCA_965195225.1 uncultured Thermoguttaceae bacterium
CGGCATACGAGATTCTGACATGTGACTGGAGTTCAGACGTGTGCCTTCCGATCTCCATCGATGCACACTGTCCTACACAGTATGTGGCCACGTCGCAACCGATAAACTGCATCGTGTCGTAAATTGCGAGTCCGGCCGTAACGGCGCCGCCCGGCGAGTTGAGGTACAAATGCACGTCGGATTTCGCGTCTTCCGATTGCAGGAAGAGCAATTGGGCCACAATAGAATTGGCAACCTCATCGCTAATCGACGAACCGAGAAAGATAATACGATCCTTCAGCAAACGACTGTAAACGTCCATCGCCCGCTCTTCGCGGCCGCTCTTTTCGATGACGTAGGGTATTAGGGGCATGGAGGCTAGTGGCTAGTGGATAGTGAATAGTGGATAGTGGCGCCGCTTGCGGTTTCGCAAGGGACCGCTATTTTTCCTCGTCTTTCTCCTCTACTTCCGCTTTCTGCTTGGTGAGGATGTCGTCGACGATGCCGTATTTCTTGGCCTGTTCGGCGGTCATGTAAAAATCTCGGTCGGTATCCTTTGCAATCCGCTCGATCGGCTGGCCGGTGTGGTCGGCGAGAATCGTGTTGAGCGCTTCGCGGGTTTGGAGGATTTCATCGGCCTGGATTTCGATGTCGGATATTTGTCCACCCACCTGGCCGTAGGGCTGGTGGATCATCACCTTGGCGTGCGGCAGGGCGAACCGTTTGCCCTTGGAGCCGCCGGCCAGCAGCACCGCGCCCCCGCTGGCCGCCAAACCGACGCAATACGTGGCCACCGGGCAACTGAGTATCTGTATCGTGTCGTAGATGGCCAGCGTTGCGGTAACGCTGCCGCCGGGCGAATTGATGTAAAAGTGGATGTCCTTGCGGCGGTTCTCGCTCTGCAAGTACAACAGCTTCATCACCAACTCGTTGGCGTTGCCGTCGTGTATCTCGCCTTGCAGCAGGATGACCCGGTTCTCCAGCAACAGATCGCCGAGCGTCATCTGCCGTTGGCGTTGGTAATCGCGATAAGACAAGAGCGGGTCGACGACCGATGGCCGGTATATTTCGCTCATGGATGATCCTTCATCGACAGGTGTTGTAGTCCGTTACGTAGTGAATGGTGGGTCGCCGTGCCGGCGACCGCTAAACGCTTTACTCCCTCGCCCCCCGTCCCTCGCCCCTGGTTCCCAATCCCTCGGCCTTCGCCTCGGGAACCTTTTCTCCTTCGTCGTACTTCGCCTCGGGAATGTCGGCTTGCTCGCCGCCGCCGGCCGTCTGGTCGATCGCTTCTTCGTCGGTCTGGCGGAACGAGTAAGGCACCTCATTGAACTTGGCGTGTTCGAGGATGCGATCGATCACCTTTCGCTCGACTATCTGGTTTCGCAACACGTCCATCGAGCCGGATTTTTCCAGCCGTGCCCGGACACGCCGCGGCGACTCGTCGCTCTGGCTGGCGATCAGCCGGATTTCGCTCTCGTAGTCTTGCTCGTCGGCATCAACCTTCTCTTCTTCGGCGATGCGTTCAAGGATGAAGTGTTCTTTCAGCGCCCGGGCGGTGGAGACCGTGTTGTTCTGACGCAGGGCGTTCTCGTGGGCGCGGATCTCGTCCTCGCTGAATCCGCTCCGCTGCAATTCCATCACGGCACGCTGCAACTCGCGGCGGCTCTGACGCTGCAACATCGCGGGTGGAAGCTCCCAATCGGCGGCCACGGTCAAGGCGGACGTGATCTGCTCGCGGGCGCGGCGGTGCTGCTCGTACTCCAACTGCCGGCCGAGTTGGTCGCGAATCGTGTCGCGCAGCTCGGCCTCGTCCTGAAACTCGCCCAACTCCCCGAGCAATTCGGCGTTCAACTCGGGCAATTCGAGCTTCTTGACCTCCAACACCTTGAAAACGGCCGTCACCTTCTGTCCGCGCAGCGCTACGTTGGGGGCGTCGTCGCTCAGTTCGGCCTCGCCTTCGCGCGTCTCGCCCGCGCGGATGCCGTCCATCAACTTGTCGAACCCCTTGATGTTGCCGTCGCGGAAACTGAGTACCGGCCGGATGCGGATCACCTCTTCCTCGGCGCCGGTCAACTCTTTGCCGTCGTGCTTGAAGGCCAAATTAGTGGTGATGTAGTCGCCCGGAGAGGCCGCCCCGTCGTGCGGGATCAACCGGCCGCGGCGAGCCAAAATACCTTGCAGCGTATCGTCCACGTCCTTCTCGCTCAACTCGCGGACCGGCTTTTCGATCTTCAAACCCTTCCACTCGGGCAGATCGAACTCCGGCCGGACCTCGATGTCGAACTCGAAGGTGAACGGGCCGTCATCGGGCATCTCGATCGTCTCGATGTCGAAATCAGGCTCGCTGATCGCGGACAGCTTCTCGTCCTCGTTCACCTGGGCAAGGCTGTCCATCAGCAACTCGCCTTTAACCTTGTCCGCAATGTCCTTGCGAAAGCGGGACTCGATCAGCTTCCGCGGGGCATGGCCCTGACGAAATCCAGGCACGTGCGCCGTGGGCATCAATTCGGTGAACTCCTTGTCGAAGTACCGGTCGATGTCCTCGCGCTGAACCGTCACCGTGACGTGGCGCTCGCAAGTGCCGCGGCTGTCCACCTTCGCCTCCAGCGAAAGCCGTTGGGTCTCCGGCTCGGCTTCCGCAACGGCGGTTTCGGTGGGGTTCGCGTCGGTTTCGGGGAGGTCTTTGTTTTCGTTCTCAGGCATAATCGTGCCGCGGCGTTGTGAAGTTTGTTCGTGTGCGCGAGGAGCGGGTGATGGGGTTCGAACCCACGACAACGACGTTGGCAACGTCGTGCTCTACCAACTGAGCTACACCCGCCCACGGGGGTGCAATGGTCGTCCACGCCGGCCCCGTGCCGAATCCCGAGATTATAGGCGGTTAGGTGCCGCTTTCAAGGGCAATTGGGAGATTTACCGGTAAAACAGACGGTTTACGCAGCCTGGAGCACCCCGCCCGTGGGCCGTAAGCCGTGTTCCACCGCCGGTTTCTTCTCGATAAGACGCTCCGTGTCGTAACGAAGGGCATAAATCGCTATTTAGCTTCTGCTGTGGCAAGCTGTCGGAATGGGTGACATGGGTAAGCGAAACTTGCCCATGCCACCCACCCTTTCCGCGACAGAAACTACGTGTTAGTTGCGACGCAGAGTTTTCCAGGCTACCATGTGTGGGATGGACGCGAAATTGATTGTTATTGGCGGAAAGACCAGCAAAGAGAGCGTTGCCCTGAAGCTGCCCACGGTTATCGGCCGAGGCCGGAAGGTCGGGCTGACGGTCGCCCATCCAATGATCAGTCGGCGGCACTGCGAGTTGTTCGAGGCCGACGGACTGCTGATGGTCCGCGACCTGGGTTCGCTCAACGGCACGGTGATCGACGGCCGGCGGATCAAGGAATCGCCGTTGCCACCCGAGGGAGAGTTTGCGGTCGGCCCGCTCACTTTTCGCGCTCAGTATGAATACGAGGGCGACCTGAACGCATTGCCCGATGCGGTGCTGGCCGACCCGGTCGCCCCGCAACCCGAGCAGCAGGAGTCGTGGTCCGACTCTCCCGATCCGGAGCCGGCCGGCAAGGCGGTCTCATTCGATCCGATGACGGAAGCGGTTTCTCCGGTCGACGAGGCCGAGGTGGAACTTTCTTTTTCCGAAGACCTCCAAGGCGAGCAGCCCGCGGCGGTCGAGGAGAAGCAACCCACGATACAAGAGAAAGAGCGGGAGAAAGAACCGCCTCCCGCGCCTTTGCCTCCCGCGCCTTCGCCTCCCCCGCCTTCGCCTCCCGCCCCGCCCAAGAAACCGGCCGTGCCGAAGAAGAAGACCAAGGGGTATACCTCGATGTTGCAGGGCGCGTTGAAGAAGAAGGGCGGAAAGGCCGCGAAGCAGTTGGGCAAAGCTCCCGTCGATCAGCCGCCGACCGAAAAAGAACCTGCGGACGCGTCCGAGGCGAAGAAGCCGGACGACGCGCCTAAGCCGGAGAGCGAACCCGCCCCGCCAAAGAAACCGGCCGTCGATCCCGCCGACGAGGAATTCGACGTCGATGCTTTTCTCGACGGGGCGAAGTAGGGGTGGGCGCTATTTGCCACCGGTAAATACACTCAGCAGGTCGGTGATCTTGCGCATCGTATCCGCGTCGGGTAGCGGCAGCTTCAAATAGGACTGGCCGGTGTTCTCGTCGCGGGCGACCAGTCCGGCCGGCGTTCCTCCCTGGAAAATAGCCCCGGGCTGACCCCCACAATCGAAGCCAATGCAACACTCCCGCCAAACTCCGCCAAGCCTATCCGCTTTCCCCGCGACCGCAAGCAAATCCACGCTACCCGTGGTTGACCGATGGTGTAACGGAGGGTATCTTGGAACAGGTGTCGGATGTGGCTATCCCTCTCCTTCTTTGGGGAGGCTAGGTCGAGTAGGACAGCAATTTAGAGTGTTTCGGGCGCATAGCTCAGTTGGTTAGAGCGCGTCCCTGATAAGGACGAGGTCTGCAGTTCGAGTCTGCGTGCGCCCACATGATCGTTTGTACAGTATCGCAAGCCCCGGGAAAGCCGGGGTTTCGCGTTTCTTGTTGCCGCCAACTTGGTTTCTCGGGTGGATCGAAGATTTTGGAACAGCTTGGGCCAGGGGTTCAAGCCCGCCTTGCGGATGATCCGCTCCAATTGGGTCCGCAGGTTAGCGTTGCAGCTTCGATACCGGGTAATGACGTACTCAGTCCCCGCCCTCATGGTGTTCGGTCTTGGGGTTGTGTACCGTGATTCGGCCGCGTTCCGGATGAAGAGCATTGTCCGTCGCAATACGGTGACCTTCGACTGTCATCAAAGCCGGCGACACTTTGGTCGTCGCCCTTTCGTAGGGGGTATCCACGGCACGCTCAATGAGCCGCTGTCAAATGTGGGATGATGCGCAACGCGTTCTTGCGATAAAGCTTCTGGAGCACGTCGTCGGGGAGATCGAGTCCACATAGCTTCCATCGCGTATAAACGCCGAAACGACCGATGTAGTCGGGATAGTCGAAGTATTCGTCCCGCGTCTCCAGAAAACGGAAATAACAGCGATACGCCTCCGGCGAAACTGGCATATCTAAACCGAAAAGAATCCGGTCCTGGTAGCGGACGAAGAAATCGCGGGCCGTGTACGGCTGACGGCCCAGCTCGTCGACGCGGGCCGAAAAATCGATCACCACGTTCGGATGGACATCGAGCAATTCGCCCACCGCGGCCAGATCTTCCGGCAGGTTCGCCACGTGCGGCAGGATGAACGTCGTCCGTGGATGTCGGGCGATCATCCGATCGCGTTGTTCCAGAAGCTCCCCTTTTCCGAAGTGTGATCCACAAAAACTCCAGCCGGGGAACTCCTGCAACGTCAGGTAGTGTTCGTTGTGTTCGTCGGCTGGCCGGAAGAAGCCGATCGGATCCGAGACGTGGATCAAGACGGGTACGCCCAGTTCGCCGGCCCGCTCCCAAATCGGCGCCAATCGCTCGTCATCCACCCGCAGCCTGGCGCCCGTGCGATCGCGAAAGAAAAGTCCCAGCTCCTTGGTCACCTTCAGTCCGCAGGCCCCGGTCGCCACGTCGGCTTCCAGGCTCTCGATGCACCGTTTGGAAAAATCGCCGTCCTTCAGCAGTACGGGATCGTCCCACTGGGCGAAATCGGCCATCGTCAGCGCGGCGAACCGGCCCGGGTAACGCCGCACATAATGCTCCATGAAGTAATCCAGCCCACGACGGACGATGCTGTAGGTGTTGTTGACCAACGGCAGGGTCGTGTTGCCGGTCACGTTCACCCACGCCTCTACGCCCACGGCGTCCATCACCGCGATGAGCTTCTCCGCCGGCAGATCGCCGAACAGATGGTTGTGGGCGTCTATCACCGGAAAGCGGGCACGCTGCGGGATGTGCGTCGCCACCTTCAACAAGCAATCAGGACGGTAGTCCTTCAGCAGCACGTCTTTCATGGCAGGATCGCCTTGATCCCCATCAGTTTGCAGAAATCCACCAGATCGTCGTACAGTTGCTCGCCGTAGCCGAGACAGGCATACTCGTTGGTCCAGTGTTCCAACAGTTCGTTCATGTCGCAATGGGCCGTGACAAAGCCGTGCGGCCAGAAGGGAATGCCGCATTCCAGTTGCCGTGATTCGAGCGTCTCGACAGGTGGTTCGAAGATGGAGCATCGCGTGATGACCATCGTAAACTGTCCATTGACTCGCCCCAGCCGGGCTAACACGCCCTGCCCAGCCTTGCAGAGCAACTTGATGGATAGCCCACCGGCCTCGCCTTCGGTCGGGATGCCGTGTTCGGCGAATCCAGCCGGGCCCAGTTTACCGGCCAAGGACGGCGGGCAGGCCCCGTCGCCGATGATCTTGATCTCGCCACTGCGCTTGTCGATGTGTTGCAGATCGCCGTAGTAAACCGGCTCCGCGCTCAACTTCGTCAACAGCAGCACGGTCATGGCCGTGTTGAAATCACCGAGCGTGGAGGTGCCGCAGCCGTCTTCCAGCATCATGCTCTGGGCGAAACAGGTGGCGCTGTAGTCGTCGGCCAGGCCGGGAAACGATTGGATCGCGAAAAAATCCCAGCCGTTCTTGGCCACCAGCCGCTTGATCGCCAGGTACAGCCGCATCGACCGCTCGTTGACCACGTTCTTCTCGGGCAGCGTACCGAAAAGCTGCTTGATGCGCGGTTCCAAGGCAGCCAGCTCGCTCTGGTCGATCTGCTCGGCCGTGCGAATCAACTCGGTCGTGTCGCGGGAGTCGATGTCCACGCCGAAGAGCCTCATCCACTGGCTCGGATCGGCTGCGCCGCAGGTCTGGCCCATGCCGCGCCCGCCGAACGTGCCTATGGTCGACATGTTCAACCAGTTCCGCATGTGGGCCGCGCGGCAGAAGCTGACGATCCGGCCGACCTCGCTTGGATCGTCAGCCGGGCCGTAGACGAACTTGTGCGGGATGCCGACCTCGAGCAAGGCGCCATGCAACACCAATCCTCCCACCGGACGCCAGCCCTGCGAACCGGGATGCGTCCAGATGAGTACCCCCTTGCCCGTCATGGCAAAATCGCGGATCGCGGCGACCATGTGGGCCGCCCAGACCCACGTGCCGGAAAACAGAACGACCGCGTCGATCCGATCGTCGTCCTTCATTTTCTTTAGCGCCGCCCGGGCCTCCTCCTTGGTGGCCAGAACCATATCATGCTCAATCACCTCGATACCCTGATCGCGGAGCGCCTGTTTCGAGCGGGCGACGATCGCGTCGTCAATGAATGGCTGGCCCATGGGATCTTGCAGGCCGTCTTTGTGGACGCCGTACACGAGAAAGCCGATCGCAGGACGAATCATGGTAGAACTCCGTGGTCAATTAGTGTGCGAAACACTCACCCGCTTCCATATCTCCCGCACAGCGGGATACAATTCCCGGTAGGCGGCAAAACGTTCATCGTACCGTGCCGCACGGCGAGGATCCGGCTCGATGGCCGATCCGGCCTTCACCCATCTCTCGATCAATTCGCCGAGCGCCGCGCCCGTGTCGGCGGCGCAGGCCAATAGTGCAACGCCCAGACAGCCGGCCTCGGTTACGGCCAGCGTGGTGATCGGACGATGGAGTACGTCGGCCTTCAATTGTACCAGGGCAGTGCTTTTCGCGCCGCCGCCGATCGCGCGCAACTGCCGGACGGCCAACCCCGACTCGCCAAGAATGTCCAGGTTCAGCCGCATCTCCATCGCCACACCTTCGATCAGGGCCCGCAACACCTCGCCGCGCGTCGTACCCAGCCGTAGCCCGAGGATCGCCCCCGGCGTCTCGGTGTCGAAGTATGGCGTACCCGAAGGCGTGAAATAGGGTAATACCATCAAGTCCGTAGGCTCGGCGGCCATGGCCTGCGTGAGCAGGTCGTAGGGGTCGGCGCCGGATCGGGCCGCCTCGGCCACCTCCGGCTGCCCCCACTGATCGCGAAACCATCGCAACAAGTTTCCGCCCGTCAAACTGAACAGAACCGTGGTGTAGGTGTTTGCCGCAGTGTAATCGTACGTGCACAAATTAGCGCGAAACAGCCGCTCGTCAAAATATGGTCGATCGAACACAGGGCAAATGCATTCGACCGTGCCCGAGGCGTACATGGCCGTGCCCGGCTCGATCACGCCGGCTCCGAGGGCGCCGCACGGCTGATCGTGTCCGCCCGCCACCACGATTACATCTGCCGGCAGTCCCAACTCGCTCGCCACTTTGTGCGGAATCGTTCCCACGACGCTGCCGGACGGCACCGGTCGGGCAAGCCGGGTGGGCTGCAAGTCAATCGCCTGGAGAATGTCCTCGTCCCACTGGTGCGTACGGACATTGAAAAGCATGGTCCGTCCGGCCAGCGACCAACTGATGGCCGGCTTCAAGCCCAAACGCTCCTGGAAGAGATCCTCAAAGCAGAGGAATCGTCGGGCGGCCGCAAACACCTCGGGCCGCTGTTGCCGCAGCCACAGGAGTTTGAAGAGTGTGAACATCGGGTGCGGTGTGTGCCCCGTTCGGTCGTAGAGCCGCCGGGCGCCGAACTCGCGGCTGAAGGCGGTCACGAGGTCAACCGCCCGGGCGTCGGACGAAACCATGCCATTGCCCAGCAACCGGCCGGATGGCCCGACCGGCGTAAACGCCTCGCCCTGGCAAGAAATTCCCAACCCGCGAACCGGATCGCCCTGACTGGCCGCCACGGCCTCCTGGATGACATCACAACAATCGCGGCAGACTAGCGCCGAATCGAGTTCCGCCCAACCCGGCCGGGGCGAAAGCAGAGGATACTCGCGGTAGGCCAATGCCAGCAGTCGGCCGTCGGTGTCGAAGACGGCCGCCTTGCAGCCGCTGGTGCCGATGTCCAGTCCGAGGTAGCTCATGAGGAAATTGGCGGTTGCCCCAGGGAGAAGTAATCCAAGCACATAGGGTGAACGGCCAATCCAGGCCGCAAAATCATGGAAAAAACGCGAACAGCGTGCAACCTGTGAGAGCAACACACCTGACACGTAGATACATATTTGGCTGTCAACCTAACACGAGCGCCATTCCCACACAAGTCCCAGGGTAGCCGCTGCGCGGCAACCCTGGGCTATCTTATTAACTGAGCTTTTGCAAACTCTCAAATGACGTTGGAAAGATAGGGTGTTTCGGGTTTAATGTCAGTGTTTCGGCCCGGCGCAGGACGGCTGGGCGTGTTGGGATGACCACGGAGGGTCCGAAAATGCCGGCGATTGTG
>CBDAFL010000034.1:0-3086 GCA_965195225.1 uncultured Thermoguttaceae bacterium
CGAACTTCATCCGTCAGGCGCTGGCCGGCGAGGAGATCACGATCTTCGGCGACGGCTCGCAGACACGCTCCTTCTGCTACCGCGACGAACTGATCGATGGAATGATCCACATGATGGACGGCCCGGACGATTTCGTCGGGCCGGTAAACCTCGGCAACCCCGAGGAGTTCACGATCCTCGAATTGGCCGAACTCGTCATGGAATTGACCGGCTCGCAGTCGAAACTCATCCGGCAACCCTTGCCGATCGACGATCCGATGCAGCGTCGGCCGGACATCGCCCTGGCCGAGCGGCGTCTCGGTTGGCGGCCGGCCGTTTCGCTCCGCGAGGGATTGCTGAAAACCATCGAGTGGTTCCGCTCGATCGACCTGAACCACTACCGCCCCCCGACGCCTAATTATTAGCGGCAACTGTCGCGGAAGGGCCGCGTAGGGTGGGACTTTTCGCAGCGCAGTCCCACCAAAACCGCGAAAAAGAATGGTGGGACCGCGCTGCGCTTGCCCCACCCTACTTTTCCATCGCTCTTCGACGCCCAATCATTAGCCCTGCTAACTCCCGCCGCGGCAAAATGTTCCGGTTGCGCCGATTATGCCGACCGCTTGGGGCATGTACGCCGCTGGTAGCGGTCCTTCGTCGAAAATTGTCTAAAGAAATCGGTGTCGGGGCGTTCAGACCCTTGGAAAATCGGCCGCGTCTGAGTACACTCGATTCTTAGTGGCGGCAACCTACGACTCGATCTACTCCAGTGATATTCATGCATACTCCGCACCATCCTCAGCCCGACGAGGTCGAGCAACTGCTCCACAATGCCGAACTGCGCGACGAGCTGGAGCGTTACTTCGACGAGTCGATCAGCCGGGTGAACGTCCAGCACTTTACGCTGGCCGCGGAAAACGAGTTTCTGGCCGCCATGTTGGCCTGGGAACAGGCCCCGGTGTTGCCGATCTACAGGTGGTTCGATCCCGAGCTTCGCCCGCCCCGCCCGGAGTCGTTGGACGGCGAGAGCCTGCACAAAATCCTCTGGGACGTGGTCCACAGGCTCTATCAGAAGCGAATCGTGTTGGATTTCACCGGCCATCTGGACGACCACGAGTTGTATCGGCTGCTCTTCCGCGACATCCTTTCGGCGCGGGAAAAGAAGATCGACTGGCCGAAGAACTATCTGCACTGGGACTGCACGGGCGCCAACCGCGACCCGGAGGTCTGGCTCCGCTACTACGCCACCGACGAGGAGCGCGAGGACTGGGCGGAGATGTACGACCAGCCGCTTCCACCGGCGCTGCCGCTCCCCTATCCGCGCGACTTGCCCAGCGAGCCGGGGTAAGTTTATTTGGTGCGTCGCGGTCGTGCCCTACTTCTGCTTCTTCTTTCGCGCAGCGACCAACTTCGCGGCGATTTGTTCCTGTACGGAATACGGCTCAACTACGACCAACGCCCGAACCGTGTCGGATGAGATGACGACCCGAGAGCCGCCGTGTGGATTCAACTTGAGCGGCAGGAGGGAATCGGGCAAATCGGCAACGGCGTAGACCTTCGTGACCAAGAATTCTTCCGCGTCCTCGAAAGTGGTGATCAGCAGCACTTCGTCCCGAATGGTCCACGTCAGGTTCAGAGGAGCCAAAACCTTTTTCAAGGTGTCACGAAGAGTGATGTCGGAAGCCTTAGCGGTAACGGGAATATCTCCGCCGATTTCGTAGTTGCCCAATGCTCTAACGTCCAGTTGGATTTCGATCTTTAACGTGTCTTTCAAGAAGTCGATAACGTCCCACAAGGACGTTTCATTGAAATCCAACGAGACCTTTCGGGCCAATGCTTTCTGAATGGCCTCTTCGCCGGGCAAGACAGTCGACAATATCCTCGGCTGCTTGGGTTTCTTTTCGTCCGCGTCGGTCGGAGGTCGCAACTCGACAGACTCCCGCCGACCGATCCGCCGGATTTCTTTTAAGAGCCAATCGATGGCATCCTGCCTGCCGTAATCCAGATGAGCCACGAACAAGTGAACGCCGCCGTTGGAAAACCATGCAGCCGCGCCCGGTGAGGGAGAGAAGTAAGAATGCCGGTCAACGTGCGGGGCAATGGCCTCCAGCAGCGACTCCTTAGCGAGATGGACCTTGCCGGACTCGTCGTGCGACGTTAGTAAATCAGCAACGTCGTATGCCCGCGTCACGCAAGCGAGTTCAGCAATTTCCGGAGTGGTAATCAAGAGCACTTTGCCCTGAATGATGTAGGTCAGGCCAGGTTCTCTGAGAATTATCGACAAGGCGGATTGCAGGGAAATCCCGTCAAGATGTCTGGTTGCGGGAGTGTCCGTGCCGATTCCCACATTTCTCAAAGCCCTAACGTTGATCTGAATTTCGATCTTATGTTTATTTGCCAAGACATCTATTACGTCTTGCAGCGGCGTCTCGACGAAATCCACAAACGTTTGCTCCTTCAGCGCCGCCTTGATTTTGTCTTTGCCGGAAGGCTTTCGCTTGGCAGGTTCGTCTCGCCGGAGGGCGGAACGCATCGCCGCCGGCAGGTCGGCCACGTCCTCATGGACCCATCGGTTGTGTGTAATCGAAAGCGCCCTGTCTCCTTTCGCATCGACAACGTGGACCGACGCACCTTCGATCCGCCGGTTGCCGTTAAGATCAAACAACCGATTGACCAGATCGACGAGGGCTTTCGAGCCGTCGGCGGGCTTTCCGTATTCGTCGCGGCCGGCCACAATATCCTCCACGGGATAGACCTTTGTGGAAAGAATATTTTCGGCCACCTCTTGCGTGGTGATGAGCAATGCGCCGTCGCGGACGGTCCAGGCGATTCCGAAATCGCGGAGCACCCGGTCCAGAGCCGCGCGAAGCGACACTCCCGATAATCGCGCAGTTACCGGCGAGTCGGATCCAATCCCTACCTTTTCGAGCGCTTCTCGGTCGATAACGATCTGTATAGCGTGCTTTTTTGCCAGCACTTCGACGGCGTCGCTCAACGGCACTTCGATAAATTCAACCTTGGTCTTCTCGGCCAGCGCCTTTTCGATGGCCGTTTGATCGGAGCCGGAATTTTGCGCGGCGGCGGACGGTTTGTCTTCCGCTCGGAGATTC
>CBDAFL010000035.1:0-9907 GCA_965195225.1 uncultured Thermoguttaceae bacterium
ACAATTCCGTCCGTAGTGGAAGCTTCGTGGAGGCGTCGACCCATGTCGTGGCGAGGGATACCTGCCCACCTTCGCGTATTCGTACGGTCTGCGACCCGAAGTAGTCGGCGTACTCGGGTTCGACCAACTCTTGCGGCTCGATACCGCTCAGGTCAGCGCGAACCATCTTAGTGACGACGAAGCATTTGCGTCCGCGAAACGTGGTGCAACCCTCCAGATGAAAGGAGGCAGTTGCTCGTCGGAGAATCGGTGCGGGATGGAGCTGCACTTGCGGGAGCAATGCGGAGGCCGGGCAAGTCCAGGAGCTGCCCGGCTGCGCTTGCGGGTCGAGCGGTGCAAGCACGACTTCGCCCAGCAGAGCCCAGCGCCAGGGAGCCAATTCCACGTCGCCGGGCGCGGCATCAAGAAACTGACCTCGCGGAGTGAGGCGCGCGCGAATCTGCTGGCCTTTTTCGCCGATCCACGTGGCTGCGAAAGCGCGTCCGTCGTTGGGGCCTATACGGAGCCGATATTGGGCATGCCACCGCGCCCGGACTAGAGCAAACCGAAACTTTTTCGCTTTTTCCGCCATCGCGGCAGCCGATGTGTCGCCGCCAGGCTCTTTCGCCACGGCCTCCAAGTCGATAGGTCGCGGCTTGACCATTTGTGTTTGCGCCGCGGAGTCCAGCGGCAGATTCAGGATTCGCAACTTTTCCGGATAACCGGCCGTCGCCGTCTCATGCCACAGTTTGACCTCTATTTCCATCCCTTCGCGCCAGCCGTAAGCTGGCAGGGGGCCCTCGGGAAGCAGGCAATGAAACATCTGGCGGCAGGTCTCGAATTGCCCAATTCGGCCGCGCAGGAGACTGGGGTTGCCAAGCGACCCAGCATCGCCCAAGGCCAGCACCGATCCTTTGCCATAGCGGACACGAACCGCCACGGGGCCAGCCACCTCGGGATTGATGCTCTCCAGCAGAATCGTTGCCCGAGGCCGGGCGGAAGGCTCCACCGACACCGTCGATCCGCCGCCGAAAAGATACCAACGCGGGCCGAAGAATACAGGATGGTCTGATGCTGTCGGGATCATCAGGATTCGCGTCGAAGTGAAATCGAACTTCAATCCAAACTTGCCCGCAATGAGGTTCATGCCCGCAAAATCCGAGGTCACTGTTCTCTGGTAGTTGGCGCTGTTGTGGACCAGGATCAGAATCCCGCCTTGGGCAACGAATGCCTCCAGGTGCTCAGCATCAGCCTGAGTCACCGGATGGGGGTTGCCTGCCTCGGCCTTTTTGGGGCAGACCAGCATAAAGGCATCGGCGCGATCGCTCAGGTTGGCGTCAATAGGGGAGGTGCTGATCTCGGTGCGAAAGTCGTCGGCCAGCACCTGCTTCAAGACAAATAAGCCGTTGGGCGTAGCGTTCGCGTCAGTTGAGTAGTGATAAGAGTTAGCCCACGCATCGGGTCGTAGCGAGAGGCCCTGCGAGACACCCTCTGGACGCGCCTTGTGGTGATATTCATCAACCAAGAGGCGAAGGGGGCGGCGGCGTACGGTCCTTTCGCAGTCGTTTCGGATCGTGTTCGGCTGTTCCGCAGCGGGTGCGGAGTTGCGAGACGAAAGCCAAACGACCGTCAAGCCAAGCAACCATGCGACAATCGTCTTCGGGCCGATGTTCAGTAACATTCTAAATCCTTTCGCGTTATAAGGGGCAGGGTTGGACGGGCGCAGCGCAGTCCCATCCTCTTGCTTGAACGAATCCTTGTGGTGGAACCGTGCTGCGCTTGTCCCACCCTACATTCCTGATATTCCCCGCAAAAAGTGGACGGTAAAAAACGGGTTAGTAGGTGGGGCGCGTGCTTGCCCGTACGCGGTTGGCTAGAACTTCTTGCCGTCGATCACCATGCCATCCTTGCGGTTGCACAGGCAACGGTGGATTTCCGGACCGATCGTATAGTTGATCATGCGGACCGAACCATCACAAAAGGCCATGTGGAAGCCGGTGGCATGGGCGCTGCCGAAAGCACCGTAGTAAGAAGAGCCCGGGGTATCCTGGAATGGCGGCCACAGTTCCGAAGACGAGAGCCCACTCCAACGCGAGAGGTCCATGTTGTCGCCCATGAAGGCGGCCTCATTGTCGGTTGGATCCAAGCCGGTGGCATAATGGTCGGGGTCGAGGTACTTCTCGCCCGCAAGGTACGTGTTGCTGGTTCCGTCCGTCACGTCCGCCATTTTGATCAGGCTGCCGCAGTACACGATGCCCGTGGCTATCCTGGCAATGTCGGCAAAGGTGGTCTGCGCGTTGAGGGTCATTTGCCCCGGCGGGTTCTCGACTTCCTCGATGCTGGCCGGCCCGGCTGCCCCGTTCGGCGGGGCCGACTGCCAGTCCGGTCTATACGAACCGCGGGGATCGGTGAAATGGTCGCCGCCGTTGGCGGCGTAGTCGCTCCGCCCCAAGACCGACGAAGTGCCGCCGGCGTTGACGATCCGTGCCCCTCCCCACCCGCTCGTCGGATCCCAGGGGTAGGCGATCGCCCGCCGCCGCGTGGGACAGTAGAGTACACCCAGGGGCACGGACACTCGCTGCAGATGGGCGGCGTACTTTTGTGCTTGCGGCAGCCCGGCACCCATACCGTGCAGTGCCTGCTGCTCGATATAGGGAAGGATGTTGTAGATCCATCCGCCCGGCTGACGCCAGTCGGTGCCCCGGTCGGCGTCGCCGGTCCAGCCGAATCCCCAGCCGCCGGTGGGAAAACGCTTATGGACCTCCTCGTGGCCCAGGCAGCCCAGGGCAAGTTGTTTGAGGTTATTCTTGCACTGCACTTGCCGTGCCGCCTCACGGGCCGCCTGCACCGCCGGAAGCAACAGTGCGATCAGGATGCCGATGATCGTGATCACGACCAAAAGCTCCACGAGCGTGAATCCCCTCTCCCTTCGGGAGAGGGCTAGGGTGAGGGCGGTGGATTTATGATTTATGATTGATGATTTATGATTATTTTGAAACATCGCTGGCCTCCTGACCGAACGGAACAAATATCTGAAATACAACTTTGCGCCTTGGCGTGAGTTCCTGTGCTTCCGAGAATGGCCGGCGTTCCGAGCGTCGTCACGAAAGCCGTTCGTGACGACGCCGGAAAAGCGCCAGTCAAATCAGAAATCATACTCTTGTTGGGGTGGCAGTTGAACTGCCACCCCAACGACATGCGTTATTTCCGCTTTCTCCATGCGTAGCAGAGCAGCCCGATCAGACCGGTGGCCAGCAACGCCAGCGTCCCCGGCTCCGGTATCGGCAGCGCGTCCAAGTAGGCACCGCCGCTGTAAGTGCTCGACATAAGAAAGATCCCCGAAACAGCGCCGGTCGCCCCGGCCGCAAGCGAAGTCTCGGTTTCAGGTGTCTGGCCATTAACGGAAATGGTCCAATCCTGGGTCTGGTTCGTGTGCGTCACAACCAGGGTATTCCACTGGCCGGCCGTCCATGTCTGGTCGAGAGTAAGCCAATTCGCATTACCGGAGTCTCTGACCAAAAACGCTCCACCCGGCTCCGCCCAGACGCGGCCGAGATGACCACCCGCCGCATCCATAAAGATGAGTGCAGGCGAACCGTAGAAAGCGGCTTGAAACATGACCACGTCGCCCGCTCCACTGGCGATACCAAAACCCTGAAGTACAGATGAAGATGAGACTAGGGGGCCTCTATAGACATCCAAGTACTGGCTGCCTTCGTAGGAGGCAACGCCGGTTGTTGCCTCGTCGGTGACCCATGCGTAACTACCATTCGTTCCCGGCGAGTAACTCGTCCACTCCCCGACCGTTGGATCGTACTGGCCCGGGGGACTTCCCACCGTTCCTGACTCGAAATCGTCATGAAAGATCACGCTGTCTGTCGTGACGTTTTTGAGGAGAGGGATCGACTCGGCCTGGGCGACCGCACACGTCCCGAACAGAACGACGGCAACCAACACAAATTGAATAGCGCGAAACATTGTACTCTCCCTTTTCGATAGGCGACTCAAACGGTGACGTCAAAGCCGCTACCACGCTTTCCGCTGGCGGGCCGACAGCAACATAGCTGCCAAAGTTAATCCCGCGTAACGGTTCTCACTTCCTTCCCTCTGTTGCATCCTCCAAGAGGCCCTTGCGATGCCGGCCGACTTGGCGATGCGAAACTCCGCACACTCGAAGCAAACATGTAGGGTGGGACAATCGCAGCGCAGTCCCACCAATCGTATCAAAGGGCCTAAAATGGTGGGACCGCGCTGCGCTTGTCCCACCCTACCCAACTATGGATCATTCATGGTGTCACCCCCCTTTCCGTTGAGGTAGCGGCTGATCCGGTATGCCCGGCGTCGTCGCCGCGTTCCCGCGGCGCGACCGGCCCCTCGTACAACTGCCTTGCTTCTTCTGGGGTCAAAGCGCGGTGGAAAATGGCCGCCTCGTCGATCCGCCCATCCCAGAATGAACTGGGCAGCAGCCCAGCCGGATCTTCCGCATTGTTGCCGCAGCCGAGCAACAGATGTTTTCCCGGTGGATTGACAATGACGCCATCGCACGGCATGGATCTCACCTCGACGCCGTTGCTGTACAGACGAAGGACCGCCCCGTCGGCCACCACGGTCATATGCCGCCACTGGCCGGTGGGAAACGGATTCAATTCGCCATCCAGCATGCTATACGCGCTATCTTTGCCATTAAGTGGAATGACACGCACCCGCAAAAAACCATCTATTAGATTGAACTTGAGCCGGAACCAGTTGCGGCTGCCGCCTTCGCTGGCGATCGAAGCCCCCGATATCCTGCTATCGGCGAGGATCCAGGCGGAGAAGGAATACTGGTTCGAGTCGCAGTCGGGCGTTCTGGGGGCGATTACGTAGTCGCCGAAGAACTCGCCTCGCAACTCCAACCCGCCGCCGAACCGGCCCGCGCACCAAAGCCGTTCGAGACCGCCGGCGCGGCCGACGCCGCTCAATTTTCCGTGACGCCCGCCCGGCGCCGAATCCAGCACCGTAAGCAACTCTTTTTCATCGTCTGGCCGCTCCATGCGGTAATAAGCGACCGGACCGAGCGACATCACAAGTTCGGCGTAGGCATCAGCGAGGGCCTTTTGCACATCTTTTCGCGGCGGCATGACGCGGGCAAATGTTATCGACCCGTCGTTGGCGTCGGCGACCACGATCGCCGCATTGCCTAACTGAACGATTCCAATCTGGCCGGTCGATAGCACCCGTCCTTCGCCCGCTTCACCGCTGGGAGCAATTGCCGCCAAACGCACCGAGCCGACAAACACTTGCGTCTTGGTCTGCCCTCGCTTGCTCACCTCGACGCCGAACTCGGTGCCCAGGTCGGTCACCACGGCGGTGGGAGTGCGGACGGAGAAGAGGGGAGAGACCGGGAGACCGGGAGACCGGGAGACAAGGAGATGGGGAGATGCGGCATCGGCCTTCTTTCCCTTGTCTCCTTGTCTCTTTGTCTCCTTGTCTTCCCCCACCCGCGCCGTCAGCTTGCCCAACGAAAGGAAGCCGCCGGCGGTGGATTCGACCTCGTAGGTGCAAGGGCCTTGAAGGATGACCTTCGCCCCGGAATCGTAGGTGATTTGCATCAGGCCAGAGTCGAGCTTGTATTTTCGGCCCAAGGGGACGTGTGCGAAGCCCGGTGGCGGCAGATAGTGGGGATCGTCCGACCATTTCACATCGACCATGCCGGTGATCCGGCCGACGAACACCATCTCCTGCCTGACATCCGACGGAACCGACTGCGACGGCGCCTCGGCGATATGTTGGTGATGGGTGATTTTGTACGCCCAAAACCCCAGTATCGTCACGCCCATAATCACCGTGGCAACCATGTAGGAGAACGCCCAACTGCCGACAAAGTCAGAAGTGGGTAGTGGATAGTTGGTAGTGGATAGCGAAGGGAAGGGGGGTTCGGGGCTCGGGGTTCGGGGCTCGAGATCGAGTTGGTGCGGCAGTTCAACTGCCGCACCAACGGTATGTTGGGCTGCCGCGCCATCGGAAAGTAGAACTACCGCATCATCGGAATATGAAGCGAGCGGTTTGCCCGAGAGCAACCCAAGGCCTGCGTGGACGTCGAGATACGATAAGTATTCCCGTCGCGCCGCCGGGTCTTCCTGCAGGAGACAATCGAGCCGGGCGGCGTTGCTTGCGGATATCGACCCGTCGCAGAGATCGTCCAACAGGGTGTACAAGCCGTCGTATTTGTCGGTCGAAGGAGTCATGCGTCCTCCTCCCGGCTGACTACCGTGTCGATGCAGCGCTTCAACTCGCGGCGGATGCGGCAAATCGAATGGCGGACGGAACTGGACGAGCGGCCTAACGACTTGGCGATCGTCTCCCAAGACAGTCCGCGGAAATAATGGTCGGAGACCAACGACAGGTCGCCCGGCGGAAGTTTTTCCATGCATTCCGGCAAGGCGGCGTTCCGCTGCCCCAAGAGCGGAGCGTGGTCGAGCGCCTCGGCCGAGAGCATTTCCAGGGTGGCCTCGCTCAGCCCGGGCGATTGCCGCTTCCTCGACGAGCGGAACTTCAGCACTTCCAGGTAGGCGATGCTTGTGGACCACGAGTGGAAGTTCGTACCGGGGCGGAACCGGTCGCATTTCCGCAGCATGACGAGGTTGGTGTTTTGCAGGACGTCTTCCGCCTCGATCTGGTTTGCCACGAGCAGAACGATGTAGCGGTAGAGCCGCAACTGACTGCCCGTGAAAAGGTCCAGGAATTCGCTGCTGGGCGCGTGGTCGGCCACGAGTGTACCCCTTACCCCATCTAGGCGACACAAAGAATTAGGCGTCTCTGGAGAAGAATCGCTTCCTCTCTACATAGTAACCTCACGAGATTGCGGAATGCGAAGTTGAAAAATCGAGTGTCGTGAAATAGTCGGGGGCGGTTAGTGTTTTCCACGTGAGAGCCCAGGTTCTAAGGGCCGACCCCTTGGCGGGAATGGCGGAGAATCGGCGGCGGCTGCTTCCGGCCGAGAAGACTCCGCCGCCGGACTGGTTTCTGTAAGTCGTTGTGCGGCAATCGGTTATGTGTGCCTGCCGGGATGCAAAATATCTGCTATTTACCCAAACGCCCTTAACGGGCAAAATATCGCCTCCCTGGAACCCTGGGGACCAATTCTGATCGAACGGAAGGATCCAGTCGGAATGGCGCGAAAAACATTTACAGAGCCCTTTTTCGCCCAGGGAAAACCGACACAACAGCAAGGAGTGCTGACGTGAAGAAATCGCTATGTTGGGCGCTGGCCGCCCTCTTGTCGCTTAGCGCCAACGGCCCCCAAGTCGTTGCCCAAGGTCAGCCCGGCGGCGCGCAGCCGGTGGCCGGTCCCAGACTCGCCTTGATAGACGTCACCCATATATTCAAGAACCACATCCGCTTCAAGGGGATGATGGGGGACATGAAGAACGACGTGAAGAAGGCCGAAAACTGGGTGAAGGGAGAACGCATCGCCGTCGGCAAGCTCGCCGAACGCCTTCAGGAATTCAATAAGGGAACTCCCGACTATAAGGCCATGGAGGAAGAGGTTGCCAGGCGGCAGGCCGATCTGAGCGTTAAAGTCCAGTTGCAGAGAAACGAGTTTCTTCAGCGCGAGGCCAAAATCTATTACAACGTGTATCAGGAGATTTGGCAGGCGACCGACTATTTTGCCCGGCAACACAACATCGACATGGTGTTCCGCTTCAATGGCGAGCAGGTTGACTCCGGACAGCCGGAACAGGTTTTGTCGGACATCAACAAACAGGTGGTCTGGCACAACCACGGTCTGGACATCACCGAGGCGATCCTGGCGGAGTTGAACCGGACGGCGATCAATCCCGGCGCGGCCGACCGGCGCGGAACGGCAGCGCCGAGGCAAACGGTTCCTTTCGGCAACAAGCGGTGACGAACGCGATTCGTCGCCTAGACCGGCCACGGACGGCCGGTGCGGGAACAGCAAAGTGCGCTTTCTTTTCCACTAGAGTCAAGGACGACTGGCAACCGAGGGATGGTCACGACAAGAAACCAGCGGACGATATCCGCCCCCGTCGCTGTTGAAGGGATCGGATACTGGAGCGGCCAAGACGTACGGGTCGAGTTCCGGCCTGCGGCGGCCGGCTCGGGTATCGCTTTCGTCAGGCGCGACCTGCCGGGCTGCCCGCGCATCCCCGCGGTGATCGAACATCGCGTGGAAACGCCGCGCCGGACCACGCTTCGCCTTGGCGAGGCGTCGGTCGAGATGATCGAACACATCATGGCCGCGTTGGCCGGGCTGGGAATCGACAACTGCGAACTATGGGTCGATCGGCCGGAAATGCCCGGCTGCGACGGCTCCTGCCTGCCGTTCGTCGAGATTTTGCGGGCCGTCGTCGTCGAGCAAGACGCCCCACGCTCGCAACTGGTCATCGACCGGGTGATTCGCCTCGGCGACCAGGATAGTTGGATCGAGGCCCGGCCCTGTTCCTCCAGCAAGCGGATCCTTCGCTACGAATTGGATTACGGCAGTGGGAGTCCGATCGGCCGCCAATCGCTGGAAATATCGCTCTCGCCTCGCCACTTCCACATCAATCTGGCCCCCAGCCGGACGTTCGTGCTCGAGTCGGAGGCGGCTGAGATCAAGGCCCGAGGATTGGGCCGGCGGACCACCTTCCGCGACCTGCTGGTATTCGGACCCACCGGGCCAATCGACAACCAGCTCCGTTTTCCTGACGAGTGCGTCCGCCACAAAATGGTCGACATGGTCGGCGATCTGGCGCTGGCCGGTTGCGATCTGGTGGGGCGGTTCGTCGCCTACCGCAGCGGACATCGGCTGAACGGGGAACTGGTCCGGGCAATCGTCGCCGGAATTGAAAATGAGAATCAACTGAAACATTGTGCGTGAAAATGTTTAGCGGCCGCCGGAACAGCGGCCCTATTTAGCCGTAAGCCGCCATTCCGGCGGATGCTAAACTTGAAGGAGTCGTGGAGATGGCCAACTACTTCGCCGAAAACAGCTCGATCGACCCCCGCGCGGAAATTGACGACGAAGTCGAAATCGGACCCTTCTGCGTCATCGGTCCGAAGGCGCGGATCGGCCGCGGCTCCCGCCTGGAAAACAACGTCACCTTGATGGGTAACGTGACCATCGGCTGCTACAATCACATTTATCCCAACGTCGTCATCGGCGGCGAGCCGCAAGACGTCAGTTACACCGGCGGCGACACGAAAGTCATCATCGGCGACCACAACATTATCCGCGAGAACGCGACGATCAACCGGGCCTCGGAGAAAGAAGACGGCGTTACACGTATCGGCGACCACAACTTCCTCATGGCTTGCAGCCACGTCGCACACGACTGCCAGTTGGGCAATCACATCACCGCCGCCAACGGCACTTTGCTGGCCGGACACGTCCACGTCCACGACTACGCCTCGCTTTCCGGCGCTGCGGCGGTGCATCACTTCGCCACCATCGGCAGCTACAGTTTCATCGCCGGCCTCAGCGCGGTCCGCCACGACGTGCCGCCGTACATGCTGGCCGAGGGCTATCCGGCGCGGCCCCGCTGCATCAACGCCGTGGGACTGAAACGAAACAACTTCTCGCCGCAGGTCATCCACGCGCTGGCCGAAACCCATCGCCTGCTCTACCGCTCGAAGGTCGGCCTGGAAAACGCCTGGGAGATTCTCCGCGCCAACGGACACCTCGTGCCGCAGGTAAACCACCTGTTGGCCTTCGTCCAAGGTCAGCATGAAGGCGTACACGGCCGCTGCCGCGAACGGCGGAAAGCCGCGTGAGGTAGTGGATAGTGGATAGTGAGCCGCTTGCGGCTTCACAGGGGCCAATCACAATGAAAAAACTCCGAATGGCCGTCGTCGGCGCCGGAAGACTGGGTGGGTTTCACGCCCAAAAACTCGCCGCACGCGACGACGTCGAACTGTTGGCGGTCGTCGATCCCTCGCCGGAGAA
>CBDAFL010000036.1:0-2422 GCA_965195225.1 uncultured Thermoguttaceae bacterium
TCCCGCATGCTATTGGGATTGTGAACTACCCAACAACGCATGCAAGGAGGTCCGCCATGCGAGTACGAACGGATTCGAAAAATGGTGCGCCAGTCGCGTCGCCATCCGAGGCCGTCGAAGCCTTTCAAGCTCAGACGCAAAGTTATGGCTCATCCGAAAAGTTCTGCAACATCAAACTTGGCTATCAGCTTTCAGCTTTCAGTCGCTGAAAACAGCGCTTTTTTGCGGGGTTTCGGGCTGATAGCTGACCGCTGATAGCTGACAGCTCACAGCAGCCCACGTTGCATTACTTATGCGATGAGCAATACCGTGCCCCGAGACGTACCAAGTCCACGGACCCCAGCGAGCAACTCGCCGGATTCTACCCGGAACTGGCGGCCTTCGGCTTCGGCAAAGGTTGCAGTCCGGCCCTGCAATACAAGGTGGCTCGGATCGTCGCTCTGAGCCCTTCGATCGACGTGGCCTGGAAAGAACTGAAGGGGTCAGACCCGAATGGCACTGTCGGTTGTGGCGTAAGGACTTACGGCGAGAAGGCGCGAGCCGACGAGCGAGCGGCATCGAAGGCGCTGGGGATTGTCGAAACAACGACGGAGGCGGAATGCATGACGTTGGTCCGCGCGCAGGCGGGGCATGCCCCCGAGAGACCTTGGGATCCTTCAAGGGAATGTCATTCAGGATCAACTTACGATCAGCGAGTGATTTCGAAGGGCTCCTTTGTAAGATCGCTGCTATTTCTTCGTCTCATAAGGGTCAACCCCGAGACGCAGCAGTTTGCGCGCTTCTTCACGAGTCATGGTTAGCAAGCGATGAGGTTTTGGGCGACGTTTTATCGCACGTGGTTCCACGCGGTCGGGCCGGTTGCCAACCTCATGCCAGGCGATCACGCGGAACTGCACATCGGCCAAGGCGCCCAGCACGTTCTGCTTGGCCACGGTGGCATGATCCCAGGAGGTGGCCACGGCGACCAGGGCGGCAGCAAAACTCAACTGCCGCGGCAACTTCTCGTGAACCAGCGCCGCTTGGGCAATGGTCTTGCGGATCAGGTTGTAAGCCAGCCAATGAACCCAGATTTCCCGACGCACCATCTCCGGCGTCTTCCCGCGAAGGTCGTCCATTTGCAGACTGATCTTGATGTTCCTCAGATCGAGTTCCGCGTGCCAACGCAGGCGGAACAGCCTGGCGACTTCGCTTTTGGGGTAGCGCTGCGCATCGGTCATGGTGGTCACGACCACGAGTTGTTGCACGCGGAATCCGCGAACCTCGACGCGGACTTTCAACTCGCGCACGGCGAGCATCTCCGGGATCGTCGCGTAGGTTTCCTTATCCATCCAACTCGGCCGCTGTGGACGTGGCCACACCACGACGTGATCTTCTTTACCCAGCCGTTGGCCCAAGCGGAAGTTGGTCCGCCGGTTCTGATGTTGGCGCACCACTACGTCCACTTGCTGGCTCAGCAGCAAGGCCAAGAGAAAGTAGGAACAGAAGCCGCAATCGCCCAGGAAGACGTCGCCGGGCTGAAAGCGATCCAAAAGCGTCCGCAGCAGGGCAGACTCACCCGTCCGTTTGCCCTTGTAAGGCCCGAAGGCTACTCCGGATACGGCGGCCGTGGCCAAGGAGAACAGGACCACCATCCGCAAGATCGGGAAGCCCAGTCCTGGCTTCTGCGCTCGCTGCTGTGGCCAGGCCTTCTGGTTTTCCGGGGTATCGGGAGCGGTCAGCGTGGTGCCGTCGCAGACCTTCACGTGCCGGCCCTGCCAAAGCCAGTCGGCAGGAACCCGCGACTCCAACGAGTCGGCCAGATCGTAGACCAATCTGGAAAGCACACGCTCCGGCAATTTGGCCCTCGCCCGACAGTACGCGCCGGTGTCGGGCGATGGCGGCTGGCGTCCGAGGGCCACGCACAAGACGGTCACCCGCGACACGGCCGCCATGCACGATCGCAACCGCTGCGCGTGGAGGGTCTGCGACAAGAAGGCCCACAGGGTGATCGCCGGAGTATAGATGTCTCCCTCGCCCTGGGCAAAACAAGCGTTCTCGGTCTCGAATGCCTGCTGAATGTCGTCCTCGCTGAGGACGTCGCCGAAGGGCAGCCCGTCCGCCTGCAAGAACGCCTGGCGGACCCACTGGAATCTCTGGCTACAAGATCGCCTTTTCTGGTAAAACATGAGAGGCTCTCCTTGATCCAATCATTGGAACGGTTGGGCAAGGAAGGCCTCGAACGTTGTGGCAGTGTAAAGGCAAGGAAGGCCTTACCACAACACCAAAATTCTCCCGGATGCAGTCGTTCGATTCAAGATCTGTCGCCTGCGTTCACGTTCTTTCCGCGCGCCTCCCGACATTCATGACGAAACGACTCACGAGACATCTAACTCCAATAGACATCTACCCTTGCGCCAAACGGAGGTGCATGACAGTGCCATTC
>CBDAFL010000037.1:0-8265 GCA_965195225.1 uncultured Thermoguttaceae bacterium
CACGCCCTTCGCCGCGCTCAGGGACGTGCCACCCTCATTGGAATCTCACCAAGTTATTTCTTCCCGTGTCCTTATGTGGGTAGTTGGACTTGCCCCCTTATTCATTCCCGTTCGCTCGACTCATCCCGTCGATCGCCGCCGGAGATGCCGCGGGTATAGGCGCGGAACTGATCGGCCCAATCGGGCGGAGGAGCGAATCGGCCGGCGTCCCGCGGGGTCTCCGATTTCTCGATTTCCACGCCGCCGCGTTTCAGCTCCGTCCCACGGGGGCGCAGGCCGAGGCTTTTCAGCGCGTCGTCGAATCGTTTCCTTGCCATTTTGCCCGCCGCGCCATTTTCCTTCGCCGAGCGGCGCATCTCCTCCCACCGCGCGAGGAACCGCCGCGCGTCGTCCTTCGTCCACCCGAGCCGTTCGAGCAGTTCCGGCTTCTCCTTTGCCACTTGGTCGCGGAGATGCTCCAGGGCCAAAGCGGTCTGCCGTCTGGCGTAATCGAGATTTGCCCGATCGGCCGGATCATCGGACGCCCTGGACGAATCGGCCGGGCCTGCTTTGCCCGGTTTTCCGCCACCTGTTACGGCGCCCGATCCATCGGATTTCTGTCCTTCCCCGGTAGGGATGCCGCTTTTGTCGGGATTCTCCAGCGGCTTGCCCCGCTGATCGGAATCGTTGGAATCGCTTTGCCGTTGGCCGTCGGGGGCGCGGCCATCGGTCGCGGCTTTCTGTTCCGAGCCGTCGGCGGCGCGGCCGGCGCCCGGGGCTTTTTGCTCCGAGTCGGTGGGGGTTTTCGACGCCTCCCGATCGCCTGCGCGGGAGCCGGTCTCTCCTTCGCCTTGCTCGTCGGCCTGCGACGCTCCTTCGTCGGCGGGCGTGTTCGAGCCGGGACCGCCGACGCCCGGTTGGTTGGACTGTTGACCGCCCCCTTTTTCGCCGCCACCCTTTCGATCTCCGGCAGTGTCGCTCTGTGCGTCGGATTCTTTTTTACCCATGCCGGGTGATTGGGCATCGTCTTCTTTCCGCTCGCCCGGCGCTTCGCCGGCCTTGTCGGGCCGTTGTTTATTGCTTGGTTGGGCCTCTTCTTGCGGCAAGGGGCTGCCGGTTTCACGGTCGGATTTTTCGCCGTCGCCGGGCGAGTCTTGGCGTCCCGGTTTCTGCTCGCCCGGCTTTTGATCGGCGGTAGGCTGCCGTTGCGATCCGCCGGTTTCGCCGCCGGATTGATCTTGCTCCTCTGTTTTTTGATCCTTCCGCCGGCTTTCGGATGGTTCCCCGGCGCCTTTTTCGCCGTTGGCCTTGTCGGCGTCGGATTTCTGACTTTCGGTTTCCGATTGCCCCTTGGCGTCTTCTCCCGCGGCCGATTCTTGGCCGTCGGCTTTTTCGGAGCCGCCCTTTTCCTGCTGGGATTCCGCTCCGGCCGATTGCTCCGCGCCGGATTCCTTGCCGCCGGCTTGTTCTTCGCCCGATTGTCCTTCTTCCTGCTTGTCGCCCGAAGGCTGTTCGGTTCCGGTTTCTTGATTGTCGGCCGGTTGCTGCTGATCGCCGGATTGGCGCTGGTCCGGCTGGCTTTGGTCGCCGCTTTTTTGCTGACTGTCCGCTTGCTGTTTATCCGCTGATTGTTGTTTGTCTTCTTGCTGCTTGCCGGGCTGTTGGTTTTCCGGTTGCGGCTTGTCTTGCGGCGGCTGGTCCTTCTGTTGGCGTTGGCGGTCTTTTAGAATCTCCTGCATGGCGTCGCCCGGCTCGGCCTCGGGATGTATCCGCTGGCCGGACCGGCCGTCTTGCTCCCCTTCGCCTTGCTGATTTTCGCCCTGATTGCCGGAATCGGATTGCTTGTCGCCTTGTTGTTTGCCGTCGCCTTGTTCGCCTTGTTCGCCGTCTTGCTTGTCGCCGGACGATTCCTCTTGCCGCCGGTCGTTCCGGTCCGCGTCGGGCGATTGCGACTCATCCGGCGAGGGTTGTTTTTCGGCGGGGTCTTCCGGCGGCTGATCTTGCGGCTGCCGGCCGGCGTCATCCCGCCGATCCGACGGATCGCTGGACGGCTCTTGTTCCTTGGATTGATCGGAGGGGCGGTCTCCTTTCGCTCCCTCTTGCTGTTGCTGTTCGTCTTGGGCCTCCGGGCCTGCCACGACGATCCATCGTTTCTCGGTTTCGGAGCGATTGGCGGTCGGCTCTTTGTTGTCCTCGGCCTCGGCCCAGTATTGGACCCGGTCGCCGGCCTTAAGCCCCAGCCGGGCAGGCATGAAGGCGTACTCGCCTTGAAACTCGCCTTGGACCGCCTTTTCCGGTCTCCGCTTTTCCAACAGGGGAGGGATCGATAGGCTTCGGTTGTCGTCGCGGACTGCCCTCAGCGCAATCCGCCGCAGGGCGAAATCGGGGTCTTTGGCACGGACGCGGATCGTCAGTCTCCCGTTTTCGGCCACTTGGACCTCTCGTTCCTGCGGCTCGATCGGTTGAATCTCCGGCGGGAGGTCGCGGACGACCTCGATGCGATGCCGGACCGGCCGGGTGTTTTCGTGTCCCTGTAGGTCGGAGAAACGGAGTTGGTAGCAATCGTGTTCGGGAGTGTTGTCTTCCGCGCTGAGCCGGAGTCTGAAACTGCCGGTGGCCTTGTAGCCGTCGGCGGTCATCCGCACGCCGCGACGGCCGGTGCAGCCGAGGTCGATTTCGGCCGTACCCGGCTTGATTTCGGCGTTTGCCGTGGCGTGGATCGTTGCTTCGGTCCCCTCGATGGCCCGCAAATCGCCCTGGTTATCGAGCGTTTGATCGGCCAGGCCGGTGTAGCCGGGGTAACGGTAGACGACATTATCGACCACAATGGCCGGGGCGTTCCGAACTTTGATCAGATAGCCGGGTGTGCGGCAGTCGCCGGCCGAGAGGTGATATTTGTAGTCTTGTTGCAAGCCGAGTTTGCCCGGCGGAAGACGGCATTGGTATCGGTATTCCCCCTTGGGAGTTTCCATCGGGACCGCCTGATCGACGCTCTGGCCGTCGGCCGTGGAGTAAATCAGCAAGGGCTTCTCGCCATCGCGCAGGCCGGCCAACTCCGCCGAGACGGTGATGAACTCGCCGTGAAAGGCGGCCGTGTCGCCGGGGCGGACGTCGTCGATCGTTACCCGTGTTGGGGCAGCGACGCTCGACCACGGGAAAAGAACCCGCGCGGCCGAGCGGAGCGGGTTCTTAGGCGAGACGACCAGATAGAGACTGAATATCGCCAATGCAACGGCCAACGCGCAGCAGAGGCGGACCAGATGCGTCCGATCGACCGCCGACTCGACGTGGACCTGCGACAGGTCGGCCGCGGCGCGTTGCTCAAGCGCGTTGTAGACGGGCGCGGCCATCTCTTGCCGCCGACCGCGGAGCAACAGGAAATTGATCAGGCTGTTCCTAAGCGACGGCCGGCTTTTTTCGATCGTCGAGGCCGCGAAGACCGGGTTGACCCGATGCATCAGCGGTGGGAGCAGTCGGAAGGCGAAAAAAGTGCCCGCCGCGCCGACGAGTACCAGCCAGAGCAGCCACCGCCCCCAAAATCCCAATCCGCCGACAATCAGCCAATGGTCGGCCAGCGCCGCCGCGAACAGATACAGAAGCGCGCCGATGGCGAGCGTCGCCAAACCGCCGGCGATGTCCACGCTTTTCACCTGCCGGCGAGTTTGGCGGAGCCGTTGGTCGATATAGCCCTCGTACTCGGTCGGCGGCGCGACCAAGGGTACATCGGGCGGCAGCGGAGGGGGGGCGACTATTCCGCTCGACATGGGGGTCTCCAGGTGAATGTTCCTTCTCTTCCTATATTATAGACGCTATCCTCGCTGTTTTGATTCCGTGGCCCTGAAAAAACTCGGATGTTTTGGGGGATTATCCCATTTAGCCCGCCGTGAATACACGGCGGGGTCGGGTTGAACGCGAAACGCCGCTTACCCCGGGTGTATTCACCCGGGGCTAAATAGTTTCTGACGCGGAAAGGGTGGGTGCCACGGGTAAGCTTCGCTTGCCCATGACACCCGGTCCAATAGCTTTTCCGCGACAGCGACGCTTTACGATACTTCGAGCAGTTCTTCCCGTTGCTCGATCGGATCGAAGGCTTCTTCCAGCGGCCCGGCCGCGCCGCGACGGCTGCCGGGATAGAACAACTCGACGGCCGCCTGGAACTGTTGCAAGTCCGCCTCGTCGGGCGAGCGGTCCGTCTCGGCCAGAAACTTCTCGCGCAGCTCGTGCGTCTGGTGTCGCCCGATCGGCCAGCGGACCATCAGAATGTCGTTGATCTCGTCGAGCAACTGATAGACCCGTGCCCGGGTGAGATGCATTGTGCGCGCGGCCTGGCGTACGCTGGTCATTGGTCCGGCCACTCCCAGCCGGTATTCCGCCAGCGTGACGACCTGCGTCGGGGCATCGGTGCGGACCTGCTCCAAGAGCGGCTGGATGAAGTTCTCGAAGATATCTTGAGGGTCGGGCAGGCCGGGCCGTTGGAGGGTCCGGTTCGTCCAGCGCTCCACGCGATCTATCCGGCGCGGGACGATCCGAACGACAAGATGCCCTTGCTCGCCCATGCCGGCCACCAGCGCGTCGGCGGCGTGGAACACACCGAGAATCGCGCGCAAGCGTTTCTCGCCGTGCGTTTTCATGGCGCGGATCTCGGCCAGTGTGGAACTCGTATAGACGCCGAGCGGCGTGTTCCAGATTACCCGGGTCATGTTCCGCAGGCTTGGGGCCAGGCGTCCCAAGGTCTCGCCGGCCAATCCGCCGCGGACGACGCTTGCCCGCCACCACGCCCACGTCGCTTCGGAGATGTTGGACGGGTTGAATCGAGGCGCTTCACCACAGTCGTCGGGGGCAGGGCAGGGGGCGCGGGGATTTGGCGGAGCGGGGATATTCGCGGGCAACCCGGCGGGGTCGGTCTCGGCGGCGCGGGCCAACAACCCGACAAAGGAGACCATCTTGTTGCGTCCGATGCTCGGCGTGGCCGCAAGCTCGACCAGCGGCGTACTCAGCAGATCCTGCAACGTGCGCCCCAGGAAGGCCAGCGGCGGGCGGCGGTCGGTCGGCAGTGCCCAATAGGCCAACAGCTTGTCGAGATGGCCGGCAAACGGCGGCGAGAGAAGAATCTTCTTGTAATCCTCGAAGCGGCCAAGCGTTTGGATATCTTCGACCGACGATGTTTTCCCGAGCCTCATTACGTTTTCCTTCCGCTCTGACTTCACTCGGTAAGTACGGTGGGTATGCGACGCTTTGCCCGCGGGGCGTTCTGTCGCATAAGGGGCGTGGGACTCGAACCGGCGGGGGTGGCACGGGCATCTTGCCCGTGTTTCGGCCGGCACTGGCGAGACACCAGTGCCATCCCGGTTCAAATCGGTGTTCTGCGGGGGCCAAGCTCGCCGCCAAACCGCTACGGCCAGCCTCGCAAGCTCTATTGTTGCGATTCAGACGGAGGTTGGTCAATGGCTACCGGAAATTTGGTAGTGGGCCAGTTTGGATTCCGGATTTTTTAAGCGGGGGTGGTTGACAACTGCTAGCGGATTATATTCTACTCGATCGCAAATGCCAGTCCGCAGGGGGGTGTCGAGTGGGGGTGGTAAGCGGATTGCCCCCCTCTGCGGTGTTGTTTCTGAAAATTATTCAGTTTTTGGTATTGACATGTCCGAGAAATGCTTGACAATCAGTCCGCGTGGTCGATAATAACAATAGAGTTAATGATACTCCCTGGCGTTCCATGTGGATGTCAGGAAAAAATCTTTTGTGAGTCGAAAGCCGCTCGTCATCGGGCGGCTTTTTCAATTTAGAAATCGCCCATCCGAGGATTTATCGCGTGGGAAGAATCGCAATCTTTATCGACGCAGCCTATCTCCAGTTCACGCTAAAAGAAGAGTTCGATTCTCCGCGAATCGACTTCAAAAAACTTGTCTCCGAAATGGCTGGCGGAAGTGAGGTTTTGCGGTCGTACTATTACGATTGCGAACCCTACCAATCCAATCCACCGACAGAGGCGGAAAAAGAAAGATTCGGCAGGGTACAACGGTTTCATTATGCCCTAGACAGGATTCCTAGATTTCAGGTGCGTCTTGGTATGCTCGCTTATCGCGGTTGCGACGCGGACGGGAAGCCAATATTTCAGCAAAAGCGAGTGGACATCCAAATGGGTGTGGACCTCGTTCTTTTGGCCGCCAAAAAGGCCATCACCGATGCGGTAGTTCTCGCGGGAGATAGCGATTTCCTCCCCGCTATCGACGTTGCCAAAACCGAGGGCGTTGTAATTCATCTTTTTCACGGTCAGAATCCACACCACGATCTCGTTTCCCGATCAGATGAGCGGACGCGCATTGACGCAAATCTCATTAGTTCGATTATGATGGATTGATTCACCGCACTGACCTCAAAGCCAAGGCTGTTGCAAGGTATTGCGTTTTTTATTCCCAGACTCAGCTTGACTGCTAAGGCATACCAGCGCATGCTACCAGTATGCCTGAACGCTCAAGCAAACAAAAAGACCCGTCCGAAATAGCCCGGCACGTTCTCGACGCCATTGTGCCGGATGCTGAGCCGCCAAAGAAGAAGAACCCCGCCGCAGTCGCTCTTGGACGACTGGGGGGGCTAAAGGGCGGGAAGGCTAGGGCGGAAAAGCTGACAACGAAGCAGAAGAGCGAGATTGCCAGAAAGGCGGCATTGGCGCGATGGAAACCTAAAAGCTAAAGTCCCTTCCCGTTGTCGTCCTCTGAAAAAGGTAGCATCATCGTCTCACCAACTCGCGGATGGATGCGATCAACCTTTCCCATGAAGTCCGGCCAGTCGGTACTGAGCTTCATTATCGCAACAATTGACCCGAGATGTTCACGAAGTTTTGGGTAGCCGATATTGGACGTTAATCGTTGAAAGTATTTGTGTTTTCGCCTACCGGACCCAGAGAACGGTGTGATACGCTTTAGTTCCTCTAATACGCCCGGTGCAATACGCTTGTAAACGAGATCGTTTGTTAGGTGGCCGAAATACTGCGGGCGTTTTACTGAGTCGTTGGGATAGTCGAGCTCACGGAGCCGAAACATTTGCGAATAAAAATCGCCTGGAAATGTCGGTATATACGGTTGAATTTCTTTTGCGACAAACGCTTCTAAAATGCGGGCAAGAGCATCTCTCGCCCGAAACTCTTGGTATCCAGTCGCTTCGTCTACCAGAGCGATAATTCCAACGCGGGCGAACCCTCTGACCAGCACTTCACAGCGTGCTGCTATGTGCTCTTGTTGCTTCTGGAGCACGCCTTTGTCTCTCGCTTTTAGGACTGCTTCGCAAATATCTGCAAGGATCGTCGCATCGTACCCATAACCAAGGTTCCCACTAGGAGTCCTGAATTTAATAGGTTCGGTCACCGACTGTAACTTGTCTTCCATAAAGGGTTTAATCGCATTGCCGGTGACAAACTTGGCCAGTCGGTCACCGCCAGAGCCACCCGAACTTCCGCGGGACATATCGAGAGCGTCCACCATTGCCCGCTGGTACAAAACTCGTTTTCCGTTTTCCAACACATAGCAGGGAATTTCGATTGCCCCCTCTCCGTCCCCGATCCGAAGCGGATGGTCCGGTGATCCACATATCGCCTGCGGAACACCCCTATCCCACCTAGCATCAGCGGCCTTCTTGGCAATGTCACTACGCTCTTCCGGGGTCAGTTTTTTAGCTCTCGCATCCCCACCTTTGGATCGTTCTGTCTCTGACATTTGATTCTCCTTTGTGCATCTGGATACTTATGCTTGCATTATACCGCTTTACAGGTAAAATGCAAGCATAAAATTACAGGTGCTTGCATTTTACCTATTGGCTACTTGACCGCTCAAGCATATAGTAGAGGCATGAACACACTAACCCACGAAAAACGCTGTGCCGTCGTCCGATGCTTGGTTGACGGCTGTTCCGTCGGTAGTGGATCAGTTTGGATTCCCGAATTGTGAGTAGTGGGCCAGTTTGATTTCTGGACTTCGGAGGCCACCCATCGGGACTATTTTCGCCCTGGATGTCCAGGCGATTGGAGCGTTTCACGCAGCCAACGTCCCGCGTTCTACGACCTTAGGTTTCCCCACATTTTGCTTGAAAAACTTCGGGAAATACGAGAACTTCGACCCGTAGGGTCGTTCGACAATAGCCCAGCGATTCACAGGATTATGCAAGTGCTAGCTTATGTTGTTCCTGTAAAAATAGCCATCGAGCACCGGCCACCAAGATTTTAGCTTGAATCCAATGACGCACTCGGCTGAAGCGACGGACCCAGGCGGGTAACGGACCCAGTCCGCCGCC
>CBDAFL010000038.1:0-1110 GCA_965195225.1 uncultured Thermoguttaceae bacterium
TACAGTACTGACGGACATGTCTACGGCAGAAGCGACATCTTGCAGAGTAACTTTCATGTCCTTAGTATTATCATGCCGTGCCGGCGATTGCAAGAACTTTGCTGCAAAATTACCGAAATTATTGTGCAAATTTGCATAAACCCGGGTGGTGCCGTGCCACCCGCCATGTGAAAAATTGGTTGGTGGAACTGCCGCAACACCCCACTGACAATATCACCGGCGGGAGCTAGAATTGATAATACTACAGTCATTATCATTTAGCCGGAGGGCCACACGTGTCCATCAACCCAGAACAAAAAACCGCCCAGGAATCGGTCGATTTGAAAGACCCGGCATTGGCGGCGTTTTTGGCCTGGCTGATCCCCGGGTTGGGCCACTTGTACCAACGACGCTGGGCCAAGGCGACGCTATTCTTCGTCTGCATTATGGGGACCTTCATTTACGGATGTTACTTAGGCGGCAGCAGTACGCTCGGTTGGGGGCGAGTGGTATATTTTTCATGGCGAACCGGAGAAAAACGATTGCCGTACATCTGCCAGGTAGCGGTCGGCCTGCCCGCCCTGCCTGCCCTAGTGCAAGCCAATCGGATGAGCAAACACCGGAGGGTATTGCTTGACGGCTTTATGGCACCGCCGAGGCAGGAACGATGTGATCGCGACGACCCGAACATCGGTCAGCCTACATCTCACACGCTGCACCGCGAGTTGCACCGCTACTTCGAGTTGGGGACCGTCTACACGATGATCGCCGGGTTGTTGAACGTGCTGGCAATTTACGACGCATGGGGCGGGCCGGTCTTCAGCGAAACGGCAAAAAAAGACGATGAAGAGCCGGACGAAGATGACAGTGGTCAGTAGTCAGTGGCTGGTTGTACGTTTAGCGTCCGACGGCACGTCGGACTATACCGATGCGACGTTTCACCGACGTACCGTCGGCGGCTAAACTTGTCAAATATAACTATCTCAAACGGAGCATAACAACTCATGGACAACCTCTTACTGGCCGCCGTCGGGGTCAACGATCTGAGATCGGAAGAGCACACGTCTGAACTCCAGTCACATGTCAGAATCTCGTATGCCGTCTTCTGCTTGAAAAAAAAAAAAAAAACAA
>CBDAFL010000039.1:0-1131 GCA_965195225.1 uncultured Thermoguttaceae bacterium
AGGTTCAGGACCGACTCATGGACGTATTGCCACTCACCAAGGCCGAAAACGACTCTTTAGGGTAACCGGCGCGTGCGCGCAACCGCTTTGCAAATAACACGTTACGAGAATGGCCGCCCATAACTTGTAAACTCGGGCTAGAAACGGAAGAGGGCAAGAAAGGAACAGAAGACGTGACCACGGATCGTCTCGTCGCACTTGTGCCAGATGGGCCGCGTCTCCAAGAGCGACTTGGTCGAGCGGAACACATGCTCCACCGTCCACAGTTGCTTGTACTTCAACGCCACCTCGGCCGCCGGCAATTCCGTGTTGGTGCGAAGCACCCATTTGCCGTCGAAGCGGACTTCCGCTTTGATCTTCGCCTCGTCGATCTCGAAGTGCGACTTGGTTGGCTTCAAGTACTTGCGATAGCCGCGATTGCCGACCAGCGACTTGTCGCCTTGCTTGAGTTGTTGGTGGAGAGAGGCCAGGATTGCCTCGCGATCGTAAGCGTCCTTGCGAGCCTGTTCCTCGTTGAGGCACACGACATAGCGATGTCCCTCGACCGCCACTTCCTTCACCTTCAGCGGCGAAGGGTCCTTCCGTTTGCCACGTTCGGGGTGAACCACCCGGAACCGGCCGCCACGAGAAAGTACCTCTTGGTAAACTTCTTTCTGGTTACGCATTCGCGTGCCCAGGATATACTGCCATCGCCGCCGCGGATTTTCGAGTTGTTCGATGGTGTTCTTGCTGATCATACCTCGGTCGGCCACGATGCACACCTGGCCGATCGCGAACCGTCCCCGCAGGCGGTCGACGATGGGGATTAAGGTTTTCACATCCGTGGTGTTGCCCGGCCAGAGTTCGCAGCACAATGGGCGGCCGTCGCCGTCGAGCACGGCGGCCACGACCATTTGTTTCAGGTCGGGCCGATGGTCCTTGCTATGGCCGCGTTGGCCGAGCGTTTCGCCGCCGTCACCCTCGAAATAGATGCTCGTCGTGTCGAAGAAAACCAGATCGAGGGTGGAGAACAGGTCGCGGCGATGGGCGAACAACCCTTCCTCGATGAGGTCCTTGGTACATCGGGGAGTAAAGGGCGTAGCATGGGCCTGCTGGTCTTCCGGCAACTCTTCACCCAGCCAGGCCATCGCC
>CBDAFL010000040.1:0-47656 GCA_965195225.1 uncultured Thermoguttaceae bacterium
GAAACTAATAGGGTTCGGAGCGGACCTGTAAGCCGGGTTCTGTACCACCGCCGTAATGGCGATGGCGACGGTCATTTCTCTGGGAGGACGATTGCTCGGCCCCTCAAGCGATCTACCCGGAAGTTGATAGCGGGCCGGACCGGCCCGCGGGAACGGCCGAGCGAACTGAATCGTCCGGCCGCGATCCGCTTCTTCCTGCTTGATCTTGCTCCAAGTGGGGTTTGCCTAGCCAAGCCGGTCACCCGGCCTGCTGGTGAGCTCTTACCTCACCGTTTCACCCTTACCGCGCGGGCCTAACCCGCATTTCTCGCCGGAAGGCGATCCATGTCAAGAAAGGTTCGCGAGGCGGTCTGCTTTCTGCTGCACTTTCCCTGACCTTTCGGCCGGTGGGCGTTACCCACCACCTTGTCCTACGGAGCCCGGACTTTCCTCCAGCCTTTTGCCGCATAATGGGCCGATGTGGCAGCCCGCGGTAAAAGACCGGCGACCGTCCGGTCCGCTCCAAACCACGTTTAATTGTACCGTCTTTCTGTTGAATTGCGAAGCCGCCGGAGAAGTTGCGAGGTTCTGGGGAGATGGGGCGCGAGAGTCCCCGGAAAACACTGTAAATTCGAGGCGTCTCGATCAAAGCGGCACAGAATCCGATACAGTTGATAGAGTGGGTGGATGTTCAGAAGCATAGGAACAGTTAATAATCGCGATTGCATTCCCAATCGCTCAACTATTGGAATACCACACTCACAGGGAATTGCCGCCAGAATAGTCGGCAATCGAACCGCCACACACGGTGTGGCCTGCTTCCCCGAAACTGATCTCGATCCATTTGGCTGGCCAATATAGAATATCCAACACGTTCCGTGGAGGTACAGGCAAACCACCCATTAGTTACAGCAAGTTTTTCAGACTAACAGCCTAATAGGAATCATTGATTATCCATAATCAAGGGTTAACTGCGAACGTTCTCAAGCCACACCTACAACGGTGCGGGTATGGCGGTGATTTGTTACGTACCAATTACCGTTTTGGAAAAGGGCAGCAGGTTCCTTTTGTCGGATTTGCCCACAGCCCGGCGGATGCGCGGTCGGCTTGTGTGGTGGCGCTAGATGCGGTATCCGACCCGATGCCCATTGTATTGCTCTGCCGAAGCCTCGGAGCGCCAATTGTTTTTGTGTGCTGGCAAGGGAAGTTGCAGTGGTGGAAACAAGGAACGCATGCCCCCGAGTTAATTGAAACAATCTCCCACGATAAGGTCGCACATTTTTTTCAGTCCCACCAAGACGACTTTTCACCGGAGGCAGTGTATCGCGCGAAAACGTGGGGGCGGTTCGACCGGCAATACCAACTGACTTTCGTTGACATCGGCTTGATGCCCCTTGTCGAAAGTGAAGTCGGCAACGCTTTAGGCAACTTGATTGCCCGCGCCGTATCGGCACTAAAATTGCAGCTTCGATGGCGCAGTCTAACGAGTGAAAAAAGCGACTGGCTGATAAAGTCGGTGTTTTGGCTGCTTGCCGCCAAAATATTGCGGGACAAGGGCGTAAAGGGTTTTGTCAACATTGATCTTTCAGCAGCGGATGATGTATTTAGCCGCATTGCAAAACATTATGGAACCACTGCCCCGATTCAGATCAATGGCCGACAACGCGACGCGCTTGGCAACACGGCAAGCACGATTGCCCGATTCAGCAATCTGGCGGCGACGACTACGGAATCCTTGGCTTACGTTTACGAAAACACGTTAATTTCCAAAGCGACACGTTCTTCGCTTGGAACACATAGCACACCAGCTTACCTTGTCGATTATGTCGTCGGAAAGTTGTCGCCTTGGATTGAAGAAATCCCGGTTGAAAATAGAATCGTATTCGAGCCTGCCTGTGGCGATGCCGCCTTCTTGATAGCAGCCATGCGGCTTTTGAGGGAGATTCTTCCAGGAGATTACTCCGATTCCAAAACACAGCACGCATACTTGCGAAAGCGACTGCACGGCTGTGAGATTGATTCTTTTGCCCTGGAAATTGCCCGATTAAAGTTGACCCTTGCCGATATCCCCAATCCTAACGGTTGGGATTTGCGGTGTGGCGACATGTTCGCTGGTGACATTCTTCAGCAACAGGCGAAAACGGCGACTGTGTTCTTGGCCAATCCGCCTTTCGAAGATTTTACAGCCCGCGAAAAGTCGGCATACGCGAAACGTGGCATTGAGTTGCGTTACGCAAGTAAAACGTCGGAAATGCTGAGCCGTGCCTTGCCAGCCTTGCCAACGGGAGCGGTTTTCGGCGTCATCGTTCCAAAGACAATTCTAACAAGCCGCCGTGCAATAGATTTACGAGAAAGGATTGTAAGAGGCTTCGACATTCTACAAGTATGTGAGTTTCCCGATAACATTTTTGCCCTTTCTAGAATGGAGTCCGCTGTAATAATCGGATGCAAGACTGATAAACCGCAAAACAAAAGCAATATTTTCCATCATCGTATAGTTCGTAGGCGTGATGCCGACGGCTTCCGGTTGGATTATCGCTTCTCGGTCACACATCAAGTAAACCAATCACAAATCAACGCCGAAAACGATTGGAATTTAAGCGTACCTGAATTAGCGGAAGTATGGACTGCATGTAAAACTTTTTCCGCTCTGTCCACGATCATCAAGAGCGGGCAAGGTTTATTTTATCTCGGCGAAAAGAAGCTTCCGCCAGATGCCGTAACGATCAGCAAAAAGCGATTTCCTGGGGCAAAGAAAGGATATGCCGGATGGCATGATAACATCCAGTTGCACGGACAACCCCGTGAAGTATGGATGAATCTAAACCCTAGCGTTATAGACAGGAAAGTTACGGGAGCGACAACAGGCATTCCTCAGATTCTTCTGAATTACGCTCCAGTGGGCCCCACTGGTTGCCCATGGCGATTAAAAGCGATTATCGATCGAACGGGCCATGCCGTGACAAGCGGCTTCATCACAATAAGGCCGCGATCAAAGATATGGACCTTGGAATACCTTTGGGCAATCCTCAACTCCCCGATTGCAAATGCGTTTTCTTACACTCATTCAGATAAACGGCACAACTTAGTCGGGATGATTCGCAAGTTGCCGGTGCCTGACGCATCCACGGCAGATGTGAATCGCGTAAGTGGATATGTTGCCGAATATCTTTGCACTGTGGCGGAAAACGACGACGGCCTCAGCACGCCGGTTAATGCGGATGTTGCCCGCGATCTCATGCTGCAAATTGATGCCGAAGTGCTTCGCCTCTATGATTTGCCTCCGCGTTTGGAGCGGCAAATTCTCGATCGCTTTGCCGGATGGGAACGTCAAGGTGTGCCGTTCGTTTTAGATCGCTATTACCCTGACGAATATGAGCCGTGCTTTCCTTTGCATGAGTACCTATCCTCTGTATATGCTGCTTCGACGGCGGGACACTTGCGAAATCAGACGGAGCCCGAAATCCCTACCGGGATGCTGCACGCTCTGCGCGAGGCGGCGCAAGCCTTTGAGGAGTAGCAATCGTGCATGGATATCTGCTGGACACGAACGTACTTCGCTACTGGTTCGATGAAGCAACGCCCGAACACCATAATGTTGTCCGGCATCTGGCGGCTGTTGATGCAAACGCGCCGCTAAGAATATCCGCGATTTCATGGGGAGAGATTGAATATGGTCATCGTTGCGTCTCCAATACGGACACACCAATCCAGGCTGCGTATAAAGATTACGTGAACAAAAGGCTTCCAAATGTTCTACGTATTCATCGGAGTACATCACATTACTACGGGCAAATCAGAGCAAAGCTTTTTGGAAAGTATGCTCCGAAAAACAGAAGAAATGGCCTCCGACCATGTCAGTTGATCGATCCAATTACGGCAACGAATCTTGGCGTTCAGGAAAATGACTTGTGGATAGCGGCGCACGCCATCGAGTATAATCTTGTTTTAGTAACGCACGATCGAATGGACCATATTAAAGAGGTGGCATCCGGTTTACTGGGATTTGAAGACTGGGCCACATAAGCAACGGAGCCTGGGGGGGCCTACTGTGCCCGTTAAGAGCGGGGAACGGCGCTGGCTCGCGTCGATCACTACCCACTATCCACTACCCACTAATGCCCCCTGCCGGGTGCCGCGGCGGCGGAACTCCGCCTCCACGGCCCGGTGGACCGCCGCTTTGTCCAGACACCACCCAGGTCCGACAAGATACCGCGACGGTGCATCGCCGCAGAGACGTTCGACGACGATTCGGCCGGGCAATTGCTCCAGAAAATCGACCAGATATCCGACATACTCGTGCAACTCGGGGAGTCGAATCCGACCGGTGGCCACCCAATCGGCCAGAACCGTGTTTCGGACAGCATACAGGTTGTGCGGCTTGATCGAATGGATGTCGAGTTTTGCCAAGGTCCGGGCAGTTGCCAGCATGTCGTCGCGCGACTCGCCCGGCAGCCCTAGAATCACGTGGACACCGACGTTCAGTCCCCGCCGCCGGCTTCGCTGGTAGGCGTCGCTGAAGGCGTCGAAGTGGTGTCCGCGGCCGATCAGATCGAGCGTCCGGTCGTGGATCGTCTGCAAGCCGTACTCGACGACCAACCAGGTCTGTCCGGCAAGTTCCTCGAGCAGGTCCAAAACGTCCTCGCCCACGCAATCGGGGCGGGTGCCGATTGTCAGGCCGACCACCTTGGGGTGCGACATGGCTTCCTCGAAAGCTCCCCGAAGCCGATCAATCGGTCCGTAGGTGTTCGTGGCCGGCTGGAAGTAGGCGAGGTACTTTTGTGCCCGATTTCGGCTACTCAAGCGGCGGATTCCAGCTTCTATCTGATCGGCGATTGGAAAGGGCAACGATGAACGTTCTTCTACGCCCTCACCCCCGGCCCCTCTCCCAGAGGGCGAGGGGAGATTTTGCCGCCGACTCGGGCTGAAGCTTTCCGGGTCGCAAAATACACAACCGCAAGTGGCCAGCGTGCCGTCCCGGTTTGGACATGTGCAGCCGGCATCGACGCTTATCTTCCAAACCCTTTCGCCAAACTTCTTCTGGTGAAAGAAGTTGAGGCTGTGATACAAGAGTCCGGCGGATCGCCAATCATCCGGTGATATGTGTTGATGAGCCAAAACGGTTGACGCAAAATCCATGTTCTACTACACTGAAAGGGGGCTATTATCCATTCAATCCTAGCGGTTTGGGCAGGTATCACAAGAGGCAACGCTATATGTACGGCGAACTTATACCTGTGGGGGGAGGCGATCCTATACCTTTGCTTAAGAAGAGTTTGTTGGTCGGACGGCGCGAGAGTTGCGATGTCGTGCTTCGCTTTTCCAACGTCTCGGCACACCATTGCCAGTTGAACGTGAACGACGGCTACTGGCATGTCCGCGACCTGCAAAGCCGCAACGGCGTAAAGGTCAATGGGGTCCGGGTGACGGACAAGCGCATCGACCCGGGTGACGTTCTCTCGGTCGCCAAGCATAAGTATGAGGTGCAGTATTCTCCGATCGACATCGGCGCGGTCGGTCCTCCTCCACCCGATCTGCCCGACGCAGACGTTTTCGACAAGTCCCTGTTGGAGCGGGCGGGGCTGGAGAAGCGGAAGTTTACCCCCAAGAAAACCCCGTCGGACCCGGATCCATCGGAACGTTACGACATTACGAACGACGATCCCGGCAACATTCGTTTCCGCAATCACCCGCTTTAGAGTCTTACGTCGAAACTTTTGCGCGCCGTGCTCGCAAGTTTGCAAGTTTTTTTGGGTTGCGGGCTTAGCCCGCTTTAGGATGGCCAAAAAGAAAAAAATCCGCACTGAATTCCGTAAGAACCGGGGCGACCGGCCTCGGACCTCCGATTGGACGCGGCGTTTCCGGCAACACGGATTCGAGGACGAAGCGCCGTTGCAAGGCGAGCGGATCAGCGGCAAGGGAGAACTTGCCCGACGAAGGACCGTCTGCGGCGAGGAAATCGACGGCGGCGAAACGCCCGGCCTCGGCATCCACCTGGACGTGGACGAAACGATTTGCCGCCCCGGACGGGTGCTAAGCGTGCTCGGCCTGATCAGCAATGTCGAGGCTTCCTCGGGCAGCGTCTATCAATGCGCCACCCGCAGACTGCTGAAGACCATCTCTACCGACCAGCGCCACGTCGTTGCGGCCGGCGACCGGGTGCTGTTCCGCCCGGTCAAGGAAACCGATCCCAAGGAGGGGATGATCGAGCGGGTCGAGCCGCGATACGGGTGCTTATGCCGGACGGTTCGTGGACGCCAACACATTATGGTGGCCAACGTGGACCAGTTGGCCATCGTCACCAGCGCCGCGGAACCCCGATTGAAGCCGAATCTCATCGACCGCCTGCTGATGGCCGCCGAGAAAGGGAGCGTCCGCCCCTTGATCTGCATCAACAAAATCGATCTGGTCGATCCGGCCGGTCTGCAACCGCTGGTGGGTGTATACGGTCGAATGGGATACGAAGTGTTCCTGCTGAGTGCGTCGAGCGGTTTCGGCGTCGAGCGGTTTCGCCACGCGCTCCAGGGACGTGAAAACGTCGTCATCGGGCAAAGCGGCGTCGGCAAATCGTCCCTGCTGAACATCATCGACCCCAAGTTCCAACTCCGCGTGCAGCCGGTCAGCGAGGATACCGAGAAGGGCAAGCACACGACGACCACCGCTCGATTGCTCCCCCTGGCCTGCGGCGGATTCGTGGTAGACACGCCCGGCATACGCCGCTTCCAGCCCTGGGACGTGACGGCCGAGGAGGTACCCGGTTTCTTCCGCGATCTGCGGCCATATGGGAACCTGTGCCGCTTTCCCAACTGCACCCATACACACGAGGATGAATGTGCGGTCAAGGACGCCGTGGCCGACGGACGGTTGGACGAACGCCGCTACGAAAGTTATTGTCATCTGTTGGTGGAAGATATTGAGTGACGTATTCGCGGCATGGTGTTTGTTGGCCGTGTTTCCATGCGCGGGCTGAGGCCGTGTAGCCTGGAGTTTCGCATGATGCTAAAATACACGAGGAGGATACTATGACAATAACAGGCAAGCCGATTCGGGTATACGCCGACGCATCCGTCTACGGAGGCGCGTTCGACGAGGAATTTGAGGTTGCAAGTCAAGTGTTTTTCGACAATGTTCGCTCGGGGCAGTTGCATCTCATTGTCTCGATGGTCGTCCGTGATGAACTTGAAAATGCCCCCGAAAAGGTTTTTGCCCTGTTCGAGGAGATGTGTCGGCATGCGGAATCCATGGACGTTACAGAAGAAGCCCTTCAACTTCAGCAGGCATATCTGGAAGCGGGAATTGTGGGGCGGCAATGGGAAACCGATGCACTGCATGTTGCTCTGGCTACGGAATCCCAAAGCGCGGCGATCGTAAGCTGGAACTTCAAACACATCGTCAACTTCAAGAAGATTCCATTGTATAACGGCGTGAATCTTGCTCACGGTTATGGCCCAATTGCCATCCATACGCCGCAGGAGGTAATTGTCGATGAAGACTAAAACCAAGACTTTTGATTGCGTCGAAATGAAACGTCTCGGGTCGCAACGGATTTACGAGAAGATCAAGGACATGACGTTCGAGCAGAAAGTCGCGTATTGGCGGCAACGAAGCCGCTTGTTTCGCGAAGAGCAAAATCATTCGAGGCGATCGTGAAGCGCTGGAGCAAATTACAGACGCGCATCTATTCAATGATCGATCCGAAGGTGCCGTTTCAGATTCACTACATCGCCTATCCCATGCGGTCTAAGCGCGGCAGCACTTTGATTCCTCGGTGTTACATCACAATCGGCAAAGAGATCATTTGGGATTTTCCACGCGATTTTCCCAGTGCGTGCGTCGATTCCTATTCTGCGTGCGGCGAATGCATTCCTATTGCAACGATCTTGAGGGAATGGACGGACGCCCCCAATGTTGATCTGTTGAATTTCGCGCCGCCGGAGGATCATTGGGGATTGGCGGAGATACTTCTGGCCATCGATCGTCGCATGGGCGAAAAGCGTTTGCGATTACTTTCTGAACGGACGAAAAGCGAGAATGTCAAAGCCATTATCGCCATGCGGCTGAATGTTGGACCTGTACGGCAGGTGATCCGATGAAACTGCAGAACGAGCGCCAATTGAACGCTACGCGCGACAAACTGCGCATGCTCCAGGAGAACTACGAGATGATCCGGCGGCGCACTGACGGTAACGAACACGTGCGGGAGCTAAGGCTCCGATCGTTCGGCCGTCTCATCAAACAACTCCAAGAAGAGATTATTTGGTATGAGAGCCATGCCCTCGTCCGCGAGACAAACGGTCCCGGCGCGGCGTCAATGGCGAACACCGGAGAAACGTCCACACCGTGTACGAACTGAACCGCACCGAAAGCGTAGCGAGCGAAGCAGCCGTATTGGTCGGCGTCTTGTTGCCGAAGCAGGGGACCGGCGACGAGCCGTTGAATGAATTGAAGGGGCTTGCCGCCACGGCCGGCGTGAGGGTGGTCGGCTGTTTGACCCAGCGCCGAGAAGTCCCCGACACCGCCACGTATCTTGGCAGCGGAAAGGTCGAGGAGCTTTGCCGGCTGGCCGCCGCGAACGACGCCGATCTGGTGATCTTCGACAACGACCTGAACCCCGGCCAGACCCGCAACCTCGAAAAGGCGATTGGCCTGAAGGTATTGGACCGCACGGAGCTGATCCTCGACATCTTTGCCGGCCGCGCCCAGACGGCCCAGGCCGGATTGGCCGTCGAGTTGGCGCAGCTCGAATACTCGATGCCGCGGCTGAAGCGGATGTGGACGCACCTCTCGCGTCAGAAGAAAGGGGTCGGCCTGCGCGGGCCGGGCGAAACGCAGTTGGAAGAAGACCGCCGCCTGGTCGAACGACGCATCAAGGACCTCCACCGGCAGTTGGAGGTGATCGAGCGGCGCAAGCAGAGGGAAGTAGCCGCGCGGGACGACCTGATGACCGTCTCGTTGGTCGGCTACACCAACGCCGGAAAGAGCACGCTGATGAACGCGCTGACCGGGGCGGACGTGTTTGTGCAGGACGCCCTGTTCGCCACGCTAGACACCCGCACACGGCGGTGGCAACTACCCGGTTGGGGACCGGTGCTGCTGAGCGACACGGTCGGCTTCATCCGTCACTTACCCCATCATCTGATCGAAAGTTTCAAGGCCACGCTCGAAGAGGCCCGGCAGGCGGACCTGCTGCTGCACGTGGCCGACGGCGCCAACCCCGCCGTCTCCGATCAGATAGCCGCCGCCTACGACGTGCTCGAAGAGATCGGCATCCAACGGAAAGACACGCTGCTGGTGATCAATAAAATCGACGCCTTGACCGACCGCATCCGTTTGGAGGGCCTGTTGGGACGCCATCCCGGCGCCGTGCCGATCAGCGCGCGGTGCGGTATCGGAATCGAGAACCTCGCGCGGGCCGTCAGCGACGCACTGAGCCGCGGATTTATCGACGTGGATGTCGAACTGGGCGTCGATAACGGGCGGATGATGGCCTATCTCGCCGCGCATGGAGAAATCCTATCAAAGCAATTCCGCGACGGCAAAATGACGGTCCATTGCCGCATCCCCCAGCACTATCTTGGGCGGATCAACGGAGATTCCGTCACCGTCCGTCCCCGGGATAGTGGGTAGTGGGTAGTGGGTAGTGGGTGGTGGGTAGTGATCGGCGCGACGAACCGCTTGCGGTTTCGCAGTACAACCGTTCCTTATAGAATAACTTCCGCAAAACAATGAAACGCAACTTACACGGAGCCCGCGCGATTGTCACCGGCGCCAGCAGCGGCATCGGCCGCGAGACGGCCCTCGAACTGGCCCGCCACGGCGTTGGATTGGTCATCGTTGCCCGGCGCGAGGATCGGCTGCGAGAAGTAACCGATCAGATAGCGGCCGTCGGGGGAACGGTCGAAGCGGTCGTCGGCGACGTGACCGACAGGGCCGTCCGGCAACGGGCGATCGACGCCGCCCGAGAGAAGCTCGGCGGTCTGGATGTTTTGGTGAACAACGCCGGCATCGGGGCGATGGGTTTGTTCGTCGACGCCGACCCCAAGCGGGTCCGCCGCCTGATGGAAGTGAATTTCTTCGCCACCGTCGAGATGATCCGGCTCTCGCTGCCGCTGCTGCAACAAAGCAATTGTCCGATCGTGGTCAACGTCAGCTCGATCCTCGGGCATCGCGGCGTGCCCTACAGCAGCGAATACGCGGCCAGCAAGTTCGCCGTGCAGGGCTTCAGCGAGTCGATCCGCGCCGAGTTCACCAGGCTGGGAATCGACGTGTTGGTCGTCAGTCCCGGCACGACGGAGACTGAATTTTTCGATCGGGTAATCGAGCGCACGGAAGACCCGAAATGGCCCGAGCACCGGCCGGTCAGCGCCGCCGAGGTTGCCCGGCAGATGGTCCGCGCCATCCGCAAGGGAAAACACGAGATTATTCCCTATCGTTGGGGGCGTGTGCTTTGCCTGCTAAATCGTATTTCGCCGCGGCTGGCCGATCGCCTGATGGCCCGATACGTGTAACATTCCGTCGTTGACGATTGTTTGGGACTGATGCATTAGTTCTCCCTCCGACTTCTTGACGTTCTCGCCGGAAAACGGCTATACTTAAGAGGGTGGAACAAGCAATGTGGGGAGGTGGTCGCAACCAAGCCGAGGAGACATTTGACGCCATGACGACCTTCAACGACATTTATGCCGCCGCACAGGCTCTGCCCGCGGAGGATCAAGTGCGCTTGATCGAGGCGTTGTGGGACCACCTTCCGCCGAACGAGTGGCCGGTGCCCGACGAGGCGTGGATTACGGAATCGCAACGTCGATCGGCGGCTTATGATGCGGGAACCATGTCGGCCTCGTCCTGGCCTGACGTGCAAGCACGCGCACGACAGAGGGCGGGACTCGATGGCTGACGTGCTGATTACAGCAGCGGCCGAAGAGGACTACACCGAGGCTCTTACTTGGTACGCCCAACGAAGCGAACGGGCGGCTCGCGGATTCGAGACCGAGTTTGAACGGGCGATCCAGACGATTCAAGCAACTCCGCAACGGTTTCCCTTCTGCGATGGTTCGCATCGTTTCTATCTGATGCGGCGATACCCATTTCAGGTCATTTACCGCGAGAGTTCCGGTCAGGTGCTGATTGTCGCCGTAGCCCATGCCAAACGGCAACCGGGATATTGGCGGGGGCGATGACCTTTTGTCGGAAAAACAATGTCGGACTTCGGTTTCAAGATTCTATTTGACGACGGCCCGTGCCTGGCGGTTTGCAAGCCGCCGGGGCTGCCGACCCAGGCTCCGCCGGGTATCGACAGCCTCGAAGTCCGCATCAAGGCTTTTTTGCGAGAACGTTCCGAAGAGCCGGATAAGATATATCTTGGCATTCCCCACCGGCTCGACCGGCCGTCATCGGGGGCCATCGTTTTCGGGCTGCGCCGCCGCGCCACGCAACGTCTGGCCCGGCAATTCGAGCTGCGATCGGTTAAAAAGCTCTATTGGGCCTTGGTCCAGGGGCGTCCCGATCCGCCGGCCGGCACGTGGCGCGACCACTTGCGAAAGGTTTACGGCCGGCCTCAGGCCGAAGTCGTGCCGCCCGAGCACCCCGACGCCCGATTGGCCGTGCTCCACTATCGGACCATCGAGGAAACGGACACGGGGGCCTGGTTGGAGGTCGAGTTGGAGACCGGACGGACGCATCAGGTCCGCATCCAGGCCGCTTCGCGGGGGTATCCGGTATTGGGCGATTTCCAATACGGGGCGTCGATCCCATTCGGCCCGCGGTATGACGACCCTCGCCGGCTGGCCATTGCCCTGCACGCTCGGACGCTGGAGTTTCAGCACCCGACCGACAAGCAGCGAGTCTCGGTCACCGCTCCGACGCCGGAGTTTTGGCCGTAGCCGCTTGCGGTTTCGCAGCGAAAAACTGCGTTCCGAAGACCATCCCGTCTGGGGCGGTCCGGGTTGGAAAGTATTCCTCGACACCCCCGATTCCATCCGGCGTACAATCGGCTATATTGACGATAATCCGCCGCAGTGGCGGCTCCCACGACAACATTGGCCGTTCGTCAAGGCTTATGACGGCTGGCCGTTGCACCTACCAAAGAACCGTTGATAACCGCAAGCGGTTTGTACACTACTTTCGTTCGGAAACACTGGAGCGACCCATGCGCGACCCCTTTCATGCCCGAGATGTTTTCAACACAGGCGCCGGCCAGGCGGGAATCTATCGTTTGTCGAAGCTCGATGACGCCGGCCTGACCAATATCGCCGCGCTGCCTTATTCCATTCGAGTGCTGCTGGAATCGGTGCTCCGCAACTGCGACGGCCATCAGGTGAGCGAGGACGACGTGCGCGGCCTGGCCGCTTGGCAGCCCGAACGCAAGGCGGCCATCGAAGTCCCCTTCAAGCCTACCCGGGTCATTCTCCAGGACTTTACCGGCGTACCGGCGGTGGTCGATTTGGCAGCCATGCGCAGCGCCATGAAGCGGCTCGGTGGCGATCCCGCGCGGATCAACCCGCTGGTTCCCGTCGATCTGGTGATCGACCATTCGGTGCAAGTGGACCACTGTGGCTCGACCGATGCGTTGGCCGAAAACATCGCCATGGAGTTCGAGCGGAACCGCGAACGTTACGAGTTCCTACGCTGGGGACAGAAGGCTTTCAAGAATTTCCGCGTCGTTCCGCCTGGGACGGGCATTATCCATCAAGTCAACTTGGAGTACCTTGCCAAGTGCGTCTGTCTGCGCGACGACGCCGAGGGGCCGGTGGCTTGTCCCGACACGCTCGTGGGCACCGACAGTCACACGACGATGATAAACGGTCTGGGCGTAGTCGGCTGGGGCGTGGGCGGAATCGAGGCCGAGGGGATGATGCTCGGACAGCCGTTGTACATGCTCGCCCCGGAGGTGGTCGGCTTCGAGCTTGTCGGCGAGTTGCCGCCCGGCGCCACGGCCACGGATCTGGTCTTGACCATCTCGCAAATCCTTCGCGCCGAGGGTGTCGTGGACAAGTTCGTCGAGTATTTCGGCTCCGCGATGGCTACGATGAAGGTGGCCGATAGGGCGTTGGTCGCCAACATGGCGCCCGACTATGGCGCCACGATGGGATACTTCCCCGTAGACGAGCAGACGCTGGCCTTTCTACGCGAAACCGGACGGACTGACGCGGAAGTCGAACTGGTCGAGCGATACACGAAGGAGCAGAATCTGTTCCGGTCCGCTTCGGCCGCCGACGCCCCGCGGCCGAACTACACGAAAGTGCTGACGCTCGATCTTTCGACCGTCGAGCCGAGTTTGGCCGGACCGAAGCGCCCGCAAGACCGCGTTCCGCTCGGCGAGATGAAGGAATCGTTCCGCCGCGCGTTGCAGTTGCCGGTGAATCGGCGCGGCTTCGCGCTCGGCGACGAGCAGATATCGAAAACCGTTCCGGTGGAAGGCGACGGCGAACTGGGCCACGGCGCGGTGGTCATCGCCTCGATTACCAGTTGCACGAACACGAGCAACCCGGGCGTGATGCTGGCGGCCGGACTGCTGGCCCGCAAAGCGGTCGAGCGGGGACTGAAGGTCAAGCCCCACGTGAAGACCAGCATGTCGCCCGGCAGCCGGGTCGTCTCCGATTATCTGCAACAGGCCGAACTGGATAAGCCGCTCGAAGAGTTGGGATTTCACACCGTCGGCTACGGTTGCATGACCTGCATCGGCAACAGCGGACCGCTGGCGCCGCCGGTGGCCAAGGCGATCGACGATGGAAAACTCATCGCGGCGGCGGTCATCAGCGGCAACCGGAATTTCGAGGGCCGCGTCCATCCGCTGGCGAAAGCGAACTACCTGGCCAGCCCGCCGCTGGTCGTGGCCTACGCCTTGGCCGGCACGGTGGACGTCGATCTGACGACCGATCCGCTGGGCGTCGGCAGCGACGGCCGGCCGGTCTATTTGAAAGACATTTGGCCCACATCGGACGATATCTCCGAGGCCGTTTCGCGGGCGATTGGTCCCGAGATGTTCCGTGCCCGATACGCCGACGTGTTCGAGTCCAGCGAGGCGTGGAACCGGATCGCGGTCTCCGAGAGCGAACTGTTTCCGTGGGACGCCGAGAGCACCTACATCCAAGAGCCGCCGTTTTTGGTCGATATGCCCCTCGAACCGGGACCGATCCAGCCGCTGGTCGGCGCTCGGGCGTTGGCCGCGTTTGGCGATTCGGTCACGACCGACCACATTTCGCCCGCCAGTGCGATTCCCGCGGGCGGCCCCGCCGGGAATTACTTGGAGGAGCTAGGCGTCGCGCCAGCCGATTTCAACAGCTACGGGGCCAGACGGGGGAACGATCGGGTGTTGGTCCGCGGCGCGTTCTCGAACATCCGCATCCGCAACATGATCGCCCCCGGAACCGAAGGGGGCATTACACGCCACTTGTCCGACGGCAAACTGATGTCGATCTACGACGCCGCGATGAGGTACAAGGCCGATGACGTACCCACGATTATCCTCGCCGGCAAGGAATATGGGACCGGAAGCAGCCGTGACTGGGCCGCCAAGGGACCGTACCTGCTCGGTATCCGTGCGGTGATCGCATCCAGCTTCGAGCGCATCCATCGCAGCAACCTGGTGGGCATGGGCATCCTCCCGCTGCAACTACCCGACGGCCAATCGTGGGAATCGCTCGGCTTGACTGGCAACGAGGTCTTCGACATCCCCGAGTTGAACGATTCGCTTCGCCCCGGCGGCGAGTTGAAAATCAACGCCACGGTGGACGACGGCACCGTCAAGCAGTTTTCCGCGAAGGCGCGGATCGACACGCCGGTTGAGCTGGAATACTATCGCCACGGCGGCATTTTACAGACGGTGTTGCGGAAGTTGGCGAAAGGATAGCCGCTTGCGGTTTCGCAATGCTTATTAGTTTAGCGGCCGTCGGCACGACGGCCCGAGCCATGGCCATACTCGGCGCTCACCAGTCGATCGTCGGCGGATTCGACAAGGCGGTCGAGCGCGCCCGTCGCTGCGGCTGCGATTGCCTCCAGTTGTTTACGAAGAACTTACCGAATCGGCAGAGGCGAAAAGCCATTCCGTTCGGTCTGGCTTTAATCGGTAGGAGTAACGACCGGGCCGTTTCGTCTTGCGGGTGCGGGTCGGGCTGGGGCTGGTCTGATTAAAACGCTAAGTTATTGCGGCTGTTTTTGTTGCGCCTCGGAATTCTTTATACGTAGCGAGACGTTTGGAGGTCAAGGTATCGCCAAGGTTCTTGCGAACCCAATTGTGAACATCCTTGGTTGACACTGTGGAAAACGCCCGGCGGATGGTTTCGTCGGTTGCCGTTTTAAGCAACGCACCGAAGGCGGCCAGTAAGCTGGTGAAGCCGCCCTTGGAATGCTGACGCTCCAACTGCTTGTAAAGGGCAAACGTTGATTCAAGAATCTCGGTGCTCATCGGCAAACGTTCCCCTTCCTTCAGTTGGACTTCCGACCCACGAACAAGATCAACAAGTCGTTCGGCCAAGTGCCGGCTGGCCGCATACCCCAGATTTGCGCCTATCACCTCGCGCAATTGCACGCCTGCGCCGCGGTAAAGTCCCTGTTCGTTGATGAACGTCACACCCAAATTGACCGCCTGCTGGCATTCTCGCCACTCGGCCAGTTCCGATGCAAACGACCGCAGCCACCCCAGCTTTTCCTCCAGCCGTTCGAGCTTGATTGACGCCCGCGTCTTCGCCTCGGGATGTTCGAGCAACCACAGGACCGTCGCCGCCCAATCGAGCGTGGCAGCAAGGTTCATGAAGCGCGCCTTCGGTTTCTGGCCCGGCGGCGTGAGATGCGCCAGTTCCGTTTGCTGGATCGCCGAGCGGGTTTTTCCCAACCGGGTGTTGAACTCGGCGAATCGTGGATGATCGCCCACCGCCGCCTTGAGAAAAATGGCCGCCTTGTGCTTGAAATCTTGCAGCACGATCGTATCCGAACGCCTATTTTGCAGGCATTTCGTGCTATCTCGCAGTTCCACCGCTCCGTCGCACAACACGGCACGGGGATTCCCGTATTGCTCGGCCAATTGGCCGTAAACCAACGCCATGTTTTCGCGTTTCCAGGCGATACCCGGTTGAACCGTGAGCAAATGGACATCTTCATGCTTAAGGGTTTCGCCCGGCGGCGGCAACCGCGAGGCTCGCACACCCAGCACGACCAACGCCTTTTCGGGACCAATTTGATTGGAATGGTCCGCCATCCAAACCCAATCGTCGGCTGGCTCGATGGGCTCGCGCAAGGCCGCCACGCCAATGCGCATCAACCACGTGCGAATCGTCGTCCAATCGGGAAGTTTTTGATTCAGCCCGAGCCACTTCCACATTATCTTCAAAACTCGTTCGGCGGGACGCAAGCCGATGATCCTCGCCAGATTCACGGCCAGACGGATCAGGCGTTGCCCGAACTTGTGCCCTTTTAGCGGTGGGTCGGTCGGCAATCGAGTTGTCGCCATCGCTTGCTGTCGGACTTGGGCTTCAATTTGCCGCATTTGCTGTTTCAACGCGAGGATTTCCTTCTCTTGCCATTGAATCTTCGCATCCTGCCAATTGATCGTCCGCTTGGCCTCGTCAAGTTTTTGCTTCAACCGCCGACACTTCCGCGATTTCGTTTCCCGGCTTCGCCAAAGAACTTGGACCACCACCCGCAAGGGTGACTTGAAATGAAGTCCCATATTCGTCCATGATAGACCCATCTGTTGCGCTCCTTCACATTGGAAAAAGTTTCCAAAACTTACAAAGGAAGCGCAACAGATTTCAAAAAACCTAACAAGCCCAGTTTGCCAAAATTATTGGGTTTTCATCAGACCAGAGTGAGGGTGAGGGTACCCTTTTTATCGTCCCTCGGTACGCCTCTTCAGCGCCCCAAAAGCTGCCTTTCGTTCCTTGGAGCGCCGGTCGATTCGTGACGAAATGGCTTTTCGTTTTTGCGGACTAAGCTGCGACACGCGAGCTTGACGTTGCAGCAAGTCTTCCTTTCTAACGACTTGCTTGAACTCGCGCTCGTTATCTAACAATTGCAACTCAATCTCCTCTAGGTCCCGCATTGCCGTTCCCGCCGTTTCATCGACCAACGCTTGGCTCTTGGTATCTAACGTTTTGAGCACTTGATCGCCGGAAATCAGGTGGATTGCCTCAATTTTGTCGAAATCGTATTCCAGCACCATGTAAAGCCGATCATCCTTAAATAAGCAACAGAATCCATCCCGCTTGCCCTTGGTATATTGACACCAGTAAGCCTTCTCTCCCTTGGCATCCCAGGTTTCCAGGATGCCGTGCCGACGCCCCTTTTCATAGCTCGCATAGACCATCAGGTCCTCGTTCTCGTAGAAGGCGATGGTAATGCCGTCGAGAACACCTTTATCGTGGCACGCTAGGGAAAACACGGAGCCGTTGGCGTGTTCAAGGAACGCGATGGGAGCATCATCGCCATAGCGTTTGTATATCTTTTTGAAGTAACGCTCGACTTCCTTCATATTCGGGGTGAAGGTTTCGCTGTTGAGGGTCTTGCCCGAGGGGAAAATAATAACGTATTCCTTGCTGTAACCCGGAGAGGGACGGCTTGGCGTCGGACTGGGGCGACTTAGTGAGCGCCTGGGGAGCGAACTGAGTTTCCGAGGTTTCTTGCCCTCCGAGTCTCGCACGAGCTTGGCAACCTCGATTGCGGAGACTGCGAAATTGAGGTTTTGGCTTCCCGGTTGGATATTGATGATAGTGTTGACGCCGACCACTTTTCCATCCATCGCCACTAGTGGTCCGCCACTGTTTCCAGGCGATATTGCCGCTGTGGTTTGGACCCAAGTAATCCCGGGATCATAATCACGCCCCCGAACTTTGGGTTGAAAGTCAGTTCGGATTGCGCTAACGATTCCTTCCGTCACCGTGCCCTCAAGGCCCCTCGGTGAACCGATGGCGATAACGTTCTCACCCTGTCGCGGAAGCGCAGAGTGTATGGGAATCGCTTTGAGTTTCATGTTCCCTTTCAACTTGGCGCGAAGGATTGCCAGGTCTCGTCCTCTATCTACTGCTACATATTCCGCAATCTTCACGACCGTGCCGTTGCTAAACTTCGCGGACGCGATCCTCGCGCCTTCAATCACATGATAGTTTGTCACGATAAGCCCACTGTCATCAATGACGAACCCACTTCCTAAGCCGGAATCCGTCTTAATTACTACGATAGACGGCTTTAACTTTTCGATAAGATCAGGCCGACTCAGATGCGTTGCTTCGGATGAGTTGGTTTCGGCTGATTTCTGTGGGGGTGAGCCGGAACTGGCGCCGAGGTCTGGATTATCACGACCACGAAAAGGAACCGATCCTATCGCCGGATGGATTTCGGAATACCGTGGTCCTATCGTGCTTTTGTCCTGTGCCGATTTGGAAGAGTATGATTTTCGATTGGCACCTGGATTCGGATTCCGCTCCTTTGACCTGTCCGTTGATCGTCGCTCGGCAGTTGACCTGGATTTCGACGTGGGAGAGTTGTTTTCACTCCGATTTATACTCAGGTAAATTGGCAGAATGACGGCCACTGCTACAGTCGTCGCGCCCAACATGCCCAAAACCAACAAAGTGTCGGGCGATTGTTTTCGCCGCAACTTGGCGCTTGTCGAAATCGGTTTGAAGTCGTCAATTGCCGGGAAATTGTCGGGAGTTGCTCGACGTTCGACAGCGACTTCTTGCTGCAATTCATAGCAATCGGAATCGTCCGTTGCCGGCGAACTGGTAGCAGCGGTTGATGCTATGCTTTTGACCGCGCTCAGCCGCCTCCGCAATTGCCGATCGTATTCGGCCTTCTTGCGCGGAGTCAGCAGACACAACTTCGCTGACGATATTTCGTTTAGGATGCGTTGCGAGTGTGCGGAATGCGAGCCGGTCTGAAACGTCTTTACAAGAGCCATTCGGGCATCCGCCGCGTTGGCGATTACATCGGGGTCGGACTCGAACAGACTGACACCCAACAGGCGATAATAGTTGGGCGGTTGCTCGTTGGCGGGAATCGCCAGCCATTTGTGGTAGGGATCGAAGACTCGTTGGTCCGGGCTGCCGGTGGCAGGATGGCGCTTGTCGTTCCCGCCTCGGTTTTTCATCGAGGACCTCGCCGCTGCACCGGCGGTCACTGCGGCGGGTGTCTTGGAGGAGGCGGGGGGCGTTAACGGCCTGGCCGCGTAAATCCGCTCTCTCGTTACCTCATCAGAAGTTGACGGCCGTCCGCCGGATGCGGTCCCTTCGCGGCCGCGCAGGGCGGCGTCGTAGGCTGCCCTGGTGGCGGGATTCAGCAGGCAAGTCTTGGCCGATTCGATCTCGAAGGCCAGCCGCTTCGCCATCAACGCATGTTCACCCTTGGAAAACGGGATCAGCTTGGCATGTTGTTGTTGTGCATGATCTTCGATGACCTCGGCCTGGAGCTCAAACGGGGCCAAGCCCAAAAGTTGGTAATTCGTCAACGGGCGTTGCTTGTCTTCAATGCCAAGCCACGCAGCATAGGGATCAAACTCGCTGTCCACGATATTTGTGCTCCTTGTATTGGAGAAATCGCTCGATCATCTGCAACGCCTGCCAGTGCGTTGCGAAACAGTGCCGTCCCTTAGGACCAGGGGGGCATAGTGCCAATCGCGACCAACCATACGACGACAAACAGTAGAAACATCAGCATGACAATCAGGTTGACGCTGATATATATCCACAATGTACGCAGCGTGTCCATCGCCATTTCAAGGACCATAGGATGGCTGTTATAGCGGAGGCTTGCCATGCGGCTTGCGTAGGTTGAGAGGATGAAGCCACCGGCTGCGACATCGACGGCAAAGATCAACTCGAACAGGCCCCAGGCGACAACGGGCGCTAGGTGCTCGTTGGCGCCTCGAATCAGCGCAAAGATGCCTGCCACGACGGCAAGGCCAGCGTAGACGAACGACACTACAGCAACGAACATCACCCATGCCCGTGAGCCTGCTGCTGCCTTGCACAGACTTGCGGGAAGTTCGCTTATCTCCTGCGAAGTCCCGGTGCTTCGCTCGCCCCACACTTCCTGGGTGTGTGCATCGACGGGTCCTGGCACAAGGTCGGGGATCTGCCGGGCGGGTGCCCATTGAGCCATCCCTTCGGTCCAGACTTCATCGTCATGGCTGAGCATTCCCGATGTCAACATCTGTTGGAGCGCGGTTGTCTCCACCGGCCCGGCCTCAGCGCCATTCTTGCGATACCACCACCGTTTGGTTGCCGCCGGGACATGTCCGTCTTCCTGAGCGATGCCGCGCCCCTCCTTGGCCGATGGCGAGCTGGCTACGGTTTGCTGAGAGGGCTGACTTGACAATATTCCCCTCCCCGAAGAAGCCTCGTTTGAATCGGGCTCCGCCTTTCCCGCACCTGTGCCGTCGAGAAATATGAAAAGGTCGGGGTACTCGCTGGCGCGGACCCAAGCCATCGCGTCTTTCGACACCTCGTGCAGCCGGCTAAGCTGCCCTCGCTTGGCGAGTTCTCGCAACTTGCCCTCGTCAAATGGCCCGAGGACCCTTCCCCTCATGCGCACATAAAGTTGTATACCCATTGAAGCGGTTCCCTTTAGGACCCGACCGGTAGTTCTCGATGACCATCCAACGGCGAAACACCGAGGGCTGACCCACCACAGTCAGACAGGCTATGGTACCCATACTATGCCAGAGACATGCTTGTCAATATCGTCACGAAACTGTCCCAATAAAAGGGCGCGATGCCACTGTGCTCCGAATGATTTTCCATCCCTTTGGTCTTGCGCTACCAGCGTATTCACTCCGAGCACTGTGGCATCTGTGAGAACCAGTGGCCCGCCAGAGCTCCCGGGTGCTGTGCCGGCGTCGTGTTGGAACCACTTGACCTTGAGGGCCTCTGCCACCTGGCTAATACGGCCGGCTGTCATGGTGTACTGAAGGTCTTGATGGTCAAAGCAATCCGCAATGTCATCGCGCAAGAGTCGTTTGCTGATGTCCTTCAGTAACAACCCTCGGTCTGTGAAAGCTTTGGCGGCTGCTTCCGGGAAGCCGATTGCCCTCACCTCAGCGTCCATTGTTTCTTCGGCCGAGTGTTTGAGTCGGAATGGCCTGGAAAAACGCCGCTGCACGCGCAGTATAGCATAGTCGTTCTTGCTAGAAACGTGTACAATCCTGGCGTCGTACTTGTCTCTATTGACAAAAACCCATATTCGGAAGTCAACTGTTGTCCACTTGTATTTCTGCTTCAGGTCGTTCTTGTAATCGTCGGCACGCTGCCACTCCAGACAAGGCTTTACCACGTGTTTGTTCGTAATCATCGCTCCGTCATGAGTAATAGCAAACGCGGATCCTGCTCCCGCCCGACCGTACGACTGCTTACCAAAATAATCCGTACCCGATACTCCAATCACAACCTTGCCCACAGCGTCAGCGATTCCCGCGTGATCCTTAATGGACGTCAGCGTGGCAGGTTTGTTCTCCGCAGCGGCTTTTTCTTCCGCAGCCTTTCCCTCGGCAGCTTTCTTCTCCGCAGCGGCCTTCTCTCCCGCTACTTTCTTCTCCGCAGCGGCCTTCTCTCCCGCTACTTTCCTCTCGGCGGCGGCCTTCTCTTCTGCTGCTTTCTGCTCGACGGCGGCCTTCTCTTCCGCTGCTTCCTTTTCGGTGGCGGCCTTTTCCTCTCCTGCTTTCTTTTCGGCAACGGCCCGTTCTTCTGCTGCCCGGCGACTGCTCTGGCTTGCATACACGATCCAGACGATAGCCACCACGAGCGACAATGCCGCAATGCCTGCCAAACCGATGGCCAACGAATGGGACTGTAGGTAAGCCCACGGTCGATCGTGACGTACAAGCGAGTCTTGCGGCAAAGGACCAGCAAATCCGACACCATCGCAAAATTGTGGCGAAGCGCCCATCTCAGCCGAAGGGCTTGGATTCCGGTCGCCGCCAAACAACTCTGCGCACGTTGACGCCGGGAACCAAGTCATGCCATCCTGCGAGACCTCGTGCATCCGACCAAACTGCCCTCGCCGCGTCAGTAAGCGCAGCTTCTCCCGGTCGTAGGGGCCGAGGATCCGGCCGCGGATACGGATGTAAAGTTGGTTCTCCATGATCTGCCTCGCGGTGCGTCAAAGGCTTTTCTTTGAGGGTATTCTCCGCTTCATGGTACTTGTAGGAAAACTGGCCGGCCCGCCACAAGCCACGCAGACTGCGGCGGGGCGTCGATAGTGACGGGCGCGCCGCGTTGGAAGCGGCCCACCGCAGCGAAGCGGGGTTTTTCGCCCGAGCCGTCCCGGTATGCCACCAGCAGCCGGCCGCTGTGTTCCGGCGGCCACGGGAGCAGACATTCCCAGCGCCCGTCCCTGGCTCGATTTAGCCAGCCCACCCAACGATACTCGGGCAGTCGGCGCTGACGGAGCGTCTTCAACTCTTCTGCGGCGGCCCTGCCGGGCAAGACGATGTCGGGAAAGTCGCTGAGCTTTTTGGCCGCTTCGCTTCTCGCTATGGCCACAGTTACATCCTCCGGATCGAGCCAGTTGGCAAAGCTGTTGAATCTCTGTTGGTTGAACCATTTCAGGTGTCGCTGGAACGCCGTATTCAGACAATGGCTTCCTCGAACTCCGGCCTCCAGCACTTGCTGCAACAGATTCGCCTTCAGGATGGGATCCATCGAATCGTTGGTGTTTATTGTCTGGATCATCTTGTAGAAAGACGGTTCCCAGTTCTCGTCGTTAAGCGCTTCGAGAACCGGTAGCAGCTTTTCCGCGACGGCGACTTGCGGCGCGAGGGCAACTTTGGCCCGCTTCCACTCCTCCGGCGTGAGCACTCCGCCCGCCGTTGTGCCGTCAAAGCCGATAATATACAAGAATGGCCGTCCCGCGTTGGGCTGTCGCTGAACATAATACCGCACGTGATACCGGTGGGCACCGTTCATGCTCCAAACCCGCTTCGCCCCTTCTTTCTCAATCATCCAAACATCCTTGACCAGCGGCGCCGCGAACAGTTTTTTCAACGGCGCGTCGATCCGTTCGCCGCCGTTGTCCCGTTGGGCGATTGCCTTCAGATAGGGCAGCAGTTCGCCCACGCCCGCGCACTCCGGGCAACCGCCGAAGTTATCCGAGACCGCGGCGGCCAAGGTCACCGACTCTTGAGCCGCCGCTGGCCCAAGCCGCACGATCCCTCCGCCGTTGATCTGGCCGGCCAGCTTGTTCCACTCCTCCGCCGCTTGCCAGCAGAGCGACTCTTCGGCGGCACGCTTAAGGTTGGGCGTGCGGTCGGAGTCGGGATTATTCCGGATGTACTCTTGAATGGCGCTAAAAAATCCTTGAATGTCGCCGACGGCGGTCGTAATCAACTCTTTGTCGCGTTCCTCCCGGGCTTGCTGTTGGATGCTCTTTTCGACAGAGGAGAGGCGCTCCCCAAGCGCACCGATCCGCGTAATTAAAGCAGGGCTGACGTACCGACTAGCCGTTTCCCATTTTCGCAACTCTCCCTTGAAGTCGGTTGTCTTTGTCTCTAGTTCCCGGATGGTGGAATGGGTGTCGCGCTCGATCTTTTTCAACCGCTCTTCTAAATCCCCGTATCGAGTGAGAAACGCCCGGTCGAGTTGACGCTGCCATTCGTCCTTTACGTTAGCGGCAAGTTCCCCCAAGGAAGCAACCTTTGTGCGTTCCTCATCCTTCCTCATCAGGTTCTTGGCTTGGTCCAATTCCGTTTGGAATAGCTCCAGTTCCCCTCGCAGACCGTCCAGGACGGACTGTCCCGGATCGGTGGCCAGCAACGGCTGCAACTTTCCCAGCAAATATAGTGCCGTATCGAATCTCCGAGAGAACTTCTTTTGCCGTCCCTCATCGGACTTGCGTTTGTCATCCAAGAGAATAAATAGTTTATGCAGGCGCGGATCATTTCTGACGCGCGGGGAAAGCTCCCGCGCCAAGGACTCCGCTCGTTCAAGATCGCCGCGCTCGATCAAGAACGGAAGGTTCTTCGTCGCCGCGGCGACCTTCCGCTCGTAACGTTCGTAAGACACTATCCACCCGATAATCAACATCACGACGGCCCCGCCGGCAACAGAGGCACCGAGTTTCAGACACAACAGACGCCGGGCCGCGCGCTCCAACAAGGCGAGCCGAGAGAGGTATCGTTCCTCCAGTTTTGCCGACAGCTTGCCAAACTTGAGCGCAACCCGGTGCAATTCTCGCAACCGGGCGGCAGACCGCTCATCATCGACCGTGTCTGCCAGTGCTTTTACCGCCGCTTCACGCTCCAAGTGTTCCTGAATCCACTTCAGGGACGGCGCGACGCGCTCGGCGAGTTGCCGATTGGGTTGCCAGCTGGAGTTGGCGACCTCGCTCCAGCGGTTGTAAAGAGTCTTGCCTAGGTCGAGCCGGCAGTTGGACATGGCGGACTCTAACTCCGTGGCCAGTCCCTCCAACTGGGATTGGACGGCCCAATAGCGCAGTCTGGTGTGGGCCTCCTCGGCCGAGTTGGCTAAGTCTGCCGGCGGCGGATTCTGCCACTCCGGGCCGGAGAGTTCCGTGTGGAGAGAGGCCAACGCGCTCATGTCGCCTGCCCGGGCAGCCGCCTCCACTTCCGCCCGGAGCTGCTTTTGCCGTTCCTGCTCGAACGTTTGCAGGTCTTCCTGCCAGACGGGGTTGTTGGCGTCCAAAGCAGCCAGCCGCCGCAGCACGTCGATCCTCGCCGGCAATTGTTCGCGGGCCAACGCCAGCAGCCGGTGCCGCTGCAACAATGCGACTAGCGGCTGCTCCAGGGCGTAAGCCTCGTTCAACTGCGCTGCCACGTCCAACAGCAACGGGGTCGGGGCGGCAATGCCGCAACGGCTAGCCGTTTCGACCCACTGCGGTCGCTCGGAAAAATCCAACAGCGCCGCAACGTCCAGCAGGTTCGGCTCGATCTCGGCCACTTGGATGGCCTCGCTGCGCAGCCCTTGCCGCAACAGCGATCCGCACTGGTGCAGGCGTTCGTTGACCTCATCGCAGGCCACGGAGTAATCGGCCGCCGCCGCCCGCAAAAAGTCCATCGCGTCTGCACCCTCCGCGAAGAGCAGACTGCGAACGTCATCAACAATGCGCTGATAGTCGAGCATGGCGTCAGTCTATCTCCCGGGCTATGACTATCTGATATCGTTTTCCAGTCGCGTCTGTAACGGTTCTTACAATTCGCAGGTGAAGTCGGAAGGTGTCTCCAATAATCTCGCACAAATCATGAATCCTTTTCAACTCGTATATTCGCGATTGGAGGTCTTCAATTTCCACACCCAGTCTTTTGACTCTATTTTCGATCTCCTTCCTGTCGATTGGAGATCTAACTGAAGATAGGGCGTTGTTGGATATATTGAGAGCCTCTTGCTTGTTTTTCAAATCCGTTTCCTTGGGTGATTTCAGTCGATCAATTTTGTTGAGCGACAGGTCCTTTAACTTACTGTCACCCACAACCGAGTAGGAAACCGCGATGCGGTCACCGGCCGTCTGGTCCAACCTGACCCGCACTTCGACTTTTTGGTCGATGACGATGGAGTAGCCATTGCCTGGCAACTCATTTTCCTGGTGATTCTTGCCCGACTGGCCGGCGTCCACATCAAGAAGCACCCGTACATTGTCACGGGGAAGTCCCCCATTGATTTCGAGAGGAAAAAACTTGCGATTGCTCTTGAACTTCATTCTGATTGGCTCGATCTTCGCCTCCACACGCAGTTGCACGGTGAGTGGCTTCCCGCCTTTAACCAAACGGAGGACACAATTGCGCAAGTTTTTCCGCTCCTCCCTGGCCAAAAGCCCGGGAGATAGCCATGAGAACTTGATGCCGTCCCGCTGTAGCACGAACTTACCAACTTTATCGTGTGTCGGTTCGGATACACCAGGGCGAATCAGCCTGCAGACCCAAACGGGGCTGTCTTTCTTTTCTCGGCGGATTTCGCATCTCACGCCTTCGCCGAAACCCATATCTCCACCGATCAACTCCAGCGCCTTTGCCGAGGACCAGTCCCCCGACAAGATTGGGGTGAGCCGAAATTCCTGGTCCCTGAACGGTCCGCTCGAAGAGTCTGGAAGGTCAGCGGACTGGTCAACTTTCAAGTCCGATGCGATGGTCCTTTCCGCGGCCTTTTCTTCTGCTGTTTGTTTCTCCACAGCGGCCTTTTCTTCCGCAGCGGCCTTTTCTTCGGCTGTTTGTTTCTCCGCAGCGGCCTTTTTCTCCGCAGCGGCCTTCTCTTCTGCTGTTTGTTTCTCCACAGCGGCCTTTTTCTCCGTAGCGGCCTTCTCTTCTGCGTCGGTAGTGGCTGCGAATTCGCCGCGATCTGCCGTTGACAGCAGCCAGGTGGTCGCAATCCATACTGTCAGTCCGCCGGCCAAGAAAGACGCCGCGATGGCCAGCACCCACGGCCAGTGGCGGTGGGGCTTGGGCTGGAAACGACGGTAAGGCGGTGGTGCAACGAAAGGCGCAGATGGCGGGGGCGGGTACGTTGCAGCGGCGACGACCGGCGGTTCAAGCAAGCCCTCACCCTGACCATGTCCCAATGGGAGAGGGGACAATCTGTAGCCTACACCGATGCCCTCACCCTGGCCCTGTCCCAATGGGAGAGGGGACGGCGAAATGATCGTTGGCATCTTGCCGGTGCGGGCGGCGTCGATAAAGGGGCTGTCGGCGGCCTTGCCCAGCGGGCGGCACAGATCGAGGACCAGCCCGGCCGGAGGCCTGCGCCGGACGGCGGCGGCTTCCGGCGTCCCATCCACCATGCAGCGCCACTGGCAGCTAACGCCCGTGGGCAACTTCGTGAAATAGGTGCTCAGCGAGACACTCCAGCGGAGTTCCTTCGGCAGCAAAGCCAACGCCTCGGCCAATAGTGTCAACATGTCCGCCCCCGGCTGAAAGATGAGCACCGCTTGCCGACCGGGGGCCTTCGCGGCCGTCTCGGCCAGCACGCCCCCCCAGCCGGCATCTCCCGTCAATTGCCGCCAGGCGCGGCAGACGCGCAGTGCGCCGTCGCCGGAGGGGATGGCCGGCCCAGCCGGCAACATGCTCGGTTCGCCATCCCATTGGGTCCGCATGAAGCCACTACGGGCCAGGAGCCAGGCAGGCCCGCCGGAGGGCAGTTCGGCGGCGTCGAGCACGATGTGGTGGGCGAACTTGTTGCTCCGCTGCGTGTAATCGAGTCCGGCGTCGCAGACACGGGAAAGGACGTGACAGCGGCGGCCGGAGACCGTCAGAAGCAGGTGCGAGAATGCTATCGGATTGAGCCCCGCATTGGGATCCTGTGTTGAATAAAGCTGCCGGTATCCGCTAAGCGACTCCAATTGCCGCATTACATTGGGCGACATGCCGCGGGTGCATGCCACGGTACAGAAGCCTTGGCTTCCCGGCGCCAGCCCTCGCGGTACGGACGTATAAATCAGTTCTTGGCTCACGTGTGTCCTCTCAATGGCCCCTCCAAGGCGAGCGTCCCGGACTTGCCGCCGACTTTTCGTTGCCGGCAGCCGTCTTCTGATACGAAACCAAGCCCTGCATCCACTGGCTCATGCTGTACAGTAGCGGCGCTTCCGCCCACATCGGCCGGACGTCTTTTGGGCGGAAGCCCAGCGCGCCGGTGCGTGGATCGCGCTCGGGGCTACACCCAGTCGCGCTGACGGGGACGTACAAGACCTGGCTGGCGAAGTTCTCGGCCACTGAGACCAGCTCGGGCGAGACCTGCCACAACAGCGTTCGCAACTTCTGCGAAAGCGCGTCGATCACGTCGAGCCGCATTGCGGCGAGTGAGTTGTGGGAGTTCACCATATAGGGGGTCGGCAGTTCCTTCGTCTTCAGCAGAGCGGACCAGGCGTCGAACTTGGTGACGACCACAATCAAGGGCCGGGGGTGCCTTTGATTTTGGCCCAGGCCCGCGTAGCGGCGGACCCGTTGTGCGGCCTCCGCCAGAATCGTCTCCTGGCGGATCGGCCGCTCGCGGTCGAGCCGTTCGGAGCGTTCCAACATTTGCGGGTCGTTGGTCTTGCCGCTACAGAGCTTGCGAAAACGCATGTCCTGCGTCGGATCGAACAAGAACATCAGTACCCGTGAGAGGGCCAGATGGCGCGTCACGGGGCTGGCGGCGGTGTCGGCACCGGGCAGGAAACTCTCGCCGGCATTGTCGTACATGCACAGCGCCCGCGCCGCCGTGGCCGCCGCCCCAAAATTGGGATGCCCTTCCAAGGGCGTCACCGAAAACACAAAAGGCCGGGGGTAGCTGACACGTTGATCCCCAAAGAGAACCGTGTCATACGGGTCGCCTTCCGTTTGCGTTTTCTCAATGGCCACCAGTTGATCCTGATCGGGATTGAGGAACTGTAGCGACTCGTACTCCTGGAGGCGCTGGTTCATCACCGAATCGGCGTCGGCGAAGCTGAGCAGGAACCGTTTGGGCAACACCCTGCGGAGCCGCCAACTTGCTGCTGCCAAAAAGTAAGATTTGCCACTGGCTGGTGCCCCCAAGATCGACAAGAACACGGGTGGCATCTCAAAGAACGCCCGGGGAACGGAGAGATGACATTTCGGACAAGCCAGCCCATGACAGGCGAAACCCTGGGCGTCCAGCGCGGCCCCGTGAAGATTGAAGCGGCTGGGCAAGAATCGCTTGGGATAATCTGCCCCAAGACGCGGATCACCGACCAGATCAGGATGCTCGGCAATCCATAGCGCCTGATCCGGAGAGAACGCGGCCCAGCAGTGGGGACAGCTCACCCGCGTTTGAAGTGTTATTCCGCTGCCCGAACGGATTACCCCGGTACTCACGACGAACCTCCCCGGCTCTTTCGGTTCCCCGATTGGTTGTGTGGATAAGGCTGACCCCACAGTAAGGGGGCCCAGATATTACACTAAGATAACCAAAGCTGGTCGGGATTGCAATACACCCCCCAGGAAGCATTTGACGCATAGTCGTACCAGATGTTTTCGCGGCGATGCTCTGCACAGCGCCCTCCAGGCTGGCATGGACCTCTCCGCCGCTCTGGCCAATAATCGCGATCGCACATTAAAAAGCTCTTGAAAATTTACCCCACCCTGCCGCCCCTTCCGGGCTTCAATAACGGCTTAGCAGCATTCCCATGCCGTTAAGTCAAGCTGCTGCGCGCTACTCGCCATGTAGCGTTTGTAAACCACCTTTACCGAAAAACAAGCAAGAATCTAGCAAACCGCCGTCTTACTCCCGCCCTCTGCTTCCGGGAGTAGTGGCGGGAGGGTATCTGTTAGAGGATACTATCGAAAGGATGGAACATACGTTAGGCCACACACAAGACGCGCACCGAGAAAACACTAGTGTCCGGTCATGATTTTTCGTCCTGGTCATTCGTGACAAGGCGATTGCGGATCGGTACACCGCAAATTGGAAGACCCACGCCGCGCACTCGGAAGAGTATCGGGGGAAGGGTGTCGAGTAGCTGGCGCGGACGAGCCTGTGCGGTATAATACTGCAACATTGGGACGGCTCGCCGGCTGGCCACCTGGGCCGCCGCTCGGGCCGGTGCGGTGGGTTATTCGCCTTTCACGCCGACCGGCTCGGGCCGACCCGACGAAAGGCGAATCATGCAAGATACTCTCCCTCTCAACCTCCTCAAGCTCGATAGCCGACTTCAAGAGATTCTTGGGCTTGTGGATTTGTTTCTAATCGACGAGGTAAAGACGCCCCAAACTAAGGTGGCCGAGGCCGTAGACCGATTCATTACGGACTACAGTTCCGACAAAAGTGGACCGTGTGCGTTGTTTGGTGCGAATTGTAAGGCGACTTGGAAACGCAATGAGGGGTTCTATGGTACGCACATATTCAGGGTGCATGAACTCAGCGGTACGCTTAGTAATTATCGGGGAAGCGGCAAGGGATTGCTTGGAACAGTGTGTGAAGCGATACTGCAATTCCGGGTGGACAGCCGGTGTAAGGTGGACTGGCGGGAACATGGGGAGCAATTGAGAAGGGCTTTGCTCCGCTATCTGAGTTTTCGGGGGCACGACTTTGACACCACACCGGCGGCCGCCGAGACGAAAACGCGAAAGCGCAAACGCAAGGCCGATCCGAAGGCCGCGAAAAGGCAAGAACAACGAAAAACACGACACGAAATCGAGAAAACAATTCACGATGAATGGGACCGCGAAGACTGGGGCGGTCGCTATCGGGATTATGTGGAGTGGAAAAACCAGAACTTGCCGAAAGGCTGGTCGGAACTCACACACCGCATGGTTGAGCGGGCTGTCGAAAACGTGAATCGGCGCGAACGCGACAAAAAGTAGCCCGACAAATCTCGTCATTCTGTGCGCGCCCACAAAATGCTGTCGGGCGCGGCTCTTACTGACTTCTCTCTGCAACACAAGTCCATTTCCGGCCATCCGTCCGCAAATTGCGCGCAGTGCGCAAAAATGCTGTCGGGCAAAACAGGGACACACTGCCCATCCATTTGTATTTTAGCACTCATGCGGCGGGCACTTCGCCGGCCGCGCCTCGATTCTGAAAGGATCGAAAATGAGTGCTGTTCTCACGCCAGCGGACGTTTCCGCCAACGTCGGCCCGGTTCCTGGTGGACGGGCAACGAAGATCAAGGGGCAAATCGTCCATATTGTTCCCGCCGCCCAATTGCTTGACGTGCAATCCGTCGCCACGATGCTCGGCTGTTCGCCCCGTCACGTATACCGCCTTTCCGATGCCGGCCGTATGCCGGCACCCGTCAAGCTCGGTGCATTGGTTAGATGGAAGGCCGCCGCCATCCAAGAATGGATCGACGACGGTTGCAAGCCGGTTCGCCAAGTGAGAAGCGGTGCAAGATGACTAACAAAGCAGTCGCCACCCCACGAAGCGGACGCCCCAAAACTCGGAGCAAAGGAGAATGCAGACTACGCCGTATGTCGGTCGCTAACCTCCGCGTCTCGCCCGAGAACAACGAGCTTTACCGGCCCGTTGATCCCGCCGACCCCGAGATCATCGTCCTGGCCAAAAGCATCAAAAAGTTTGGCGTCCAGCAACAATTGATCGTGACGCCCGACGGCTACATCCTCTCCGGGCACCGGCGATATGCTGCCGCGAAGCTGGCGGGCCTGAAAACCGTTCCATGCCAGTATTCCACCATCCGGCGGATAAACGGCCGCGGCAAGGTAAACCCAGCGTTCATCGTCGCCCTACGCGAACATAATCGCCAACGGGTGAAGTCATTCGATGAAAAGCTGCGGGAGGAAGCCGTATCGGCAGACCCCGCCGTTGCCTATCAAGCACTGATCAAGCATCGGCAAAATCAGGCTAGTCTGAATTTGGACACAATCGACATCCGCGCAGAGAAACGGAGGGCCAAAATCTCGAAAGCGAAGTGGCCTTTCTTGGAGGCCATTAAGAGGATCATCGAAGAGCGCCGGAAGTTCTGGCCCCTCTCTGATCGGCAGATTCACTACGCCCTGCTAAACGATCCGCCGCTCATCCATGCCAGCAAGCCGGACTCGACATATCGAAATGATGAGCGGAGCTATAACTCACTGACGGAATTGCTCACCCGTGCCCGAATTGAAGGTTATGTCCCGATGGAAGTGATTGGGGACGAAACCCGTCCAGTTACTATCTGGGACGTGCATCGGGACGTGCAGGGGTACATCAGGAAAGAAGTGGATGGGTTCTGCAAAAACTATTGGCGCGAATTGATGCAGTCGCAACCCAATCACATCGAGATCGTCGGCGAGAAAAACACCATCGCGCCGATCATCCGGCCGATTGCCGCAAAGTACACGATCCCCATGACCATCGGCCGCGGATTCTGTTCTCTGCGCCCGCGATACGATATTGCGGAGCGCTTTCGCAAGAGTGGCAAGGATAAGTTGATCGTACTCATTCTTTCCGACTTCGATCCCGACGGCGAAGAAATCGCTCATTCGCTGGCCCGTTCGCTACGGGACGACTTCGAGATCGAGCAGATCGAACCGGTCAAAGTTGCACTTACTGCCAACCAAATAGAGGAGTTCGACCTGCCGGTCGGTGGGAAAGCCAAAAAAGACTCTAAAAATTACCCACGCTTCGTCAAGAAGTACGGCGTGGATGTTTGGGAGTTGGAGGCATTGCCGCCGGAAACGATCCAGAGCTTACTACAGAACGCCATCGACGCCGTGATCGACGCGGAGGCGTTCAACCACGAAATCGACCAAGAGAAGGCCGACGCCGCGAAGCTGGAGAGTGTGCGGCACGTTGTGTTCGACACCCTCGGGGAGTGGAGAGGCGAAGAATGAACACTTGCCAAGCCGGGGGCGTGTCGGTTTGGCACGCCGAGAACCTCGACGTTGACGCCTTGCTCGAATCATGCGGCCAGCGTGTCGGCGAGGGCGTGCTGTGGCTCGGGCACTGTGTCTACACCGGCCTGGCCGACGATGCGCGTTGCCGCGACACCGGGCGTGTGCCACTGAGGGCCGAGTACCTCCGCAACGTCATCGGTCGGCACCACCTTGACGCTGTGCGCCAAGCAGCGCTCGATGCCGGCTACGTGGCCCGCAACCGCTCCTACCGTGCGGGGGATCGCTCGCAAGCCTACTCGCTTTTGCCGCCCCGCGATCGCGCCCGGTTGGTCCAGCGGGAGATCACCAATTCCGGGTTGCGCCACAACATCCACAGGTGGCGCGAAACCCGTTGCCGGGCGATGTGGCAGCGAATCCAACGCAATGAAACGCCGGTCAACGAAGCGGTCTGCAAGCACCTGTGGCGGAACCTCCAAAAAGTGCAAATAGACGCGGGGATCGACTTCGGCGAATCCTTCCACCCGGCGTACCAGGTTGCGGCAGAGCATATTCGGGCGGGGGAATTGTGGTTCATCGTTGACGATTACGGGCGGATTCACACGAACCTGACGAACCTCCCAAAGACGCTACGGCAATACCTAACAGTCGAAGGCGAGTGGTTGGCAAACGTCGATATAAGCGAATCGCAGCCACTTTTCATGGGACTTGCGCTTGCCAGAGGCGAAAATGGAGGACGGGCAGACGGAAAGGAGCAGGAAGCGGGAGAACAGGCGGGAGGCGGACGGACGGGCAGGCACGGGGCACCTCCCCTTATGATGGACAATACTATGATGGACAAGTACCCCCAACTTGAAGGTAAAAGTGACTTGCGCCACTACCTCGAACTTTGCGAAGCCGGTGGCCTGTATCAGACCGTAGCGGATCGGCTTGGAAAAACACGGGACGAGGCCAAGCGGAGGGTCATGGTTGTCTTCTTCGATAAGCCTTGGCACCGCAACACGGTTTCCAATGTGTTGGACGAATTGTTTCCGACCCTGATGCAGACCATGCGGTGGATCAAACGGCAGGATTATTGGCGTTTGGCCCACTTCGCGCAACGGATCGAGAGCGCTTTCATGTTCGGGCGAGTGGTGCCCTGGATCATGGATCAGCGCCCAAACCTTTTTATCTCCACAATTCACGATTCGATACTGACCACTGCCGGAGATGCGCAGTATGTGCGTCAAGTCATGCTTGACGAATTTGCGCAGTTCGACCTTGCGCCGCAAGTGAAAGTGGAGGCGCTTGACAAAAAAGCCGATACTTGCTAGAAAGACATGAATGAGCAAGAGCAAAAAGAAACCGACGATGACCGACGTGCTGAAAAACGCAATTGAGAAAAGCGGGGTTTCGCGTTACCGAATCGCGCAGGATACCGGGATTCTGGAAACCTCCCTGAGTCGATTCATGCGGGGCGAAACCTCCCTTCGGCTCGACAAGGCCGACGTGCTGGCCGAATATCTGGGGTTGGAACTGGTGAAGAAACGAAAGGCGAAGTGACCGGCCCAAAACCGGATCGAACGAAAGACAAAATCATGGGAACCGTCTACAAAAAATCATTTACCAAGCCGTTGCCGGCCGGAACGAAAATCATTGTCCGCAAGGGGCAACGATTGGCCGAGTGGATCGACGCGAAGGGAAAACGCCGGACGGCACCGCTGACCGCCGCCGGGGATCGGGTTGCCATAGAGGCCGGCACCTACACCGCCAAGTACCGCGACGGCTCGGGGATCGTCCGGGAAGTGGCGACCGGCTGCCGTGACGAATCCGCCGCCCGGTCGATACTCGGCAAGTTGGAACGCCGGGCCGAACTGGTCAAAGGCGAGGTTATCTCCGCCGCCGAAGATGCCGTTATCGACCACCAGGCAACACCGCTGGCCGATCATATCACCGCCTATCTGACAAAACTTGAATCGGAAGGGGCTACGCCGATGCACCGCGCCAACGTGCGGCGGGCCTTGGATCGGCTGGCCGCCGATTGCCGATTCGCTCGGCTTGCCGACTTGGCAAGGGAAAGCCTAGAACGGTGGATCGTAACGCAAGAGAAGGCCGGCATGGGGGCGCGAACCCGAAACACCTATCGGGCCGCCGCCGTCGCGTTCTGCAATTGGGGAGTCGAAACCGGGCGACTCCTCTCCAATCCATTCGCCAAGGTTGCGAAGGCCGACGAAGACGCCGATCCGCGCCGACAACGCCGAGCGCTGACCGAAGCCGAACTTGTGCGGCTGTTGGACGTGGCGCGTCGCCGGCCGCTATTGGACGCCAAGATGATACGTCGGGGCAAACGAAAAGGCGAAGCGGTCGGCAGACTGCGAGACGAAACCCGTCGCCGTTTGGAACGGCTCGGGCAGGAACGGGCCTTGATCTACAAGGCACTGGTTTTAACCGGCCTACGCAAGAGCGAGTTGGCTTCGATTACAGTCGGCCAAGTGATGCTTGACGCCGACCCGCCCTATCTGGTGCTTGAAGCCGCTGACGAAAAGAACCGCCAAGGATCGACGATACCGCTTCGGGCCGATCTTCGAGGGTGGCTCGCAGACAATGCAACGGCTTTGCAGGAAGCCGCCAGAGAGGCGCAAACAGTTAGGTTTGACTCGAAACACCCGAAGCGGCAGAAACGCAACCAGGGCAACGCTACGGGGCCAGAAGGGCAATTTTGTCTCCCGTTGTCTACCGTGCCGATGTTGCCGGTCAATGCGCCGTTGTTCACCGTACCCAGAGACCTTGTGCGGATTCTCGACAGAGACTTGACGCTTGCCGGAATACCCAAGGTGGACGAACGCGGCCGAACCGTGGACGTTCACGCCTTGCGGCATACTTTCGGCACATTATTGAGCGCCGCTGGGGTTGCACCGCGAACGGCGCAATCCGCAATGCGTCATTCCACCATCGACCTGACGATGAATGTTTACACCGACCCTAAGCTCTTGGACGTTGCCGGGGCAATGGAAGCGCTGCCGGCGTTGCCTCTGGAGACTGGTACGCAAACGGAAGCCGCCGCCCTAAGTGCAACGGGCACCAACGATTCGAGGGCCTGTCAGCTTGCACCAGTGCTTGCACCAACCACCGGCAAAACGAGTACATTGCAGTCAACGATTGACAAAGTGGCAAGCGAAGCCGTTAGAAGCCGAGCGAGTGCGACTGTTGCTGCAAGTGCTTGTGTAGTCAAAAGAAAAGACCCGCTGACAAGTGCTGTCAACGGGTTATGTTCAGAGCGGGAGACGGGATTCGGACCCGCGACGTCCAGCTTGGGAAGCTAGCACTCTACCACTGAGTTACTCCCGCGTATTTCGACAGTCGCGATCCAGTCGGGCCGCGACGGCCAAACAAATATGCCGCCTTTTTATACCCGGAACAACCTTCCGCGCCAAGTAGGCGGCGGCTAATTTACGGCCCCCAAAGCCCCCTGTCCGGCCTTGGCCTGGCGCTGGATGTTCAGGTAATTGACGGCAATCGCCAGCGCCTCGTCGAGATAATAGTCGCGCTCGATGCGGTCGTTGGTCGCGTTGATTTGTTTTTCCAGCTCCTTTTCCGTTTCCTTGTCGGCGTTCAGTTCGGCGCGCTCCTTCAAGAACGCCGCCTCGTCCAGCGTAACGTACTTCTTCGCCTTCTGTTCCTTATAGCGGGCGATGTTGCGCACCACCTTTTGGAACTTCTCGGAACTCCGCACGCGCTGCCGCGAAAGGTTGCGGAGTTGGTCGCGGATGGCCGGCGTAACGTCGCGAAAACGCTGGAAGCTGGTGGGCGCCACTTTATCGAAGTCGATCGGGTAGTCGAGGTCGGCCTCGCCCACGTCGAGGTGCGTTGTCAACGAGGGCAATTCAATGTCGGACACTACGCCCTGTTTCTGCGTACTCTTGCCGTCGGGCCGGTAGAACTGCTGCGTGGTGATCTTCAACTCGCCCAGCGAGGGTGAATTGGGGATGCGGAACAACTGCCGCCCAACATCCAGCAGGCTTTGCACGGTTCCCTTGCCGTGCGAGGCGCGATCACCGACGATCAATCCCCGGTCGTAGTCCTGGATTGCGCCGGCGAGAATCTCGCTGGCGCTAGCGCTGAACTGGCTGATCAGCACTACCAACGGTCCCGACCAGGCGATGCCCAAGTCCGGGTCGGATTGTACTCGTACGAAGCCATCGGCGTCCTTCACCTGGACCACCGGCCCGTCCTTGATGAACAGTCCGGTCAGGCTGATGGCCTCCTTCAGCACCCCGCCGCCGTTGAACCGCAGGTCGAGGACCACTGCATCGACGCCCTGGCGAGTGAAGTCGGCGAGGATGTTGCGTACGTCGCGTGTGGCGCTCTTGAAGTTGGGCACGCCGCGGTGCTCGGCTAACCTGTCCCGGTAAAAACTCGGCAATTCTATTACACCAACTCGATACGGGGTGCCGTTAGGCTTTTTACCCGCGTCGAACACCTCGCCGCGGGCCTCGCTGTCCTTCAGTTCGATCTTCTCGCGGGTGATGGCATACGTTTTAGGCCCCGTGCCGTCGGCGGGAATAATCTCCAAACGAACCACGGTGTCCCGCTTGCCGCGAATGAGTTTGACCACGTCGTTCAGCTTCATGTCGACGACGTCGACCATCTCTCCGTCTTCCCCTTGTCCGACCGCGGCAATCTTGTCCTCGACCTTGAGCCGACCGTCCTTGTCGGCCGCGCCGTCGCGGATGATCTTCTTGATCACCGTGTAACCGTCGTCGCCGCTCATCAGCGAAGCCCCGATACCCTCCAAGTTCAGGCTCATCATAATGTCGAAGTTCCGCAGTGTGTCGGGCGACATGTAGCCGGTGTGTGGGTCGAAAGACATGGTGAACGCGTTAAGATACATCTCCAACAGTTCCTCGCTGTTGGTCTGGTGCATCCGTCTGGCAAAGCTATGGTAGCGACGGTGGAGTTTGTCGAGGGCCTCCTGACCCTCCTTGCCTTTTTCCTTGTCCGCCTTCAGCACCAACAGGTCGTACTTGATCCGCTTTCGCCAGCGGTCCAGGGCCTCGGCGGGTGTGCGCGGATATTGGGCCAAGTCGCGATCGACCACCATCTGTTCATCGACGGTGAAGTCCAGCGGTCCGGCCAGTATCTGATCGACCATCTTGACTCGTTCGTCGATCCGCTCCAGAAAAGTGAGGAACACAGTGTAGGCGAAGGTAATGTCGCCCTTGCGGACCGAGTTGACCAGACCTGTTTTATGCTTGCTGAACTCGTCGATGTCGGACTGGTAGAAGTAGACCTTCATCGGGTCCAGCGACCCCAAAAGCGTCTTCAGGCATCGACCGGAAATTTCATCGTCCAACGGGTGGCGGGCCAAATGCTCCCGCTTAACCAGAGACGACACCGCAAAGGTTATGTGCCGGTCGTTCGGACCGGGCGAGACCGGATCGGCCCAGGAAACCGAACATAACGCCGCAACCAGGGTGCAAACGAGCAACCAACGAGGAAAACAACGACGCGGAGAAAACTTTATCCCGTGAATCATCTACAGTCCCTCGAATTCAAGGTAAGTATTGGATTATTTCCACTCGTTCCCACGCAGATCGAGGGAACCGAGTGTAATCGGCGCTTTTTTGCGGGCGTGCAACAACTGTATGGTAACTTGCCTACCCCGTGGGAACAAGATCGAAGCACGTTCCCCGCTAATGGTGGTTGCCGCACGACGTCCTTTCTTGTGGAAATGATGCCCTTGCAGTGGCCGAGCCGAAGAGTATACTGATATGCTTGTATCTTTTGTTGTCGGCGTTTCCCCCTTTGGAGGCCCTCGCAATGGCCCAAGCATGTGAAGTTTGCGGAAAGAAGCCTGTCATGGGCAATCAGGTCACCCATCGCGGGAAAGCGAAATACCTCGGCGGAGTGGGAACTAAGATCACCGGTATTACTCGGCGGAAGTTCCGGCCGAACTTACAGCGGGTCCACGTCACCACGGCCAACGGCACCCGAAAGGCGATGCGGGTTTGTACTCAGTGTATTCGCAGCGGCGCGGTTGCCAAGCGCGTCTACAAAACCCCCTTCAAGCTACCGAAGACGCCGGCGGGGAAGTGACCGCGAGGACGTTTTTCGGCTCTCAAAATGGCATTTTCGGAATAGCCGGAGACGATCAGGTCTTGGAGGGTGTCTGATTTCGAGTAATTCTAACCCGAGGGGCTGATTGACGCAGTTCTTGGCCTCGGGGCGAATCGACAACAGTACGCCTGATGGGGCAGACATTCTTGTCTGCCCTATTTGCCATGATTTCTAGGGCAGACAGGAATGTCTGCCCCACCATGGTGAGGAATGCGGGCTGTTAGGGCCAATCTGAAGAGAACCACAAAACTCGGTGGACCAGCACGCCAATCGCGCAACACCACGCTAGAGGCATGCGGTAGACCCCGTAACCATCGTACCGAACAAAATTGAAAGTTGCCCCCCCTAATTTTTGACGCGATGCTCGGCCCTTGTTAAACTGAATAGTTAGTGTTGCCTCTGTTCCGCAAGTCACTCTTGGCGAGAGAGACGCGTCTTTGCCGTCGTTTTTCGGGGTGTGGCGTGACGGTTGAACCAGGGCGAGCGATGCTCTCTTTCCAGCCTGCTGCGGGTCGGCACGGCGCCTTGAAAAAACGGCGATTAAGAATTGGGGACATTATCATGTTGCAAACACTTTTCAACCGGTCACGACGGGCTTCGTCCAAGCTGCATGGGTGCGCCGTTCCGCGACGCCGACTGACGATAGAGCCGCTGGAAGATCGCTGTCTGTTGAGTTTGCTTCCGACCGCGACGGCGCTGATCGCTCCCACGGTCGCACCGACGTATGGCCAGGCGATTACACTGACTGCCGAAGTGACGACGACTCCGGTCGGCAGCGACACGCCCACCGGCGGCGACGTCGCCTTCACGAATCTGACCACGAACACCTGACTGGGCACCGCGCCGTTGATTGACGGAACGGCCCAACTCACGATTTCTACGCTAACCGGCGGCGTTCATCAGTTGAAACTCGATTACAGCGGCGACGGCACAAACTTCGCCGCCAGCAAGAACTCAATCGTGCTCGGCTCGATGACCTCCACGTACGAAATAGGGTCTTATTACAGTGTTCCCAGCGGCGTCGCGGTCGACAGTTATGGAAACATCTTTTTCTCGTCGTACTACAGTAACAAAATTTGGATGATTCACAACGGAACCACGTCGCTGTTCGCGTGGACTCCCTTCGCCGACTTGTGGTGCCCCACTGGGCTTGCAGTGGACTCGGCGGGAAGCGTCTATGTGGCCGATTATGGGCAAGATCGCGTCTGCAGGATCACCACGACCTACGACCCCTACGACAACCATCCCATCGCGGATACGTTCTCGACCGTCACGGGGACGAGCGGGGTGCGAGGCTACAGTGACGGTGGTGGCGATCCGTGGAATTTTGCCCCCGATGCCCTGTTAAATATGCCTGCGTCCGTTGCCGTGGATACGGCGGGGAAACTCTATATCGCCGACACCGGCAACCATCTGATTCGCAAGATCGACTTTTCGATTTGGCCCCAATTCGGTGGGCAAATTCTGGATATCGCAGGCACTCCTGAACAGTCGGGCTACGCAGGCGATGGCGGCTTGGCCACCGATGCCCTGCTGAACACACCCGTCGGGATTGCGGTGGACGCCGCGGGCAACATCTTCATTGCCGACTACTACGACTGCCGCGTTCGTAAGGTTGATGCGGCCACGGGCATAATCACTACCATCGCGGGAGATGGGACGGATGTCTACGGCGGAGACGGCGGCCTGGCTACTGCCGCACAAGTCGACCAGCCCAAGGGCATTGCGGTGGATGTCGGCGGGAACGTCTATATCAGCGACAGGACGGCGGGAATTCGCAAAATCGACGCGGCAACCGGCCTAATCAGCACGGTTGTGACCGGGCTCTCTTTGAATGTCAGCCAAATTACATTCGATTCTTCCGGGAACCTCTACATTGCCGACAACGACAACAGCGTTATCCAGGTGGTTGTCCCCTCCTCGCCACTGACCATCAACCCGGTCGATACCACCGTGACCGTCACCGCTTTGCCGACACCGGCGACCTTTGGTGAATCCGTGACGTTAACGGCCAACATTGTCACGGTTACGCCGGTAGCACCGGAATCAAGTTCCGCGCGACTGGTCGGAAACGTTGAATTCGTGGACATGACCACCAGCACCAGCTTGGGCACGGCCGCGATCAGTTACGGCGGGTATGGCCAAAACATTAACGACGGGAGCGCGTCGTTCAACATCTCAAATCTGGCCCTCGGCACCCATACGATCACGGCCAATTACCTGGGCAACATCAACTATGGCGCCACGGGCTCCACGCCCCAAAGCACCGCCATACCGACGACCCTACAAGTCTCGTACTCCACCAATACCGCCGTGAGCGCCTCGGCCACCACCCTGGACCTTGGTCAATCCGTCACCTTCACGGCCACCGTGACCACCAATCCATCCGGCGCTGCCACGCCCACCGGCGGTACGGTCACGTTCCTCGACAGCCGCGGCGGCTCGCTGGGTACGGCGCCGTTGGTCGCGGGGACTGCCGCCTTGACCGTAACGTCGCTCGGCGGCGGCACACACTACGTAACGGCCAGCTACAGCGGCGACGACGACACGTTTCTCGGCAACGACAACATCTCCGCCAGCACTACGGTCACTACCGTCGGCGGGCCGGATTATCCATCGAGCCTGGTCGTCAATGCCGCCGGCCGCCTCTTTGTTACCAAATACAACGTAATCTACGAAGTCAATCCCTCCACCGGCGCATACACGCTTTTCGCGTCCCCCTTTAACTCTCCCCATGCCCTCGCGGCGGACGCCGCCGGGCACCTCTTCATCGCCGACACCGGCAACCGCCGAGTCCGCCAGGTCGATCTGGATACCGGCGTCACGACGACCATCGCAGGCGACGGGACTTACGGATTCGGCGGTGACGGCGGTACGGCTACCTCCGCCCAGTTGACTCCCTACGGTATCGCGGTGGACGACGCCGGGAACCTCTTCATCGCCGACGACCTCAACCAGCGAATCCGCCGGGTCGATCTGGCCACCGGAGTGATCACGACCTATGCCGGCACCGGGACGGCGGGATACAGTGGCGACGGCGGACCCGCCACCGACGCCATGCTGAACTTGAACTACTCGTCGCTCGCGGTGGATGACGCCGGAAACCTCTTCATCAGCGACACCAATAATCACAGGATCCGTCGGGTCGACCATTCTACCGGCGTGATTACCACCGTGGCGAGCAATACCTATTACGGGGGCATTACAGCAAATACCGAGTATTTCTTCATTGCAAACTACGACAACGGAATCCGCGCGGTCAACCTCGCCACCGGCATGAATGCGACCATGGTTGGGACATACTCCTTCAATGACGTCGCGATCGACTCCGCCGGAGGCCTCTTCGCCCTTGAGTACAGACAGGCCGTTCGCGTCACTTACGGTCTGGAAATCTCAGTCACCGATACGACGCAGCCGACGGCGACGATCAACCGGGCCGCTTCGCAGCCAAGTCCGACGCAAGTTGGCCCGCTGCATTTCACGGCCGTCTTCAGCAAACCAGTGGTCGATTTCTCGTCGGCCGGCGTAGCCCTTGGCGGCACATCCGATGCCGACAAAGTCGTCGTCTACGATGTGGGAGATCACCAGACCTTCGACATACTGGTCAGCGGAATGACGCACGGCGGCACGGTAACCGTGGACATTGCCGCCGGCGTGGCCCATGATGCAACCGGCAACGCCAATCTGGCCGCCACGAATACCGACAATTCGGTTACCTTCACCGTCCCCGACTACACCCCGCCCGTGGCCTCGGCCAACCCGAGCGGCGTCGCGACCGGCGCTTCTTCGGCAACCTTCACCGTGGCCTACACCGATCCCGACGACCCGGTGTTGTACTCCAGCATTGACGGCAACGACATCCAGGTGACCGGCGCGGCCGGTTTCAGCCAATTGGCCACGCTGGCAGGCACGACGCCAAGCACGAACGCCTCGTCGATCACCGCAACCTATCGCATCGACTCGCCTGACGGGCCGTGGACACAGGCCAATGCGGGAACCTACACGATCACGATGCAATCCAGTCAGGTGAGCGATACGAACAACAACTTCGTCGCCCCCGGCGACTTGGGTACGTTCCAAATCGCCGACATCACGCCGCCGACCGTAACGATCAGCCAGACGTCCGGCCAAGCCGATCCGACCAACGCTTCGCCGATCAACTTCACGGTGGTCTTCAGCGAGCCGGTTAGCGACTTCGCCATGGGCGACGTAACGTTCAGCGGCAGCACCACGGGCGGAACGTTGGTAGGCGCCGTGACCAACCCCAGCAGCGACCAAAAGGTCTACAACGTGGCCGTCAGCGGGATGGCGGACAGCGGGGCGGTCGTGGCGACCATCGCGGCCGGCGCGGCTCATGACGCGGCGAACAATTCCAACACCGTAGCAACCTTCGACGACAACACGGTCCAATACAACATGCCGGGCCCGCCCGCCTTCGACCTGACCGGCCCAACCTCGGGAACCTACACCGTCGGGCAGAACGTCACGATTGCGTGGACCGCCGCCAACGTGGGTTCCGGCAGCACGATCAGCCTCTGTTACGATACCGACGCCACGTTCAACGGCAACGAGACGTGGATCGAGATCGATCAGGTTGCGGCCGCAGACGGCGCTGGCGCCTACACGTGGGACACCACGGGAATGGCATCCGGCACGTACTACGTCGGCGGCTACCTCTGGTCTGGCGGCGCGGCCACTTTCTCGCACCTCGGCCAGTCGATCGCCATTCAGGCCGACATCGTCGCCACGCCCACCTTCAGCCTGACCGGCCCGACCTCGGGGACTTACTCCGCCGGGCAGGATGTCACGATCGCGTGGACCGCCGCCAACGTGGGTTCCGGCGGCACGATCAGCCTCTGTTACGATACCGACGCCACGTTCACCGGCAACGAGACGTGGATCGAGATCGATCAGGTTGCGGCGGCCGACGGCACCGGCGCCTATACGTGGGACACCACGGGAATGGCATCCGGCACGTACTACGTCGGCGGCTATCTCTGGTCTGGCGGCACGGCCACTTTCTCGCACCTCGGCCAGTCGATCGCCATTCAGGCCGATATCGTCGCCACGCCCACCTTCGACCTGACCGGCCCAACCTCGGGGACTTACTCCGCCGGGCAGAACGTCACGATCGCATGGACCGCCGCCAACGTGGGTTCCGGCAGCACGATCAGCCTCTGCTACGATACCGACACCACGTTCAACGGCAACGAGACGTGGATCGAGATCGATCAGGTCGCGGCCGTAGACGGCGCCGGCGCCTACACGTGGGACACCACGGGGACGGCATCCGGCACGTACTACGTCGGTGGATATCTCTGGTCTGGCGGCGCGGCCACTTTCTCGCACCTCGGCCAACCGATTGCCATCGCCGCTCCGCTTACACTGGCTGCTTCATCGGCCGAGAAAATCGGGCGGGAATTATCGGACGACGTGGTTCTGGACAGCAGGGACGAGTTGACGCCGATTGTCGAAGAAGCCATTCGGCGGCTCGCATCGGCAAACAACAGTTCGATCTTGGCGTATGCCTCGATCGAAATCGTGGATCTGCCAAACCTTTTGTTGGGCGAAACCGTGGGCAACACGATCCGAATCGACCGCGACGCGGCCGGCTACGGCTGGTTTGTCGACCCAACGCCCGCCGACGATCTGGAGTTTGCCGATGTGATAGGTCAACATGTCTTGGCCGCCGACAACAGCAGCCCCGCGGCGCACCGGGTTGATTTGCTGACTACCGTCATGCACGAGATGGGACACGTGCTCGGCTACAAACACTCCGACTCGTTTGACTTGATGCACTCAGCCCTGCCGCTTGGAACCAGATGGTCTCTCAGCGGGGAATCGGCCTTCTCGACAGGAAAACGGGACTCCGATATTGCGTGGGACAATCGGTTGGTCAACACCAGCGTCCTCGATCAGGTCTTTGCCTCGTTCGACGATCATGGAGACCGGTTTGCTTGACCCACCCTGCAAGTCGTCCTTTTCGGCAAGGTACTTCTCCAAGGCAACCTGGTGATCGGCCCACTTGCCAAAGTAGTGTATCCGGCCGCGAATCTTCTTTGCCCAGACCCCAGCCGCATGTGGGAGTAGGGGGAAGTCGGGGCGGGGTTTGCGGGGCTTCTTAGGTCTGGTAGAGTGAAGCAATGCTGTACTCCTTTGCGATGGATGCCACCTGTTTTGTACACTGCCGCCGACAGTCGGCTTTCAGGGCGACGGGTGTAGCAGCATTGCTGCAGAGAGTCGGCAAAACGTCAATACCCCTTATTTTCAAGTATTTCGGATGGGTGGCCGAGTGGTCTAAGGCGGCGGTCTTGAAAAGCATCCCCGCCCATTCCGTACACTACCCCTGAAACGCGGCAAATACCTTGTTTTCAGGGCTTCCCCTCACTCCGACCCCTTCGGCTTGTACACTGTACAAAGGTGTAGAAAAGGGGGCTAACAGGTGTCAAGACACCCGCTCCCGTTTCTGTACACCATGCCCGCCGGGGGCTGCTGGAATAAGCCGAGGGTCGGGCGCACAGAAGCGGGGGATTATTCGCTGCGGCGAGGTGGATATACCTCTCGAACCAAACCGTATTAGCCCTTATTGTGTAACGACTTACGACGTGCATTGTAGACGGTGTGGCGGTGGATGGATACAATGCGGGCCAAGTGACACGTCTTTTGCGGTACAATAAACACAGTTGACAACTGTCAACAGACGATGTAGGATATACATGGCTCGATCGCGTCATCCCAAAAAGGCTGTCGAGGCTGCTGTCACTTACGCGGAGTCCAAGGGATGGAGGTGCGACGATACGGGCAGTCATTGTTGGGGAAAGCTCTATTGTCCCGGCGGTCAAGTGTGTTGCCGAGTGTTGTTCATTGGCTCGACGCCGTGCAACCCGGAAAAACACGCCCGCCAAATAAGGCGAACCGTTGACCTGTGTAGTTTCGAGGCGGAATGAACAATGAAAATGACGACGTACACCTTTACGCTTGTTTTGCACAAGTCGCCGGAATTCACGGAAGAAGCGGCCGCCGCGTTGTATTCCTGCGGTTGCGACGATGCACTTGCGTCAACTCAAAACGGAGTCCCGTGCCTGGACTTTGACCGGGAGGCAAAATCGTTTTCCGACGCGCTACTCTCAGCCATAGGCGACGTGGAAAACTGCAAACTCAACGGGAAGGCGACCGGGCTTCAGGTTCGGCGGGTCGAACCTTACGACCTTGTCAACGCGGCGGAAATAGCTAGACGCGCGGGCATCACTCGGGAATACGTTCGGCTTCTGGCGTCGGGAAAACGCGGCCCGGGCAAGTTTCCGTCGCCGGTTTGCAGTTGTGCAGGCAAGGCTCTGTGGAGTTGGACTGCTGTGTCGGCGTGGTTGGCGGCCAGCAACAAAATCAAGGCCGAACATCCCAACATTGATCTGCGGGACGTGGAGTTGGTCAACGCAATGCTCGCCGCGCGAGATTGTGAACCCACGGCTAAGGAAATAGACCGCATTAAAAAGACTCTGTTTCCGAAACGACGCTCAAAACAAAGACGTCGAACAAAAACCTTCGCGGCTGTATGCGGGGCAATGGCGAGATAACCGCCGTCGCGTACCTTCCAGGAATCAACCCGCCAGCTTGCGCCAGGTTGCGTTCCCCGGGCCTCGGTTGATGTTTGATACCTCTGGCACAGCCAGCCGCCAGACGCGATGTGAGGCGGTCGCCTTTTCGGTTAAGCCCCCGGCGGCGTCCGTTCCACCGGGGGAGGATCGAAACGCACTCATGTCACAAACGCCTCGGGCAGGCTGCCCCGCACCTGATCGCGTATCCGTCGGAACCACTCGCCTCGGTCCATACGTTGCTTCGCCACAAGCGCACGGGCCTCGGCTATGGACGTCACCACCACGTCGGCCTTTAAGCGGTCGCAGGCCGCGCAGCTCGCCACGCGGTTGTCGTGGTGATCGGGACCGCCCGCCGACTTCGGCAACAGGTGGTCTCTGGCGAACATCAAGAAGGTGTCCAGGTCGCTCAGGAGGTCTTTTCCGCAATAGGTACAACGGAAGTCGCTGCGGAGTAAGACCGGATCGGAAACGTAGAATCGGTACTTCATCGGTATAACCTCGACGAAAACGCCCTGTGCGACCATCGGTGTTATACGGCACAACCGAAGAAGTGCCCCGATGGCGCACAGGGCTGTACGCTGGTCAGGTTGAGATTGGCTGCACCGTATAACGCCCGTGATTCTATCAAAGGCGGCGGATTCGTCAATAGGGGGCCGGGATTTTTCGTCCACGGCCTCGACCAGTTCCGGGACGCCGTTTTTGAGCACGTGTTTTGCCTGGTCAACGAGCGAACCACTGACGCCGGTCGCTTTACCGGCCGCGTCGCGGGATTTCCCTAAGCCACTTGTGGTAACTTTACCACCAGTGGATTTTGCTCTGCCTTTTTCGTCGCGATCCTCGATTGCCGCCTTCTGCCGTTCCTTCGCCGCCTTGTCGTAGAACTCCCGCGCCTTCCCGGCCACGACGGCAAGCTGACTTGCCTTCAAGTGGCGGCGGTGGAGATTCTTCGCCTGCCGTGAAAACGATAATCGCAACGGGGGCAGTAAATCGACCCGGGGACCGGTGCGGATCGCTTGGGGGTGAAACAGCCGAGGCAATGATCGGGGGCCATGCTCGCCTGCCGTTCTGCGGATCGACGGGCAAGATCCGCTCGGCAACTGGGGCAAAGGCGCCATTGGCCCGCGGCCCCTGGTCGGTGGCACAAAATGCAGGCGTCGATTGTGGAAATCGTTGAAATCATGGTTTTACGACCTCCGCCTTCTTGATTGCCCCCAGCACCATCCGCTTGATGAAGTACCGGCTGAACGGCACGGCCACGGCGTACTTCCAGCCGCGTTTCTTCGCCTCGCCTTCCATCCAGCCGACAATCTCGTCGAGCCGTTCTCGGCAACCCTCCGGCCCCCAGGCGTTCATCTTGGCGATTCGATCCTTGCACCCACACTTCCGCGTCGGGCCTTCGCCGACCCAACGGAAGATTGCCAAGTGAAGGTAGTCGCCGGGACCGAGCGGTTGACCGACGGCGTACTTCGCTACGGTCTGCGCCATGCCTGGCGGTATCGGGTCGGGCAGGCCGAGTGTGTCGGCGGCGGGGCGAAGGTCGGGTGAATTAGGGCAATTTCTTTTTGGCCAACCGCGTATGGGATATTTCCACCGCCAGCCGCAGTTGACGCAATAAGTACCGGTGCTGTTTGGTTGACAGTCTATATTCATAACTGGACTTTTGCAAACTAGGCTAACCGTATTTTAGCGAACACATGGTCAAGATCCTTTTCGTGTTCCCGGACTTGTTGGACGACCCAGGTGAGGGTGGCGCGGAGCGTCTCGTTCAGCATCGCTCGGCAGGCTTCGC
>CBDAFL010000041.1:0-7106 GCA_965195225.1 uncultured Thermoguttaceae bacterium
CTTGGCTCCATCTCGATCCGGGACATCCCTGGCAGCCGCCGTTCGGTTTGGAACGAGTGGGCCGACCGCTCGTCGCCGTGGTGCAAATTGTCGGCGACCCTCAACCGCTGGAGTACGTGTTGATTGGCTATCAACAGGGAAAGGAAACTAGCCGCTCGGTTTTGACCGTGGCCGGCCAGTCGCCCCACACATTCCGAGTCGCCGTCGACCCGTGGCCTACGGAACTATCGCTGCTGGCCAAGACGGCATCGGGGGGGGGATTGGGGGGCCGATCATCGAAGTGGCACGGCTAGCCGTGGAACCTATGCCGTTCCAAGCGGATGCCATCGCACGACCCGACCACATCATTCATCCAGTCGATCTCGGAACGATTCTGGTGCCGTCCGATTGGCTCTTGCTGGCCGACGGGCAGACGGGAAGCGTCGACGTGGCTGCGATCAGCCGCAGTGGCGATACGCCCAACGCCAAAGCGACGGTCTGGTTCGAATCCTCACCGGCGGCGAAGACGGCGGCGGACATTGCGCTCGTCAAGGATCGGCGGGCGCAAGTCTGCATTCCCCTTCCGCCAGTTTCCACCACGCTCGATAGCGACGTTCTTCACGTTAGCATTGTTTTGGCAAACGGCACAGAGTTTTGGCACAAGAAGATTAACAGCATGTTGGTCCATCTTCCGCCCAAGTTGCCCGAGTTCGGCGCCTTTGAAACCAAACTTCGCTACGATGCGCCGATTTCCGTGATGGAGAACGATGGCACGTTCTCTTCGATGAGCTACGCAGACGTCTGGAATCCCCAGCTTCAGGACGTTGTGGTTGCGATGCCCAACGGCTCGCGATATGTCTTTTGGCGCGGCTCTAGCTACATACCGTTTTGGGCCAGCCGGCACAATACAGGCTTCTGTTACCAATGGGCTGAGAAGGCTTTCATAGACTCCCCGCCGCCGCCCGACCGCATCGATTGTATAGAGCCGCTGATGGACAAGGAACTCCGCTATGGCCGTGTGCGGATCGTAGAGTCGACGCCCGCACGAGTTCACGTCCGCTGGAGCTACCAGTCGTGCGATTTCGACTACAAGGTTTGGGGTGATTCGTCTGTCGAGGATTACTATTTCTACCCAGACGGATTTGGCACGCGCGTGCTCACCCTTCAAAGCGAGCTTAAGCCGGAGTATGAGTTGAGCGAGTTCATCGTGCTAACACCTCCGTCGACCTATCCATTCAGCGTTTTGCCGCCGAATCTGGTGGATGTTCTCTACATGGACGGCCAGAAGCACGAAATCACATTTCCATTTCTCCGCGATGAACGGGGCGATAAGACGAAGCCTCGCGATCTTCCGGCGATTTACCGCGTGCGGATGCACAAGGATGAACCACTGGCAGCGATCTATTTCAATCCGCTCCAGCAGAACTTTCCGCCGAATTACTTCAAGCCATTCTTTGACAAGGGCTATCTCGTTACTCCGACCTACTGGGGCAGCCACTGGCCGTTGGCACGCGGCAAGACCACGGGCTGGGTGATCGACGATCGTGTGCAATTCACGCCCTGCCACAACAGCATTATGAGTTGGCGTTGCAACCAGCCGACGCCCGTGCGTACCGCTCAGTTCGAAACGCTCGATACGCTAGGCCGGTCCAGGCCGATGCTCGTGCAGACCTTGGTTTGGCTGATCGGCATGAGCGACGCAGGCGACGCACATCTTCTGGAGTGGGCTCAAAGTTTTTCCAAGCCGCCTTCGCTGGAAGTTCAGGGGGCACGGCTCGACGCTGAACCGTACGTCCCCGAGCGGCGCGCGATCCGGTTGATCGTGGAGGACAAAACCGTCACAATCACGATCAAGCCTGCTACGGTGTGCGTCAATCCGGTGTTCGAGCTCTCAGAAGCGCCGAAGACGCTCGCCAGCGTGCGGTTGGCCAACCGCCTGCTGGAGACGAAGGAATATGCTTGGGATGGCAAGACGCTTTGGGTCAAGGCAACCTTGACCCAAGACACGCCGCTGCGATTGGAGTTTGGCATTTCATCCGTGAAATAACGGAGGCAACACAAGACAAACTTTGAGAAGGGAACCGATATTTGTCGGCGAACTGAAATGGCACACCTGGGGTGAATAGGAGACGTCCGAAATGCACAGCTTCATGTGGAGATGTGTCATACTGCTTTCTTGCTTTGCGATGTCGGTGCCGACGGCCGTCCGCGCAACAGCCGAGCCGCCGCGTCTGCGCCTTGCCGCCCTGGAGTTCGCCCTGTTGCCGAATGTCGATGCGTCGACGTCGAGCAGGGTGGGCGCCCAGACCACCAAGGTCGTCGGACCGTTGAAGACAACCGTGTTTTTGTTGGAGGACAAGGAGACGCGGCTCTGCCTGGTGACGACGCACTTCGCCGATGTGGCGGCCAACGTTATCCAGCTCTTTCGCGAGATGGTGGCCGGGGAGTTGGGGCTTCCCTTGTCGCAGGTTTGGATCTTCACGTCGCACAATCACAGCGGCGTGTTGTTTGCCGACAACAGGGTGCCGGCTTACGCCGTACCCGCCCGGGGGTGTCCGCCGGCGCACTTGTTGCCCATCGGCGAGAAGTTCCTGGCCGAACTGCGCAGCCATGTCCGGCGCCTGCCGGGGATGCTCCAGCCGGTGACCGTGTGGTGGGCCGAGGGGCGTGAAGACCGCATCACCTACAATCGCAAGGGGCGCCGCGCCGACGGTACGACCTACCTCATGCGCGAGGAAGACAGGGTGCTCGTCGCAAAGGACTACCGTGGCGACGTCGACACACAGGCCCCGCTGGTGGTGTTTAAGAACGAGGCCGGCCGGATCATCGCCGCACTGATCCAATTCACGGGGCACCCCGTCACCAGCTACCATCCAGAAAAGCCGATCGTGTTCGGCGAATGGCCGCAGGTCGCCTCCGACCTGCTGGCCGAACATCTCGACCCCGCCGGGAGCCTGCCGATAGGCTTCCTGCAAGGTTGCGCCGGCGACGTGAACTCGAAGGAGATGTTTTGCGGAGGCGTCGAGCGGGCAACCGCCTTCGGTCGCATGTTGGGCGAAAGCTATGTCAAAGCGGCGACCAAGCTGCAACCGTCGCGGCGCGACGGCTTGGATATGGAGGTGGTGACGGTCAAACTGCCGCTGGCCCCGCTGCCGCCGCGCGACGTGCTGACCACCGAACTCGCGGAGATGGACGACTTCATCCGGCGAGCCAACAGCGGCGACGACGACACGCTGTTCTGCGTGGGCCTGAATTTCCCCCGATCGCTGACCCCGCTATACCGCGGCCGACTGGTGCGGGAGATACGCGATTGGAATCTCTGGGCGCTCCGCATGCACGAGAAGGGGGCGGATACGCTACCACGGCACCTCGATATGGAGATCGCCGTGATTCGCCTGGGAGACGTGGGCATCGTGGCACTGCCCTGCGAGCCGTTTCAAGGCATCGGCCGGCTGATTCGCCGCGGTTCGCCTCTGCCAATCAACATCCCTTGCGGCTACGCAAACGCGTCGCAGGGCTACATTACCGATAGTCCCAACACGGGTGATCGGGAATACATGAGCTCCTTCTATCGCTATACTAAGTACCGCCCGCCGCTGAAGAAGCCGGCTGGCGACGTGCTCGCCCGTCGGGCCGTGGAAATCCTCAATAGCTTCGCCAAGGAGCCCACCCATCGCTGACAAGCCCTGGTGCGAAATCGGACCGCATGCCCAAGTTGATGAGGGTGTGGTGCTCGGCTACCGCTACCCAGGTGACTCGTGCCCCCTTCGCATCGGCGCGCACGCCATCATCCGCGCCGGGGCGGTGATCTATGCCAACACCACGATTGGGAATCGCTTCCAGTGCGGGCACCACGCGCTGATCCGCGCCGAGGTGACCATCGGCGACCGCTGCGTGGTGCATCACAAGTGTACGCTGGAAGGGCGGATCCGCGTCGGCAACGGCGTGAAGATCATGGCCCACGTCTACATTCCCAGCGGTACGCTGATCGGCAGCATGGTGTTCATCGGGCCGGGCACGACCTTCTTAAACGATAAGTATCCCATGCGCCGAGCCGTACCGGTGCAAGGGGTGCGGATCGAAGATCACGTGACCATCGGCGGCGGAGTGACAATCTGCCCGGGCGTAACGGTCGGGCGCAACACGTTCATCGGCGCAGGCTCGCTCGTAAACAAGGATGTTCCGCCCGACACCCTCGCCTACGGCGTTCCCGCCCAGCACCATCCCTTGCCCGATTCCTTGTCGCAGGGCAATCTACCCGAATTGCTGCTGCCGCAAACCGATCTTTGGGGATCGCAAAGCGACGACTCCTGGAGGAAATAACGCTCGGGTTCGTGCTCCTGCCGTCTCGGGAAGCAGGTTCCTTCTTGAATACGGCAACACCTGCCGCAACCGTTTCACCTGTCGGAACGACCAGAAGAGCATGGTATTCCGGACCGGGTGGCCTGGCAAGACCGACGTTCCGTCGGCCGCGAAACTATCGCTCGCGTCGAACTTCCACCTTCAACTGGCCGGCATTGTCGTGCAGTTCGCCGGGCGAGTCGTTGATCTTCAGGAAGAGCGTGCCGGTTTCGGCGGGCGTGATGGTCGCGCCCAGGCCGACAGAGGTGGGGCGCAACAGCGCGGAGGTGCTGCCCGGCGGTGGATCGTCGGGCCGAACCGCCGCCAGCAGTATGCCCAGCGGACGTCCTTTGTAGTAGCGGATCGAGACGCCGCCCGGCTCGCACCACCAGACTTTCGGCTTCCGGGAAGTATCCGCCCTCACCCCCGGCCCCTCTCTCAAAGGGAGAGGGGAGGTTGTGGCAATTTTGTAGCGGCCCGAGGCGGTCAGGCGGTATTTCTTGCCCGACTCCAATCGCAGGCCGGAGTTTTGCCAATAGATGAGAAGGCATCGGTGGGGTTAGATTTCATGGATTGCTTACCTCTCTAACGGTTAAGAGTTTCCCGTCGGCACCGATAGAAGCGGCCTTTCGACGGCTGCGGTCTGCGGCCTCTGTCTTCACCCTCAGTCGAAGCCCTAGCTCGTCAAAGGTTTCGCCGAAGGCGTCTACCACCGCCGGCAAGTCTCCCGTCCCTGCGTAAACCGCATCGTGGAGCGTGACAACCGGGAACCGCCCGACAAGCCGCGGGGCCACGTTCTCGATAACCAGCCAGCTTTCCAGCCGTTGCAGCGTCCTGATCAGTTCCCCGTGGTCCGCCCGGTTTATCCAGCCCGCAAAGCGGTGGACGCTTGGGTAAGCCCGTTGGAATACCCGCTCGAATGGGCTGGGGTAGTGCCCGTTCTTGGCAAGCACGTCTCGCATCAGGAGCACCTTCACCCTGTCTCTGGCTTCCCCCGGATCGTCAGGGAGCGCAACGCCGTCCGCCTTGCAGTCGGCGACAAGCTGGCCGTAGAGGTCTCCCGCCAAGACGGCAGACTCAAAGTCCGAGAAGTCGGCAGCCAGCGCAGGCGCGCCCCTGTTGGCGCTGAAAAGGGCAAGCAGCAGGCCAGACAGGCCGGAGCGTCGGCGGCGGGGAGAGGGCAGGCAGGCCAGGGAGTCCAGCATGGTACTCATATATGTGGGAACATTTCGGCGATTTCCGAGCCTGATTAAACCCGCCAATAGTGTGGGCTGCGCGCATCGAATGTCCGCGCCGTCGATCGCTTCGCCCTCCAAGCGGATCGTCTTGCGGAGTTCGCGCTTCAAGCCGGTCAGGCCGTTGAAACATCGGCCGGTGCCGCATACCGAAAACTTGAGTTCGGCCCGCCTGATGTCCTCCACAAGAACGCGCTGGCAGAGCTGCGCCTTGACGGCCAGCCCGTCCAGGATCGCATCGGCGGTGGGGAGGATCGTCAAACTCTGCTGGCTTTCCGCCAGTTGACGGTGAATCGGCAACCACTGCGATGATTCCTCTTGCCGTAGCCGTTCGCACTCTCTCGCCAGCCGCTTGATAAGTTGCCGGTCTTGCACCTCGACCAGCTTGCACTTCTCCTCCAGCGTCTTCTGGGTGAACCTGTAGCCCTTCGCCTTCACGCCGGCGAAGTAGCCGGCGGGCGGGTCGATCACACCGGCGTCAACGATAGCGCGTACGACGGCGGGCTGCGCCCGTTTGCTCATCACCCGGCGAAGGATTCGGGAGTCCAGTCTGGCATAGCCCCGCTCGTCCGTCTGTTCGTGTGCGGTCTTGGTTACGATGGTATGAAGAAACCACCGCGCATCGTCCCCGCGCCGGCAGAGCCGTGCCGGCAGCACTTGCTCTGGCTCGAAGCCATCCGGCACTGCAAGAAGCGGTGCATTAACTGACCGCCCCGAACCGGCGGTACGCTTCAGCCTCATTCCTCGCCCCTCCACTTCCCAAGGGTTTTCAGCACGGCCCGTCGTGTACACCTTCCAACTCCGCGGCGTCTGCCTCCGTGGTCGATTTTGAGCAAGCAGAATTGCTTTTTTGGGTGCTTCGTTTTTTACAATTTGCGGCGGCTTGGTTTCTCAAAAGTCCTGCGGAGAATGTCTTCCGCAGCCCGCTGTATCTGATCGCCGATGGCATCGGCGCGGCCCTCGATCGCGCGATCGACGCACTGCGTCCACGATTCCGGCTTGGGCTTCGCTGCCCATTCGACCACCTCATCGGGGATGTTGTCGATTTCGACGTTAGGAAGTATCGCCTTCGTAACGGTGTCAACCATCCCGTCCATGCCGAGGATTTCATCGATGCACGCCGTCACTCGGTGGGCCACTATTTCCCGGTGCCTCAAAGCTGAGTGGTGAGCAATATGGTTGCGTGGTGGAACTAGCTTCCTGTTTAGACCGTGCCTTTCCAACTTATCCACGATCCACGCAATGAATTCGTCTGGGTTCTTTGCCAGTGCATTTAGTTCGATGCGTTGGCATTGCCAGACGCGTTTACCGTCCTGCTGCCATTTTTCCTCACCCGTGAAGTACGCTTCCTCGATCTCATTGAACTCCAGCGCAGCGGGCAGCGCCTTCTTTCGGATGAACGGTTCTGTATCCAAACTGGACTTTTGCAAACTAGGCTAACCGTATTTTAGCGAACACATGGTCAAGATCCTTTTCGTGTTCCCGGACTTGTTGGACGACCCAGGTGAGGGTGGCGCGGAGCGTCTCGTTCAGCATCGCTCGGCAGGCTTC
>CBDAFL010000042.1:0-1467 GCA_965195225.1 uncultured Thermoguttaceae bacterium
TTTCAATAAGAACAGGTTGATTTATTGTGTTTAATCTTTTTTCAACTCCTTTAATTAATTCTTTATATGAACAGATAAGTGAGGATTCATCGATTCCAGAACTTCCTCTCCCTTGAGAGGGTTTTATAAATAAAGGATAATCAAATGGCATGTTGTTCTTAAAAATTTCACAATCCTCTTTTGATCTTGCTAAAATATAAGGTGATGTTGGTAATCCTTTTTTAAGCCACAAATCTTTAGTAAGAACCTTATCGGTTGCTATAACGCATCCAAAAATATCAGACCCTACATAAGGTATCTCTAATTCTTCTAAAATAGCTGTTTCAACAATGCTGGATACATTAAATACGATATCAATGTCAAGACTTTTTAAATCAGAAATAATATTGTCGTTCCATTTTAATTTTTTTACATCATAACCCGCTTCATTTAAAGCACTTAAATGATGTTCTACTTCTTGATTAGTTGTATCGATAATATTTTCGCTTTTAGCAAATTTCTCTTGTATTGAAAAATTTCCTCGTTTTTTCTCAAGTAGGCAAATTTTTATTTTTTCCTTAGTCATCTTGATCAAATTTTTTCACATTTTCATTTTCTTGGTTTATAATACATTTTATATACAATTAAATCTTGCTTAACTCTTATATTTGCGGAAACATTCGAATTTCAAGGAGTAAACCATGAAATATAAATATTTTCAAATCCAAGATACTATTCGAGTATTAGAATAAAACTTTTAAGAGGAGTATTTTATGTTAAAAGAAAAATTATGTCAAGTACTTGAAATACCATCAATAGCAATTAGATCTAATAAAATTGAAGAAAAAATCGAAGAAATAATTTCTAAAGTTTTCATCAAATTTTGTTAGCTGTGATTTTAAATAATTCAAATTAAAAATTAAGAATTGAAATCAGTTTAGTGAATTGATTAAAAAATAGAGCTGGATATAAAATTTTAAATATTTTTAAGTATTGTAGTATTATTAATTGAAAATTCTATAAAAATCTCAAGAAGCTAGAGATTTTACATTTTCTAAATTTAAAATTTAAAATTTAAAAGGCGGAAAATGTTCTTAACCTTCTAAATCACTTATGAGCATATACCTTATATCGATTTTGTAGATTCAGAAAAGTAGGTTCAAATTTTCAGATTAAATTCATTAATATTTAGCAGTTTATTTTAAAATTAAAAGAGGTTTTTATAATTTTTGAATTCAAATAGAAAAATATTAGATTTAAATAATAATAAAATCATTTTAAATGAATTTGAACAATATCAAGTTTTAACAGATCTAATTAAAAGATTATAAAATATTTAATTCTAAGAAGAAGAACTTATTGTGATGGTATTTGCTAATTTTTCCTTTAGAAATTCTGATTTTGCTTCATTTTCCATAACAACCACAATTTCTGATATAGGGATATAAATAAATTTGTTATATCTTGCCATTAATACAATAATTTCTT
>CBDAFL010000043.1:0-1212 GCA_965195225.1 uncultured Thermoguttaceae bacterium
ATCTTGCGCTCGTCGGCCTTTGAGATGCGGTTGGGGTGATTGTTGGGTGCGCGAGAGCGCTCCGAGAGGCTTTTGAGTGAGCCGTCGTATCTGTCGCGCCATTTGCGCACGGTCTTTGGCGAGCAGCTGAAGGCACGCGCGGCGGCCTTAACGCCCTCTTGCCGGGCGAACTGGACGAGTTTGAGTCTCAGGTATTTTGTGTCTTTACAAATGCGCATAAAATCGTAGTATTTAATTGGACACATTTGGCCGTCTCCGGATTCGGTTGAAGGCTGAAAACGGAGATATCGGCCGTGTGTCCGTTATTATTTACGGTCACAGAGTCGCAGATGGTCACGGATGAGTCTAATCGTCTCCCTGCTCATTGTGCGCAAACCAGAGGGGGTACGATGTCCGGGGTCCTTCCCAAAAATTCTTACTTGCCCCTTGACTTGGGCGGCTTTTGGTGGTATAATCCCCGTGACAATGTAATGGAGTTTGGTTATTTTGAAAAAACCGTCCCGATGGTATCGGGAGCAGGAAAACTACGGGTCTGAATAGCCGAGTCAGTTTTTGCATCCCCCCTCACGACAGCGGGGGTGGTATCGGTTTAGATAGCCGGGTTGCCAAAATAACCGTTTGGTTGTTTTGGCATTTTTGTTTGGTCTGAATACGGAGGTCGGCGGAGGGCCGAGGGCGGCCCTCATCAACAGGACGCACGGCGGTGTTTGCGTGGAATACCGAGGGGGGAGATACGGAGACGTGAATGCGGCCATAATTGGCCTCATAATGTTGATCCCGAAACAGTTCACTATTTTGAAATTCGTGGAGGAGATATGTCAGAGAACTGTTCACGCGATGTGTACGTCGCCAGGCAGGTTCTGGACGGTGATAAAGAGGCTTTTGGTTATTTCGTCGATAAGTATTCGGACCATGTTTTCAACATCACCATCCGATACACGCGCAATCGCCGCGATGCGCTGGATGTGACGCAGGATGTCTTCGTCCAGGCATACAGGTCGCTCGGCGGAGTCAAGGACTACTCACTCCTGGAGGGCTGGTTCGCCATAATCGCCGCGAATACCGCCCTCAATTGGGTCCGCTCCGGGAAACGCCTGCCCCTTCTTGTGGATGACATTTCCAGATGCGCCGACGACAACGGGTCGCATCGAGGGGAAAGACCGTCCGACGTCACAAAGGACGAACGCGATGCGGTCTGGAAGGCCATAGGGC
>CBDAFL010000044.1:0-20571 GCA_965195225.1 uncultured Thermoguttaceae bacterium
TCTTGACCGGTGCCGCCGGAGATCCAGTCATGGCCCCAGCCACCGATAATGTCGTCGTCATCGGCATCACCAAAGGCAATGTCGTTGCCGCCGCCAAGATAAACAAAGTCGTCACCGGTCTCGCCATGAACTTCATCATGGCCGCCAATATCCGTCGTCGCCCACATTCCGAATTCGAGTCTGAAGAACGGTGCCTCTGAATCGAGAGGATTGTTCGGGCCTTCCGGATTCTCTGGGTCGAATGGTTCAAATTCTGCAGGCTTGAAGTCAGGGCCGCCTGCTGTGTAGTCGAGCAGCCGTACGCCGCGCACGACAATCTTAACGATATCCATGTCGGGATTGGTATCGGAGTCGTAGTTATCGTAGTCATCATAGGTGAAAGAGAGATACAACGGCTTGTTCGGATCAACCGTCGGGTTGATATCCGTGTGATCGGTACCCACGATTCTTATGATGTCGGCATTGTCACCAGCAATGGCGTCTGAATCGTCGGCATGACGTGTGGTAATGGTAATGTCTCCCGTACTCAGTATGGCTTCATTGTTTCTGTCGATCTGTGTGCCTGCGCCGCCAAAGATGATGTCACAATCATCGGGCCGGCTGTTGACGTTGGTTAGACTGAAATGGGTGGATGAACCGCCTACAATGTCGTCCTGGCCAAGTCCGCCGAAGATGACGTCGCATCCGCCGCCACCTTCGATGTAGTCCTGCCCGTCTAAAGCATGCTCAACGCTGGCGATGACGGTCAAAGGTCCAAGCGGATCGATATCACCACCGGGACTTCTGGCTGCACCGGTATGGGCCACAGCATCTGCCGCATCGTCGATGGAACCGTCACCCTGGATTACATCGTTGCCGAGCTGACCGAAAATCTCGTCATGCCCGGTACCACCGGCAATATAATCATTGCCAAAGCTGCCGTCACCGGTGCTGCCGCTGTCCATCTCAAAGGTGTGCAGATCGGCGTAGTCGATCTCATACTCGGACCACCACTGCGGTCCTGAGGGATCGCGGTAGTTTTGAGCAATGCCGTCGGTCAGCAGGAGGCCGCTGTTTTCGCCGTGGATTGGCTTACCCGCATAAGCCGGGCTTGCATTCGACTCGTCCGCATAATCTGTCCGGCCGTACATCAGGGTCCCGGCCAGTGTCTGGAAGCGCAAGTTCAGGATGTCGTCCAGCAAGTCGTCATCCGCCACAATGCCGTCTTCTCCATACATCCGGGTCAGGAAGACATTATCGCCAAAGATCAGGTCGTCTCCCTCGTTGCCGTCGATCATGTCGTCGCCTGCGCCGCCGATGAGGATATCCTCGATGCTTGTACCGAAGATCACATCGTCCGCACCGTTCTGCAGCTCAACCGAGTTGATTTCCAACACCAGTTCCAGAGCCGTTGTCTGTATCTTCTGCAGCAGAAGCGGCGGTTCGTTGGGATCGGCCACCAGTTGCACGACCTCGCCGTGGTCGCCGAAAATGATGTTCTCGACATCGGCATATTCAGGATCGATAATTGCCTCGCCCTGATCATCTACAGCACGACCATCCCCTTCGAGGAAGTCCTGTCCGGCCGTCAGATTATCGCTGACCGGATAGGGAACCTTGACCGGCGCAAACGTCTGATCGCTGGAGCCCAGATCCGGATCGATGGTTGGCGCCGGATTGTTATCTATCGTGGGAATCTGCAGCGCCCGCGTCAGAATATTCACATTCACGCCAGAATCGCCGTAGATATGGTCCACACCGCGCTGACCGAGGATTGTATCATCCCCGGAGCCGCCGGCCAAATGGTCGCCCGCCTGGCTGCCGATGATCAGGTCATTACCCGCGCCGCCATAGGCGGTGATGCCAACATTCGCCAGGGTCGTCGCATCGTCAAAGCCTGCGAAGAGTTGCGAGGCATCAATGATGTCGTGACCAGCGAAGCTGTACGGATTGGCCAGTGGGAAGACCCACTCGTTGTCCTCGTTCTCTTCATCCGGCAGATGCGCGAACGGATCGAACGGTTTGTCACCGAATTCCTGGCCGAGCCGGTCGAACGAACGACCGGAGTACCAGGCGCCATCCTGGCTGGTGTCGCCGTAGATGACCAGCGGGCTGTCGGGTCCACCTGTCAGCACACCTTCATCAGCACGCGGATTGTTACGAACGACGAAGTGATCGCCACCAACCTCGGAGCCGGTATCCGTCTCGATGTCGATGCGGTAGACCGTGATTTCAGTCCCCTGCTCGATGGCACATTCCTGAATCGCAGCGCCCTCGAGGGTCAACTGATTTGTGGTTACTTCGGCAATCGTGAAGCCACCGGCGATGCCTTCGATAAAGATCACCTGACCTGCCTCGAACTCTTCATCAATCCAACTGCCCGTCTCACGAGTCAGCCGGTTGACGATCAGGGTCGCGACTATCGTCGTCTCGACGCGCTGTGGCACCGAGAGGTGCAGGTCGATGTCAGTGATCGTCCCACCGACGAACGGGTCTTCACCTGAGACGATCATGGCGGCATCAGTGCCCCAGGTGGCAAACTCGCCATCTGGTCTTGGTAGAGTCGCATCTGCGAACCCAAGAACCGTTCGGGTCTCGTCCTCGGCGCCGATCTGGATGACCTGGCCGATTTCATAGCCATCAGCCTGCCAGCTTCGGCCGTCGAGACGGGTGATGATGTTGTCGTCACCAACCGTCGTAGCATCGTAGTTGCCGATGGTTTCGACGAACAGGTTGCCGCCGCCATGCAGAACCGTCAGACCGCCGTGCGGGCCCTGGACCCAGAACATTTCTGTAACATCTGTCTGGTTTGCCAGCGTTTCGCCCAGCAGCGTCATCGACGCGCCGTCGATCTCCAGCACACGGTACTGGGACGGGTCGTCGAACCCGCCGAGCCCGATCAGGTGCCCTTCCAGGAAGCCGTCTTTTTCCCAGTCGCCATTCAGATCCAGGCGCGTCACGACAATGCCATCAGCAGTGCCGGTGATGCCGACATCAACCATGATATTTACGAGCGCGTCGACCGCTGTGAGCAGGACATCGCTGGTGCCGTCAAGCGTCGGCACCGCGGCCGATCCCGACAGGACCAGAATCGAGTTGTCGTTCGGATCCTGAATCGGAACAAAGCCGCCCATGCCATCCGTGACCATCTCGATCGCGTCCAGCACCTCGACGACAACCCAGGTATCCGTTTCACCTTCGATCGAGACTTCCTGGCCAGGCAGGAAGCCCTGGGCCTTCCAGTCGTAGCCATCAAGGAAGATCGTGCCGCCGCCGTTGGTCGTATCCGGCGTCGAGAAGAACGCGTTCTCAGCCGATACAAACGGCGCCGGGTTCAGCGTGCCGCTGACGTCGAGGAAGTCATTTCCTTCGCCCAGCATCAGGTTGAACACCTCGATGCTGCTCTGGATGTCGTTGGTGCCGAAGCCGCTGGAGCCGAAGTTGACCTTTCCGAAGCTGATGCCGCCAGGAACGATCAAAGGTTCAGATTCAGAGCCCGAACCTTCGCCGAAGGTCGGACCTGTGACGATACCGAAGTTGAGGTCATCGGCCATACCGAAGCCGCGTAGCGTGGTCTCGGTCATGGTGCCGACACCGTCGGCCTGACTCGAGTCGTTGAAGATGTTAAGCACATCTATCTGCTGGCTCTCCGGCGGCTGTGCGCCGATAACGATCAGGAAGTCATCCTTCTCGCCCGGCAGCTTGACGCCGTTGGTGAGCGAGCGGTCGGCGCCCGTCGGGCCGCCTTCCACGGCCAGCGGACCGCGCAATTTCGACAACAGGTGCGTCGAAACCGGGAAGATCTTCACGCCATCGCGGGTCGGCGGCACAATATAGTCCTCGTCCGCTTCGAGCACGATCTTCTGCAGATCGTAGTAGTCGCCCGACGTGAATGTGGCCGTCGGCGCAATCCGTACAACCTGGACGTTGTCGGCAGTTCCATCGCCGAGCCAGGTCGCGTCGAGATCGCTCTCCACGTTGTTAATCGTGACGTTGATAAGCTGAAGCTTGGCGTCCTTGTTGTCGTTGTCGCCACGGATCAGTTGAATCTTGGCTTCGACGTCCTGCTCAACGCTATCCAGATCAATGATCCGCACCCACATGCCTTCCAGGAAGTCCTCGGACAGCCAGCCCTCCTGGTCGCCTGCCAAACCGCGATTTAGAAACTGACCCGGGAACAGGTTCGGATCGGTTTCCTCACCGAAAGTGACCTCACCTTCGAAAATGAAACGTTCGGCCAGATCCGAGAGCACGAGTGCATCGTCGGTCTCACCAGTAAACGTCCATGGTGTGGTGGTATCTTCGACCAGTGTGATGGTCTGACCATCCACCGAGATTGACTTGATATTGTAGTCGCCGTCATTGGTGACTACATCGCTGAGCACGACCGCATCCGTGGTGAGTCCTGTGGTCTCCCAAGTACCCGTTCGCACCAGAACCACCTCGAGAGCGCTCACCGACGAGATGACGTAATCGCCGTTGTTATCATCGAAATTGCCGTCTGTCGTCGCCTCGACCCGGATCGTCTCCCCAGCCGAGAAGGTAGCCGTGAAGTTACCCGAAGTCTGCTGGAGCGCAAGATTCGCACCGTTCACGCCGAAGGTCAGCACATCGCTAAAGAGTTCGGTCACATCCGTGCTGCCACCGATGCGGATCACCTGACCCGGCAGCGGGACCAGCTCGCTGAGCGCGGTGTCATCGGTGGTCGTGCCGTCGGTGGTCCAGGCGCTTGTCTCCACGAGGGTGATCGTCGTGGCAGTCAGTGACTGGATGACATAGTCGCCATTGTTCTCGGAGAAGCCATCCAATCCTGTCGCATCGACCCGGATCGTCTGCTCGGCGACAAATCCGTCGGCAGCGAAATCACCCGACCCGCGCGTCAGCGTCAGGTTGGTGCCGTCATCGCCGAAGGTGAGCACGTCACTGAACAGTTCGTTCTCACCCAGGCTCTCACCAAAGAAGCCCTCATCAATGAAGTTGCCAAAGTCCGAGCCAGTTCCGCGCGTCAGCGTCAGGTTGGTGCCGTCATCGCCGAAGACGATGAAGCCGTTGAAAATCTGCGTGGCCTGGAGCCCGCCGACAATCGCGTAGTCTTCGGGTGTCACTGCGATGCCGTCTATCTCGATGACATCGGCCAGCCCGTCCGTAAGGACTGCCACATCGACAACATCGGACGGCTCACCGGTCAGACGCAGATCGTAGAAGTCAGTCTTACCGCTGTCCGGTGGTACATTACGAATCAGCTGGGTCGAGCCGCCGCTCTCCAGTACAACCGCGCCTGCGGTCTCGTTGTCATGAACTTCGACATCAAGCAGTTGCAGGCCGGAGCGCAGGTTCGGGAAGATGTAGTCCAGATCCGTCGTATCACTACTGCGTTGGAAGTCGACCACAGCAATCTGGACGTCCTCACGGACGTAGTCGTCGCGTGCCTCAACACCGACACGGATCTCCTCATTCCAGTTCGGGTCGACGGTACCATTGATGATCAAGAAAGTCGCCTGGCCGATGATGAACTTGTCGTCGGTAACTTCAAGGGTGCCGCCATCATCAAGCAGTACCGGTGTGGCGAAGATATTGAGTCGGCTATCCGACGTTGGGTTGGTGAACTGAATCGTCTTGTCAGCGAAATCGTTAAGAACGATATCGACAACGACCTGGCTGTTGTCAGTGGGCTGCATAGCCAACTGCAGCCGTATCTCGTCGTTTAACTGAGTTATGGCGTCGCCTTCGATGACGATGGTCTGGCCATCGTTGAGACCGCCGGCGTCCACCTCAGTGACGAATACGCCCGGTGTGTCGTTGTCGAGCACGTCGACCTCGACATTCCGCACGTCGGCTGCATCGTAGATGTCCACATTCGAGATTACCGAATGTTGGATCACCGTTACACGATCGCCTTCCGAACGCAGATCATCGGGCGCGAAGACGTAGACCGTCTGTTCGTCATCCCAGTTTGTCGAGTCAAACCTCAGCATAACGGCGCGGTCCTCGACCTGTGTCGGGACACCATCAATCGTGACAGTTCGCTGGAAGTCGCTGTCGGTGACATTTGTATCAGGTCCTAGCTCCGGATCGACGGTGGACAGCCAGATCGTATCGCCCTCGCCATCAGACAGGAAGTCCTGGTTGATCGGCGGAAGGCCGTGCTTGATCAGGTCGTCGCGTTCTTCCTGTGGGGAACGGGCTGCGGAGACGGTCACATAAACCACATCAGTACCAGTCAGCTCTTGGGAAAGACGCACGGTGTAGAAGTCAGCAAACTGATCCAACTCGTTCAATTCTTCGCGGACCAGAGTGCGGCCCTGGCTGGTATCGCCGTCCGCCTCCTCGTTGATGACAACAAGGCCTTCCAGTGCGGTCGAGACATTGTAATCAAACCCGTCGACCACGAGGCCGTTATAGAGCGGGTCGTCCGATCTCACTAAATGATCTACAGCACCCGAGACTCCTTCCAGCTCCCGGGTGATGATGTCTTCTACCACGTCTCCGCCCACGTTGATGGTATCGGAGCCGAGCCCGCCGATAACGCGGTAGGAAACACCGAATTCGGTCGACTGCACGAAGAACTCGTCATCGCCCTCCAGCCCGTCGACTTCGACGACTTCAATGGTGGAGTAACGCACGTTCAGGCCGGCGCCGAAAATACCGTCCTTGGTGATCACGATATCGTCGGCAAACTCGGTTCCCAGGATCACCAGCTTGTCAAAGCCGGTGCCACCCTCAACCGAAACCGGCGCATTAATGTTGTAGCGCACCTCATCCTGGCCGCCGCCGGCACGTATATCCGGCGCCTGCGCGATGGAGAATCCGAGTCCGATCTGCGGACTAGCAACTCCTTCCTCATCCAGCACGATCACGTCGTCGGTTGGGTCCTCGGTAATTGTAAGATCGAGAAAGTTAATTCCGCCGTCGCCATTCGTGTCAAAGATCGGATCGCCGAACCCATCTGTCGGCAGGGCTGCTTCAAGCGCAACGCCGTTCGGCAGATCGACGAAGTTAATGGTGCCATCCTGCAAGCCTTGCAGGATATCGACGCCGGCCTGCAGGTCGGCCTTGTCGATCACGCCGCTGTTGTCGAAGTCGAAGTCGGCAATCGCCGCCAGCGCGAAGGCGCGAACGATGAACAGATCATTGTCATCATCACCTTCCAGCCGCAGTTCGGCCTGGTTCGAGTAAACGCGGAACTCGTCATTGCCTGTGCCGCCCTGCGCCACCAGTGGTGACGAGGAGCCTGGCGACAGCCAGCCGCGGGTCGTCGCCACGAGTTCAGGGAAGACATCCTGCGCTAGCAGGCCGCCATCGGCGGTATCGCGCTGCGATCCGAAGATCTGGCCAATCTGGAACAGATCGTCGCCCTTGCCGCCGTCGATGGACGTAATCACAGTAGTGTCGTCGACGAAGAAGGCGTCGTTGCCGCCCTGTCCCTCAATTATCAGGCGACCGTTCAGGCCGGTGTCATAGTTGATCCTTTGGACCTCATTGCTATCCTCGTTGTTCTGAACAACATCCGCGTACTCGGCCAGATTGCCGTGCAGCAGGGCCACATAACCCGGGCGGTCCGCCGTTGTCTCGGTGCTCACAGTCGTCTCGCTCGGCAGGAATGCAGCCGCGCGCAGCAGGAAGATATCGTCTGTCGGGTAAGGCGAGCCGGGTTGTGGATCACTCGAGCCCTGCAAACCGTTCTCGTCCTCATTGTTGAAGCCAAAGATCGTCATCTCGTCGACGCCGTCGGTTTCCAGACCGGTGTCGAGCACGTTGATGACATAGTTGCGCTGGTCCTCACCATTAGAACCAAGGGTATGGACCTCGTAGAAGTCCGTATCCGCCTGGCCGTCAAGCGTGAGCGTATGCTCAGCCACGGTGGTCGTGTTCGGCCCGGTCTGCGTTTCCGTATCCTGCAGGAAGTAGACCAGGAACCGGTCCTCGCCATCATCGCCGGTCGAATCGAATCTTTCCGTGAGCGCGTTGTAAACCGGCGCGGTTTGCGAGCCATAGGCCCGGGTTTTCGAGCCGAGGAAGATGTAACCATCGCTGTTGGGCGCTGTCCCGCCGGCAACGCCGGTCGCGTCGCCAAACTGGATCGTGTCTACATCGTTGTTGCCGAAGATCTCGGTGATCACGCCGCCGGGAGCACCGGCTGTGTAGGCCGCTGCTGTGCCGATCGGGTTAGTGCCCGACTGGTTGCCGGCAGTGACCACTGCATTGGCAATTATCTCGCCGCGCAGGATGATCTCGGTGCCAAAGCCCGTATCAGGATCAGCGACTGCGCGAACGCCATCGACCGCGCTTTCGTCACCGAAGATATCGATGTTGCCGTCCGCCAGGATAAAGCTGTTGGCATCGGTTTCGATATCGTCACCAACAATGAGCTCAATCGAACCACTTTCGGCAAAGATCTGGCCGTGACCAATAATCCGCTCAGCATCAGGGTTACTCTGACGCGTATCACTTTCGGCAAACTGCGCCCTGCCGTTGTCGATGAGCTCCAGGTCTTCGTCACGATCCTCCGAGCCGGTGACATCATCTGCACCGCCGGTCTCGCGCACGGTCAGGCGGATGTCGCCCTCGTAGGTATGCGCGAGCACCAGCCGCAGATCCTGATCGGTTTCGGTGAGGTAGATGTTGTCAACCGCTTCAAGCGCGACATCATCCCCATTGTTAACATTCAGGCCTACGCCCTGAGCCGAGCCACGGCGCGAGTCGATTTCGAGGTCGTTGTCAATTGCACCGATATCGGCATCGGCACCATTGGCATCCAGGTCGATAGTCTGACCCATAACGTCAGCGTACAGGTTCGGATCGGTCTCACCATCATGGTCATCATCCTCGATGTCAACTATCGAGCCGCCGACTGTCCTCAGCGAAACATTCTCAAACGAGTGCACCGTGCCGACATTCAGATCGCCATCCAGTTCATCGATGAAGATGCCGTCATGGGGGATCGTCTTGGGCGTGAGATCCACATGCGCGTCCGAGTTGTCGTACGCGTCCAGTTGACCCGTACCAAGCGGGCCGGTCGGGATCAGGCGGTTCACGTTGATCTCGAGGAAGTCGCCGGTTTGCCCAATGCCGCCAATCGCCTGATCGGACGGATCGTCGAGCGTGCCGAGCCCTGACCCGGAGTTTATGGTGATGTTGACGCCCGAGACGTCAACTGTCGGATTGCCGTCTGCATCGAGAATACGCCCGCCGGAATTCAGCGTGACGTTGTTTTCGGTCGAGTTAATGTGGCCAACCAACATATCGCCGGTCAACTCGTCCGCGATGATCTCGCCGTTGGTTGTGAGGAAGATCTGCGGTGTGCTATCGGGCGGGGTCTTGCCGTCCCAGTCGACATCGGTATTGATATCGAAGTCGATGACCGTGTCAGGTGTCGTCCCATCCGGAGGCGGCAGTGTCGGATCGTCGTTTATAACCGAACCGTAGGGCAGATCACCCTCGCTGATTTCCTTGGTGGCATAGGCCCGGTTCTCATTGCCAACATAGGCGTCGTTGGTATCCACATGACCGATATCGATGTCGTCGCCCGCACGGACCTCGAGGAAGGTGTATTCGGAATCGATCTCAACTGCCTCCGTCCCGTAGGTGCGACGGATGAAGTCGTACTGGGACCCGTCAAAGACGTCCGGACTGAAGTGGTCGAAGTACCCGCCCGAGCGCGCCTGCTTGGTAGCTAAATTCGGCGGATTGTACGTGTTGACGGTGACGCCATTGATAAGCGACGGGTTATCGCCCGCCTTCGAGTCATTGATCACCACATCAACGTCATCACCGGCGGTTATGCGGTCAATGGTGATGGCGAGATCCCCGAGCGCCGGATCCTCTGAACGGTCGTGGAGCGCAATATCGAGCACGGCGTCGCCGCCGGCATCGGCCTCAAGATCGACCTCTCTGAGGGTGGGTGTCTCGGCGCGTTCCGTCGCGTGCGTGATCCGTATCAGCTCGACCATAAGCGCACTGCGTGGGCCATAGGTGCTGGAGGCGCTTTGGTTGCCGATATCGCCGGAGGCATCCACATCCAACGTATTCGTGCGGATCAGGCCCTCATCGAAGATCGCTGTGGGCAGGACACCTTGCTCGACAACCAGGTCCCGCTCGTCCACGCGGATGTTGCCGCGCTGGTTCTCGATAGTGGTGAAGCCGATGGTGTTTTCGATCCCGCCGAGCAAAATGATGTCGCTGTCGGCATTTTCACCCGCAATGAGATTGCGGATCTCGACCTCTGTCTGCGGGTAGAAGAGGTTCAGGTCGAACTCGAATGTTGAACCTGGGGTATCCGCATTAAGCGAACTATTGTTGTTGGTATCGTCATCGCCGGAAAACCGGATGTCATCAACCACGATATCCACTACTGCGGCGCCGTCACTGGTGTCGATGTGGTTGATCACCAGATCCAGCTCGGATTCGTTGGTGATGTACACGGAATCCCAGGTCCTCTGGCTCTCGATCAACCCGTGGTTGCCCCAGATGATGCCATCCGGGCCACCGGAGAGATCGTTCGCGTAGAACGTCACCTTTCCGGCCTCATCATAAATGATGTCGTCCAGAATCACCTGTTCGCCCTCCAGCGTTTCACCGACATCCTTGAGAGCATTAGCGCCTAAGAACTCGATATTTGTCAGCTTTGTGATGGTACCGAATTCATCAATCTCAAGTTCCGGGTTGGGCTCGCCCAGCAGGATGACGTGCGACTCCCAGAAGATCTCGCGCTGGGCATTGTTCGTCTGGGGCGAACTCGAGCTGCCGCCGTCGACCCAAGCGCCATCCCTTCGCGCCGTAGCGTTGCCCACAGGGTTGTTCTGAACCGCGTTGACATCGAGGTCCGCTGTCCGCAGCAGCGCCTCCCATTCTGCTTCGACCTTTGAGCGGTTGTTGAGTCGCGCCTCGGAGTAGCTGTCGGTGTCGCCGCCCACGGCGTCGAGCTCGCTGTCCGACCGCGCGGTGATAGAGACGTTATTGGTCACCGCGTCGATGGTAATCAGCTCGTTGCCGGTAATTTCGGACCCGTTGAGCAGCCGTACCTCGTTGATGCCCGAGGCGAAGGTGTCGGCATAAGCATCCGCATCCGCGCCGACTGCGTCCACATCTGTTTTGGCGAAGGCGTGGGCGCGCATTTTATCGACATATGCCGCGATTGTTACATTATCGCCCACAAGTTCGGCGCCGTTTCCGATGGTGGTGCGCGAAACTGCGTAGTCCTCACTGGTGTTATCGTCGCCGGGGTCGTCATCCGGGTCGTCATTCTTGCCGCTAGTGCCGGTGGCGCCGAGACGCGTGTCGCTGTCCGACTCGCCGTCGGCCCCAAGGCCGCCGGCATAAGTATCGGTGTCAGCCTGGACATTGGACTTCACACGACTTTCCACCGTCAGTGAATCCCGGGCCGTTAAATCGCCGGTCACCGTGTTGGTAACATCGTACCTCAGTACGGCGTCGGCGTTGGAATCCGCACTGCTGCCGAGACCCTTCTCATCCGTCGTTGCGAACGAGGTGATGTTAGAATCAATGGTCGCGCTGACCTTCAGGTTGCTAGTGGACTCGATCGAGGCACCGGAATTAACAATGATGTCGCTGTCGTTGCTCCCCCGTGCATATGCCTTGGCCTCGCCGATAGCGATACCGGCGCCGCTTGCGCTGTCTGCCGTCGAGGATACCTGCAGGAAGCTCTTGGTCTCCATCAGCACGTCGCTGCCAAGGATCGTAGCGGAGTTGATCGTCATATCTGTATCAACCGAGACGACTGCGTCGGCGGCGGCGTGCCCGACTGTTATCGCGCCTCCGGATCCTCCGGTGGTGGAGGCGGAGAACTTCAGATCGCCTGAAGGAGCCCCTGTCGCACCGCGCGCCCCGCCGATGCCGGAAAAGGATCCGGTGGCACCGGAGTTGATGTCGAGGACGATGTCATGGCTGCCGGACTGTCCAGCGCCGGTCAGGTCCACGCCGTCAATGGTGAAACGGTGGGTACCGCCAAAGATGCCATCGTTATCGAAGCTGTGCGCCCCGCCGGTATCTGTCAACGAAAGCTGGTATTCGGTTCCCGGGGTAGCACCGCCGTCGTAATCAGAACTGACAACGAAATAAACGCGGCCCTCGACCAGCCCGTCGAGCGCCTCGTCATTCTCCGCCCGCAGGCTGTGAGTGTCGGTGTTACCCGTATCCCGAATGAGATTCATGACACTCGGCCCGACGTAAAAATCGTCGAGGGTTTCGTCACCGTTTTCGGGATCGCCATCGTCCGGCGTTTCGTTGTCGTCAATGTAGCCAACAGCCTCTTCGTAGGTCCGCGCAAGGCGGATATAGTCGCTGTCGTATTCGTAACCAGGGGAGTCGCTCTTTGCAGCGCCGCCATTGGCAACGTAATAAACTTGCCCGTCCACGAGATTGTCCCCACCGACGACATCGATAACGTCCGTTCCGCTGCATCGGTAAACGACCCGTTCGCCTGCCGAGAACCCGTGATCACCAATAGCAATACGGTTTTCCCAGTCAAAGTCATAGTCAAAAGGATCTGTATCGGTTATATTGATGTCGATGAACGATGCGGAGAATTCCTTTGGATCAACCAGTCGATAGGTCACCGCATCGCCATCGCTAAAGTAGTGAGGGTCAGTGATCGTGTCTCCCGTCACCGCGCTGCGGTTGAACTCCGAATCAGGCGTGGTCTCACTAGGATCGGCCAGCTTGATGGTGTTGTCGTCCACCTTGGCGACGATGTAGCGCTCGCCTGTCGTAAGTCCCTCGACCGGGTCAGGGCCGTTGGCGTGGTAATAGACCAAATCTCCTGTTTCCAGGTTATGATTCGGCATATAAATTGTATCGTAAATCGTGTTCACTCCACCGGACCAGGTCCCGCCGAGATGCACGGTATTGTCGTTGCGTACGACAACCGAGTATTCCCGTTCGTAGGTTAGCCCGCCGCCTGATCCGAGAAAGGTAATCGATGCCCCGTCGCTCAACTCGTGTGCGGCACCGAAATTGATATAGTTCGTGTTGCCTGCGCTCTGGGCTCCGGAGGATGGATCCGTTCCTACGCTAGAGTCAATCGTTCCATCTGAAACCTCGTCGGCCTCCGCCCCGTGCTGGGCGAGGAAGTGAATCAGGCCGCCTGCCTCGATATTGTTGGCAGAACCGACGGTCAGGTCAACGTCGGCCGTGGCGCTCACGTCGGCGTCAAGATTGTCGACGGCGACCGCTCCGCCCGTGCCGGCCTTGGTCTTTGCGTCACCGTCGGTGCTCTGAATTGCGCTAACGCTGATCTCTCCGCCAACCTTGATATCAGAGGACGATGAGCCGAAGTACACATCCATGTCGGAATTGACCACGGACTTGACCACGCCGGTGCTGCTGATCCCAACGATGCCTCCGCTGCTGGAGGCAAAGGAGGCGTCGGCCAGGGTCCAGCCCTCGGCCTTCACGTTGAGGTTGTTGGCCCCCGAGGCGCCCAGAAGGCCTACGTCGCCGTCGAAACGGAGGGTGGTCGAGCCTTCGGCGGTCGGCTTCGCGTCGCCGGTCCCGATCGCGACACCCAGAGCATAGGTCTGGCTCGCAATGGTGCTGAACGCGGTGTTGCTGTTGAACGCGTTGACGTTCACGTCGCCCGTACTCGCGTCGAGCTTCGCTTCGCTGTCCACGTCGAGCAGGACATCCGCATCGGCTTTGGTGATCACATCGCTATCGGTGCCCGACACGCCAAGGGCGAGGGCCAGTTGCTTTGCGTCACCCACGGCGCCGTACTGCGGACTGCTCTCGTTGGTCAGCCAGTCGTTACCGTCATCGTCATAGTTCAGCTGCGCGGTCAGGTTAATGGGATAGCTCCCCCCTGCTTTGATTGTGGAGTTGTAGCCCACATCCAGATCCACGTTCGGCGTGAAGTCCGCCGTGGCGTTGGCAAAGCCCAGCGAGCCACCGAGCGACAACTGGAAGCCGCGGGCCTCGGCAATGGCGGCGCCCCTCAGCTCGGCCATCACGTCCACCGGTCCCGAGGTCGCATCGAGAATTGCATTCCCGCCGATTCGTACCTCGACAGACGCGTCGTTGGTCGCCTTGGAATCCGTGCTCCCATCCACGGCGAGAAGCGACAAAGAGGTCAGGTCCGGCGCGGAGGTCACGCGGCTGTCGAGGAAGGCGTCTACATTGATGCCCCCTACTTCGGTCGCCGTGACTTTGGTAGGATTGCCCGAACTCCCATTCCCGGTCGGTCCGATCCGGGCTGAGACAGAGCCTGTATCTTCGGCCGTGGCAACCAGGTCGCCAATGGCAACCAGGCCGGCAAAAGCCACTGTTTCGATTTCGGCATTCGCATCGTGATCGGCGGTTGCCAGCAGTGTCACCTGATCAGCGCTGATTGTTCCACCGTTACCGATCCAGGCGTTGGTGTCGCTGTCGATCTTCGTGGTAACGTTACTTGCTGAATATGAGACACCGAAGGAACCGCTGTTGTTGGCAACGCTCGGAGAGGCGGTGGTCTTCGCCTGGGCAGTCATAGAGAGATTTCCGCTCAGCGTCAGGGTTGAATCGTCACCGACATAAGCTTCAGTGTCGTGGGCCGCCGTTCCGGTAACGTTGGTGGTGCTCACATTCACCACACCGCCCAGGGTAATCGGCATGGTGACGTCGGCCTGTGCTGAGGTGTCACTGTCGGCCAATAGTGTGACGTTGTGAGCATTAATCTCGGCTTCGTCACCCACATAGGCCCGTGTGGCGGATGCCTGGCTCGTAGTGTCGGAACTGTCTACCAATCCGACGCGGCCTTCCACCGTAATGGCATTCACTGATGCGATGCCCCCGCCGCCGGCCTTGGTAACGGTAGCGCTGGCCAGTGGCGATCCGGTCTTGTTGGTTGCAGTGGCGTCCAGTGAGGCTCCACCGAGATTAAGAATTGCGCCATCGTTTACGAAGGCTTCGGTCAAGCGGCTCGCAGCCGCTTCGGCACCGATGACGGCTACATCGGCGATCCCGGCCGCCGAACCGCCCTGCATCTTGGCGATGGCCTCGGCTGTGTTCTCGGAAGCATCGAGTGTCACCGCGCCCGAGTAAAGATCAGTGTCTTCACCGATATAAGCGCGGGTGGCACCAGCCATTTCGGCCTTGGGCTTGAGCAGACTCACCGCCGCAACAAAGCTGCCGGCGACGGAAAACATGTCCGCCTCGGCCACTGTGTCGCCGATTGCCGTCAGCGTTACCGCACCGCGACCACCGGTTGTGTCATAAATTTTCATGTCGGCCCGGTGGGTTGCGGCCTCGTCGGCACTGTTGCCGAGATAGGCATCCACCATGTTTGTGGTCTTGGCCACCGGATTAAGCGACTGGATGGAGGCAAGCAGCCCGAAGTCAAAATTTGAGATGTCCGCATCGGACCTTGCATCGCCGTTGGCAGTCAGATTCAAACCCGCGGAGCGAATATTGAGTCCATCCCCGCCGTAGGCCCGCGTCACGCCACCCGCATCGGCCGTCGGCACCATCACGGACACGCTCACACCAGCTGAAATGCCAGTACCATCGGTCTTCGCGACGGCATCAATATCTGAGTGCGCCATCACATCTACGGTGCCACTAATGTTCAACCTGGCATCGCCCTCACTACTACTTGTACGACCCGATGGAGCACCTGCAAAGGCCTCGACCACTCCAGTAACCTCGGCATCGGCATTCGCACCGGCCCCTGAGCCAAAAAGGCCGATACCAAGAATCTCTGTGGTTGCTTCCGCCTCGTACTTGACACGGTCGGCTGCCGTACCTGCCGTGATGGTCAGCGAACCTGCATCAACGTCGATACCCTCACGCATATAGGCGCGGGTGGTCCCGGTCACCTTCGCGGTGGGCAGCATGACATTAACGGTAAGCCCTGCCGAGGCACCTGCACCGTCCGCTTTCGCTAATGCTTTCATGTAAGCGTCGGCATCGATCGTGACCGCACCGGTACCCACATTCACGGTCGGGGATGAAACAACATCCGCATCCGCATGGGCGCCAATAAATGCCTCCACAACTCCGGAAACAATCGCTTCAGACTCAATTCCGTTCCCAGTACCGAAACCGCTAATGCCGAGGGCCTTGGAGGTGGCTGTGGCGAGCATGCCGGGATCATTCGCAGTGGCACCGTGGGAATCTGCCTTTACGGTCAGAGAACCCGCAGTGATATCGGCACCGTCACCCACGTAGGCACGGGTATACCCCCCAACATCCGCGCTGGGCAGCATGACGCTGACGGAAACCCCGCCGGATATACCGGCGCTGTCCGCTGTCGCCGTTGCCGTCATAAAGGAAAGGGCATCGATAGTAATTGCATTGCTGCCGGTATCCACAGTGGTGTCCGCAACAACTGCATCGCCAACGGCTGCACCGATAAAGGCTTCCACAACACCGGTTATATCGGCCGTCGCTCTGGCGCCTGAAGCGCCGCCAAGGCCGGAGATTCCGATGGCCCAGGTCGTGGCCGAGGAAGAGTACTTGCCGTCTGCATCAATATCCACAGAGGATGCTGTTACATCAGCGCCCTGGCCAATGTAAGCACGGGTCGTGCCCCCTGCATCCGCATGGGGGACCATCGCTGCAACCGACACGCCGGCGGATGCTCCGATTCCATCGGCCTTCACCGTCTCCGTCATATCCGATGCCGCATCAATATCTATAGGACCGCTGAGGTTGAGAACCGTGGAGGTCTCGGTGGGCGTCTTGCCTACCGGCGCGCCGATGAAGGCTTCAACCGTGCCTTCGATGAAAGCATCGGCGTTCGCACCGGCCCCTGTACCAAAAGCGGCAATACCAAGAATCATCGTGGTGGCTTCCGCCTCGTACTTGACACGGTCGGCTGCCGTACCTGCCGTGATGGTAAGAGACCCTGCATCAACGTCTATACCCTCTCGCATATAGGCGCGGGTGGTCCCGGTCACCTTCGCGGTGGGCAGCATGACATTGACGGTAAGCCCTGCCGAGGCACCTGCACCGTCCGCTTTCGCCAATGCTTTCATGTAAGCGTCGGCATCGATCGTGACCGCACCGGTACCCACGTTAACGGTGGGGGATGAAACAACATCCGCATCCGCATGGGCGCCGATGAAAGCTTCCACAACACCGGAGACGATGGCTTCGGACTCGACGCCGTTGCCGGTGCCGAACCCGCTAATGCCGAGAGCCTTGGAGGTGGCTGTCGCGAGCATGCCGGGATCATTCGCAGTGGCACCGTGAGAATCTGCCTTTACGGTCAAAGAACCGGCAGTGATATCAGCACCGTCACCCACGTAGGCACGGGTATATCCCGCTACATCCGCGCTGGGCAGCATGACGCTGACGGAAACCCCGCCGGATATACCGGCGCTGTCCGCTGTCGCCGTTGCCGTCATCAAGGAAAGCGCATCGATGGTAATTGCATTGCTGCCGGTATCCACCGTGGTGTCCGCAACAACTGCATCACCGACGGCTGCACCGATAAAGGCGTCCACAATACCGGTCACATCGGCCGTCGCAAGGGCCCCTGTAACGCTGCCGAGCCCGGCGATGCCAATGGCCCAGGTAGTGGCCGAAGAGGTGTACTTGCCGTCAGCATCAATATCCACAGAGGATGCCGTTACATCAGCGCCCTGGCCAATGTAAGCTCTGGTTGTGCCCCCTGCATCCGCGTGGGGGACCATCGCTGCAACCGAAACGCCGCCGGATGCTCCGATACCATCGGCCTTTGCCGTGGCCGTCATATCCGATGCCGCATCAATATCTATAGGACCGCTGAGGTTGAGAAGCGTGGTAGTCGTGGTGGGAGTTTTGCCTACCGGCGCGCCGATGAAGGCTTCAACCGTGCCTTCGATGAAAGCATCGGCGTTCGCACCGGCCCCTGTACCAAAAGCGGCAATACCAAGAATCTCTGTGGTGGCTTCCGCCTCGTACTTGACACGGTCGGCTGCCGTACCTGCCGTGATGGTCAGCGAACCTGCATCAACGTCGATACCCTCACGCATATAGGCGCGGGTGGTCCCGGTCACCTTCGCGGTGGGCAGCATGACACTGACCGTGAGTCCAGCAGAAGCACTCAGGCCATCTGCTGTTGCCAATGCTTTCATGTGAGCGTCGGCATCGATCGTGACCGCACCGGTACCCACGTTGACGGTAGGGGATGAAACAACAACCGCATCTGCATGGGCGCCGATGAAAGCTTCCACAACACCGGAGACGATGGCTTCGGACTCAAGGATCGCCGCACTCGCGAAGGCCGAGATTCCTATAGATGAAATTGTTGCTGTGGCATTCATCACCGGTGCGTCGGCAGTGATGGATAGCTGATCGGTTAAAATATCCGAGCCCTCACCGGCATAAGCACGAACCCTGCCGGAAGTGTCCGCAGTGGGTAGAAAGACGTCCAGTGTAAGTGCACCACCGCTGCCACCAGAGCCACTTGCCGTGGCCGCACGCTCAGCATAGGCGGAGATGGTTACGTCGCTGCCGGCGGCGGTCGTCACCTCCGTCTTCACGCCAAGAGACGGGGTCTCGCCGGCGCGGGTCCCGGTGAAGGCCTCAGTATCACTGTCGATCAGCGCATCGGAAATAGAGATGTTAGCGGCAAACCCACCGCCGATGGACACGGTGATGTTGTTGGCATTTGCGGTTTCCGTGCTGGTGGCCGTGATGTTCACAATGCCTGCATCGACCTGGGCGTCCTCACCGATATAGGCGAGAGTGCCGCCGGTGATATTGGCTTCCGAAAATGTATTTGCATTGCCGCCTAGCAACCCGAGCCCGATGCCAGTAGGCGAGCTATTGGCGTCGAATGTTGAGGTCGCCATGATATTGAGAGGAGCGCCATCAAGGTCTATTGTGGTGGTGCCTGTAGGCGTTAATCCTGTACGCGTACCCGCATAAGCTTCAGTGAACCGGTCCACCGTAGCACGCATCGCGCTGGTTGCAGAGCCGACTCCGAGTCCTGCGGCGAAGCTGTCTCCGTCGGGCAGCGCCTTGGCTGTTGCGTCGGCAGTAATGTCTGCCCCAGTTGCGGTGGTCACCGTAGAGGCACCATCAATATAGGCCTGGGTCGCCCCTTCGATGGTGGCATTTGCCTCAACGATTGAGACTGAGCCGCCAAACGAAGCTGCAAAGCCTGTCACAAACGGCGTTGCCTCATGATTGCTGTCGGCATCCACCTTTAGCGCGCCGGTTGTGATCAGGGTTGAGTTGCTCGCAAATGCAGAGACGTCGGAACCGATGGTCTCCGTTGCGCGCGCACCAACCGCAGCTCCGCCAATTCCAAGCGCAACTGCCGACGCGTCTGCTGTGGTGATTACATCAAGCGGACCTTGCTCGCTGTCTGCGTCGATCAACAAATCACCGCCACCGGATCGAGCCCGGCTGTCCTCAATGGCAGCAGTGGTGGTCGAAGAAATGCTGTTGTCAGCCAGCGCTACACCGGCGGCCATTGCTACCAGACCACCGCTCACGGCATTGGCGTCTACCTCGGCGGTCAGATCAACAAGGTCATGCGCCTCGACAGTCATCAGCCCATTCACTGCCTCGGCATCCGCGCCGTTACGCACAAAGGCCTCCGTGGTTCGAGTTACACTATTGGTTGCAGTGGCTCCAGCTCCGGCGGCTGCTCCGCCAAAGCCGATCGCAGCCGCAATAGCGTGGGCTTCCGGTCTGGTAACAAGCCCGCTTTCCGAGTTGGCCGAAATGGTAAGCGCACCTGTGTTTGCACGGACGTAGCTGTCATCAATTCCTGCTGAAGTAACCCCGGCCAGGATGTTGGTCACTTGCGCGGCGGAAACGGCCAGCGCCCCGGCAACCCAGCCAGAGGCAGCTGATACGGAGACCGCCGTTGCATTTGCTGTGCTGAGCACCGAGTCTGTGGCGGTCAGGATCACGTCACCACCGGCGGTCACACCCTGGAACTCGTCAGTGTTTGAGGCAAGGATGTCCGCTGAGACTGTCTGGTTGATGGTGTTCGTCACGATGGCGCCTGCACCCGCACCCGAAAGCGAGAAGCCAATCGCTGCAGTCAGGGAAACGGCGACACCAGTACCGGTCGACGTAATTGAACTGTCAGCCAGCGCCGTTAAAAGCACGTTACCGCCTGCGTCGACATCGCTGTCGCTAATCTGCGCACGTACAGTGCCATCAAGCGAGCTCGTCGCCTCGGCGTAAGCCAGCGACATCGATACAGCCGCACCGCCAGCGAAGCCCCCGCCTACAGCGACGCCGGCTACCTCGTTGGTGAACGTCGTTTGGTCCGTTGCGGTGAGCAGAACGGAGCCCAAGGTAGCGTCCACATCGGAACCGCCGGTGATAAGCGCCTCAACAAGATTTGTCGAGGTCACATTCGATTTCGCACCCGCGGCCGCGGCATTACCGGCGAATCCCCCGGCGCCACCGAAGGAGACTCCCACGGCCACACCAAACGCGTCGACCGAGCCGTTTGAGAGTGCCGTCAGAGTAACATCGCCTGTTTCGGCCGTTGCTTCAGAACCGGAGATCATTGCCTTAGTGGTCGTACCGAAATTTATCTCGCCTATTGAGAGAGCCAGTGTCAGATTCAATGAAACTGCACCCGCACCTCCGACGGCGACAGAGACCGCCGTCAGCTCCGAATCTACCGTCGAGCTGTCGGTCGCCGAG
>CBDAFL010000045.1:0-2603 GCA_965195225.1 uncultured Thermoguttaceae bacterium
GGGCCAGGGGCCAGCGCGTTGATGAAGAAGCGCGGCGAGGTCGAGCGGACCCTCGCGGCGGCGGAAGCGCGTTGGCTGGAAGCGAGCGAGGTCGCAGACGCTGCGGTTCCAAGCGAGGCGGACGCCTGATGCAAAACGGGCGGCTTAACGAGCCGCCCGCTGCAATGCGTTCGCTTTGGTCGAGCTACTTGCTCGGCGCCTGGGCGTACATCTCCTCGACATGCTCCCAGTTGATGAGATTGTCGAACCACGCCTCGAGATATTTCGGCCGCGCGTTGCGATAGTCGATGTAATAGGAGTGCTCCCACACATCGCAGCCCAGCAGCGGCCAGCCGCCATGCACGAGCGGGTTCTCGCCGTTCGGCGTCTTGGTGATCTCGAGTTTGCCGTCCTTGTTGAGCGTAAGCCAGCACCAGCCCGAGCCGAACTGGGTCATGCCCGCCTGAATGAAGTCGGCGCGGAACTTGTCGAAGCCGCCGAGATCGCGGTCGATCAGCGCAAGGATGGCGCCAGGCACCTTCTTGCCGCCGCCGTCCTTCTTCATCCACGGCCAGAACTGGATGTGATTGAAGTCCTGGGCGGCGTTGTTGAAGACACCGGCGTTCTTGCCGAAGCTTGCCTTGACGATCTCCTCGAGCCCCATGCCTTCAAACTCGGTGCCGGGCAGGAGCTTGTTGAGATTGTCCACATAGGCCTTGTGGTGCTTGTCGTGGTGATATTGGAGCGTCTCGGCCGACATGTAGGGCTGAAGCGCTTCGTAGTCGTAAGGTAGGGGAGGGAGTTCGAATGCCACGATGGGTCTCCGGGGGATGTGTGAGTGAAATTGGGAAAGACCGCAGAAAGCTAAAGGTTCCCTGACAGCGAGGCAAGCCGGGCCAAAGGTCTCGCGGTAACCCCAAAATATTGCGCGGTCCGCCGTGGCCGCAGCATGACAGGTCATTCGGGATTTGTGGGGAGAGGGGTGGACGCGGAGCCCCTGAACTCCGCGCCCGGTGCCGAGGAAGGTTCGCTACATCAGTACAGGGATCTGACGCTTCGGACTTTGCCGGTTCCCACCTGAACCCAGCATGAACCGACGATGCAGGGGCCGTTCACAGTCGCTGCATCCGCCCGTCCAATTCGACCGCGCCGACTCCTAATCCACGATCTTTGGAAAAAGTTCTTCTGCTCGCGCGCGTCTGTGCGGCGAGCTCGGGCTGGTCTTCTAGTTATACGTGTTGTAACTTGACATATACACGTAAAAATAGCAGAAGGCTGGCGGATATGCAGAGGCCAGCTCGTCCCCGGGCCCGGAAATCGTCAGCAAAAAGTCGATTGGAGGGGAGCATGATCACGCTCAAGGAGTTGGACACCATCGAGCCGGGGACGGCGCTTGAGAGTCTGCGCAGAGCTCAACTGACCGACCTGCAAAGAGGTCTGGCGCTTATCTGCTATCCGGTCAGCGTCATCGACGGAGCCTATGGGCCGCGCACGCGCAACGCCTGGGCTGAGCGGCGGGTTCAAAGGGTGGCCGCAACACTTCAATCTTTGAGGAAAGATGGAGTGTTCAGGATGGGCTATCGCGGACGGATCTATTTCACGGAGAAGCAGAAGGCGGAGATTTGGGATCGCTGGCAGCGCGGGGAGTCGATGAGTTCGATCGGGCGGATGTTCGATCGCAACTCGTCGTCGATCTATCCGCTTCTGTCCCGGACCGGCGGGATCCGACCGCCGGCGCGGAAGCGGTCGCGTCTGGCGCTGAGGCTGTCCGAGCGCGAGGAGATCTCCCGAGGGCTGAGGGCGCAGCTGTCTCTTCGAACGATTGCCCGTCAGTTGCGACGTGCGCCATCGACGATCAGCCGCGAGGTGCGGCACAATGGAGGCCGCACAGGCTATCGGGCTGCGCGATCGGATCGGGCGGCTTGGGATCGCACACGTCGCCCCAAGCCGTGCAAGTTCGCTTGTCGCCCGGCGCTCTGCCGGACAGTATCGGTTAAGCTTGAGCTCAAGTGGTCGCCGCAGCAGATCGCGGGCTGGCTGAGGCGCGAACATCCCGACGACGAGCACGCCTGCGTGTCCCATGAGACGATCTATCGAAGCCTGTTCATCCAGACGCGCGGCGTGCTGAAGAAAGAACTGCTGGCTCATCTGCGGGCGACCCGCGCAATCCGCCGCTCCCGGCACGCCAGCTTGAAGTGCGACGGGCTCGGCCAGATCAAGGACGCGATCTCAATCCGGGAACGGCCCGCTGCTGTGGAGGACCGCGCCATCCCCGGCCACTGGGAAGGCGACCTGATCGCAGGCTCCCGGAACAGCTATGTCGCAACCCTGGTCGAGCGCCGGTCCCGCTACGTGCTTCTCGCCAAGGTTGCGAACAAGGACACCGCCAGCGTCGTGGCCGCGCTCGTGAGGCAAGTGCAGCACCTGCCGCGAGAACTGCGCAGGTCGCTGACCTGGGACCGGGGCAAGGAGCTCGCCGACCACAAGCGCCTGACGCTGGCCACCGACCTTGAGGTGTACTTCTGCGACCCCCACAGTCCCTGGCAGCGCGGCACCAACGAGAACACCAACCGTCTTCTGCGCCAGTACTTCCCGAAGGGCACCGACCTGTCCGTGCACAGCCA
>CBDAFL010000046.1:0-43977 GCA_965195225.1 uncultured Thermoguttaceae bacterium
AAATCACCTCACGCCCACTGCCGGGCGAGCCGGCAGTGCCACCCGACGCCAACACCTTCACCGAACCGCGGAAGACGTGTGACTCGGTAACGCCCGCCTTGTCCACTTCCACGCCGAACTCGGTGCCCAGATCGGTGACGATGGCGGTGGGAGTTCTGACGGAGAATAGGGATGAAGGATGAAGGATGAAGGATGAAGGCTCGGCCTTGGACCTTGAACCTTGAACCTTGGAACTTGAACCTTTTCTTTCAACCGCCTCTACCTTCGCGGTTAGTTTGCCCAGCGCGAGGTAGCCGCCGGCGGTGGATTCCACCTCGTAGGTGCAGGGGCCTTCGAGAATCACCTTGGCGCCGGAGTCGTAAGTGATTTGCATCAGCCCGGAGTCGAGTTTGTATTTTCGGCCCAAGGGGACGTGTGCGAAGTCCGGTGGCGGCAGATAGTGGGGATCGTCGGACCATTTCACATCGACCATGCCGGTGATCCGGCCGACAAACACCATTTCCGGCCTGACATCCGACGGAACCGACGGCGCCTCGGCGATATGTTGGTGATGGGTGATTTTTATGGCCCAAAACCCCAGTATCGCCACGCCCATGATTACCGTGGCGACCATGTAGGAGAACGCCCAACTGCCGACAAAGTCAGAAGTGGGTAGTGGGTAGTGGGTAGTGGATAGTGGAGGGAAAGGGGGCTCGGGGTTCGGGGTTCTGGATTCGGGTTGGTGCGGCAGTTCAACTGCCGCACCAGCAGAGAGAGATCCCGAACTTTGAATCCCGGACCCCGAACCCCGAACCCCGAATCCCTCCTCTCCGCCAATGGCCGGTGAACCGGCTGCTCCTTGCCCTTCGGCCAGCATCAGCGCGCCGTGCAGGGAGATGTATTCAAAGTAGTAGCGGCAGGCGTCGTCGTCGCTCAGCAGCAGAGCTTCCAGCCGTTCCGTGAGGGCGGGCGAGGACTCGTCCTCGCAGACGGCATCGACCAGATCGCGCAATTCGGCCTGCTGCAAGAGATTGAGGCTCATTTTCGCTCCTCCCGACGGAGGGACCGCTGAACGCACTCGAATAGCGAGCGGCGGATACGGACCACTGCCTTGTAGACGGCGGCGACGCTGCGGCCCACCTCCGCCGCAACGGAGGCCGTGGTCGCGTCCGGCTCGTAGCGACGCTCGATCAGGTCGCGGTCTTGACTGCTGAGTTGATCTTTGCAGGACTGAAGGAATTCCAGCGCGGCGGGAAGATCGTCCGGCACACTCGCCGCGACGGTCGCCAACCGGTCCATCACGCTCTGGCCGAACCGCATCCGGTCACGGCCGTGCCGCTCTCGAAAGGACTTCACCTTGTTGTAGGCCACCTGGAAGGCCCAGGCGCGGAAATCGCTGCCGGGGCGAAATCCATCGAACTTCCGCCAGAGAACCAGATTCGTCTCTTGAAGGATTTCTTCGGCGTCGGCCCGGTTGGAAACCAACGACAGAATGAACAGATGCACCCGCTGCTGGTACTGGGTGATCAAATGCACGAACAGTTCGGTTTTGTCGGGATCAGCCATTGCCGAACGCCTGAAGAAGAAATCCGCATAGGGCGGGACAAGCACAACGAAATCCCACCAACAACGGGAAATGGGAATAGCGAGTCTTTTTCAATTATAATTAGGGCCGGGGCGAAACGAGTATTCTTTCACCTTTCACTGGTGGTAAATCCGGCCAGAGGCGGTTTCTTGGAAGGCAAAAACGGGGAATATCCCAGAAAAGTCTGATTCCACGCCCAAACCAACGCTATCTGAGGAGGATCACACCCGCCACAAGATGAGTGGCAGAGAGTGTCAGGCCGGATTGCCGGGCTTGGCGAATCAGCGTCCCCTTGGGCCTCGAGAGCCCCAGGGACTGGCGGGCAACCCCAACTCGATGCGGCGTTTTCGCATGGCATCTCGAAACTCGGCCCACTTTGCGCGTTGCTCGGGCGTGGTGTGGTCGAGCCTCCGATTGCGCCGCTGCGCCCGCTCCTCGGGCGTTCTGTTCCGACCTCCGCCCGGCCGGCCGCGATTGGCGCCGGCCGGTCCCCGGCCCCCTTGGTTTGGACCCGCGCCGGGCCGATTCGGGCCTTGCCCCGACGGGCCGCGGTTCGCTTCCCGCTCCCGCCTTCGTTTTTCCCACTCTTTCCTGCGTTTCTCCCCTTCTTCTATCTGTTTGTCCAGATATGGCCCGCGTTCGTCGGGAGGGAGCGCGAAGTAGCCGTCGACTGTTTCCTCTATCCGCCGCGACATCTGTTCGCGCATCGGCTGCCACAATTCACGGCGCTGCTCGGGGCTAAGTTTTTGCATCTCCTCGCGGAACCGATCCCTCTGCTCCCGGCTGGGCTGTTTGCCTTCGCCGAAAAACTCCTTCCGCATATCCTGGAGCTTTTGCACCTGGGGATCGGGCCCGCCCCAGAACGCCCAAACCATCCCGCAGATGAGGAGAACGACTATCGCCAAGACAATCGCCGTCTTTTTCTTCTTCATGACTCGTCCTCGAAAGACATTTCAGTAGTCGACGTGCCCGTCGGCGTAGAGGAAATTGCGCGATCCCAACTGGCCGGACGTGCCGTGAACAGGCTCAAAATCGGTCGCCAGCCAGATTTCCGACGACGGCCGTATCCTGCCCGAACGGGTGGCGCGAATCTCGACTCGGGTCTTGGGCGCGGGACTGGCCAACCGCGACCAATGGTACTCGTAGCTGAGTCCCTCTTTCTCGAAGTAAGTCCCTTCCTCCTGTCCCTGCTTGTATTGCGTGTCGCCTGGACAGCGAAAGACGCCCGCGTTTTGCTCGATGTATGGCCCCAAAACCTCCCTAAGGCTCGGCCTCTCCGGCGTTACGGTCGGCATCTGGGCGGCGTCGGGAAAACGGCCCGATATCCCTTGAAAGTCCACGTACATGTCCAACGCGATGCCGATCTGGTGCAGATTGCTTCGGCATTGGATGCGTCGGGCCGCCCCGCGGGCCGCTTGAACCGCCGGCAACAGCAGTCCAATCAACACCCCGATCACCACGATCACGACCAGCAACTCCACAAGCGTGAACCCGCCGCGACTGGGGGACTGTCCCAATTTTCGTCCGGCGAAAATGGGACTATCCCCTCCCCGATGGCGACAGTTATTGATTCGCCGGTCCTTATCCATCATCCAACCTTGCGCGTTTTCGATTGTGAAGCGGAACCCCGGCGCGCGGCATCCCCCCCAATTATAAACCCCGCTCCGCCCGCAAGGTTCCGGCGCCGCGGGGCGGGGATGGGAAACCGGGGGGCCATTGTTGGGATGTTTTCTTGTGTCAACAATGGTTTTTGATACCTTTTTCGCCCTCTTTCCACCTCCGCCCCTCTACCCCCCCGAATAGTCCAAGGATAGTAAATCGGTCGGAGTTTCAGTGGGGTATAGGTATTCAACGTACCGCACATCTGTTATATATAGTGGTGTTCTACACTCTGGCGAAGTAAGCCCACCAGTCCCCCCCCTTCCCCGAGAGGCACGCCCATGAGAACCATCCTGTGCTCGTTTGCAGTTGCTTTCACTCTCCTAAGCCCGGCTTGCTTTGCCGCCAAAACGGCCGATCCGTCGATCGGCGTTTGCACGCGCAAGGACGAGTTCCAAAAACGCCAGGAGGCCCTGGACGCACGGGTCTCGCGGCTCGCGTCCGAGAAGAACAAAACACAACGCGCGAAGCTCGTCGCATCGCTGACCGCCGCGGCGGAAAAGGACATCGAATGTTTGATCCGCTACCGCGAGCCGTGTCTCGTGCCGGTGTTCGCGAGGGTCGCCAAGACCTCGAAGAAGTGGTTTACCCGAACCCGCGCCCTCTACGCCATCAAGATGCTGGGCGACGCGTCCGCGGCGCCGGCCGCGATTAGCGCGTTGAATGACAAGGACGGCATGGTGCGGGAAGCCGCGGCCAGTGCGTTGGGGCGCCTGGCGGGTAAGGACGCGCGCTCGGGCCTGGAAAAACGGCTCAAAGTCGAGCAGAACCCCTATGTCCGAGCAACAATCGAATCGGCCCTTGAACAGATCCGTGGCGAGGTCCGGCCCTTCACGCCCGACGACAAGAGCACGGCGTGGAAAGAGGATCTCGTTGGCCCCGAGGGCGCGCGGCGAGTGCCGTGGGTCTGGACCAAAAAGGGCAAACGCGCCTTCAACGCCTACGACGCCAAGACCTTGGACTACGGCGAAGCCAAGCGTTTCTGCTACCCGATCCAACGCTATAAAGAGTCGCTCTTCGGCGGCTATCCGCGCAAATCCTTCGGCTCCAAAGGGACGCACGCCGGAGAGGATTGCGCCTGGTTCCGCGAGGGATGCTCGTTCTATGCCGTGGCCGACGGCCTGGTGCGCATGGTGCAAGGCGCGGGGGGCGATTGGGGCTTTTTGGTCGTCATCGAACATCGGCTAGGCGACCATCAGTACATGACGTCCGTCTACGGCCATTGCGCCGACGACGTGCTGGTCCGTCCGGGCCAGACGGTGAAAGCCGGCCAGCGCATTGCGACCCAGGGCCTCTCGTGCAGCGTGGAAAACGGCGGCTACGGGTCGCATCTGCATTTTGGCCTGGGCAACGGCCCCTACCGCCGTCCCGCCGGACTGGCCATCGGAGATTCCGTCAATCTAAAGATGCCCGACGGAAAAACGCATCGTGCCCCCGTCTTGCGACTGGTCTACTCGAAGACGAAGAAAAATTCCTTCGGCTGGCCCGCGCTGGCGATCATCGTCCGCAAGCCCGACGGCGGCACGCGCATGGTGGACATCCCGGAGCAACCGGTCGGACGCGAAATCAGTTGGTTCCGGGCCTACATTAAGAACTGTCGCGGCTGGCTCAACCCGCAAGTCACCTTGCCGAAACTTGTCGACGGCACGTTTTCGAGCGAAGAGAAACTCTGAGCTCTTGTGGTCGAGCGAAAAAGGCGTGAAAAGTCGCTCCTCTCCCTTTGGGAGAGGGGCCGGGGGTGAGGGCCGCCAGTGCCGTGGATGGGTTGACGGTTCATCCCGGGTGGCCTCGATAGCTCGTCTATCGGGGTGCCGTAGGCACAAGAGGAATTCCGCGCGTCCAGAAAAACTTGCGGCCCACTGTTAAAGTGAATCGCAAAGTCACGTCCGTTTACGGACGTTTCCGCCGCAGGCGGTATTAGCCGGTATTTCTCACCAGTCGAACACTAGCCCGAAGCGCAAGCGAGGGATGGACAACGGGTTGCCCTCGCTTGCGCTTCGGGCTAGTGTTGAACGCTCCGCGCCGGATTTTCCCCGTGTGGTGAGAAAATGCGGGTTAGAAGGGAGCGGATATATGTAATTGTCAGGCCCGTTCACGGGCCTCCTCCGACGTTTCAGGGCAATGTGCAGGACGCCCGTCGGCGGGCGTGACAACGCAAGAAAACAGAACAACAACGGAGGACGATAGTTCCGCCAACCCGGCGTGAACGCCGGGCCTAATACCGCTTACGCGGGAAGGGCCGTGAACGGCCCTCGAATTACCGAACGCCGAATACGATACTTTTTGACCTCAGTAGGTCAGGTATCCCATACCTGACATTTCCATCGCAATAATCCAACCGATTTGACATTTTCGCACTCGATCTACCGGTGTCAGGTACGGTGTACCTGACCTACTTCACTGATATCTATTCGTTGCCGTTCAATGATGCCGTTTGTTCCAACAGACTCCGAGCGGATGTCTCGTCTGTAATATCAATAACCGTTGCGATATGGCCTAACAAATCGCGATTATCCTTTTGCTGCTGTGTTGGATTATCTGGAGCAACCACGAACGCCGCAATACGTGACTTGGAGTAACTGCGACTTTCTTTGAACGAACCAATATGGAAGGCCGCAGTTTCAAAGGTTTTCGTATCACCTAGAAGTACTCGATTGTAGATGGAATATGGCTTTTCCAGAGGGCCTAGGGCATAGTCGGGGTCAAAGTATCGCAAGACCCCAAAGGCTTTATACCACTGGGGTTGAGCTTCTTGCCACCCTGGAAGGCTGCTTACCCCTACGCTCTTGACAAGACGAGATACGCCAGTCCTCAGGCGAGCGTATTCGTGTTCTTTCTTTTCTATTGTCTCCTCTGCCTCGACCAATTGCCCGAAAAGATGTTGTGTCAACTCCTCTGTTTCGCGATCCTCTACACGCTCAGCTACAATACCTCCATCAACAAGAAGATAGTTCCCTCTTGACCATTCCCGCAAGGCGTCAATGAACTCTGGAGTTGACTTCTGAGCTGTCTGTCCGTGCGCATACTCCAAGACAGGTTTAGAGATTTGGCTTTTCCATGCCGCCAACCATTTATTATAGGTCGTTTTGTTTCTTATTTTCAAATATCTCGGAATAGGTCTATCATCACCCAAAAAGCGACCTACAACACGGCCATTATTCCACACTACAACTCCGATATTGCGGGGTTCCATGCGTTTTGTGTCGGGTACGTATTTTGCAACTAGAAAACGAGCGCTCATATCAAAAGCCCTTTCCTCTCCCAGTCGTGAACATTGGGGAACTCGGTGCGGTTGCTTTTCACAATGGCTTCAAGGTTGCGCGAACGATATTCCAAAAGCCCAGAAACCCAATTCGACTCGGTTCTAGTAATGCCAAATTTTTCTGCATCTCGGGCTATCTGTTTGATTAACCATCGCGGCAGCGAAGCTATTTTAGTGTGCCACTCATCAAAACAAGTGCATGAATCGATTCGCTTAAGAAACGGGTGAGTGTTTGACGATCCGCCCGTTAAATCGAGTCCAAGCTCATCCGAGCTTGGCAACATACGCGAAGCACCATCTTCTTGCCAACGAAGTAAAGCGACATCATGGTCGAAAATAAGGATTTTTGTGGGTTTTGTCGTATCATCGCACCAAATGTTTCGACGCACACGATCCGGATTAGCTACAAGAATGTCAAACGCCAAGATACCAGCACATAAGTCTGGCATGGCTTGATAGCAGGCATCAAAATCTGCTGGCGGAAATGTATCGCGTTCAAAATCGAAATCTAGCGACGAGAACAAAAACGCCCGCTTGATTTTTATGCCCTCCTGGCTGTCAAAATAAGTAATGGCAAATGGAGGACATGGCAATAATAGGTAATGAGCTATACGACCACAAATATACTCGTTTGCAAAACGATATGGCCTGTCAGGATGTTGTCGTTTGTGGATTGCCCCTACGTATCCAGCACCGTATGCGTCATCGTCAATGCTCGCCCAATCAAACTGATCCTCTCGGAATATGGCGCGATATGGGTGATCCTTACGTCGAGCCATAACGAATACCTTTATTGTACCAAAACAGTGGTAGTACGCAACCCCCCATAGCGGGTGGCGCAGCATATCCCCGGGGCATCACGTACAATTGGTATCGGATACTGGAAAAAGAAAATGGATGGCTTTTCGGGTGAGTCCGCAGACTGTACTATTGATAACAAGCTGTAAACACACTGATAGGAACCGACGCCAAGGCATTTACCCGGCTTGCCGGGCCACGCCTGAACCTTAATTCCGTTGCTTCGACCGCTCAGCATAGCGGCAAGCAAAACCCCTCAAACAGGCTGGAATTGACGGGAAACCGTTTACGTGGGCGGTTTTTTCCAGCAACACTGAACGGAACCAGTACCTAGCAACACACTCTTAGGACACTACCTGGGGTGGATATGGGCGGGAGTCGAAACGGGAACACAGATCGTATTGGCACAATTTTGTCCCGAAGGGACAGCCGATAATAGCCCAGCGATTTAGAGACCGTCCAACTTTTAGAAGGTTATTTGGCGAAGGGTTACGACGTTTTCCGGATAGCCCGAAGGGCTTTCGCAAGGTAGCCCAGGGTTGACGCGCAGCGGCTACCCTGGGTTGCGGGGCCGATGATTTGTTCAACCCTGAAAGGGTTGTGGAGCAACGCCGCCATTCCGCAACTCCTTCGGAGTAAGATGTCACGACAACCCCGTTGTTCACCCAGGGTAGCCGCTGCGCGGCAACCCCGGGCTATCCTACACAATCCCTGTGGGATAAAAACTCCCAAAATGCCCACTTTCCAAGGAACCGGACGGTCTCTAAATCGCTGGGCTATTGTCGAACGACTCCGGGTCGAAATCTTCGCGGCGGGCACCCACACGGTTCTCCAGTACGCGGGTGGCCGCGATAGCTTGTCTATCGGGGCGGCGAAGCCGCAAGATGTTTTTTGGTATGCCGCGGAACTCCTCTTGTGCCTGCGGCACCCCGATAGCAAAGCTATCGCGGCCACCCGGGCGGATTTTTGCACCCCGATAGCAAAGCTATCGCGGCCACCCGTGCTTGGCACCCAACGCCCTCACCCTGACCCTTTCCCGAAGGGAGAGGGGACCGATTTGCACACTCATTTTTGCGCGAACTTTCCAGAAAAGCGTCCAAGCCGGCTTTTTGCGCGCGATCGGCGTTTTGGGGGCCAATTCAACCTGGCGCATCCAGGTTGATCAACCCGGTATACCAGGTTGATCAACCTGGGGTTGAATTGGGGTTACGTCTAAAGCGCGGTCGTGAAAGCGAAATGAATAGACCTGGTTTCAAGCGGTTTGAACGCATCTTCGGTCCTCGACGAATCGACGTAAGAATTAGTTGGCGATTTCAGAAATTTTTCCAGTTAATTCAGACCGGAAAATCGACCGTAACCTGAACAACACCTTATGCTTGCGGCGACGATGCCCAAAACTTTTCGCACTTGCCCCTCCTGCGAGGTATGGGTGACGAGGTCATTCTACCAGCCGAAAACGCCTAGAAAAAGGCTGTTTTCTGGCCGCCGGTATTTTCCGCCTTTTTTAGCAAGGGGCTATGGCGGGTGCAAAAATCGTTTTTTAGGCCCCAAAAGCGGTGGTCAGTGGTCGGTGGTCAGTGGTCGGTGGTCAGTGGTCGGTGGTCGGTGGAGAGGGGAAAGGGCGGGAGGCTGGAGGCTGGAGGCGGGAGGCAAGAGGGCGGACAGTCGCCGGTGAACCGGCCACCCCTTCCCTCCTCCCTCTTCCCTCTTCACTCTTCCCTCTTCACTCCCCCTCCGTCCCTCGATAGCCGGCCCATCAAGAAACGACGACGGCCGAACCTTTTGAGGGGTTCGGCCGCCGTTTGCTGGCTAGACCAAGCCTTCCGCCGGTCGTCGGAAGGCATACGCTTATAGCGACGAATCAGTTGCAGCAACCGGCCGGGGCGCACGCCTTCGGGGCTTCGCAGCAGGTCGGAACCGGGCAGCACACCCGAACCGGAACCTGTTTGCAAACCACCACCGGGACGCATCGCGTGACCGTGTAGGCTACCTTCTTCGGCACTCGCTTCACGCAGTAGACCGTCTTGGTGTAATGCACGGGCTTGCAGACCGTGTAGGCCACCTGTTTGACGCACTGCTGCTTAACCATCTTGCAAACCTTGTAGGTGCAAGTCCTTACCCGTTGCTCGGGCACCATCTTGCAGACCTTGTAGGTGCAGGTCTTAACCCGGTTTTCCTTGACAATCTTGCGGACCTTGTAGGTGCAAGTCTTAACCCGGTTTTCCTTGACAATCTTGCAGACCTTGTAGGTGCAAGTCTTTACCCGTTGCTCGGGAACCATCTTGCAAACCTTGTAGGTGCAAGTCTTCACCCGTTGCTCGGGCACCATCTTGCAAACCTTGTAGGTGCAAGTCTTGACCCGGTTCTCCTTGACAATCTTGCGGACCTTGTAGGTGCAAGTCTTAACCCGGTTCTCCTTGACCATCTTGCAGACCTTGTAGGTGCAAGTCTTTACCCGTTGCTCGGGCACCATCTTGCAGACCTTGTAGGTGCAGGTCTTAACCCGGTTTTCCTTGACCATCTTGCAGACCTTGTAGGTGCAAGTCTTTACCCGGTTCTCCTTGACGATCTTGCGGACCTTGTAGGTGCAAGTCTTCACCCGTTGCTCGGGCACCATCTTGCAGACGGTGTAGGGGGTCCGCTTCTCGCGGACTTCCTTGACCATCTTGCAGACCTTGTAGGTGCAGGTCTTTACCCGTTGCTCGGGCACCATCTTGCAGACGGTGTAGGGAACCTTCTTCACGCAGGTCTCTCGCACGTACTTGGTGCATTCGATCTGCCGCTCCTGAACTTCCGGCACCCACACTCGGCACTGTCGTACCGGAGCGCAGCAGTTGGCCGGAGCACAGGTCTTGGCCGGCGTGCAGCAGGCCACGTCGCGGGTTTCCCAGTGGCCCGTGCAGACCTTGACCGTCTTGGTGTACTTCACCGGCTTGCAGACCGTGTAGCACACCTCGCGCTCGCGGGTCTCGTGGACCGGCTTCATTACCGTGTAGCGGATTTCCTTGGTCTTGGTCTCCCACACAGGCTTGCACACCGTGTAGCGGCAGACCTTTTCACGGGTCTCGTACACCGGCTTCATCACCGTGTAGTTGATCTCTTTCGTACGGGTCTCCCACACCGGCTTGCACACCGTGTAGTTGATCTCCTTCGTGCGGGTCTCCCACACCGGCTTGCAGACCGTGTAGTGGTACTGCTTGGTGCGAGTCTCCCACACCGGCTTCATCACCGTGTAGTTGATCTCCTTCGTACGGGTCTCCCACACCGGCTTGCAGACCGTGTAGTTGTACTCCTTGGTGCGAGTCTCCCACACCGGCTTGCACACCGTGTAGTTGATCTCCTTCGTACGGGTCTCCCACACCGGCTTGCAGACCGTGTAATGGTACTGCTTGGTGCGAGTCTCCCACACGGGCTTGCACACCGTGTAGCAGATTTCCTTCGTGCGAGTCTCCCACACCGGCTTGCAGACCGTGTAGTTGTACTGCTTGGTGCGGGTCTCCCACACGGGCTTGCAGACCGTGTAGCAGATTTCCTTCGTGCGAGTCTCCCACACCGGCTTGCACACCGTGTAGTTGATCTCCTTCGTGCGAGTCTCCCACACCGGCTTGCACACCGTGTAAGCAACCTCCCGATAGCGGGTCTCGGGAACGTACTTTACGCGGTTGACGGTTTTGGGGACGCGGACCCGCTCGTAGCAGGTCTTGTAGCAGGTGTACTGCCGCCGCTCGTACACCACCTGTTTACAGGTCTTCATGACCGTGTAACATTGCTGCTGGCAGCACTCGGTTGGGCAGCAGCAGGCGCGCTTCCAGCTTCGGTACCGTGCGGCACCACAGTAGCGTGCATCTGCCGTGCTTGCCACGATAGCCAGCAGGACCGTCGCGATTAGCGACACTCCCAGTAACCTTTTCATCGCATGCCTCCTTCGAGCATCTAAAACCGGATAGGACTTGGCCTAACGGGCGGAATCCGCCATTCAGCATCTTCGGCCCGCCTACATCACCTACATAAGCCGTATCGCCTAAAATAATATCGTGCCCCAAATCGGCAATACAACGTAGATGACGCAAACAGTATTTCAACGGGGCTTTCCTGTAGTCGCTATCGTCAAGATGCGGTGAGTGCTTGATATACGCTGTTTGGGAATAGTGAAATTATCAAGATAGATAGAGAGTCGGTTCGTATGGTAGCGATCGACCTGATTCTACGGGTATACACGCCGCCTGTGGGTTGCGGGTTCTGCTTCCACCGCGGAGGAAAAGCGGATTGCTCCGATGGCACCGAAAGAGCCTGTTTTTCATCCCACCATGCTGGGGCCAGGGGATGGGGCACCGCGGAACAACCAAAGAGGGAGCGGGAAACGCGGATTGTTACTTGACCAATCCATAGGTGCAACCTAGTTAATCAATAATGGCAACGTGTTGTCGATTTCCCGACCTCACGCCCGCAACAAAACGTTTTCTCGAATCACTTGCATCCTCGGAAGCTGGTAATCATGCCTTCAAATCGCAGAAACGCCTTTACTTTGATCGAAGTGTTGATCGTCGTGATCATTATGGCAGTGCTGGCCGCCACGATCATTCCGCAATTTTCCTCGTCGACCAACGACGCGAAGGAGAGTTTGCTGAAGTTCAATCTGCACACGATTCGCTCGCAAATCGAGCTGTACAAAATCCATCACGCCGGCAAGGTTCCCGAGTTGGCCAAATTTGAAGATCAGATGACCAAGCCGACGGCCATCAACGGCAACACCACTGGAGCGGACCTGGATTATGGTCCGTATTTCCAAGGCGAGGTTCCCGCCAATCCATTCAACAGCGGTTCCGATATAGTGGCCGTGGCCATCGCCGGCACTGAGCCGACGGGCGTAGTCGTCGGCGGAGCAGGCTGGCAGTACGACGAAACCACCGGCAGATTCTTTCCGAACAACGCCGAGTACTACCAGTAGAAGAGTTTTGTTCTGGGGCAGATTTCCGGGACTGAGAGGCATGGCAAGCCCTCGCCGAGTATTCGGCGGGGGTTTTGTCGTTTCTTGGAGCCTCAATCGTCGCAATATGCCGCAGCTTGTCGGCAATGTCGGAAAGGAATATAATCAACTCATGCGGCAAGGGCTCCTTTACTCACAACGGTGAGGGTGTCATGAAAGCGCTGCTCGTATTCTGCCTAATGGCGCTCGTTGCTCTGTTCGACTCGACCCAAGCCGCCGACGATGCCCCGGCGGAGCCTGAAATCAAGGTGATCTGCCCGGGGCTCGATCGGCCGCCTCAGCCCGAAAGTCCCTGCGGACCGGGCATCGATGATTGGCGTCCTCCGGAGCTTGTGGTGATTGCCAAGGAGATAAAAGAGGAGGCCCGGCCGGCAGGGAATACGCCTTTTCGGCCATCCGGGCGAAAATCCAAAAACGTTTACGAAGTCAAGAAGGCCCTCTACGGCAGCTATCTCGGGAAGACCATCCAGTTGAAACCGTCGCTCGGGTTGCGAGAGTATTGGCACGAAGAGCCGGGAGATTTCGTGGCGGCGGTCGTCCCGGGATTCTACGAGGAACAATCGAAATATGTTGCTTGTTATCGGTTGCCGGCTTCGGAAGAGCGCGCGGAGGCAGCCTTGTGCCAGGCCCGTCTCGACTATGCCGCACTGTCGTCGGCGTGCATCTTCATCGGAAAGCAGATGTCGTTGAATTGGAAGAAGGAGGACGAAAAATACCTCCCTACGTGGCGATCCACGGTTAAGGTGGTGCGAGTAATTCACGGCATGCCATTGAAGGTGGGGGAAAACATGCGCGTCACCGAGAGAGGCATAGCCAATATCACCAATTATCATCGTCGAGCTTTCCTGCGGCTGCGGATCTACTTTGTTTCGCCGAGCAATCGAGTCACGGGACCAAAGGCTGTCTACAAAGTGTACACTCACTTGCCCATCGACCAGGAGCCGAAAATCCGCGAAGCCCTCCAACATCGCAACCAATGTGTCGTTTTCGAGAAAGAAGAGCATGGTCGCAAATTAAAGTTTCGGGAGGTTGTCTTCCACGGGACCAACGCCGAGGCAATCGACCTGTTGGACGCGATGCACGATGGGGCCGTGTCGCTGTTCTACCGGACGCTGATGCACCGCCGGAAGTCGGCGCGGCCGCAAGTAGTAGCGGCCATCGAAAAGGAAATGTTCCGCATGGAACCATCGACGAAAAACAAACTCGCGGGTTTCCGTCGTCTGAAGCGGCTGGTCGATCTACTCGGCGACATGGAACGGGAAGACGGCGGCGGAGACATCGAGAAGCTGATCGAGAAGTATTTCAGCCACATCGAGCGCGGAGCGCCCGAACCGCCTGAATCCCCGCCGACCGGCTATTGGGGAAGCGAGTATCGCCGCACCGACGTCAATCGTTCGTTTACGTGGTTGCTCATGGAACTCGGCGAGAGCGAGAGTCGAAAGAACTACGGCGAGCGGCTTCTGGCGCTGCGTGCAAAAGCCGTTGGCCGCTGGAAGCGGGAGGTTCAAGTCGCCCTTGACGCGCTGAAGGTGGAGGACTGGCGGGAACTGACCGCCGCAATGGCGCCGATGAAGGATGTTCGGCCCGTCCGCTCGCGCTCCGGTTTGCGACATAAGGAGAGCGGGCGGATCAAACTCGTCCGTTTCAGTCACGACGGCAAGCTGTTGGCGACGGCCGGTTCCGTGGACGAAATCCGGCTTTGGAACACGGAAGACTGGTCCCTCGCAGCCGTTAACGAAACAGACTGCACCATCGCGGCTTTGCGATTCTCGCCGGACGACCGCTTCCTCTACGTGGCGGGCGGCGGCCCAGGACTGGAGGTCCACGCCCGCTTCGACACACGCACCGGAAAACTGGACAAAGCCTATCGAGGCCATCGCAAGGGAATCTGCTCGATGGAACTTTCGCCCGACGGAAAAACCATGGTGACACTGGGGCACTATGAAGACGTCATGTATTTTTGGGATACCGAAAGCGGCGATATCTTACGAACAATTCATCTGTCTCCCTACAATTACCGCTTTTTCCTCAGCCCGGACGGAAAGGCGATTCTGCGGCCCGCTTCCAAAAAAGTCGATTCTTCTGCAAAACGGCAGAAGTGGCTTCTGGAGCCGTTTCGCGGCGACGGGAGTGCGGAAGTCTTGCTTCCCAATGGTCTGAATCCTTGGGGATGGGATTTTACCAGCGGCGGCCTGACTTATTTTGCCTACCGAGTGAAAGAAGACAATGACTTTCTATCCGAGGAGCATGGACGTGTCGTCTGGGGGCAATGGAACGACGGCGTCTTCAAGAAATTGGGCGAAAAAGACGTGCCCGTGCCGCGGCCCTCTCGCGTCGCTGTTTCCCCTGATGGAAAACTACTGGCCATCGCCGGCGCCGGCAACGAAGTCTGGTTTCTTTCGCTGCCACAACTGATGGTGTTGGGAAAGGTCGCCCATCCTTGCCACAAACAGTATAGCCCCATCGCGGGTTCTTTGGCCTTCTCACCGGACGGCAAGCTGCTGGCCGTGGGGATGGAACAGCCTACCCCGGGCCTTTTTCGAACCGACACATTCGAGCGGCTCTTGCCTTACGACGGCCATGCAGGAAAGGTATCCGCAATATTCTTCACCGCCGACGGCAAGCGGCTCCGCTCCTATGGGAACGACAACCTGATTTGCGACTGGGATATGGAAACTATGCGAATGCTGCGTCGCATCAAGCTTCCGGCTGGATATCGGACGTTGAGTATCCGCGAGCCGGACGGCCGTTACGCGATTTGCTACCATTCAGGCTCGGACAAGCCAGGCTCAGGCGATCCGTTCTCCGACGACGAATCGCAAAACACAATAATCGTCTTTGACGCGGAGAGCGGGAAGATCATCGCGAAGCTCGCGCTGCCGGATGGCCATGTGCAGTGGATCGACGACCACCAGGCCGTTGTTGTCGGCCAGCGGCAGCTTTGCCGCTTTGACTACCGCAAAGGAAAAGTGCTGGAGACGATCAAGCTCGACGACAAGTGGCGCGGCCTTGGAGAACTGACCGAGGACGGTCGGTCGCTCTTTGACCTTCGCGTCAATAGGCGCGCCGCTGTTGTCGCTCCGACGATACTGGACATTGCCACCGGCAAGATCACGAGCCGCAAACCCGAAAATCCCGAACGAGTTCGGGTTGGAACGAGTGGTTTAGTGCCAGGAGGGAAATACTTCTACCTGGCCGACCCGAACGTCTACATTTACGACCGCCGGACACTCAAACAGGTCTCCAAGAAAGTGCTTGAACGGATCGACATCCTCAGCCTTTCCTTTTTGGGCGACGGCCGCCGTTACGCCTTGGTCAGCGGCGGGAGAATCTATATCGAAGACTTGTTCAAGCCCAAGACCCAGAGCATCATTCGCATCCACGACACGCTTAGCGGCAAGACGCTGCTGGCCTTTCCGGCGTCGTCGCGCTGGGCGCGAGTCAAGTTTTCGCCCGACGGCAAACGTTTGGCAGTCGTCAACGACGACGACACGATAGAAGTCTGGACCCTGCCCGCGGAAAGCCTGTAATGCAATTTCCCGACCGGAACCCGGTCTGTTACCCGGCCCGGGCTTGCGGAAACCAGCCTCCCCAGTGTAAGATTGTGGCGTCGATACCCCGTGGTGTAATTGGTAACACAGCGGATTTTGGTTCCGCCATTCCTGGTTCAAGTCCAGGCGGGGTAGCTTGATTTTATGTCGAAATTGTGTGCGTATCATCAAGCAGAACAACAACTTAGCCAAAACGGCATTGAGTTGACGTTGCGACCGGATTGGACCCAAATTGACCGTCTTTTGAACAAGGATGGCCTACTTTCCAGTAGGACGGTCGTAAGTGCAAGTTCGGCACGGACCTGGAGGACGACCATCCGTTTCGATTTTCCCTAAGGCGCGGGTTCGCCCGTCGCCTTCAACTCCTTGTTCAATGTCTCCATCTTGACTTTTGTTGTCTGGAACGTCAGATCCAAGTCCACCTTGTCGGCGCGGCCCTTCCACTTCTCCTTGATCTTCTCCGTCAAACGGTAGGTCACGCTGATCTCGCACGGAGGAATGAGGCTTTTCCCGAATTGTAAGTACGCTCCTGGTTGGATGTCTCTGTTGTATGTCTGTCCCGGGGCAAGCTCTACAATCCCAATTCCAGATCCAGGAGCGTACCAACAGCGCCCCTTCGACTCGTACGTTTTTCCATCTTTCTCAACGGTGATCTCGTAGAAATCACCGCACCCTGCGTCTCCCTCGCGAATGTCCAGAAATCGCACGGTTTTCGCCGATACATTGGTAACGTGCATCACAAACCAGCGCGGTTTGTCGGGGTTCACTTCAAGTGTTGCGCGGACCGCATCTTTGGGCTCTTCGGTCCGGCCTCCGACGCCTTCGGGACTTGGTTCGGCGTTTTTTTGCTCAATTTCGATTCTTCCCGGCGCGACCTTGAGTTTATCCCACCGCCGGGTTGGAAGAATGGTCACGACGTATCGTTTCTTGTCGGCGATTGCATTCTTGTACCCATCCCTCGTCTTGATCTCCAGTTTACGCAATGGAACCGACGCCCACAGGATTACGCCCAGCGGTGGAATGCGCCATGATTCCTTGGTGTCGGTAAGCAGAGCGACGTTCTCCCAGTACTTGGCCGGTTTGCCGTCCACCGTCCAGTCGAACCACGCCCAGACCGACCAAGGGGGAATAATTCCCTTGGATGTAACGTCGAGCGACGTTCTGGAGACGTTTGAAACGAGTATGTCGAGCACAACTTCACCCTTCTCTGTACGTTGACGTAATGAGAGGGCGAGTTGTTCGGATGCCACCGCTGGGATTGGCGATATTCCCAGGAGGACCGCAACGCATGAACACAACATCAGTTTCATATTTCCCTCGCCGAACTTCTGTCTATATGGTTTGCCGATAAGCCGCGCTCTAGAATCCGGTGTCAACAACGCCGGTTGCCGGCGTCGTGCCTTTAACCCGAAGGAACCAGGACAAAGCTGATTCCGCATGACTCACAGAACGCCTTGAACTTCTGCATTTCCTCCTTGGACGAGAGCAGCGGCTCCCCGCCCATGCGGCCGCAACCCGGCGCCCAAGTCAGAGTGGACCCCTTGGGCAACTCCTTGAGGTACTTCTTCAACCCGTCCAACGTTCGGTATGCGACGACGCCATTGATGACGAAGATGTAGTCCTTGCCATCCACTCTCTCCGAATCGGCAATCCGTGCGAGAGTCATCGTGACGTTTTTCGGTTTTCGATCTTCGCCCTGCGAAAATACCGCCGTGCTGCTCTTTGTATCGTTATCCTGGAGCTTGCCCAGAGCAACAAGCGCCGCTCGAATCCGAGGGTCTCCTCGCGGGTCTTTTCCCCGAAAGAACTTCTCCGACGGGTAGCCCAAGGTGATTGACAACCGGTCCTTCCGTTCGGCGGGGGGCTTGCCAATGGGATTTAAGTTGATCACAGCGCAAGATTGCGGGATCGACGACTCGGAAGTTGTGAAAACACCTTGGTAACAGATTACCCCATCGGCCTCCACCTTAAACGGAAAGCTATGCGACAACTTGCTCATCAACTCGGCTTTCAGCTTCGTGACCACGCCTGGTTTGAGAATCAAGGTGTGGGTCGGCCAGGAGTAGGCAACAATATCAGCATCGGTCAGAATCGGCTTGCCTTGGGCGGACAGCAAGCGGAAGCCGGCAGTCGGTTGTGCAGCAGCACCTGCCGTCTCGGCAGCGGGCGCCTTCGTATCTGATCGCACAGGTGCATTCTTTAGGGAAGTGACTGCTTGTTGGAGGATACGCCGAGCACGCCCTTTCAATGGAGAAATCAAGCGTTCCAGCGATTTGACGGATTCCGTACCACGGCCGAGTGAACACTGGAAATGATCCTGAGCTGACAGCCCGTAAAGCAACAGGGCCGTCTCGCTCCCGGGATACCCCACAGCCGTCATCGGCTTCCAATCATAATTCCCGGATTCAGCAAGCACGCGCAGAACCGCCGACATCTTTTCCCGTGAAATGCGCACGTCGTGCGGGTGTGGAAGGCGTCCAAGATCGAATTTTCCACAAAACAGGTTATACTGGTCCTTGCCCGGAACCAACACAGTAAGTCGAGTCCTCTCAGCATCGAGTTTCGCAATTCGCTCAGAAAAGGGATCCCCTGGTTTTCCCAAAAAGTGGAATGTTTCCTTTATTTTCCCCGCATCTGTTTGTTCTGCAACCTTTTTGATTTGGTCAAGCAGTGCCTTGTCGGTCCCTTTATTGTAGAAAAGACAGAAGTATAACTGTTTCTGGGTGTTCTTTACCGGGTAGACATCGAGGTACATATCCCAGTAAGGTTCCCGGACCACTTGTGGAACACAAAGTTGGTTGACTTCTCCCAGTTGTTGAACATGGATGCGGAGGTAAAATCCTTGGTAAGTAGGTCCCTCACGCTTCACCGTGGTCTCGACGAAGCTCCCTTTCGGCTTTCTCGGATGAACGACATAGTTTCTGGTCTTGAACCGAACTGCAAGAGTCCGTCCCCCGCAGCTATCCGGGAACTCAAACGTCGGTTTCGGGTCGAGTTTCTGGAACTCATGCTCAAGCCTGTCCTTGAGTGCTACCAAGACAGGATCCGGCGACACCTTTGGCTGTTCGGCCAACGCCGAAAGTGCCAGAGCAAAGCCAATAATGGTAGCTGATATGGTCTTCATAATTTCCCCCTTGCACCCTTTCCGGGACACTTCTGGAAGCGTTGGACGTAGGCACAGTGCATGAAGTTCCCAAACCTGCCTGAAAAACACTCCTCGCCTCACTGACAGCGGCCCGACGAGACTGATCTTCGTTACGGTTCCTTGCACGGTCAATCCCCTCACAAGAGGCGATCCGGCTATCAGCGGTCAATTTTTGCGGTCAGCTATTAGCTTGGGCAATCAACCAACCGCCTCGATGGACAATCGAAGCCCAAGGCCAGCCGCAAGTTATTATGGCGTAGGGTATTACGGACAGAGACATGAAGGCTAAAGCTGATTGCTGACCACTGATAGCCCTCTGTGGCAACAGGCTTCTCACTCAACACCAAACATCGCCCGAGCATTTGAACGGCCGAGGCGTTGACGTGTTACGACCCTTTTGATAACCTATGGGGTTTACCGCTCTGAACGGTCCAGGGCGGTATGCGGAGTTTTGCAGACCGAATTTTCGACCTAACGCCGGACGCCCCGGGATAAAATGGGGACATGGCCGGTGTGCCTGTGGAAAAGGAGTGTTTTGTGGCTACCGTTTTAGTAAAGGATCTAATCGAAGCTGGGGTTCATTTTGGGCATAGGGCAAGCCGCTGGAACCCCAAAATGCGCCCGTACATCTACGCCCGACGAAATCAGATTCACATTATCGACGTCCGCGAGACGATCCGCGGCCTTTTGCGGGCGCGGAAGTACTTGCAGCAAGTCATCGCCCGGGGGAGCCTCGTGCTGTTGGTCGGCACGAAGCGGCAGTCCTGCGACGTGGTCGAGCAGCAAGGCGTCCGCTGCGGCGTCCCATTCGTGAGCGACCGCTGGCTCGGCGGCACACTGACCAACTTCCGCACGATCCGCAGCCGGCTCACGCGACTGGAGGAACTCGAAGCGCTGCGTAGCTCCGACGAAATCTCAGCCTACTCGAAAAAGATGCAGTCGTCGTTGAACCGCGAGTACCGCAAGATGTACCGCAACCTCAACGGCATTCGCGCCATGAACCGCCTGCCCGAATGTCTGCTGATCATCGACCCGAGGAAAGAGAAGAACGCCATCAAAGAGGCCCGTAAATTGGGCATAACCACGGTCGCCCTGATCGACACCGACTGCGATCCCGACGAAGTGGACCTGCCGATCCCCGGCAACGACGACAGCATCCGCTCGATCGAGTTGATCGTGACGCTCTTGGCCGACGCGATTATGTCGGGCAAAAACGCCGCTGACGTGGTCAAGCAGGAGCAGGTCGAGGGCGCGGTGGCGGCCGCGGTGTAGGCGCGAGTTGGTCGTTTAGCCGCCGCGCAGACGCGGCGAAGTCCAGAGAGTTCACGTAGGGTGGAACCAGCGCAGCGCAGTCCCACCAAGAATTGAGAAATGATCACGGGAGAAACAACCCATGCCAGAGATTACCGCGGCGGCCGTCAAAACACTTCGTCAAAAGACGGGATTGCCGATGATGGGCTGCAAAAAGGCCCTGCAAGAGGCGGACGGAGACGTTGACAAGGCGGTCGAGTTGCTTCGCATAAGCGGCGCGAAGCTGATGGAAAAACGCGCCGGAAGGGCAACCACGTTCGGCCGGATCGCAATTTACATCGGCTCGGAACAAGGTCGGGCCGCTATGGTGGACCTCCGCTGTGAGAGCGCCTCGGTGGCCGCCAACGGCGAGTTCATCCAACTGGCCGACGACTTGGCCCAGCAGTTGGCCACCGGTCCCGGTGCCGCCACCGCGGAGGAGTTGCTTACCCAGCCTTCGCCCAGCGGCAAGGCTGCGACGCTCCAGCAGCAGTTCGACGACCTGGTCAACCGCATCCGCGAGGTGTTTAAGCTCGAGCGGATCGTTCGGCTCGACGGCCCGGCGGGCGGATACGCCCATCACAATGCCGCGGCCGGCGTGCTGCTGCAATTCGAGGGTGAAGACGGAGAATTACCCCGCGATATTTGCATGCACGTGGCGGCCTTGCGGCCCCAAGCGCTCCGCCGCGAAGAGCTTGACACCGCCGAGATCGACCGGGAGCGGGAAATCCTCGCCGAGATGTCGCGGAAGGAAGGCAAGCCGGAGAACATTGTCGCCAAAATGGTCGAGGGTCGGATGCGCGAGTTCTATGCCGTCCGATGTCTCGAAGACCAACCGATTGCCAACGAAATGAAGTTTGGCAAGAAAACGGTCGGACAGGTGGCCAAGGAGGCCGGCATGAAGCTGAAACAGTTTGTCCACTGGGAGTTGCCCAAGGAGTAGTACGGTACTTGTGGGAGGCGTCTCCTACAACTTGACTCAGGAGTGAATTGTCTCATGGCCGAAGAATTGGAGCCGGCGGTGACGCCCAAGTACCGCCGCGTGGTGTTGAAGATTTCCGGCGAAGGGTTCATGCATCCCGGCGAGCGGGGCATCGCTATGGACGCGGTGCTGCACATCGCCCGGCAAACTTACGACGCCGCCAAGCACGGCGTGCGGATCGCCATCGTCATCGGCGGCGGCAACATTCTTCGCGGGGCGCAGTTCACCTCGGGCAATTCGTGCGTCCACGAGGCGACTGCCCATTACATGGGCATGCTGGCCACGATGATCAACGGTCTGGCACTGCAAGACGCTCTCGAATCGCTCGGCTGCAACACGCGGCTGATGACCGCCGTGCGGACCGACGGTGTGGCCGAGCCGTACATCCGCCGCCGGGCGCGGCGACACCTGGAAAAAGGACGGATCGTCATTCTCGCCGGCGGCACCGGAAGCCCCTTCGTCACGACCGACACCGCCGCGGCCCAGCGGGCACTGGAGCTTGAAGCGGAAATCCTCCTGAAGGCCACCCGCGTCGACGGCGTCTTCAGCGACGACCCAGAGAAAAACCCCCATGCCGTCCTCTACAGCGAGTTGAGCTACGACGATTTCCGCCGGCAAAACCTTCGGGTAATGGATCACGAGGCGATTACCAAGTGCGCCGAATACAACATGCCAATCATGGTGTTCAACTTTCGCAAGGACGGGAACATCGAGAACGCCGTCCTCGGCCAACGCATCGGTACGTTGATTCATGAGTAGGGATTAGTGGATAGTGGATAGTGACCACTGACCACGTAACCGTTCACAGGGCAACCGTCATTTTGGGCGTAGCGAAGAATCTCGATGTTTTCCCGACCCGTAAACGGTTGCCTACCCACTACCCACTACCCACTACCCACTACCCGCTACCCACTGCTCCCATGACCACCGACGAAATCCTGCTCGACGTCGAAGAGCGCATGGAAAAGGCCGTCCGCAAGCTCAAGGAAGACCTGGCCGGCATCCGCACCGGCCGGGCCAATCCGGCCCTGGTCGATTCGCTGAAGGTCGAAGTCTACGGCTCCGCGGTGCCGATCAAGCAGGTCGCCTCGGTCGGCGCGCCCGAGCCGAACCAGATCGTCATCCGCCCTTACGACCCCGGCACGTTGAAGGACATCGAAAAGGCCATCCTGGCGAGCGACCTGGGACTGAATCCGCAGAACGACGGCCGCATTATCCGGTTGGGCATCCCGCCGCTGTCGACCGAGGTCCGCCGCAAGATGGTCGGCCGGGTGAAGGAATTGGCCGAGGAGACAAAGATCGCCGTCCGCAACATCCGCCGCGACGGCAATAAACAGGCCGACGTCGGCGAAAAGAACAAGGACTTATCCGAAGACGACCGCGATCAGGTCAAGGAAGAAATCCAAAAACTCATCAAGACCTACGAATCACAGGCCACCGAACTGGCAAAGGCGCGTGAAAAAGAGGTCATGGAAGAGTAGCGGAGAAGAAAAGAAAAAGGCCGCGATTGCGGCACTTTGAGCCTGCCAGTCGCGGCCCGCATGTCTCACCCCGAGTTCGTAATCCACAATTGGCGGTCTCGGGGAGGAAGAGACAGCTACCTCCATTATATTTCCGCAATCCAGATCGTCTACCTTTTTTCGGAGGAAAAAAGAAATCCATGTTTATCCGGTTGGCTTGCGCGCCGCGCGTTTCCCTAACCGGAAAATCGGGAACCAGAGCCGGCCGGCCGCGATAAACCGCGCCGGAAAATCACCACATCTCATTGCACTCCAACGTGTTACGGCGAACAACACACTGGGAAAGCTCCGGTGTAGTAGAGTTTCCCATGCCTCGGATACGCGAAATCAATCGGATCGAAGAGCTGGCCCAATTCGGCCGCGACTGGGAAACTCTGCTCGGTCAAACCACGGGCGCGTCGTTTTTCCAATCGCTACCGTGGCTGGAGGCCTACTGGAAGCATTTTGGCGCCGGTCAGCGTCTCCGTGTACTGATCGTTCTAGCCGACGACCGCCCGACGGGGGTGCTGCCGCTTGTGGTGCGGACCGAAAAGTCGAAACTCGGCCAACTCCGCGTCCTCACCTATCCCCTGCATGATTGGGGTTCGTTCTACGGTCCCATCGGTCCCGACCCGGCCGAGATTCTTCGCGCGGGCCTGGAACACGTCCGACGCACCCGACGCGACTGGGACGTTCTTGATCTGCGTTGGCAAGGGGCCGTCGGCACCGAACCGCTCGACATCCGGCAAGCCATGACCGCCGCCGGTTTCCAAGCCTATCCGACCGTTTGGGACCAGACGGCAATCGTCGACCTCGACGGCACTTGGGAAACGTATTGGTCGGCGAGAAAGGGCGCCTGGTTGCGGCAGTTCCGCAACGCCGAGCGGAAGCTGCTCGAGCAAGGCGACCTCTCCCACGTGCGTTATCGTCCGGCCGGCCTGAAGCACGACGATGGTTCGCCCCGCTGGGACCTATACGACGCCAGCGAAAGTCTCGCGCGGCAAAGCTGGCAGGCCACCGCGACCAACGGCACCACGCTGTCGGACGAGCCGGTGCGCGGTTTTTTGCGCGAGGTCCACCAGGCCGCCGCCGCGGCCGGCGCCGTCGATCTTAACTTGTTGCTGCTGGGCGGCTCGCCCGTGGCATTCATCTACGGATACCACTGGCGCGGCTACGTTTACGGACTGCGACGGGGATACGACGCTGGGCGGACGCGGAGCGGGGCGGGAAACGTGCTGCTGGCCTACACGCTCCGCGACAGTTTTGCCCGCGGCGACCGCTTTTTCGACATGGGCGTCGGCTCGCTGGAGAGCAAGCGCTACTTCCAGACGCGGGTGGTCCCCGTGATGCGATACAGCCACTTTCCGCCGCTGGCCCCGCGCGCGCAGATACTGCGGCTGAAACGCTGGTGGCAGGAGCGGCGGCTGCCTAAGTCCACCCAACGCTGGGGCGGCAGTTAAACTGCCACCCCAACAAAACGCCAACTGGCCGAGGTCCATCGCGGTCGGCCGCGTTCAGGACGGCACGGCCGACTCGCGATGAACTTGTTTACCGGCGGGCTATTATGGCACCCACGCTTCCGCAACAGGAACTATTTACGGCAACACTGGGGCGGACATCACGGCGGGTACGCCGCACGCCGAGGTGCCGCAGCCGCTTACTCCGCACGGATCGCCGCACGGATCGCCACACGGATCACCGCACGGATCGACCATCACGCACGGGTCCGCGACGATTACGTTCCGCTCGGGGTGGAAGCGGGAGTTCCAGGCGTAACTCCAGCACTCGGCCACCCGACATCCGCTTGCACCGCCGAGCAACACAAAAAATACCGTTAAAACCAGAAGTCTTTTCATGACTGGCCTCCTACCGATCAGCGCGCTGGCGCGTAGGTTTCCGGCCCAGGCGTCACGATGGCCGGAGCACCGGAGTATGGGTCGCAAGGATTTGACGGCGGGCAAGGGGTGGGGCAGGAAATTGCCGCCGGCTGGCACGTCCGATACGCCGGACCACGCCACAGGCAATTCCAAAACCGGCATCCCGACACGCCGACCACCAGCGTCCCTATTGCCGTTAATATCAGTAGCCTCTTCATTCCTGGAATCTCCCATCAAAATGGTTACGTTCCTTCGCACTACTCTTTGCCAAGAAAACTCTACACCAGTATTGACGATGTGCAAATGCAACGGTTGCGTTTTCCGGGAAACATCCCGGTTGCAAGATTGCCACCACGCGTGTTGTTTTTAAGCTACGCTTGCTTTAGGATGGGGCAAAGTTTACGCTCCGTCGCGGTTCCTCCGGTCCGGCAAACTTTGTAGGCACATCACCATGACGATCAATGTGAAGAATTGGGATTGGACTTCCTTCGCCCCACGCCCCGCGCCCCGTGCTCCCATCATTTTGTTCGCCGCCGTTTTGCTCTTTGCCGCGGTCGCTCGCGCCGACCAGTGGCCGCAAGACGTTTGGTTGCTGAGTACGCGTTGTGCCCCGCGCTGCGGCCCGCTGGAATCGGCCCCAAAAAACATCCGCTACTGGCGGTTGCGGGACGATTGCCGGTTCGAGAAGGTCGACGCAACGAATTTCCAAGCCGACGGCGAAATGCCGACCGTCGTTTACATCCACGGCAACAGGACCGACGCCGACAAGGCGGTGACCAAGGGAATGTACGCCTACCGGTCGATCCGTTCGGCGATCGGCTGCCGGGCGTTCCGCTACGTGATTTGGTCGTGGCCCGCCAGGCGGGTCTGCCGCCGCAACCGGAGCGACTTCCTCTTGAAGGCCGAATACTGCGACGTGGAGAGCTATTATCTGGCTGCTTGGCTCGACACCCTTCCGCCCGAGACGAAAGTGAGCCTGACCGGCCACAGTTTCGGACCGCGGATCATCACCGGCGCTACCCATCTGCTGGCTGGCGGAGAAGTAGCGGGTAGACAGCTCCCGGCCGAAACCGTCGCCGATTGGACCGCCGGAAAGCGGAATCCCATTCGGGCGGTGTTGCTTGCCGCCGCCATGGACGCCGATTGGCTCGCCCCTGACGGCCGGCACGGCCTGGCGCTCTCGCTGCTTGAGGGGGTGCTGATCACCCAAAACGGCTGCGATCGGGCGTTGCGATGGTATCCCCGGCTGCACGGCCGTTGCGGACCGCAAGCCATGGGATTCGTCGGCCCTTGCGGCCTCGAGGATCCGTCGAAAGTCCAAGTTGTGGACGTTAGCTGCACGGTCGGCAAGCTCCACGACTGGCGATGCTACTGCTCGGCGTCAAACGTCGTCAGCCGATGGGCACGTTACACGTTTCTCGACGATCCGCCGGCGGAGCCATGAGCGATTGACGGTGATCGCAAGTTCGGCCTCTAATGCTCTCGCTCCCATGCTCTGCGTGGGAACAAGGTGGTAAACGTCTATCGCAACCGGCCAAAATCCCACATAATGTCGGGATGAACGAACCAGTCGCATTTCTCAACGGTCAGTGGATACCCGCCTCGGCGGCGGTGGTTTCGGTCGACGACGCCGGCTTCGTGTTGGGCGTCTCCGTCGCCGAGCAACTGCGGACCTTTGGCGGCAAGCTGTTCCGGCTGGACGAACACCTCGCCCGGCTGGCACATTCGCTGGAGATCGTCGGCGTTGACCCCGGCATGGGCCTGAATGAAATTGCCTCGGTCGCCGAAGAACTGGCCGCGCGGAACCATCGCTTGCTCGCCCCCGACGACGATCTTCGGCTGGCGATTGTGATTACACCCGGAATTCACCCAGCTTACGGGCAGTCCGCTCCCGCGCGGCCCACGGTCTGCCTGCACACGCATCCTTTGGCGTTCCGGCTTTGGGCCGAAGAGTATCGGAGCGGCCAGACATTGGTGGCCACCGAAGTTCGGCAGGTGTCGTCGAGTAGTTGGCCGGCAGAGTTGAAATGCCGCAGTCGGATGCACTATTACTTAGCCGATCGGGAGGCCGCCGCCGCGGACCCGCATGCCCGGGCTTTGCTTTTGGACGCCGAAGGATTCGTCACCGAGGCATCGACGGCCAACCTTTTGATCCTCCGCGCCGGCGAGGGACTGATTTCTCCGCCTTCGGAAAAGATTTTGCCCGGCATCAGCATGTCGATGGTCGTGGAGCTTGCCCGAGGGTTGGGCATACCATGCCTACAACGCGATTTGACGGTCGAGGACGTGGTCTCGGCCGACGAGGCGATGCTCACAAGCACCTCAACGTGTATCTTGCCGGTGGTGCGGCTCGACGGCCGGCCGATCGGCGCCGGGCGGCCGGGCAAAGTGTTTGGAGAGCTATTGGCGGCCTGGAGCCGGATGGTCGGCGTCGATATCGCCGCGCAAGCGGAGCGGTTCGGGGAGAGAAGTAGGCCGGGTCGTGATCCGGCGGAATAATCGCCGGGTTTCAACCCGGCCTACCCAACAATCACGCTCCCCAGCAATCGACCGCCGCGTGCGTTGATCGCGAGGACGGCCTCGGCCACGGCGCGTCGCGCCGTATGACCCAATCGCACCACCAGATACACACCGTCGCAATAGCGCATGATCGGCGCCGCCTCGGCGTGCTCCAATGACGGGGTATCCAGCAGCACCAGCGGCCAGCGCTGCCGCAAATCCTCGAACCAATCGCAGTCCCAACGCTGCGGGTGTTGGGGCGACAGTTGTACTGTCGCCCCGGGGGTGGCAGTGCAACTGCCACCCCAACTCGAACTGCCACCCCAACCCGGCAGGACGTTCAAGCCGGGCCGATTGGTCGGGTAGATCAAGGCCGTCGATCCATCCGTCGCGGCGCCGGTCGAAAGGACCAGCCGCGACGAAAGGTCGGCCTTGCGAAAATCGGCGTCCACCACCAACACGCCGCCGGTAAACTTTGCCAACTCTGGGGCCAACGATATCATCAGGCTGGTCTTGCCGTCGCCGTCGCCTGGGCTGGTCAGCGCCAAGATCGCCGCGGAGTTCGGCTGTAAGCGTCGGTAGATTGTCTCGGCCGTTTCGGCGCACGCCCGCACGGTCGCCAGCCGTCTGCACTCCGGCCAGATCGCTGTCAGCGCCCCGCCGGCCGGCGGTTCCATCGTTGTCGGCGGCAGTTCGGGGAACGCAAATTGCAAATTCCCCTTCAGCCCCCCCGGACCGCGGTCCAGGGGCGTTTCTACATTCCGGTTCCCCGTCGCTTGCGCTTCGTTCGCCCGAAGCGGCAGTATTACCGGCATCGGCGGCGTGCCGGTCCCGTTCTGCTGGATCGTGCCCCACGTCGTAGCCATAAGATCAACCTCGGCGGAGCCGTGAAAACAACTGTCTGTATTCGTGCCGGCGTGTCTCGTCGTCGGGTGAAGAAGAATATGCCGCGGAATGTTCCTCGTGATGGCCGGCTGCAACGCACTCCTCGTGCCGCGTTTCTGGTTCTTCCGCGATACAAACGTTTGGGGCCTCATCGGAAGCCGTCGGCGGCTCGTACTGAACCGCGTAGGCCGAGGTGCCAAACGTGAGAGGTTGCTTTGCCTGCGCCGCGGCATAGCGGTCCGAGACGACCTCTTCCTGCTCGAACTCCTCCTGGAACGGATGAACCGGTTCCTCGAAGTTCAACTCGACTTCGGGTCCGATGGATCCGGCGGGCTGAAAATCCTCGTCGGCCTTGGCCAATAGCCGCTCGATGCGGTGGATTTGCCCGTCCGGTTCGGAACCATCTTCCTCCTCGGCCCCTTCCTGTTCGACCGAGGCCACCCGAAACACCGAGGTCTTCGAGCGGCTTTCCGACTCGATCGGATCGTCCAACGAACCGAACTCAATCACCCCGCCGTCGGCATCTTCGGTTTCATGCTCAGCGTTGCACGGGGCGGGCAACTGCTGTAGGTCGGCCCACGCTTCCTCGATGTTTGCCGGCTCGATCATTTTCCGTCCGGCGACGTGTGCCAAAAGCAGGGCGTGGTCGCAGACCTGATTGATCAACCTGGGCACGCCACCGGTGGCCTGAAACACGCTTTGGCAGGTCTCCTCGGGAAAAACCTCTTCGCCCGACACGCCGGCCGAGTTGACTTGAGATTGTACGTAGTCCAGTGTTTCCGTGCGGTTGAACGATTCGAGATAGCAACGGGCGCCGAGCCGTTGGCTGAACGAGTCGAGCTTTGGGCTGGCAAAACGCTCCTCCAGCACCGGCGCGCCGACCAAAACCAGCCGCACCAGCGGCTGACCGTCCCGCGCGAGGTTGCTCAACATCCGTATCTCTTCCAACAATCGTAACGGCAAGGTATGCGCCTCGTCGACCAACAGCACCATGCCGTTGGGGCTGCCGTCTCCGCAGTCGAGGTAGTCGATCAAAGCCAGTCGCAGTTCTCCCTCGTCCATGTCTCGATATGGGCGTCCCAATTCGTACAAAATTGCTTGGAATAGCGCCCTGCGCGAGCTTAGCCGCCCGCTGGCAAGCATCGCTACTTGGAAGGTTTTCCGGAACTGCTGAGCCAAGAGCAGACAGAGCATGGTTTTGCCGGTTCCCGAAGGCCCTACGACCAACCCTGCCCCCTCGCCGCGCTGGATGCAGCGCGTCAGCGTGGTCCGCGCGCCTTCGATGGCGGCGGCCGGAAAATAGTGATCCACTAGCGGCACGGACGCAAATGGGCGCCGGTTTTGGCCGATACTGCCGGTATACATCGTCGTTCCTTCCCTAATCTCCATGCATGTTGCCTATTGTGGCGCAAACCTTGAGCCGAATTGGCATTGATCCATACCATCAATTCGGCAGCCGCCGGATGAATCAATAAACCGATTATTGACGCTTATTCTTGAGGGGTGCCACGGGTAAGCGCAGCTTACCCGTGCGTCCTAATGTCGTACCATGGGTAAGCTGTGCTTGCCCATGGTACCCAATTTTCCCTTGTGTCCTACTACTACCTCGTTGCAGTCTGGTAGGTCAGGTGCCCCGTACCTGACAAAAATCGGGGAAATCCGGTGTCGGGTACGGGGTACCTGACCTACCAAACTGCAATGAGTCGCTAGATTCCCAGCACTCCCCAAACGGCCGCGGCCGGGCAGGAGAGCATCAGGAGCAAACCGAGTACGATCGTCGTGCGGCGGATGCGCCGCTGGCGGCCGATCTCGGTCAGTTCTGGGGTGGAATCGTCGGCGGGTATCGTGCCGATAACGGATTTACCCGTCTTGGCCCGCACTTCCGCGGCGGTTGTCACGGGCGGCTCGATGCCCGCCCCAAGCGAAAGCGAACCGGCGCCGAAGGCCATCATCAGGCCGGCGGCCAGCGTGGTCCACATCAGACGCCGCCAGCCATAATCGACCGATGGCGGATTCTCGACGAGCCGGGCACGCTCGACAGAGTATTGTGGCTCCGACTGCATACGTTGCATTGCCCGTCGCTCGGCAAACTCGGCCTCCTCGCACGTTTTCCTTGTCCGTTCGACCGCCGCCGTAAGTTCCGCGAGTTTCCGTTGATATCCTTTTTCCAGTCGTTCGGCGATGGGTGGCACTGGCGTCTCGCCAGTGCCACCCGGCGTGGATCTCGCCTGGGAATCGGGGATTTCCCGCGGTATGCCGGCCATCCGCCGCTGGATCTCGACGATCTTGTCCGAAACCTCGCGTACCACCGGATGAAGATTAGTGCGATCGACGAGCAATTCCTCGCGGTGGCGGATAAGCTCCGCCGATTGGCGTTCGAGTTCGAGCCAACGAGGATTCGCGACCATCGACGGCCGGGACTCCACGTCGGTTGTCGCGGCCGGTTGCTTGGCGTCCGCGGATCGAAGTTTTTGCACGAACGCCTCGAGCCGCGCCACGTTCTCGTCGCGCTCCAGGCGCGCCTGCTCCACCGACCGACGCGCCTCGATCCGTTGCTCCTCCACGCGACTCCGCCACTCCTTCCGCCGGTCGCCGATGTACAACTCGGCCATCGAGTCGGCCGCTTCCCTCGCGCGTTGAGGGTCGGCGTCCGTATTGACGAACGGAACGCGAGATACATCACCGGGGGGTTCGACGACATAGGCCGTCGCGGTGTATGTCGGTTTGGCGCGGACGGGCAACCACTTCTCGTGCCCCCAACGATATACGACCAGCGCGGTCATGCCGGCAACCAACAAGCACAGCAGTACCGGAATCCTGCCGTTCGACCGTGGCCGAACGGTTTGTTGCGGGCGTATCCATTCCATTTTGGACATAGTCCGATCCCCCATTCTTCGCAGGCGCATACCCACCCATTATCTCGACATCGACCCGCCCGACGCTGGAGCTTGAACAGGGCTTGCCAACCAGTACGGGGAATCCTTAAAATAGCGGTTCTCTAACAGCCCGTTGAAAAAGGGTGCCACTGCTGGCTTGTCCAGCAGTGCGGGGAGAAACACCCGGAAAAACACTGCTGGACAAGCCAGCAGTGGCACCCAAGCTTCCAAATCCGACTTTTCAACGGGCTGCTAACACTAATTTCAAGAATGGAGCGCGAACGGTGTCACAAGTCGAAACGAAATTACCTTACAAGGTTGCTGATCTTTCGCTGGCCGATTGGGGCCGAAAAGAGATACAACTAGCGGAACGGGAGATGCCCGGCCTGATGGCCCTGCGGCGTAAATACGGCAAGTCAAAACCGCTGGCCGGTGCCCACGTGGCTGGCTGCCTGCACATGACGATCCAGACCGCAGTGCTGATCGAGACCCTCCGCGAGCTGGGTGCCGAGGTCCAGTGGAGCAGTTGCAACAAGTTTTCGACCCAGGACCACGCCGCCGCGGCGATCGCCACCACGGGGGTGCCCGTCTACGCCTGGAAGGGCGAGACCGACGCCGACTACGACTGGTGTATCGAGCAGACGCTCTTCTTCCCTGACGGAAAACAGTTGGACATGATCGTCGACGACGGCGGCGACCTGACCGCAATGGTACATGAAGAGCGGTATCGCCATCTGTTGAGCGACATCCGCGGCCTGTCGGAAGAGACCACCACCGGCGTCCATCGCCTCTATCAGATGCACGAGCGCGGCGAGTTGGGCGTGACCGCCATGAACGTCAACGACTCGGTCACAAAAAGCAAGTTCGACAACCTCTACGGTTGCCGTGAGTCGTTGGCCGACGGCATCAAACGGGCGACCGACATCATGATCGCCGGCAAGGTAGTGGTAATCTGCGGATACGGAGACGTCGGCAAGGGCTGCGCCCAGTCGATGCGTCACTACGGTGCCCGAGTGCTGATTACCGAGATTGACCCGATCTGCGCGTTGCAGGCCGCGATGGAGGGATTTGAAGTGACGACGATGGAAGACGCCGCCACACGCGGCAACATCTTCGTCACCGCCACCGGCTGCTGCGACGTGATCACCGCCGAACACATGCAGCAAATGCGCGAGGACGCGATCGTCTGCAACATCGGTCATTTTGACCACGAGATCGGCGTGGCCGGGCTGCAAGCCGTTCCCGGCGTTAAGCTGGTGAACATCAAGCCGCTGGTCGATCGCTACACCTTCGCCAGCGGCCGCTCGATCATCCTGCTGGCCGAGGGACGGCTCGTGAATCTCGGCTGCGCCACGGGCCATCCGTCGTTTGTCATGTCCAATTCGTTCTCCAACCAGGTGATCGCCCAGGTTGCGCTTTGGTCGGAACCGGACAATTATCCGATCGGCGTTTACACGCTGCCGAAGCACCTCGACGAGGAGGTCGCCCGGTTGCATCTCGGCCAGCTTGGCGTGAAGCTCTCGAAACTTTCGCAGAAGCAGGCCGAGTATCTCGGTATACCGGCGGGTGGACCGTTTAAGCCGGATTATTATCGTTACTGAGAGACGCGGGACTCGGGGATCGGGGATCGGGGTTCGGGGAAGACAAACATTCCGAACCCCGAGTCCCGAACCCCGAACCCCGAACCCCGAACCCCGAGTCCCGAACCCCGAGTCCCGAACCCCGAATCCCGAACCCCGAGTCCCGAACCCCGAATCCCGAATCCCGAACCCCGATCTTTACTGCCATGCCCGACATTCAAGCCTTCCGTGGAGTGCGTTACAACCTTGGCCGCGTCGGATCGCTCAGCGATGTTGTAACGCCACCGTACGATGTGATCGGCCCCGAACTACAGGACCACTTCTACAAGCTCCATCCGAACAGCTTCATTCGCATCGACCTGAACCGCATCGAGCCGGGCGACGATGACGAGAATAACAACCGCTACACCCGCGCGGCGAAGTTCTATAAGGATTGGCGCGAGGAAGGCGTGTTGACGACCGAGGCCGATCCGGCCGTCTACGTCTACCACCAGGAGTTCACCGCCGCCGGCCAGACTTACGTCCGCCGCGGATTCCTCTGCCGGCAACGGCTCAGCCGCTTTGGCGAGGGACAGGTCTTTCCGCACGAGGAAACCCTGCCGGCCGCTAAGGTCGATCGGCTGATGCTCACCGTGGTGACGAAGACGCAGTTCAGCCCGATCTTTGGACTTTATCCCGACCCGGATTGCGAGGCCCAAAATCTGCTGGACAAGGCCGTTGCCGAGAAGACGCCCTTGGTGGCGACCGATCACCTGGGCGTGGTCCATCGACTCTGGCCGGTCACCGACGTCGAGGTCCTTTCCAAGCTGACGGCCGTGATGGGGCCGAAGCCGATGTTCATCGCCGACGGCCACCATCGTTACGAGACCGCCTGCAACTACCGCGACCATATCCACGACAGCGGATTCCTCACGCCGACCCATCCGGCCAACTGCACGTTGATGATGTGTGTGGCGATGGACGATCCGGGCATGATCGTCATGCCCACCCATCGGTTGTTCCGTACAACTGATGGGGTGGCAGTTGAACTGCCACCCCAACAATTGGCACTGACCAGCGAGGAGTTGGCCGCCAAGCTCAGCCCGTGCTTCGAGACCCAACCGGCGGGCGAAGGCCCCGATGCGGCCACCGCCGTTTGGGAAGAGATCGAAACGGCCGACAACCAGGGCCAAATCGGACTCTATACGCAGAAGGACGGTCGCTGGCTGATCGCCACGGTGACCGACGCCGGCAGGGCAAAAATGGTCGAAGTCGCCGAGGAACACAGCGACGAGTGGCGCGGACTGGGCGTCAGTCTCTTGCATCGCCTGATCGTCGAGGACATCCTCGGCTGCAAGGAATTGCCCAAGCCGAACTACGTCCATCTGATCGAGGAAGTGGTAGACGGGCTGAAGACCGGCGAGTATCCATTGGCGGCCGTAGTCATGCCGGCCACTGTCGAAAACGTCCGCTCGATCAGCCTCAGCGGCGAACGAATGCCGGCCAAGAGCACGTATTTCTACCCGAAACTGCTCAGCGGGTTGGTCATCAATCCGGTGGAATAATCCGTTTAGCCGCCGCGTCCACGCGGCAATTATGTGCGTTTGTTTTACTACCGCTATCCACCACCGGTTCCACGTGAAACCGGCAGTGGGTAGATTTACGGTGGGACAGGCAGAGCGCAGTCCCACCGATTTATGAATCAGGGATATTGCCTGCCATGCCACAGTCGGAACCTATCGCCGAAGTTCCCGTGTTTGACGACCCACTCCACGTGCCACGATTCAGCATTCTCCACGTCGTGATATGGTTGGCCGCAACCGTTGTGCTGTTGGCAATCTATGTTGCAGAGGACATCGCCTATGGCCGCATCCAGCAGGGAGTCGGTCCATGGACAACATACGTGCTCCAAGGTGTCTCCGCCGCAGTCTTCGGAGCGGCACTGGTCGGGGCGGGCATTCTGGTGCGGTTCTCGCGGGTTGCCACGATCAACCGCTTCCAGCCGGGACATTGGCTGATAATCAATTTTGCGATTGTCGGCTTCCTTGGCATGCTGTTCTGGCCGATCTGGAGGAGGTATTCAACGGAACCGAACACGAGTTTGATGATCTGCACAGCCATCTACATAATGATCACGGGAGTGTTGTTCTGCTATGCCGCGATGCGATTGAACGATGCGAAGCGTTGGAAGGCATCCTTCGGCTTTTTTGCCGCAGTGTATTTGCTCGTCAGCATAATACCGGTTCTAATTGCTCTGCCTGGCACCCTACGTTCAAGCATCTTACGTTCAATGCCTATTCTTCTACTTGAATTCGGGATGATCGCGCTGCTTGCCGCGTTCCTAATAATCGCGATCATCGCAATCATTATGTTCTTGGCAGCCATTGTGATCGACGTGCGGACCAAATGCCGCCGCGACTGGCTGCATTGGCTGGGAATCGTGACGGTCGCGAGCATACCTTTGATCAACGTGGCTTGGCGAATCGCGCGATGGCTTGCGTTGCCCTGATGGTTGATGTGATCGTACCGACTGCCTCAATCGAAACACCGGCGCGAATCTGCGCGTTCCACGTGAAACGGGAAGTGTGCGGTGTTTGGCGGTTTCATGTGAAACGTATGGAATCGAACGACCGGCGGATTCATGCCGCGTGGACGCGGCGGCTAAACGCTCTTGTCGGAAAAATTGCCATTCCCTCCACGGGCGAATCCTTGCTAGAATCCGCCCCCGACTCCCAGACCTTACCAGGATTATGCATCCGCTATCATTGCTATCATATTGGTGTTGAAAAATAGGGACTTACGTCAACGGTTGTGATGATCATCATTTCAGATTTTTATGAAAATTGTTGAACTGGCATGACAAGCTCCGTTGTGGCAAGTGTTTTTCTGCTATCGTTGCTAGCGGATGCATAATCCTGTGAATCGCTGGGCTATTGTCGAACAACCCTCCGGGTCGAAATCTGTCCAACAACCCTCCGGGTCGAAATCTTGCGGTAGGGTGGCACGTCCCTGAGCGGAGCGAAGGGCGTGGCTGGCCGATGGACCACGCCCTTCGCTTCGCTCAGGGACGTGCCACCCCGGCACCGCTCACCGCTTTCCAGAGTTGGCGATCTTCTGTAGACTGGGGCGATGAACAATACGATTGCCGCGATCTTCGATATGGACGAGCAACGGTCGTTACACGTTACACAAGGAGCACGATGATGAAAAAATCGCTGGGAGCGAAGACGATTCTGTATCCGACCCCGGTTCTCGTCGTGGGAACCTATGACAAGGACGGAAAGCCGAACGTCATGACCGTGGCCTGGGGCGGCATCTGCTCGTCGAAACCGCCGTGCGTCGCCGTCTCGCTACGGAAGGCTACCTATTCACACGGGAACATCGTCCTCCGCAAGGCGTTTACGGTCAACGTCCCTTCAGAGAATCACGTGAAAGAGGCCGATCACTTCGGCCTCGCCTCGGGCAAGACGGAGGACAAGTTCGCGGCCACCGGACTGACGCCGGTCCGTAGCGAGTTGGTCGACGCCCCTTGCGTGCAAGAGTTCCCGCTGGTTCTCGAATGCCGGCTTGCGCACACGTTCGAGTTGGGCCTGCACACGCAATTCGTCGGCGAGATTCTCGACGTGAAGATCGACGAGGAGGTGCTCGACGCGGCGGGAACGCCCGAGATGGAAAAGCTCTTACCGATACTCTTTGCCCCGGAAGTCCGTTCCTACTACGGCATCGGTCGGCTATTGGGCAAGGCGTTCTCGATCGGCAAGACGCCGTAGGCCGCGATTTATGTCCGTCCCATCCGCCGCGCCTTTTCGAGAATCGATGGACGGGCCGATTCCATGATCTCGCGGACGTCCTCGTAACGCATCGTGCGCCCCTCGAAGGTGCGCTTTTCAATAGCGCCGAGAAATCGGGCCTCGAACTCCGCCAGATTCGAGCCGTAAATATGGAAGCTGTCGGCGATGTGGCAGTAGCGGCCCAACTCGACCGGCTCGCCAGATAGCTCGCCGATCCGCGCGGCGATCAGCGACTGCAACCGGGCCAGGGCGAACATGTTCATGAACGCCGCCTTGTAGGCGTCGTTCGAGCGGAAGCGGACGTTCATGTTCAACAGCCGCCGGCCGTCCTCTTCGACGATTCGACACCATACGCTTTGCAGACAGGCCGGATCGTAACAGGTGTTGTCTTCCCAGACCTTCCAGGTGATCGCCTGCGCCCGGCGGGTGTGCGGCGAGTCGGCCAACTGTCGGCAGATATGCTCAATCTGATCGGTCGGCGCCAACGTGGGCGCCTCGTAGCCGAACAGACGCTGATGGTAAGTGTATTCCCAGCGAGTGTCGCTCGGGTCGTCGGGGTTGCGGACGCAGTGGTCCTTGATCCCCTCGCAGACCTCCATTACGTATTCTTGCAACTCCTCGAAGCCGCCGGGAAAGTCGCGGTGGATCATCGGCTCGGCCAGCGGTTGGCCAACCGTGACGACCATCGTGGCGTCCTTGCTCGGCGGATCGTCGGCTTTGTCGTACTGCGTCTTGACGTCGCAGCCGGATTTATACAACAGGACCAGGGCGTTTTCCCACGCTCGGGCGATACAATCGCCTTCGGCCATCAACACGGGTATTCCAGCCATGCATTATTCCTTTCCATCCATGAAAACCCCTTTCATGCCCTGAAAAATCCTTTCCAGCAAGGGCAGGGGAGGGCAGGGGGGTCATTGTCGGATGTCGGATAGTTTTTCGCAAGGGGGTGCGTGGAAACGTTGCCATGCCACTCGTTCCCATGCTCCGCGTGGGAACAAGGTAACGTCGCGCGCCGCACGCGGCGGCTAAACGTCGCATCCCTAGCCACTTGACCCTCTTCCCTATACAATAATCCCGTGACTCTGCCGTACAACCTTGTAATGCTGCTGGTCGACGTCGCCGCGATCCGGCTCCTCGGCCGGCGTCGGGGATTTTGGGCGTGGTGCGGCGTCATGTCCGTCGTGGGCATAGTCGCCGTGGTGCTCGGCGTAGTCATGGGCGGATGTTTTGAGAATGCGTTCGGCATTGTCCGACTTTGGACCTACGGGCTATTTCTGCACGGTCCTGTGTTGATGGCCGCCACCGCAATTATTTGGCGGCGGCGTTGGGCCTGTGCGGTCGCCGCCGCCGCGGCCATGCTGGCGATGATCTCGGTCGCCGCATACGCGTTTCTGATCGAGCCGCAATGGCTGGAGGTCACGCACCACCGAATCGTCAGCCGGAAAATCAGCCGCCCGGTGCGAATCGTGGTCGTGGCCGATCTGCAAACCGACCATATCGGACCTTACGAGCGCGCCGTTCTGCTTCGCGCATTGGAGGAAAAGCCGGATCTCGTGCTGTTTGCAGGCGATTACATCCAAGCACGCTGGGAGAATCAAAAAAAACTCTGCCGGGAGCTTAACGGTTTGCTGCGCGAGATGGATTTTCGCGCGCCGCTGGGCGCGTTTGCCGTGGAGGGAAACGTCGATCCCGGTATTTGGCGTGAAATTTTCGAGGGGACGGAAGTAACGGCCGTCGCTATCCGCCAGTCGTTCGACCTGGGCCAACTGCGGCTGACCTGCCTGACGCTGCGCGATTCGATATCGCGTAATTCGATGGGCGTCTCATCGGCGGCGACCAAGAATAGCACAGATCAGTTTTGCATTATCGTGGGCCACGTCCCCAATTTCGCCCTGGGCAACGGCGGGGCCGACCTGCTGGTAGCGGGCCACACGCACGGCGCCCAGATTCGGTTGCCCTTGCTGGGGCCGATAATCGTCAACTGCGAAATCCCCCGGCGTTGGGCCTGCGGCCTGAGCGATTTGCCCGGCGGAGGCAAGCTGTCGGTATCGCGCGGGATCGGCATGGAGCGCGGTTTCGCCCCGCGGTTTCGTTTCCTTTGCCGTCCGGAACTGGTGGTGATCAATCTCGCGGGGGAAGAGGATCCGGGAACATCGGTGAGCAAATGAATTATCGAACCGCGATTTTTTGCTGTGCGCTGATAGTTGGCTTCCTTCCGGCAAATCACACTTTGGCGGACGAGAAGCTGATGTTGCCGCCTAAGTTCGTCAAGCTCCTGCCGCTGCATGAGAAACTCGGCGAACCGCGGCCCGGCGATTGGCTGGCCTCGCATCCCGAGCCGGGCCAAACCTTCCGCCAATACGTCCGCAACAAACCGATCAAGGCCGACCGTCGGCGGCGGGTGATCTACGTCCAGCCATTGGGCGAATTCACACCGGCCGAGAAAAAAATCGTCGCGATCAGCGCGGAGTTCATGGGCGCGTATTTCCAGTTGCCGGTGAAAATCCGCGAAGGACTGCCGTTGGACGCGGTCCCCAAGTCGGCGCGACGAAAGCCGGGCAAGTTCCGCTCGGAACAGTTCCTGACGACGCACGTACTCTACGAAATCCTCAAGCCGCGATTGCCCCGCGACGCCGTGACGTTCATCGGATTTACGGCCGCCGATCTTTGGCCCGGCAAAGGCTGGAACTATGTCTTCGGTCAGGCATCGCTCGGCGACAGGGTAGGGGTGTGGTCGATCAACCGCTTCGGCAACGCGGACCGCGACAAAGAATCCTTCCGCCGCTGCCTGCTGCGGACGCTGAAAACCGCCACGCACGAGACGGCCCACATGTTCTCGATGGCCCACTGCACGCTGTACGAATGCAACATGGGCGGATGCAACCATCTGAACGAGGCCGACCGCCGCCCCTTGTGGCTCTGCCCACACTGCCTCGCCAAACTCTGCTACGCCACCGGCGCCGATCCGGCCAGGAGGTTCGAGAGTCTCGTCAAGTTTTGCAAAGTGTACGGGCTGAAAACGGAGCGGGAGTTTTGCGAAAAATCGCTGGACTTGTTGCACTAGGCGCAGCCCCTTTTCAGCGGGGGTTGACATCCGAAACCTTAATCGGAAAAATGATGGTGTAGAGGGTAGTGTTAGAGGTGGCGCAAGCGCTCGGTTCGCCGTCCGTTTTCCAAGCAGCGCTGACGGCTTTCTTACCCGAGTTGTTTGATCGGCTTCACTCTCGAAGCCGATTGTACCCAGTCCTTCGTCTGTAAGGTGTTTTGCCTTCTTGATCGCGTGACGAATATATTTGCCTTCTTGATCGCGTGACGAATATAATTGCGTAGTGAATGCACGGTTTTTACAGAGAGAAACAACATGATACGTGTAGTGACTTTTTTGCTGGCGTGTGCGATAATGTTTTGCAGCTTGCCGATCGCCAGCGGCGAGGTATTGTCCGGTTCCTTGACGTACACGCCCTCGGTATTGGATTCCGGGGATGGAGTGCGCGTGATCGGCGATCCGTGGCCGAATTACACCGCGACCATGACTTGGGAAGTGACCAACGAAGACAACACATGGCCGGGCTTTCCCTGGAAGTACACTTATAGTTTCGGGTTGACGACAACCAATGGCACACTACAAGGCGGAATCAGCCACATAATTATCGAATGCTCCGAGGCGCTGAGCGAAGTTGATATAGCAGGCGTCAGCGGCGGTGTGGTCTTTGATGATGATCCCGTGGAACTTCAGAAGACAGGACCGGGAAACCCCGGGATGCCAGAAGATATTTGGGGGATTAAATTCGATCCCATTTCCATTCCCGTATCGGAATATGAGATGACTTGGTCTTTTTGGAGCAATCGCGAACCTGTCTGGGGCGATTTCTACGTCAAGGATGGCAATAACATTGCCTACAACTATAACGTGACCGAAACGGTCGAAACGGGGTTTCTCTCTCCCGACTCGGACCCTGATGTCCCTCGGTCGAGCGACCCGGCCGGCCTCTACCACATTTTGCGGCCCGACTCCCACGTTCCCGAACCAGGCAGCTTCGTTCTGCTCGTAACCGCTGCGGTTGGTCTGTTGGGTTGTGCATGGCGACGGAAGCGAAGGTACTGGTGAGCATCTACAAGCCGTGCGACATTCGAGGCCTGGCCGATGCGGAACTCTCCGCCGCGATGTACGAGGCCTGGGGACGAGAGTTGGGGCGGCAATTGGCCCCGGGCGCAAAGTTCGTCGTCGGCGGAGACGTCCGCGATTCCACGCCTCCCTTCCTGGCGGCGCTGACCGAGGGGCTTTGCCGGTCGGGACTCGACGTGGTCGAACTGGGGCTACTGCCCACGCCGATGATCTACCATGCCAAACGCCGCTTGGAGGCCGACGGTTGTGCGATCGTGACCGCCTCGCACAATCCGGCTGCCGTCAACGGCTTGAAATGGATGCTCCGCGACCGGCCGCCCACGCCGGACGAGGTGGCCGACATGCAACGGGCGTTAAGTCCCGTCGAACATTCGTCGGGGCAGGGCAGGGGGGAGGACCGAACTCGCACCACCCCACGCACACTCGACGTATCCTTCGACTACGTGGCATACTTGCAGGAAACGTTCGTCGATTCGCTGGCCGCTCAACTCCACGTGGTGCTAGACCCAATGCACGGCTGTTGGGCGGAAAAGGCCAGACGATATCTGCACGCCATCTTTCCGCAGTGCATTTTTTCGACCATCCGCGACCAGACCGACGGACGTTTCGGCGGCCTAGCGCCCGACTGTTCCCGCCCCGAAAATCTGCACGAACTGTGCGACGCGGTATACCATCAGCGGGCACACCTGGGCGTGGCCTTCGACGGCGACGGCGACCGGCTGGCCCTGGTCGACGACGAAGGGGTCGTATTCAGTTCCGAGGAGGCCGCGTTCACGCTGCTCGAATGTCTCGGCGAGGAACTGCGCGGCGAGCCGTTCGTCCACGACCTGAAATATTCCGACCAGATCGCCGAGTTCGCCCAACGGGTCGGGGCCGAACCGCTGGCCGAGCGGAGCGGCCACGCATTCCTCCGCGCGCGGATGTGCGAGACGAACGCCCGCTTCGGGGCCGAGGCCAGCGGGCATTACTTTTTCCGCGAACTGGCCGGCGGCGACGACTCGCTCTATACTGCCTGCCGTCTGATCGCCTGGCTGGCCCACTCTGGACGAACGCTATCCGAAGTCCGCCGTGGGTGTCCGGCGGTCCAGATGACCCCCGATCTCCGCGTACCGGTGGATCAAGACGAGCGGCAGGAGATTATCGAGCAGGTCGGCGCGGCCTGGGACGGCTTCCCGCAGATAAAGACCGACGGGGTGCGGATCGACACGCCCGGCGGCTGGGCGCTGGTCCGCAGCTCCGTGACCGAGCCGGTTTTGACGTTCCGTTTCGAGGGACTCGATTGGCACGCCCTGGACGATCTGGTAAAACGCATTCGTGGTACGTTGCCCGAAGAGGTCGGCAACGAGTTGTGGCGCCGTTACCGGGCGGCCATGGGCACAAACGAAAAATAGCCAAAACGACAATGACGCCATCCGAAAGCAACATCGGACCGGGGCAGGGCAGGGCGGAGGATGACGAGTACGCGCTGCGGACTGAACCTGATTTGCCGCCGGCCGGGCAAAATGCCGGATCGAACTGCGACCTCGACGATCGGGAGCGGCTGGTCGAGCAGGCCGCCGCGGAAGAGGAAACGGCGCCGCAGTCGGCGGGTGGCGCGACTCTGCGGCGGCTATTCTTCTCCGGAACGTTCGGTTTTCCCTTCAGCCTCGGTGTCCTGGCACAGACGCTCTCGCTGATATTTGCCGCCTTTATCCTGGTGCCCGTGATCAAGATGGCGTTGTGGTTTGGAAGCGCAGGGGTTGGGTCGTTCGCCGGCGCGGGAGTGGCGATAGGGAGCATGTTTATGTGTGCCCTCGGGGGGATTTGCCTGCTGGCATGGATCGTGCTGGCCTCGGCCTGGGGGTTGACCATCCTCCGCGACACGTCCTACGGCGGCGAGACGATCGAGAGTTGGCCCAACCTGCTAGCCTTAGAGGGGATTGCCGAATCGGTCTACTTGCTGGCCGGGGTGATTATGGCCGCTGTGCCCGGCTCAATGGCCATTCCCCTGTGCAACTGGCTTGGAATCCCCGGGGTTTGGGTGGTCGCCGTAAGCGAGTTGGTATTGTTTCCCGTGTTTCTGCTGTCGTTGCTGGAAAACGCCACTCCGTTGAATCCATTCGCGCCGGCGATTTGGCGGAGCGTGTTTTCGCAATGGAGGGCCTGGGGATTGTTTTACGCAATAGTGCTGGGGCTGGCGGGCGTTGTCGTGCTGACGGATTTCGGCTCGCGGTTCGCCGGATTGTTTTGGAATGCGATGGCCACGGGCTTCTTGCTCGGCGCGGGATGTGTCTTCTATTTCCGCCTGCTGGGGCGGCTGGCGTGGCACTGTTCGCTTAGCTGGGCCGACGAGGAATCGGATGAATCCGCGTGTGAGGAAGACGGGGGATGACTCTCATCGGGAGATGAGGCGTGGGCCAATCAGTAAACATGGTTCCCGAGACGTATTCTTTCTGCCCGCGGTGTGCCGCCCGCGTGGAGATCGGCCGCATTCAGCTTGGGGCCAATCTGACTTGTCACGCCTGCAGCCACCAGTTTGCAATCTCGCGCGAGCAGCGGAGCCGCGCCGGGGCAGGGCAGGGTAGGGGGGAGGGCGATCGGCACAACGCCCTCAAAAAGAAACCGGCGGAGCGGGAGCAATGGGCACGCGAAGCGACCCAACTCGCGCCGCCGCCCGGCTTGTTCTTCTCCGGCGTCTTCGGCTTCCCGTTACGTTTGGAAAATCTGCCTCACACCCTGGCGCTCGGCTTCGCGGCGGTCGTGCTGATCGGCGCCGTCCGGTTGGCCGTTTGGTGCCTGGGCGCGGACAACGAAAACGTGGACGAGTTCATCCGCGCCTTGCTCTGGAGCGGGCTGTTGCTGTCCATCACGCTGGGAATGTTCTCCGCGCTGATCTGCGGCTATCTGGCGTCGGCCTGCGGCCTGACGATCCTCCACGACACTTCCCACGGCGCCGAGGCGGTGGGGGATTGGCCCCGCGTGCTGCTGCTGGAAGACCTCGGCGCGGCGGCGTACGTGGCAAGCGGCTTGATCCTGGCCGCGCTGCCGGGGGTGCTCGCCTCCGAGTTGTGGCAATGGCTCGGAGTTTCAAAAACGTGGGGGATCGCCGTCACCTTGCCGGCGCTCTTTCCCTTGCTCCTGCTTTCCATGCTGGAGAGCCAATCGCCGATCGGTCCGTTTTCGTTGCGGGTATGGCAAAGCGTGCTGTATGGATGGCGCGTTTGGGCGATATTCTACGTGGTGTCGTTCGCCGTGCTCGGCATCGCCGCCACGGTGCTTATCGTTCTGACGCGGCACGGCGGATGGACGGTCGGCCTGGTCGCCTCCGGCCTGCTGGCTGCCGTTGCATGGATCGTCTACTTCCGCTTGTTGGGCCGGCTGGCGTGGTTCTGCTCGGGCCGCTGGGCCAAGGAGCAATCGTAGGACAGGTTGTCGACCTGTCCCACATTCCGCCGAAATCTGCTACAATAACCTATACTTGTCTGCATACTCTCAGAAGGAGCCTCGCATGACCCCGGTCGAATGGTATTACGCCCGAGACAATAAGCAAGTGGGGCCGGTTTCCGCGGTGGACTTGAAGCAGTTGGCCGCCGCCGGACAGTTGCGCCCCGATGACCTCGTTTGGCGCGAAGGGATGACCGAATGGTC
>CBDAFL010000047.1:0-2000 GCA_965195225.1 uncultured Thermoguttaceae bacterium
CTCATCACCCAATGCCCATCGCCACGCTCGCCGAGATGTCACACGGCCGGGAGGCCGATCTGTTCCTGTTGCTGACGGACAAGGAGGAATTGAAGACCAAGACGGGCAAGCCCTATTTCCGCGTCGGATTTCGCGACGGCGGCCGCCAGGTAAGCTTTCCAATCTGGGGCGATTCGCCCTGGGCAATCGAGTGCCGCGACCGCTGGAAACCGGGCGTATTCTACAAGGTCCGCGCGGTCTACCAGGAAACCAGCTTCGGGCCGCAGTTGGATATCCGAAAAATCCGCGAAACCGTCGAGTCGGACGCGGCCGACGGATTCGATCCGGCCCTCTGCATGCCCAGATCGCAGTTCGATCCACAAACGATGTTCGACGAACTGTTGGACCTTGCTCGGCAACACATCGAAAAAACCGCTCTGCACAAGTTGGTCGAGTCGCTGTTGCATACTCACCGCGAGCAGTTGCTCGGCCATCCGGCCGCGCGGCGGAACCATCACGCCTACGCCGGCGGGCTGTTGGAACATTCGTTGAGCGTTGCCCGCACGTGCGTCTTTCTGGCCGAAAAATACGCCGAGTATTATCCCGAGATGGAGCCTCCCTTGGACAAAGGCATGGTCGTTGCCGGCGGGATTTTGCACGACATCGGCAAGCTCCGCGAACTGTCTCAGCGATCCGAGGGCGCGGAGCGGACGGCCGAGGGGGCGCTTATCGGCCACATCCTGCTCGGCCGCGACATGGTCCGCGAGGCTGCCATGCAAAGCGAGACCCCGCTAGACCCCGACACGTTGCTGCGGCTCGAACACCTAATCATTGCCCATCAGCGCTTGCCGGAGTGGGGATCGCCGCTGCCGCCGATGACGCCCGAGGCCCTGCTGGTCCACTACGCCGACGACATCGACGCCAAGTATCAGATGATGGTTTCCGTTTTGCGTGAGGACGCGACCCCCGGCCCGGTCACCTCGAGGAAGAACGCGTTAGGGCAGCACGTGTATCGAGGGGTGAGGGACGAGGGGTGAGGGGCGGAGGTAAGTTGAGTATTTGATCGTCAGACGTCGTTTAGCAGCCGCCGGCACGGCGGCTCGGTTGATTGGGCGATATCTTTGAGTTCAGCTTCACGCCGGCGCGGCTTATAAACCATTTTGCATCCTTGACAAGTGTCGCAAACCGGAGTAGACTAGTCTTAGACCAGTCTGAACGGAGCGTTGCCATGGAAACAGTCGGTTCTTATCAGGCCAAGACGCATCTGCCGGCCCTTTTGGATCGCGTCGCCCAGGGCGAGCAGATCATGATCACCCGCCACGGCGTCCCCGTGGCAAAGCTCGTTCCAGCGTCGGAAAAAAAGAACTCGGATATTCGAAAGACCATCGAAGCCATGCTTGAATCCCGCAAGGGCTGGCGACTTGACGGACTGTCCATTCGGGAGATGATTGACGAAGGGCGTCCATGAGCCGGTTTGTTCTCGATTGTTCCGTGACGATACCGTGGTGTCTGGAGGATGAAACCAATCCTCGCTCCGATGTCGTGCTTGAGTGTTTGGATACTCAAGAGGCCGTTGTTCCGACCCATTGGTCGCTTGAAGTGGCCAACGCATTAGTGGTTTGCGAGCGGAGAAAACGCGTTACCCCCGCAAGAATCTCCGAGTTTTTGGGATTTCTCGGCGGCTTGCCGATTGTCGTCGACGAGCAAACGTCCAAAAAGGCGTTTGGAGAAGTGTTGTCGCTCGCGCGCACTTGGCGGCTTTCGTCCTACGACGCCGCCTATCTGGAGCTTGCCATGCGGGAAGCGTGCCCGCTGGCCAGTCTCGATGCCTCGCTGAACAAGGCCGCGACCGGCTTGGGAATCGTGCTGTTCCAGGGCTGATTTTCCACCCGCTCAATCCGAGCGCCGAGCTGCCGGAGCTTGTCGTCGATCCGCTGATAGCCGCGGTCGATGTGATGGATGCGATCGACCGTGGTGCGGCCTTCCGCCGCCAGACCGGCCAGCAGCAGCGCGGCCCCGGC
>CBDAFL010000048.1:0-1549 GCA_965195225.1 uncultured Thermoguttaceae bacterium
TAATACTACAGCGCTAAGTTGGTATTGATTTACTTTGCGAAACCGAGGAACCTGTGGCGGGATTTGCCGTTCTGTCACAGGAGGACATAGCATGGATGCCGGACAGATTCGTCGACTGAAGCCGATGCTGACGCGTTACTTGAAACGGTTCGACGATTGTTTTGCTCGCCGCGATACCCGGGCACACCTGCCGGTCTACGTCGAAGGGCAACTGTCCGACCTCGATGCCAAGAGTTGCGAACCGATCGCACTGCATGCGGGCGTTGCCCCCCGAACCTTGCAGGAGTTTCTCGCGCAACACCGGTGGAACGAGGATCGCTTGCGAAACCGTTTGCGGGAAATCGTCGTGCGCGAACATGCCGGGCCGAACTCGATGGGGATCATCGACGAAACCAGCGACGTGAAAAAGGGAGACAAAACGCCAGGCGTACAACGCCAATGGTGCGGCACGGTCGGCAAGACGGAGAATTGCATCGTGACGGTTCACCTCGCCTACGCGAGGGACGATTTTCACTGCCTGATCGACGGCGAACTGTTTCTGCCGGAAAGCTGGTCGGAAGATCGTGCTCGCTGTCATGAGGCGGGAATTCCAGACGACATGACCTATCGACCGAAATGGCGGATCGCCTTGGAGTTGCACGAGCGGGCCGGCAACGGCGGCCTTTCGTTCGATTGGCTCGGCTTCGACGAAGGATATGGCAGTAAACCCGAGTTCTTGCGGATTATGAACGACCGCAAGCAGCTTTTTGTGGGCGAGATCCCCACGACATTCACCGGTTGGATCGACCCGCCACGGGTAACCCAACGTCCGTTTCGTCGCGCTGGTGGCCGCGGCCGCGGTCGCAAAACACCTCGCGTGGTTTCGGGAAGCCGTCCAGCGATCGCCGTGAAGAACATGCTGAAATACTCGTCCGCTTTGCGGGATCAGCCCTGGATAGGATACCATGTCAAGGACGGCCAGAAAGGTCCCATCGTCTGGGAAGCGAAGCACACACCAATCACCATCAAAGACGAAAAGGATCTGCCCGGAATACAACTGCATTTGGTCGTCGCCCGCAACATGCTTGATCCGGAGGAAGTGAAGTACTTTATCGACAACGCGCCGCCTGAGACACCGGTACAAACTCTCTTGCTGGTCGGGTTCTCTCGTTGGCGAGTCGAACGTTGTTTTGAAGATCAGAAACAAGAGATCGGCCTTGATCAGTGGGAAGGGCGTCGCTACCTCGGACTGAAAAGACACTTGATCCTCTCGTGTCTCAGTTACCTGTTCCTGGCGACTGTCCGCGAGCAACTTCGGGAAAAAAAACCGGAACTAACCGTCTGCCAGATCCACACGGCCATCGGCTCGCTGGTTCGCTCCTGGTGGCTTAACGGTCGCGCCTCGGCCAAGCTGATTGAGCACACAGCCAACGTCATCCAAAGAACCCAACAACGCAACGCCGTGGCACGCAAGTCCCACATCAAGCGAAAACATCGAAAACTACGAGAATTAGGCATCAAACTGAAAAACCTTATTCGCTGCAAATGGCCGTGACTTTGCGCTGTAGTA
>CBDAFL010000049.1:0-28654 GCA_965195225.1 uncultured Thermoguttaceae bacterium
TTCGTAGCGGACCCAAAGGTAATCCCAACCGCGTTTGGCAATCCCGGTGATGTTGCCGACCGCAAGCCCCGAGACGTTCGGACTGGCGGCGAAGCGGAAGGTGATCTCCCAGTCCTCTTCGCCCCGCTTCGAGCCGGAGGCTCCCAGGAAAAGAACCTCGCCGGCGGCACGAGTTTCTTCAGCCCGATCCCCAGTCCCTTGCTGCGAGCCGCCTTCTTGCTCTCCAAATACCTGTCTGCCGCGATCTGGTCGGGCAGACCGTGTTGCTCCATACTTCCCGAATCCCCCGACGCCTTCGCCGGGCCTTGGGCGTTGTCGCGGATCGTGGTCTCCAGATCTTCACTCATCCTTCATCCTTCCGCCTTCATCCTTTCGGAGTGTCGGGTCTTGGTATTGCACCAAGCGAGCAAGGCGTATGAGGCCTCGCCGGACACTGGTCCACCCGCAACAAACCAGACCGGCGAGCCAAACAAAAAAGGCCACGCGAGGATGCGGCCCCGCATGGCCTTTTGTTTGGCATCACCGATGAGGATCAGTCACCGAAGTCGCCTGATCTGATTTTCTACCTTCATTTATACCCGCAGAAACGCTTGCGTAAAGAGCGATTTGCAACCCAAGGAGAAATCGTTACGCATATAGACACGACTTCATCAACCTGCACTAATCTGCGCTATGCGGCGGGGCGATTATGGGCAAAGCCACGAGCCAGGCGCCGGCATTTCATCGCCACGCGACCGGACTTGTTTCCAGAAACGGGTCCATTTTCGGGATTCTCAAGGACTTCGACGCCCCCACGAGTTAATGAGACAACTCGAGCCAAGAAGACCACTTCAATACTTGAGGATACACTTCTTCCTCTTGCCTGTATCTGCGGTTTTCACGCTGGAGCGCACGTCCGCACGAACGAGACGTTTCGATCAGCAGGGCAGTATAAGGCAACGTACTACAGCGATATACGCCAGCGATGCTTCTTATATAGGTCAACCTTGTGACGTTGCTCCGATCGGCGGGATCGGCACGCCGAGCACGGCGGCGATGGCTTGCACGAGTTGTCCTTCGCGCGGGGTCACCTTGCCGTCGGCGGCCACGCAGGCCACACAGGCGGCGAAGACTTGTCGCTTCAACTTTGGGGCCGCCTCGGCCAGGGCCTTCAAGGCAGCGTCGAAGTTGTGCATTGAGCAATCCGACTTGGCAAGCGGTGTGGCCTTGCGGCCGATCTCCGCCATGGCCTTGTCGAAGGCCCGTTTGACGTCCGCCTCGGCCGCCTGGCCGGCGTAGGCCAGCATCGACAGCAGGCCGACCAATGACGGCAACAGCGGATCGAGGCGCCGGTGACGAACGGTGTTCGGCCGGCTGAGCCCGAACTGAACGTCGAGCTGCCTCAGGATCATCGCTTGCACGGCATATTCCAGCAGGTCGATCTTATCGTCGGCTTTGATGAGGATATCGACGTTTGCGCGGAATCTCGTGTACTGATCGGGGGAGAGCTGCTTGAGGGCCGGCAAGGTCGTTTCGACCAGCGGCAGCCGGGCTTCCTGCGGCAGACCGTCGATCAGCGGGGCCAGCCGCTCGGTCTCCCGATAGGAAAGCTCTTCCGCTTTCGGCCGAAGGGCGTCAAGCTGCAGCCGGAGCATTTCAGCGTCTTGGCTTAACAGAACGGCGTAGATCACCGCCCGGGCCCCATAAGGTTCGGCGGTGGCGTCACGTAGCGGTGCGGGCATACTGTCGAGGATCATCGCGGCGAATGCAATCTGCTCTACGCCCAACACCCCGATCCGCCCCAGCACGCCGCCCGGGTCCAACGGCGTCGTGCCGCCAACGCTGAGCGCCTCGAACGGTCTGCCCGGCTTCTGCTTGGGCTTGGGCGGCTCAGCGGCGACCTTGACCGGCTTGACCAGCTTGGGGAACTTGCCGTCGAAGCTGGAGTCGATTTGCCGGATCCGCCTGACCAGCGGCGGGTGGGTGGAGAAGAGGTGAAAGCCGAGGCTTCCCAGCGCAGAGCCGAAAAACATGTGGCTGATCTCTTCGGCGTGGGCGTCTTTGATCTTCGATGTCTCCGGCCGCCCGCCGATCTTTTTCAGTGCCCCGGCGATGCCATCCGGCAGGCGTGTGAACTGCACGGCCGAGGCGTCGGCCAGGTACTCGCGCTGCCGCGACACGGCGCTCTTGATCAGCTTTCCGAAAAGCAGCCCCACCGAGCCGATCACCAGCAGCCCGACGCCGATGGCCAGGATCGCGACCATGGCCCCGCCGCCCTTGTCTCCTCGGGAGCTCCGGCCCGAGTGTCCCATCAAGCGGATCACGAACCAGCCGAGAATGGCGATCACCAGGATGCCGTGGAGGATGCCGACCAAACGCAGGTTCGTCCGCATGTCGCCGTTGAGAAGGTGGCTGAACTCATGGGCCATCACTCCTTGAAGTTCATCGCGGTTGAGATACTCCAGGCAACCGTGTGACACGCCGATCACCGCATCGCCCGGCTGATGCCCCGCGGCGAAGGCGTTGATGCTCGGCTCGTTGTCCATCACGTAGACCGGCGGCACGGGCGTGCCTGAGGCCAGGGCCATTTCGTCGACGACGTTTAGCAAGCGGCGTTCGGCCGGATCTCGGGTCTGCCGGTCGATCAGCCGCCCGCCCATCATCAGTGCGACCGCTTCGCCGCCGGCCGCAAGCTGTGAGGTCTTGTAGAGGCTGCTCAGGAAGATCACCCCGATCGTAGCCAGTGCGACCAGGGCAAACAGGTCCGGGTGCCAGGGCGTTTGCGAGTAGGGGTTCGGATGTCCCGGCTGACCTGAATCGCCGACAAACACCAAGGCGATCAGCGCGACGAAGTAGATCGCCACCACGATCGCCACCACGGCTAGTATGAAATAGACGATCAGCCATCGCGTGCGGCGCCTGGCGACGTCCTGGTGCTCAAAAAAATCCATGGCCTACTCCCGGACGCTAGAACGAAACCTTGGGGGCTTCACGCTGCTGCTCTTCCTCGATCTCGAACAGATCGGCCGCCTGGAAATTGAACATCCCGGCGAAGATCACATTGGGGAATGTTTCCCGGGACGTGTTATAGAGCATCACGGCGTCGTTGTAGGCCTGGCGTGAGAAGGCCACCTTGTTCTCGGTCGTGGAAAGCTCCTCCTGAAGCATCATCATGTTCTGGTTGGCCTTCAGGTCGGGGTAGTTTTCGGCCAAGGCGAACAGCCGCCCCAGGGTACCGGTCAGTTGGCCTTCAGCGCTGCCCAGTGATTTCATGGCCTTCGGGTCGCCCGGGTTCTGAGCCGCTGCCTGACCGGCGGTGACCGCCTGGTTTCGGGCCTGGATGACCGCTTCCAGAGTCTCCCGCTCGTGCTTCATGTAGCCTTTGGCCACCTCAACCAGATTGGGAATCAGGTCGTAGCGACGTTTGAGTTGCACATCAATCTGGGCGAAGGCGTTCTTGTAGCGGTTTCGCAAGGCAACCAGCTTGTTGTAGATGCCCATCACCATCAGGGCAAGCAACACTAAGACCGCCACAATGGCGATCAGGATCCATGCTTGAGTTCCCATGTCCACGCTCCCTTATAGGTACAGTGTATGTCAATTTGCTTTGGCTTGGTCAACAGCGTGCATCGCCGCACCCGAGCCGATGAACTTAGTCGGTAGCCGGCACCCCGAAGAGCCAAGTACGCTGCATATTCCGACTGTCGCTAGCCGCTCGCACAGAGGGCCTCCAGTGCTTGTGGTCAAGCGTTCTGGTGCTTTCGGAACGTGGCCCCCGCGCGAGTCAGTCGGTAGTGCTCGAAAGGCCCATACCGGGAGTCTCTCACATCAGTTTTTGATCATAACGTGCTGGCACAAAGGAGTCGATACACCCGAAAGATGGGTTTAGCGGTAACACCACGGGGGCATGGCCGACCACGGACCCGAAAGCGGTTCGTCCCAAGAACCGGTTCCTTTTTCGGCCTTTGGCCGATCACTCCACGCTGCGGCTGACTTTCCGGCCATAAATGCCCGATATTGTCATCTTGGAAATCAAGACGCCGAGAAGCCGTGCCGCGAGCCGGTTTGCAGGTTAGCCAATGGCTCGTTCCCAAGTCGTCATTCGCCGGCCGCAATGCCGGCACTCCCGACGGCGCGATACTTGGCCCCCTCTGCAAGGTCTTGTGTAGATCACCCGGAAATGTTTGCAGCCACAGTGGCGGCACTCCAGGCCGCGGTGATCCTCGTCGGGCTGCCGCAGATGATTGTTCACCAGATTCATCCTCTACTCCGTTGCAAATCAGAAAGCCTAAGTCTCGGTCGTGTCCGCATGGACCGTTGGTCGGTGCCGGGCAAGATGGCTCCGATAATCGACGCGCCGACAGCGCAGCCGACCAGACAATCCAGCCAGTGGTTGTCCACGGCGGCAGGGCGCATTTTCCACTCGTCTACCGTGCGGCCGCGGCCCTCGGTCTTCACACGGTACTCGGCCGTGATATGCTCGGCGAGAAGGCGATGGATAGTTGGATTGTCGCCGAAGAGGGAGAGGCAGCCGTGGTCGCCCATTGCCGCTGCAAGACGGGCGTGGTATGAACCGTTCGATCAGATCGACCAGGTTGCTTTGGCTTTGCGATTCACTTTACACTTGCCGGTGACCGCCATGATTCTGCCCGGCCACGGGGAATTGGTCAAGATGGCCGTTATGCTCGCCCAGGCAGGAGGTCTGACTCCGCTGAATGATGACGAACGAGGAATCGTAGAGAAGATTTCCGAAGAGTCCCAGCCTATCTTATCTCAACACGCATAGGCGAGCCAAAAAAACAAGATGCCCGCAGAAGAGTAGATGGGGGCTTCTGATTGCGTGTTTTTCCGAGAGAGAGGCGATACGCCGAACTCGGTTACCTGTTGCCCATCTTTATTGGACCAGCGGTCAAAACCCGGTGTGTCGACCCTTCCTCTTGGCACGCCATCTACATGTATCCTACCACGGTTTGGACCTTCGGCTATACCCCGGTTGGACACGGGGCACGATCTCAGCCAATTCCTTGCCTGAGGTGCTGGCAAGTCCTGGCGGGACTATACCGGCTTGACGTTCTCGGCACACGGGCCTTTCGGACCCCGGCCTTCCGTGTAGGACACATTTTGGCCTTCACGTAAGTCGTCGAAAGTGACATCTTGGACACTCGATGAGTGGAAAAACAGGTCTTTTTCCTCCCCCGTGTTGATGAATCCGTAACCCTTGTCCGTCAACCTCTTGATGCTGCCTTCGGCCATTTGTGCGTTTCCCGTAGTGATTGCTTAAATTGACGCCGCCCGGCTTACAATTGCCGACTGGTCGCCATTGATTGAAAGAAGTGTACCCGGCCACGGTGCCATTACGCAAGTGGGTCACGGCACAAACCCTGATCGTCCTGAATGGCTTTCATGCACTCATCCCTTGTGGTCAAGAAACTGAAATGACGGGCAAGTGCTGTGGGAGGCTGGTGTTACAGACGGTAAGCGGGGTGAATCTCGGTCGAAAGCGGAGGCCTGCTCGGCCGTGGCTGGGCGGTTTCCGGCGTAAGGTGCTGTCGCTGACCCAGCCCGCGAGAACCACCAGCAGAAGCTGCCAGGGATGGAGGATGAAACTCATGATTCACCGAGGCTGAAGTTGAGTGGCGAAACTTCAGCATCGGATGGGGGCGAGCTGCTGCCAATCGGCCGAAACGAGCATCCGACGCAAGCTAACAAGTTCAATGCTGGTTGACACTTACGGTTCAGCGGAGTATTTTAACCCTACGGGGTCGCACGATGAAAGGGAGGCCGGATGGTACGCAGCACGGAAATTCGAAAAATCGCCTTGATCGGCGATTACTTGCCACGCAAATGTGGCATTGCCACCTTTACCGGGGATCTGCACCGTGCGGTGGCCGGCCAGTATCCGTCGGTCGACTGCACCGTGGGCGCCGTGAACGATGTCACGGAGGGCTACGACTATCCGCCTGAAGTCCGCTTCGAGTTTTCCCAACAGGACCTCGATTCCTATCGCCGCGCGGCCGATTTCATCAACTTTAACAACGCCGACGTGGTTTGCCTGCAACACGAGTATGGTCTCTATGGCGGCCCGGCCGGCCGGCATATCCTGGCACTGCTGCGCGACCTGCGGATGCCGACCGTTACCACGCTGCATACCGTGCTCCGCGATCCATCGACCGACCAGCGGCGGGTGATGCTTGAGTTGGCCGATCTCTCGTCGCGGCTCGTCGTGATGTCTCAGCGCGGCCGGGCATTCTTGATGGACATATACGGCGTGCCCGAGCAGAAGATTGACGTCGTCGCCCATGGCATCCCCGACATGCCCTACGTCGATCCCAACTCCCGCAAGGACCAGTTTGGGGTCGCGGGCAAACATGTGGTGCTCACGTTCGGCCTGCTCTCGCCGAACAAGGGCATCGAATACGCTCTGCAGGCGTTGCCCGAGGTGATCCACGAGTTCCCTAACTTCATCTACATGTTGCTCGGGGCGACGCATCCCAACCTGGTCCGCGAGCAGGGGGAGAATTATCGGCTGAGCCTGGAGCGTCTGGTGAGCGATCTGGGTATCGGCAAGCACGTGGTTTTCTACGACCGCTTCGTCGAACTCCATGAGCTGACCGAGTTCATCGCCGCCGCCGACATTTACTTGACCCCGTATCTGGAGCCGGCGCAAATCACCTCGGGCACGCTGGCCTATGCCTTTGGCTGTGGCAAGGCGGTGATTTCGACCCCTTACTGGCACGCCGAGGAGTTGCTGGCCGAGGGCCGTGGCTCTCTTGTGCCGTTTCGCGATTCGGCGGCCATCGCCCGCGAACTGTGCAACCTCCTTCGTGACGAGCCGAAGCGGCAGGCGATGTGCGAAAACGCCTATAAGCTGGGGCGGGAGATGATTTGGAGCCGGACGGGGAACCTCTATATGGATTCGTTTCAGCGGGCGCGGCAGAACCGAATCGATACGCCGGTTAAGCCGCTGGCAATCCAGACGCTGGAAGAGCGGCACTGGGAGTTGCCCAAGTGGCGACTCGATCACTTGATGCGGATGACCGACTCGACCGGCCTGTTGCAACATGCTCGTTTCACCCTTCCCAACTACGCCGACGGCTACTGCACCGATGACAATGCCCGGGCCTTACTCTTCATGATGTACCTGGAAGAGATGGGACTTGATACGCCAGAGACTCGGCTGGCCAGCACACGTTACGCGGCACTTGTCAACGCGGCCTTCGACCCTAAGCGACGGCGGTTCCGCAACTTCCTCGGCTTCGACCGCCATTGGCTGGAAGAGGAAGCAGTGGGCTCTGATGACTGCTTTGGCCGGGCGGTTCGCGCCTTGGGGGCCTGCATCGGCCGTTCAAAGCAGCGCAGCCTGCAATCCTGGGCCATGGAGCCTTTCCACAGCGCCCTGATCAGTAGCAGTGAATTGACCTTTCCCCGAGCTTGGGCCGGGACGCTGATCGGTATCCACGAGTATCTCCGCCGGCTCAGCGGCGACCGGCTGGTAAACGAGGTGCGGGAAACGCTCACCAACCGGTTGATCGATCTCTATGAGCAAAATGCTAGCGACGATTGGCCGTGGTTCGAGGACACCCTCAGTTACGATAACGCCCGGCTGCCGCACGCGCTGATTCTCAGCGGGTATTGGACCAGCAACGCCAAGGCCACGGAGATCGGTCTGCGGACCCTCGGTTGGCTCTCCGAGTTGCAGCGGGCGCCGCAGGGGCATTTCCGGCCGATCGGCAGCAATGGATTCTATCGGCGGGGCGAGCAGCGGGCCGACTTCGACCAGCAACCGATCGAAGCCTTGGCCATGGTCTCCGCCTGCGCCGAGGCCTATCGCACTACCGAAGATACCCGCTGGCTGAACGAAGCCAGGCTCGCCTTCGAGTGGTTTTTGGGCCGTAACGACGTGGGATTGGAGCTATACGACGCGAGCACCGGCGGCTGCCACGACGGCCTGCACAAAGATCGGATCAACGAAAATCAGGGGGCCGAATCAACGCTGGCATTCTTGCTCTCGCTGGCCGAGTTGAAACAGGTGGAAAGCTCGTTGGCCGCGTTCCGCCGCGCCGCCGAGATGGCGGATAGTGGGCACGGATAAGGAACCAAAGCGATGAGCGGCATGAAGCCCATACCCAGGCGGATTCTCACCCGCTGCCTGTTGCGGCCGGCCGACGTGCAGCCGCGGTTCGAGCGCTTCGAGGTCATCGGCACGTTCAACCCCGCGGCCATCGAATTCGACGGTGGCGTTGTGCTACTGGTTCGTGTGGCCGAGCGGCCGAGCGAGACTCGCGAGGGCTACGTTGCCTTGCCCTATTGGAATTGGCAGCGGGGCGGCGTAGCGATTGACTGGCTCCGCAATGACGAGGTTGAGCCGATCGACCCACGGATGGTCAAAATCAAATCAAGCGGACAGATCCGGCTCACCTTTCTTTCGTGGCTGCTTGTGGCGTTCAGCCGCGATGGATTAACCATCGACTCTTTCGGCGAAGAGGCCTTCCTGCCGGCCAACCGTTACGAGACCTTTGGTGTTGAAGACCCTCGGCTCACGCGGATCGGCGATCGGTTCTACTTCACCTACGTGGCCGTCTCCGAACATGGGGTGGTTACGTCGCTGGCGTCGACGGTCGACTTCAAGTCGTTCGAGCGGCACGGCATCATCTTTTGTCCCGAGAACAAAGACGTGGTGTTGTTCCCGGAAAAGATCGGCGGCCAGTACGTAGCCTTGCACCGTCCCAGCATAGAATCGCATTTCGGCGTCCCGGAGATATGGATCGCCCGCTCGCCGGATCTGTTGCATTGGGGGAGCCACCGGCGGCTGTTGGGCGCGGAAGTCGCCTGGGCAACAGCAAAGATCGGTGGCGGCACGCCGCCGATCCGAACCGATCAAGGCTGGCTCACCCTGTTTCACGGCAACGCCAGACCTGACACAGGAGAAGGAGTGGGCCAGTACGCTGCCGCCGCATTGCTCCTCGACTTGGATCAGCCCGAGCGGGTGATCGGGTTTTCCCCTCAGCCCGTGATGGTAGCCGAGGAGGAGTTTGAACGGTCGGGATTCCTGCCGGACATTGTGTTTCCCACGGGCCTGGTTCGCCGCGAGGATCACCTGTTGGTCTACTACGGCGCCGCCGACACGGCAACGGGCGTCGCCCAATACTCGCTAAACGATGTGTTGGAGTCGGTCACTCCTAGCCCGCATTTCTCACCAGTCGAACACTAGCCCGAAGCGCAAGCGAGGGATGGATAGCGGTTTGTCCTCGCTTGCGCTTCGGGCTAGTGTTGAGCGCTCTGAGCCCGTGTGGTGAGAAATGCGGGCTAGTTGACAAGCCGCCGCAGCAAAGGTTCGAGTGGCACGTACGCCATGCTTGTGGCCTTGTCCGATATAGCCCTCCGGGCGCAAGAACGCCCGAAACCGCCCTCCAAAGCCGATATCGACCGAGTTCTGGGGGGGCGGAAGACGTCAAGCTTCTCCGCCCGTTCGGGTATGCGCCTGATTGCAATGCGGGTGGGTTTTTGGGAGAATGGCGACGTTGTTGAGCTGCAACGCGACGATTCATGCTTTTGTCGATCGGCAACGACTCGTTGTAACAACGTTGGTGGATCAACCGCGCGGCAAGGAACTGGAATACCGCGCCGCAGCGGTCAACAAGGCGGGCGACGGCGAACCGTCGAATACGGTCATGGCGGTGCTTTAGTATCGTAAGGCCCGGTGGCCGAAGAAGCCGAAATAGTATCTCTTTGAAAGCAGGTCGTCCGTCGAAATTACTCAAACAGCCATAATCGGTTCATGTCCCGGGAATCCGGTTGAATACGGACGTGATCAACACCTTCCTGCGGGGATTCTCCGCGACGTTGTCGGCCGAGGAACACGCCGTCATGTTGTGGGATGGGGCGGGATTTCACACCAGCAAGCGACTTTGTCTGCCGGAAAACATTACAACGATTCAACTTCCGGCGTACAGTCCGGAACTGAACCCGATTGAGAACCTGTGGCACTATTTGAAGAGCCACTACTGGTCGAACCGTGCCCATGCCGACTACGAAGCCCTGGAAGTCGCCGCCATCGAAGCATGGCGACACGCCGCCATCGAAGCATGGCGACACGCCGCCATGGATGCTGAACTAATGAAGACCGTCTGCAACGCTCCATACCTGGAACGCGCTAGCTCAGAATAGGATTGGTATAACATCTCTCGGTCCTCCTGTCGTGGTTTTGATGGGTAAAACACTTACTACATCGTTTATACCACCAGGAGGGCCACTCTTTCATAGAATCAGAATCCTACCTTGCAATTCTGACATGAATACGTCATTATGCGGGAAATTCACACAGCATTATTGGTTGTGTTTTGCACCCACCACTCCTTTTGTCTGGGAGAAACGCCATGTTGTCTACGATTCCCGCCGTCCGAGTTTTACTTCTCGCGCTGCTTACCTTGTTCGCTGCACTTACTGCGGCTCCTCGAACAATTGCAGATGAGCGAGCAGAGATTGAAATCAAGATTGCCTCAATCAAGAGCAAGTACAATGTCCAGGTTCATCATTTCTACAGCGTTGAGGACTACTTCCCGGCGAGTTGGAGAAAGGCTCCGATCTCTGCGCGCGGGAGACAGCTGGCACTCGAGGAAGTTGCGCGGTTGCTACCCATCATTGAACGCTTTCTTTCGACATATCCAAAAACGGTGTTGAGTGACAACCTGGCGGATATCTATCTACTGGCAGAGCTGCACTTCTATGGCAAGATATACGGTGCAACAAATAGTCAGTCTGGCCTGTACATCAAGAGTGAAGGGAATCGCAAAGGTTTCAGTAATTCGTTTCTCCTGCGGACGATGCACGCTGAGTTTTCGAGCATACTAATGAGGAATCATGAGTTTCCCGAAGAAAAGTGGCGCATGGACAATGCTGCGGATTTCGAATACCGTGGCACAGGACGAGAGATGCTCGGCGAAACAGACCTCTATAGGCAGACTTCTGAGTTGCTGTCTCAAGGATTCATTGTCAAGTATGCTCAAAGCAGCGTGGAAAACGACTTCAATATGATTGCGTACTGGCTATTCACGGATCGGGACAGGTTGCGGCAACTTGCGCGTAAGTATCCGCGAATAAAAGCAAAAATGGAGTTAGCAATCAACTTCTACAAGTCAATCGATGGTCGATTCGACTTCAGGTAGTTGGAACGCCTAACAATGCGATGCACCCGGCACCGCCGACCGGAACGTGTCAATGGGTTTGAGACAACTGCGGTACGAAATTAGTGTCACGCGGGTGGCCCCGATAGCTCGGCAATCGGGGTGCCGCAGGCACAAGAGGGATTCAGCATGGTGTGAAGAGCCTCTTGCGGCTTCGCCGCCCCGATAGACAAGCTATCGGGGCCACCCCGTGTGGTGAGAAATGCCCACTACTTGACGAGCCGCTGGAGCAATTGTTCGAGTGGCACGTACGCCATGCTTGTGGCGCTGTCCGCTATCGCGTAGGGGATATACAGATACTGGCCGTGGATCATGGCGCCACAGGAGTAGACGACGTTGGGGACGTAGCCGTCGCGCTCCGCTTCGGTAGGCATGATCAGCGGCTCGTCCAGCGAGCCAATCACCTTCAACGGGTCGTCCAAATCGAGCAACATCGCACCAATGCAGTAGCGGCGCATCGGTCCCACGCCGTGGGTAAGCAGAAGCCAGCCTTCGGGTGTCTCCAGCGGTGAGCCGCAGTTGCCAATCTGCACGAACTCCCACGGATTCCGGGGTGTTTCCAGCAACTCCGCCGTCTCCCAGAAGTGGACCATATCGGAGTACATGATGTACAGGTTCTCGCCGTCGATTCGAGAACACATCACATAGTGCCCGTTAATCCGGCGGGGGAACAAGGCCATTCCCTTGTTCTTCGCCCGGGCTCCATTGAGGGTGTGGACGGCGAGGTCGCGAAAGTCGGTGGTTTCGATCAACTGGGGCAACACGTGGTAGCCGTTGTAGGCGGAGTAGGTGCCAAAGTAGATCACCGAGCCGTCGTCGTCGGTGAAGCGGACCATGCGGAGGTCTTCGATTCCCCTGCTCTCATTTTCGCTCTGGGGGAAAATGACGATTTCCGAAGTGTCAGCATCCTGGGGAAGCTCAAGATGGTAGTTCGATCGGGCCAGCCATAGAATTCCGTCGGTGATCTCTTCCAACTGGAACTTCTCCGGCTCGGCGGCGCTTGCCTCGGCGACGGCGTGTTCGAGTTGCTCGAAGGTGAAGCAATCGCCCAGGCGATGCATGACGAAATCGACCGCGTCCCCGGCCAAGCCGATTTCGTCCAACTTCTTCCCAAATATGCGTTTTTGGTACTTTCGGTCGGGTCGAAGCCTTGCCAGACGTGAGAGCCGGCCGGGTGGGTCGAATTTGAGTGTCTGATCGGCGTGGATGACGCCGGTGCGGAATACTATCGAGGAAATGTGTCCTTCGCCGGTCGCACGCAGGCTCATCACAAATCGAACGGAGCCCTCCGGAATTCCAGACTGGTTAATGTGCGGTACGATCGAAGGATTAAAGAGTGCGGCCGATTGGACCGCGTATTCCATGGTAAAGTAGGCCCCGATCAGCAATCTCCGCGATTGGGAAACTCCGCCGAGCCTTCCAGTCAGTTCGGCTGCCGTCTCACAGTGCTCCTCGAACACGGCCTGGATGTCCTTGTGCCGGCTCTGGAAGTCACGCAATACCTGGGCGAGGATCTCCTCGACCTGGGGATCGGAAAGACCGATGACCCGATCAATGATCGCACAGATGCGGGTTTCACCACCGGGAAAGAAGGGCCTGGTGATGACCCGACTCTCATCACCCTGGAAACGAACCTGCAGACGCTCGACCTTAAACCTATGAGAGTGATCGGTTGGCATGGCTGGCTAGCCCCTCCGAGAAGAGCCCGTTGGGCTCAAAGGCACGACAATCGGAACCTGCTACAATTCTATAGTATACGATTCGGTTCAGATTGCCGGGCGCGGGTTTTTCAGGCACAAATCGACCAAATCGGCGATTTTGGCCGTTCCGACACACATCACCTGATCGGCGGCGCCCCAGTATATCTTTACGGTGCCGTCGACTTCGGGCACGGCGCCGCACGTAAAAACCACGTTATTGACGTAGCCAGTCAGTTCCCAGGGATCGACCGGCTGGAGGATCCAGTCGTCGGCCACGCCGATCACCGTGGCAGGGTTCTCCAAATCGTGTAGTGCCACGCCCAGTCGATAAATGCCGCCGGACATGGTGGAAAACACTCCATGATAGATACTGAGCCAACCGGCCTCGGTCTTGATCGGCGGCGCCCCGGGACCGATCTTCTGTTCGTCCCAGTGATACGGTACGGGCTTCATCACAAGCTGGGACTCGCCCCAAAAACGCAGGTCTGGCGAGTAGGTAATCCAGATCGACCAGGGCGAGATGTGTGAGTGCGGCCGGTCGAGCCGGGCATAGAGTCCATTGAACTTCTCGGGAAAGATCACTGTGTTCCGATAGTCTGCCTCTGTGATCAGGGAGACTCGTTCTGTCTGAACAAAATCCTTCGTCTTGGCTAGTGCGATCCGCACTCCGTTTCGCGAGTAGGCGCTATAGGTGACGAGATACTCGCCTTCCACACACGTCACACGTGGATCCTCAACGCCGAATTCCTCGTAGGCTGCAAACAGGCCGCTGCGTGCAGGAGTCAGAAAGGGCTCGGGATCAGCATTGAACTTAAATCCATCGAGACTGCGTGCCAAACCGATGATCGAGCGTCCTGTGCGCAGGTGGGATCGGAATAGCATGATGTACTCGTCCCCATGCTTTACTACCGCCGCGTTGTGAACCGTTTCCACTGCGTAAGGAATGTCAGCTTTAGTAAGAATTGGGTTCCCCGAATATCGCTTAACGATGTCGTGCGTCATGATCGCTTCTCCATTTCGCGTTCAAAGATCTCGTCATAGACTCGTTCATACGCATCTACCATCGTGTCGATGGAGAAGCGTTGCTGGACGTTCTCGCGGCAGGTAGTGCGGTCGATTTCAGGAATCTTCTGCACGGCCTCTACCGCTTCACTCACGTTGTTGACCAGAAATCCCGTCCGCCCGTCTTCGATCACTTCACGGCATGAACCCAGGTCCATCGCGATCACGGGTACGCCAGCCGCATTCGCCTCTGCCAGAACGAGTCCGAATCTCTCGGGGATGGTGTTCAAGTGCAGCAGTGCTCGCGCGCGGGCAAACAATTCGTTCTTGCCTGGTACGTCTACCGATCCGATGTAGCGAATCTGCCTATCATCAAGATACGGTTCCACCTGCTCCCGGAAATACGTCTTGTCCTGAATGATGCCCGCGATCAGCAGTGGCCGCCCGCTCTGGCGAGCAACTTCGATTGCCAGATGAGCACCCTTGTCCGGGTGAATCCGGCCGAGGAAGATCAAGTCGTCACCCTGCGATTGTCGAAGCGGGTACAACGAGAGATCGATCCCGTTATACACGGTTCCGAGGTAATTCAGCCCGGGCGCTCGATCGGAGTCGCTGATGGAAACGAAGTATCCATCACGATACTTCTGGTACACCTGCATGATTTTTGGAGAGGAGAACCCGTGGATCGTGGTAAGTACCGGGGTGCTTACCAGTCGCGTGTAAGTCAACGCCATAAAGTCGTAGTGGCTATGGATCAGGTCGAACTCGGCAGCCCGTTCAAATGCTTCGGAGATGTGAAGGTATTCGGCCACCTTGGGATCAGCGGTGGAATCCTCTTCGTATCCCTTATCCACCACAGCGTGCAGGTGAGCTCGCGTGACGGAATCCCCGCTGGCGAAAAGTGTCACGTCCCAACCGCGAGCGACAAGTCCCTCAGTGATGTTACTTGCGACCGTCTCCCACGCGCCGTATTGGCGAGGAGGGGTTCGCCAGGCGACCGGCGACAGGACAGCAATTCGTTTCTTTGCGCTCGCCATGGTGTTTAGCCTTCTTCGGAATGTATCGCAGCCAGAACATCATCAACGGGGACGGTGACGAAGCCCGTGGCATAATCGGTCAGACTCCACACGACCTTTTCCCAGGGACCGTACCCTTCCGGCGGCACCGGCCAACTAATCGGCGCAAGCATCGCAATCCGCAGTGTTCTGGTGGCTTCGGTCATCGTCGAAATACTCCTCCAAGTCCCATTTGCCGTGAGCGTGGCCCCGATCCAGGCTTACGATGCTGCGATCCTACCATGGCGGCCCTCCGCCGCCTACCTGGGCGGATTATTTCGCTCGGGAAGCAGGATTTCATGGTGCCGAAAGCTGGGCCATCTTCGAGGCCGCCAGAGTTTCCACAGTTTGTCATAGACTAGCGGTAACAACTGCTCGGAGGCCTGGGGTGTCGCGTTGCTCAATGTCGGAGAGGATTCGGGTGGCGTCGGTTATAGGAAAAGATTCTGAGCCTGGGCAACCCTTCGTCTATGGAATCATGCCAGTTGTGCAAGGATTCGTCCAATAGCCTGAGCGACCACTCTGTAAATGGAAGCTGGCGATGCCGCAGAACGCCGGTCGCCAGGATGGCGGCCACTTGACAGAGACGTTCTTCGGGTGACAGGTGCGTAGTATCAGCGCAGTTTGGCATGGGGGGATTACTCCTTGAAAGGAATGTAACTCGCGTGGCGGCAGACGCCAGGGATGATTGTGGGGACAAATCCGCGGCGTTATACTGTTAACCTACCGGACGCGGATTCGAGTTGTCGGGGAAAGATGTAAACGTGCGACCTTTTATGATGTTTTTCAATTTGCGTACTTTTTTGTTGAGAACGCAGAGACCGAGTTCCTCATGTTGTACTGCCCGTCGTTGCGAGTCTGGAACCTGATCAGAGATGAGCGGGCTGGTGTCTGGCTCGACCGATCTCAGTGTGCTCCAGAGTTGTGGCTGGTCGCAAAGCTCCCGATGAACCTCATTCGGGAAATAGACGCCGGGGCCATCATTGTGTTACACGCGTGGGTAGTCGAGAATGAAGGCGTCGTTCTCGCTGCCTTTGGATTCCTTGTTTATGATGACCCTGTCCATCCCCAGGCGATCTATGGGGCTTGCCGAACTACGGAACAGGTCGAAGACCTTCACGCCGTGTTGGAAATGTCGTCCATTCCCCTGCAAATACACAACGAAAACGGCCTTCCGATTCTCAATGCCACGTGTAAAATCGCCCCCGAGCGGGCTGTATTGGTAGTTGATGCTCTGCCGACGGGAGACTATCCGGCAGGTGACGGCGTGCAACTCAGGCGGCGGGCTTTGGACATTGTGGCAGCTTCGCTTCAGGAAGGGGCGGTTGCCGGTCCACGCATCAGGGCAAACTGCGAACTACCGATCAAGTTCGAGCGGAAAGAGTCGCTCAGAGTGCATGTAATCGGTAGCGGTGACTTCATTCTAACAGATACCGGCCAGGGGAAAGAGTTGGAGCGGCTTACCTACCAGTTACTCGATAATCTTTTCAGTTTTGGAACGTATCACTCTCCGCAACGTGATCACACAAAAGGGCGTCTTGAGGTGTGCGACGTTCTCGCTCTGTCAAGGATTCGGGAGGTGGACGAAGAAGGGATTATCGTTATCCAGAACAAGGTCGCCCCTGCATTTCCAGAGGGCTTAAAACGCACGACTGAACGTCGTGGACTTTCTATCCAGAAAAATATCATAGAAGGAATCGACCAAGCTGTAGGGGCAATTAAGAAACTACAAGCGGGAACGCGGCTCTATCGCCCCGATGGAAGCAAGCTCGAAGATGATCCTCCAGAAGTCGCGGCAGTTGTTGAGCCATTAAATCTGCGACAGCGAGCAAACCAAGTCGGGCAAGGAATCGTGTTGGTTTCTGAAATGCAGGAGTGGGTAGACTGGGAGTTGATCTGGAGCAAGATGGTGGAGGCATGCCATGAAACCCGGTACTTCTTTCATGTCCTCGACCTGAAGGAGTTGCAGTGGCTAGTCGTCAACGCCAATGGAAGACCGGCCTTGTTCGAGGGCTGGCTTGTGACCAGGTGGGTGTTGATGGCAAAGGAAAAGAACGCCGGAGTTCGGTTCCAGTTTAAGGCGTGAGCACGGCTTTCTTGCCTCGGCATTAGGCAATGCCAAAACACACGAGTTGTCCATGTCCACCGAAACCAACCGGCCTGTTAACCCGCGGAGGTCTGTTAATCAGAGAGTCCGAGAGTTTCGGGACCGATATTTCGGGGTGCGAAAGCAACCTCTTGAGTTGCCTTCGGACCCTATTTGATCTCTCTCGAAACGGAGGGGCTTCACAGACGGAAGGGGACAGTCCCATTTTCGCTCACACGAAAATTGGAACAGTCCTCCCCGTTCGCAACCCTCTTCGTAACAATGCGCGCAGAGACAAACAACGGAAGTGTTTGTGGAGCAAGAAGTTGCGGATTTCGAGTCCCTTTCGGTTGCCCTCAAAACGAAAGCAACCCGTAGCGCAACTGCGACTGACAGGTTAACTGTCAAGTGGCCTTGGCCGTTAACCAGCGGGTCGTTTTGTGCAGGCGTTCGAAACTACGACTGGCCGGTTAACACAAAGCGCGAGCGCTGGATAGGTTATTCGAGGCGGAAGCCTGTCCCTCGGGCGGTCGTCGGGGTACAAAAAGGTTGTCACTTCCTGAGTTTCAGCCTTGATTTGTAGGGAATTCTACCACGATGAGCCTCATCTTCCAGCCCCTGCTCTTTCTGCTTGCCCGTTGCACACGAAATGAGCTGATTCGCCAGATCGAACTGCTCAAAACCGAAAACCAGATGCTCCGCCAGAGGGTACCGAAGAAGCGGATCTTTCTGTCGGAAGAGGAAAAAGCGAAGCTGATCGAACTGGGTCAGGCCATCGGGCCGGCGCTGAAGCACCTGCTGACGATCGTCAGCTACGCGACCTACCGGCGGTGGATTCGTGCCGCTGCCGGCGACAGTCCGAGGCCTCAGAAGAAGATGGGCCGGCCGAAGACGGAAGAAGAGATTCACGAGCTGATCCTGAAGTTGGCCCGCGAGACGGGCTGGGGCTACACGCGAATTATGGGCGAGCTGAAGAAGCTGGGCATCAAACCACCGTCACGCACAACGGTCAAGAATATCCTGAAGGAAAACGGCCTCGACCCGGGGCCGAAACGTGGCGAAGGTTCGTGGAGCAAGTTCCTCGAAATGCACGCCGACACGCTGTGGCAGTGCGACTTCTTCAGCAAACGGATCGCTACCCGATTCGGTTTGAATCAAGTCTTCGTGCTGGCATTCATCCACATTGGCACTCGGCGAGTCTTCGTCACGCAAGCTACATGCAAGCCCGATTCGGCCTGGATGAAAGAGCAGGCTGAAGCGTTTCTCGATCATGCAAAGACCGAGGGTTTACAGGCGGAGATTGTCATGCGTGATCGGGATGGCAAGTTCGAGAACGGCTTCGACAAGGTGGTCGAAGACGGCGGCGCCGAGATCCGCAAAACGGCCCACCGCTCACCGAATCAGAACGCCTTCATCGAGCGATGGGTGCAGAGTATCGGCCAAGAATGTCTGGACCACTTCATCGCTTTCGGCGAGCGGCACCTGGACTATTTGGTCTCGCAGTACGTCGCCCATTATCACCTTGAACGACCGCATCAATCGCTTGGCAATGAACCGATCTTGAAGATGCCCCCCATCGATAAGCCGCCGGACCAAGACGGAGCGTCAATCGCCGCTGGTCCGATCCAGTGCCAGACTCGCCTTGGCGGTTTGCTCAAGCACTACTACCGCGACGCCGCTTGAGGCGAGATCTGTTGTCGCCATGCGCCCCTACCGGTGGTCGCCGCTGCGCAGTGCAGATGGAACCTGCTCGGCAGCTCACCCGTCGTGACAATCTCAAGCCGCATCGCGTAAAAAATCGGCCGCCAAGCACCAAGCTTCAAAGGACTTACGAGCGGAATCTACTTTTTGTACAGGACGGTGTTAACCAGAGAGTCGGAGATTTTTGTAGCGAAATTCTAGGGTCCGGTAGGAACCTCTATGGTTCCTTTCGGACCCTGGTTTCTCTTTCTCGAAACAGAGAGTTTTCGGCCGCCGGCCAAATTGACGTAAGTCGTTGCGGGAAAAGGCCCTCACCCTAACCCTCTCCCGGCGGGAGAGGGGACCGGAAATGCAAAACGCCCGGCGGCCTCTCTCTGGGCCTCGGGCGTTAACTGGCGGGGCGGTTTAGTTCGTAGAAAACCAAAAAGCTCCCCGACTAGGACTCGAACCTAGGACCTAGCGGTTAACAGCCGCTCGCTCTACCAATTGAGCTATCGGGGAATGGTATCTCTATACTAATGTCCGTTCCCGGGATTGGCAAGGCGGGGGGGCAATTTGAGGTTCGAGCCGAAAACGGGCCTTTTCGGCGATTATCCACTCCACGCCTCAGGGCTGACGGGCCACAATTTCAAAACACGTTCTCAGCGGGCGAAGACGTTCGAATAGATCGGAAGGTGTCGGTAGTACACCTCCAACATGCAGATCGACAGGCAGGTGACGAAGAGACGGCCGCCGTTGCTGGACCATTGATCGGCCGTCGGCCGGTTCGGATCCCAGCTCCCGGCTTCCTTGCCGCGGGAAACCTGCTGCTCGGGCAGGACTTGGCGCATGACCTTGTTCCATCGCTCCCAGTAGTCGCCCTCGATATGATGGGCTACCTGAGTGGCATAGTACCAGTAGTAGACGTTGCGGTTGCGCTCGAAGTTGATGAGGTTTTCCTGCGAGGTGATCCACTCGACGCCGTCCACCAGCCGCGGGTCGTCGCGCTTCCATCCAAGATACTGCCGCATCAGCAGGGCCTCGGCCGTCATCGCCAGCCGCACGTCGCCGTTTCTCTGATATGGATAACGGGCACCGTCGTATTGGGCTACGGTATCGAGATACCGCCCCACATTGTCGAGTGTTTCCTTGGGCACTTCCAGGCCGGCCATCCGCGCGCTTTGCAAGGCCATCACCACCCACCCGGTTACGGAGACGTCGCTATCGACGTTCGGGCTGTATCGCCAGCCGCCCCGGGGGCTTTGAGTTTTTATGCAGTAGTCGATGGCCCGCCGCGCCGGTTCCTTGTACTTCTCGTCCTTGGTCATTCCGTAGAGTTCGCAAACGGCGATCGAACATAGACCTTGGGTGTAAAACCGATGCGCGTTAAGACCATATTGAAAGAAACAGCCCGAGGCGTCTTGCTGTTTCAGCAGCCATCGCCACCCGCTAACTACGTTCTTCCTGAACTTTCCACCCAGGTGTGTGTGGCCCGCCCCCTGAAACGCCAAAAGCGCCATGGCCGTGGCCGCCGCCTCGTTGTCGAGGCCCTTGTGGGCCACGCCGTCACGGTATGGGCCGGAAAGGCTCCACGAGCCGTTTCGACGTTGGTTCCGCGCCAACCATGCCAGCCCTTTGTTGACCGCCGCTTCGGTCGACAGATTGCCGCCGTAGCGGCCGATAAGCCCCGTCTTCCTCGCGCTGCCTTCCTCTCGACCGCTGAGAGCCAACCCGATTTGCGGCGCTTGCACGTCGCTGCTGGTCATCAGACCCTCGGGAAACATTTCCATGTTGCCCGGCGCGGCCAACGGATTGTCCACCATTGGCAAGTTGTCGGGCGTAATCAGCGCGTGCTCGGCCGTGGTCTTAACGTTTGGTTCACCCAACGGGGTGTCAAACATCAACTGGTCGCCGAGTTTCTCCGCGTAGATGGCCTCCGCTTCGAGTTGGATCGGTTTGGACGGGATGTTGACGTAGACGATCAGCCCCATGATGATCATCATCAGCATGTGAAAGGCCATGCTGAACAGCCACGGAGAGGATTTTTCGATTACCAGCGTCGTAATCAGGTCGTCGTCGGCCGGTTCTTCCCGAGCGGCGTCGCCGGCTGCCGCTCCCACGGGGCGCTGGGGCTGGATCGGGAGCGCGCTTCGTGCCGACGGGCCCTCCGGCGGCGGCGCCTTGGTGGGCGGCGTTTGTTGCTCTTTTCGTGGTCCGGACGAAGCCATCCGCTGGCCTCCTCGAGCGCTGTTCCGACGATCCCCGTAGATTACCCCTAAATGGAGTGTACCTGCTGCTCGGCCAAGCGCCAAGCAAACCTATGTTTGCCCGCTTGCGGCCTTGTAAGGGCTGTCTTGCAGGAAGAATCGCCCATCGAGACCATCTCCTCCAAGATAAATCCCGTTTGGGCGAGAATATTGACGGAATTATCCTCCCAATCGGTGTGTTATGGATATTCGACGAAAAGTTGTAACACCCGCTCGACAACCGCCGACAAAACGGTAAAATACTGGTTTGCCGCAGTGATGGTAATACATTGCTCGCACATTGACGCGGGGTGGAGCAGCCCGGTAGCTCGCGAGGCTCATAACCTCGAGGTCACAGGTTCGAATCCTGTCCCCGCCACTTGAACCCGCCGGTAGCGAAATCCAGCTACCCGCGGGTTAACGACTCAAGGCCGAGGCCCGCCGCCTCGGCCTTTTGCGTTGAAAGGCCACTCTTCGCAACAACTTGTGCCCGCCCGTCTCTCTCAGCCCCTTGTCTCTCGTTCGCAAGTAGAGACACAGCCCAACGGCCGGTAACGCGCTGTGAGCCGGGCACTTTTGCCCAGAGTCTCGGTGTCCCTCTTCCGCCGGCTACGGAAGCCAAGGCTCATGCCCGTTTCGGGCCCCAACGCAATCGCGCTACACCAACCACATTTCGTGGGCTTACAGTCCCCCCGCACGAAATTTTCAGTGATAACCGTCAATCTCGTGCTGTTATCATATAGGGAGCGAGCGTGTCTCCTCTCCGGTGACTTTTCCAGCGGAAATCGCTATGAGCGGCTATGTGCGCAGTGAGCAATTCGTCCGCAGCCTGACCGACCACCAGAGCCGGCTGTACGCCTATATTCTGGCCGTCCTGGGCGATCCGAACGCAGTGCATGACGTGCTTCAAGACGCCAACATGGTCATCTGGCGGAAAGCCGACGAGTACGTCGAAGGCACGCTGTTTTGGGCATGGATCAGCCGGATTGCCTACTTTGAGGTGTTGGCCTATCGCAAGCGCCGCCAAAGGGACCGGCTCGTCTTCGACGACGCGCTGTTGGAGGACATCGCCGTGGAGGCCGTCGATCTGGCCGGATCGCTCGGCACCGATCTGGCCGCCTTGCACCGCTGCGTCGAAAAACTGCCGCAATTGGACCAGGATCTTGTGTGGGGAAGATACACGCCGGGCGGATCAGTCAAAAGGCTCGCCAAGTCACGGAACAAATCTGCCGGCGGGATATCGCAGGCCCTTTATCGCATCCGCGCCGAGTTGGCCGATTGCGTCGAGCAGGAATTGGAAAAAGGGGGCAGTCCCCGTGTGCGCGAAGCACCCGAAGGGCCGTTCCGGAAAACGGAGACTATTCCCTTTCCCCAGCCTCGGAAAGAAGCGGAGGACCGCCGATGACCGACAATCGGGCCGACGCCGATCGTTTGCAGCCGTTGCTGACGGCGATGCTGGACGGGCAGCTCACCGACGAGCAAATCGTCGAGTTGCGCCGCTTGCTCGCCGCCAACCCGTTGGCCCGCCGTCAGTACGTCCGTCAAATCGCCACGCACGGTATGTTGCAATGGGCAGCCGGCGGGGGGCAGGGGGCAGTGGTCAGAGACCAGTGGACGGAGGAGGCAGTGGATTCCGTTGGTGCGGAAGTTGAACTGCCGCCTCGACTCGACGCTGAAATTCCAGGCCCCGAGCCGCTCGTTCCGCCGATCGTCCTCGATCTTTCCTCCACTACCCACTATCCACTACCCACTACTCCCTTTGTCGGCAGTTGGGCGTTCTCCTACATGGTTGCCACGGTGATTATGGGCGTGGCGATACTGGGGTTTTGGGCGTACAAAATCACCCATTACCAACATATCGCCGAGGCGCCGTCGCAGTCGGTTCCGTCGGACACCAGACAGGAGATGGTGTTCGTCGGCCGGATCACCGGCATGGTCGATGTGAAATGGTCCGACGATCCCCGTTATCTGCCCCCGCTGGGCTTCGCCCACGTCCCCTTGGGCCGCAAGTACATTCTCGACTCCGGCCTAATGGAAATCACCTACGACTCCGGCGCGAAGGTCATTCTCGAAGGCCCCTGCACGTATGAAGTGGAATCCACCGCCGGCGGCTACCTTTCATTAGGCAAGCTAACCGCGCGGGTGGGGGAAGACAAGGAGACAAAGGGACAAGGAGACAAGGGAAAGAAGGCCGATGCCGCGTCTCCCCATCTCCTTGTCTCCCCATCTCCCGGTCTCCCTGTCTCTCCCCTCTTCTCCGTCCGTACTCCCACCGCCGTGGTGACCGACCTGGGCACCGAGTTCGGCGTGGAAGTCAGCGAGCAGGGGCGGACCAGGACGCAAGTGTTTGTCGGCTCGGTGCGTTTGGCGGCAATTGATTCCGGCGGCGAAGAAGCGGGCGGAGGACTGGTGCTATCGGCCGGCCAGACCGGAGTCGTGCAATCCGGCAATGCGGCGATTGTTGTCGCCGACGCCGACGGATCGAAAAAGTTCGCCCGCGTTATGCCGCCGCGAAAAGATGAGCAAAAGGCCCGCGCCGATGCCTACGCCGAACTTGTGATGTCGCTCGGTCCGGTTGCTTACTACCGCATGGAGCGGCCAGACGATGAAAAAGAGTTGCTGACGGTATTCGATTCGGCGCCGGGCGGGCGTCATGGAAAATTGAGCGGCGTCGGCCGCGCCGGCGGTCTCGAACGGCTTTGGTGCGCGGGTCGGTTCGGCGGCGGGTTGGAGTTGCGCGGCGAGTTCTTCGGCGACTACGTAATCGCGCCCAGAACGCCCGACAGCGACTCGAATCAGTATTCCTTCTCCGCCTGGGTGCTTGCCGACAGCAGGGAATCGTGGCCTTTGATCGCCTGCGAAGGCGGCGGCCGCAACTGGTTCCGGCTCAAGTTCAATCTAAGATATGGCTGCTTGCGGGCGCGGGTCGCTCCACTTAATGGCAAGGATAACGTGTACAGTATAACGCGAGGAAGCAAATCGAATCCGTTTTCCACCGGCCAGTGGCAGCATGTGGCCGTGGTGGCCGACGGATCGGTCCTTCATCTGTACCGCAATGGGGTTGAGGTAGCCTCCGTGCCGTGCGAGGGCGTCATTGCCAATCCGCCGGGAAAGTATCTGTTGCTCGGCTGCGACAACAGGGCGGAAGATACGACGGGGCTGTTGCCCGTGTCATTCTGGGATGGGCGGATCGACGAAGCAATCATTTTTCACCGGGCGTTGAGCCTGGAGGAAGTAAGGCGGTTGCACGAGGGACCGGGTACGCCGGATCAGCCGCCGCTTCAACGGGAAAGGGAGGTGACGCCATGAATGATCCATAAAGCCGCTTGGCGATGGTCGCGCGGGTGGCTCTGATAGCTCGTCTATCGGAGTGCCGTAGCGGTAGGGTGCGTGAAACGCACCACGAAAAATCACGAGTTTGAGCGGTGCGTTTCACGCACCCTACGACGTTCAGAACGGAGGAGAAGTGAGGACCGCAACGCGGGATAAACTTTGGCAGCATGTTGCTGTCGGCCCGCCAGCGGAAAACGTGGTAGCGGCTCTTTAGTTTGAGTCGCCTATCGAAAAGGGAGATTACTATGTTTCGCGCTATTCAATTTGTGTTGGTTGTCGTCGTTCTGTTCGGGACGTGCGCGGTCGCTCAGGCCAATTTTATCGTCGAAGGTCAGAGCTACACCGATGTCTTCCACGACGACTTCTCGGGAACAGGCACCTCGAGGGCTAGCGATAATCCAACCTATGCCTGGAACACCGGCGATGGTCTGGATTCCGCCAAGTGGGAGTGGCGCGTCGGGAATAGCCTCACTACCGTCTATATTCAGCGGGATGGCGGAGGCACCGCGCAGCTCTACTCGGCTGCCAGTGAAAGCCATTATTCGCAAGCCTATACCGAACCAGGCGCCTTGGACGGCATGGTGGGTGCTACGTCGTGGGCCTACGAAGTCGTGTTTGAGTTGCAGACCGGTGGAGACTTGCGGGACGACGATCGCACCATTAACCTGCTCTGGGGTAGAAGTAATGTTACAGAGGTCGATTACGTGGACGTTTATTTTGCCTTTGGCGACGGAGATACCGGCGACACCTTCGACATCGATTGGTGTGTCACTCGGGAAGACGGGGACGAGACGGCCATCTTCGAGGAGCTGACTCGGGGAACCCAGTACACTCTCCAGGCGCGACATAATGCGGACCACACGATCGACACTTTCTTGTTCGAGACCGATACCCCGTCGAACAACTGGTCGGACCTGGGGCGTGCCGCCTTGACCACGACACCAGCCGCCCTGATCGAAGTAGGTGATGCGTCCAGCCGCATTTCGGCCGATTTTGTGCTTGCGTCGATGCGCGCGGGCGTCGTCCCCGAGCCGTCGACGCTGGCGTTGCTGGTCACGGGCCTAATCGGTCTGCTCTGCTACGCATGGAGGAAGCGGAAATAACAATCTTCGTTGGGGTGGCAGTTCAACTGCCACCCCAACAAGATTTAGGATGTATGATTTCTGATTTGATTGGCGATATCCGGCGTCGTCACGAAGGCATTTCATGACGACGCTCGGAGCGCCGGTCATTTTCGGAAGCACAAAAACTCATGCAAAGGCGCGAGGTTTTTGAGTTGTATTTTAGCGGAAGGGTGTGCCGGGCCTATCAGCCCGTTGAAAAAGACGGTTTCCGGGAGTTTGGGTGCCACTGCCGGCTTGTCCAGCAGTGTTTTTCCGGGAGTTTTCCCCATGCACTGCTGGACAAGCCGGCAGTGGCACCCTTTTTCAACGGACTGCTATAGGAGTGTCGGCCACACGAATTATCGACGATTACCCGCGTGTGGCATTTGCCACGAAAAATCATCCAGTTGGTCAGAGGGAAAACTACCATGCTTCGAGGTTACCGCAACATGATTAAGGAATGGTTTCCCGCGACGAGTTCGAGAGGCGCCTTGCGCTGCGCGCTGCTGTTTGCCGTGCTGGCGGGTTGGGCCATCGGTGTCGAGGCGGCGCAGCCGGGGATCGTCAGTGTGACGCACGGCGACGTGGACCTGACAATACCTCCCAACGTGCCTGCGGAACAGGTTTGGCATTATGGGCTCGGACTGCCGATACAACTCGATGCGACGACCGGCGGCCTGCTCGTCAACATCCGCCGGGGCGAGACATATACTGACAACGAGGTCGGCACCGATCTGATCAAGTTTAACAGCCTGGACGGCATTAGCGCCAGTGGCGCCGTGGCGGTCTCGCGTTCCAGCGAACCGGACACAGCCAAGTATCCCATGTTCGGAGGGTTCGTGCCGTTGGGCGCGAGGTTTGCCGACGGGTCGGCGCACCCACACGGCGGCACCGGCTTCGGAATCAACGTGGTCGGATTCTTTCCGAAACCCGTTGAATACTGCATGGAAATGGCGCAGTTTCATTATGACGGCAGTAACTTTACAGTCGATCAAACGGTGCGTTACGAGCACCTGAATGTCGGCGACAGCGGCTGGGAGATCAACAATATAGGGCTGTCGGCCGCCATCCCCAACGGTAACGACCTGCTGTATGGCGCAGTCTGCTCGAACTCCACCTACACCAACGTCTCCGGCATCGTTACATTTCAGCACGGAACGGACGGTTGGCAGCCCGCTTCGTTTGCGCCGGTCACTGACCTCGGTGCATCGTGGAGCGAACCGAGTCTGGTTCGCGACGTTGACGGATCGCTATTGCTCAGTGCTCGCGACCGCAACTCGTCGATCGCGTTGTGGGGATCGGCCGATGGCAGCGAGTGGAACCAATTGATCAACCTGCCGGATGCGCGGTCGATAGCTCCGGTGTCGCTAAACCAAGCGGTCGACGGCAGTCCGTACCTCGTCACCAGCCTGTCCCCCCCCGCAATCTCAGATCAAAACGATCGCGAACTCCTACAGATCGCGCCCATCAATTCCGACCACGACGGCTTGGAATCGGCGATCGTTGTGCGAGACGGGAACGAAGAGTTTGGTGGCCCGCCGTCGAGCGGCTATCCCTGGTACATAGATCATGGCATCAGCAACGTCATTCGGCTCTCGGATGGCGAATGGCACAACATTCTTGTCTACCGCGTTCTTGATCGAGGCGAGCACTTCGGTGAGCCGGCCACGGCCTACACAGGCTGCTATGTTGAGGAGGTGTTTTCTTCGGGAGATCCCTGCCCGATGGGGCTGGTCTTCGTTCCCGAACCCTCGGCACTGATCCTGAATACCACGGGAATGCTGGTCTTGGCGGGCTATTGGTGCTATCGGCGTCGAGCCCGCAAGATTCGGCTCCCCAGCAGGGTCGGCGAAAAGCCGTCAACGTCGGCGGCGAAAGCATCCCCTCGAACACCGTGGCCATCGTGCTGTGAAAACCTTGCCGGATGTATTCACCTCGTTGTTCCACGCAAGAACAACCAGGGCGATACCCTGGGCTGGGAGAACGCGGGGCCTTCGGCCCGGTGATTTTAAAGGAAAAGGAAAAATCATGAACTCAAATTCATCATCCACCGACCGAAATCCGAGATTGCCGCGCGGCGGGCAAGCCCGCCCGCTAAACAAGACTTCCTCTTATTCACTATCCACTATCCACTATCCACTATCCACTCGTGCCTTCACGCTCGTGGAACTCTTGGTCGTCATCACGATCATCGGCATCCTGATCGCGCTGTTGCTGCCGGCAGTGCAGGCGGCCCGTGAGGCGGCCCGGAGAGTGCAGTGCAGCAACAACCTCAAGCAGATCGGTCTGGCCATCCTCAACTACGAGAACCTGTACCTCTATCTGCCGCCGGCCGGGTATTCCAGCGGTTTGGCCCAGATGCCCCATCCGAACGGCGTGAATGTGCATGTGATAGTGCTGCCCTATCTGGAACAAGCCGCTCTCAATGAGATGGCGCGCGAGCAGGAGGCCGCCGGCGCCGACCTATTGCTTCCGGAGACCATGCGCGTACCGGTTCTCCTTTGTCCTAGCCAGCCACAGAAAGGCAACCTCGCCGGTGAGGCAGCGACATTTATCTACCAACAGCACTACAACCCGGTGCTGGGCCCCAGCGGCCCGGACCAGTGGAACGGCGGCACATATCCGGTCGAGTTCGCCACTTCTTCGCCCGCGCGGGAAAACTGGGGAGGATACGCCACCGGCGGCGCGATGCCAATGCTCCTATGGAATTCCACCTGCACGAAACGGACAAACGGGAACAGGATACTGCGCATGGCGGACCTCTGCGACGGCTCCTCCAGCACGTTTTTGATCGGCGAAATGTCCTGGGACAACGGACAACTTTGGAATATCTGGTCCCGCTCCACGACTCGCGGTCCCAACAGTGGCTGGGGGGGATCGTACTGCTGCCATAATCTGAAATACGCTATCCATGCTTACGATTGGCCCACGGCAGTAAACAACGGGTATACCGGAGTCAACGATATAAGCTTCGGCAGCAATCATCCCGGCGGCTGCCATTTTCTATTGGGTGACGGCTCGGTGCATTTCCTGTCGGAAAACACCCAGCTCAAGATTCTCCAGGCCCTAGCCTCCCGCGACGGCGGCGAGGTGGTTAAAGTCCCTTAGTTGTCGAAATCGACATTCAGGAAAATGAATATGCGACCAACTCCCATCCGCCCTGCGTGCCACCGTTTTCAAGCAAGCAGCGGTTTGTCCGGTGCGACCAAAAACGTGTGCTGGCTCCTGGCTCTGGCGTTGTTGAGCTTTGGTTGCAGCGGAGAGGCTCACCATGATGAAACGGCGCC